>JAFUJS010000027.1 GCA_017468115.1 Clostridia bacterium | reverse complement strand
TGTGGGTCGTAGTAACGACTATTGAGATAGTAGAAGCCTGTCTCCTCATCTTGGTAATAGCCACGATAACGGAACGGATTAATGTTTCCTATAAAGCTTGAGCTTGTGTTGAACCAATCGGTTGAAGCATCAAACACTGTGTAAGACAGACCACCGTCCCCTGTCTCCAGTCCCCTGTCTCCACCCAGCATCCTCTACTTGTATATCTTCCAATCGCTTAATATAACTATTTTATTGTCAGAAGCATCGTAACAAACAAGGAAACAGTTACTTTCGATTTTGTAGTTTGGGCACGCATTGTATTCTTCTGTTGTCTCGTTATAGAATAAGAAGTAATCAAAATTTTTTATTTTTATTCTTACATCATAAGGAACAAGTGCTTCTATCGTTTCATCCAAGCTATTCGTCCATTTTTCGTTTTGCTCTATGCTTTTACCAAAAACTTGCTTCTCGGTTTCATTGAGTATTTTAACATATGTTTCAATATATCCATAATTTTCGATAGAAGCAACTTTTATTTCGTCTGGCAAATTAAGATCTGCCTGACTTTCGATTTTTTCAACCTCTCTATCATCGTACCAAGTTGTAGCCGGAAAAAAACTAAACAAGCCAATCACAAGCAAAATTGGAACACAAATTAATGCCACTATTTGATTGGCTCTGTACGGATTTCCTTGCTTTTTTTGAAGAACCCCTAAAACAAATGACCCTATTCCTATAGGAATAAATAGGAACGAGATCCAAGCATATTTGATTATCCCTGCCAAACCAAAAAAATCTGACTCTCCAATAACAGTAGAGATATAAAACGAAACAGGAATCGAAGATACCGTAAGTACAATCAAAACTGTCGATAAAAATCTGTTTTTCATTTTTTCTCCTTTACCATGAAAGCGCTGTTTGCACCACACTTGCATCTCCCGTCATACCATAGTATATCAACCCAAAAACAACACCTACAGCCACAACAGAATTAAAACCTATTGTAAATCCTTCAGTTAAAACTTCATCTTCACTTATCTGCGTGTCCACCCCAATAGTAAATGATGATAACCCAGCCAAATCAGCATCAAATCCAAAGCTTAGTCGTCCTATTAATATTTTCGCTGACCCGCCTCCAGTTGGATACCATTCTATTTCTACTCCCAAAGAATCTGATTTTAATCCTGCCCCAAAATATAATGTTTCTCCTAAAACAGACGCATTATCTCCTCTAACTCCAGCAAATATATATTTAGAACCCGTGCTCCCTTGCGTTTTTGTAACATATTGTGAGAAACCTACTCTAAAAAGGTTGCCTGCTTGTATTAATTTAGGCGATGATTGCCATCCCGCTGACGCTCTAATTTGGAAACCAGTCAAAAATGGATTAACATTAGAAGCGTTACCTTGATTGTCAACAAACATCACAGGATTATTCGAGCAATAAGCATAAAGGTTATAGGATTGCAAGTCGCCATTTGCTCCAAGATATGAGATATCATCCGCGTTAATGAAGCGTCTTGTTTGTGGGTCGTAATAGCGACTGTTGAGGTAATATAGCCCTGTTTCGCTATCATAATAGTAGCCACGATAGCGGAAGGGGTTCATATTACCAACATTATCGCTTGTGTAATTGGTTACTGTATGATTTCCCCAAGCGTCGTATACATATGAAGCCACCTTTTCTCCGTTTGAATCATATATTGCAGTTATGTCTCCCTGCAAATTCTTTTCAAAGAGATAATATGTAAATTGCTCCCATGGTTCAAGACTTGTGTCCGCCTCTTGACTATTTCTGTATGCAAAGCCGACAGGCAAGCCTGCTTCATCATAGAAATAGGCTAACAGTATACTGCCGTATTCCTCAAAGAGTATCATTGTGCCCTCTGTAGTATAGGTATGCTTTACACCGTTTACTGTCTTACTTGATCTTATTCCGTTTATATCATATTCATAGCTTATGGTATATTCGCTGTCAACATAAGAGGCAAGCTCCCTTAGGCTTTCCCACGTCAATGTTGCGCCAAGATATGTAGTTGGATTGCCAAGTGCATCATATTCTATCTCTTGACCATTAAAGGACACAAGCTGGTCCTTCCAGTCGCCTGTGGAATATGTATAGGTATCTGTGCTAAGCACCTCTCCAAGGGCTTCCACTGTATAAGCATAGGTATTTACACACAAAAGGTTTCCATTATTATCGTAGCTATATGTAAGGGTTTTATCAAGCTCCCTGTTATTTTCCCTTACAAGCTGACCTAAGGAATCATACACGTAGGAGACAAGCAGGAAATCTCCAAGGCTTACACTTGTTATATTTCCCATGCTGTCATACTCATAGTTTAGAGTCTGTGTCTGCTCCGTTGTGCAGTTACCTTCAACAACAACCCTTATCTTTCTTACGTATTGTTCTATAAGAGCCGAAGTAACATTACCTTCGTTCTTATAAACATACTGTACCACGTTTTCAATTCCACTGCTAAGCTGATTTATTTCCTCTGAAGGAGTACAATTTTTCAGCGTTGTTTTTTTAGTTGAAAGCCTGTCAAAGCTATCATAAGTATATTCTAACACATAGTTTCCAAAATGGTCAACAAAATTTACCGAATATTTTTGTAAACTATCGTCATCGTTATAATATCTTATGTAGCTGACATATGCGCTGGTTGTTAAATCGCTATTATGTATAAGTGCATAATCGGTATAATAAGCAGAGCTATACAGCCTTTCCTTGTCGTCATAGGTGTAGCCATAAGAGTCTGTTTTTTCCATGGTTTCGGTATTATAGCTGAATACACTTGTTATGTTGCCTGCAAGGTCATATTCATAGCTGATTGCAAGCTTGCTTTGCTCGTCAATTACCTTATACAAATTACCATTTGAATAATACTCATAGACGTATGATGCATACACACTATCGTTTTTTGTATACTCCGTCTTTATCAGTCTTTCTACGTGGTCATATGTAAAGCTAACTGTAGTGCCATCTATATACGTTACACTTTTTAGCTTACCGTTTGCATCATTAATTTCTTGGCTTACTATTTCGGTGTTTCCTATTTTTATTGAATTGTTATTTCCAAAGGCATCATAGCCTAAGGTATAGATTGTACCGCCCGTATTTATTGTGCTTAGCCTTAATGAATCGTCATAGGTATAGCTTACCTCTGCGCCATCATCAACTACTGTATAGCTGTTGGAGCTTTGAACAAACAACGCAGGTTGAACGCTTAACAGCCCACCAAGGCTATCATAGGTGTATTTCAAGCCGGTGTTGTCGGGATAAATTTCTGCAAGCAAATAACCATACTTTGTATCATAAAAATACCTTGTTGTATCGCCAAAGCCGTTTGTTTGACTTTTTACAGCGCCAAATATTTTGCTTGTTTTATCTACATAATACTCTGTTTCCTCAATAAGCCTTTCGCACTGGTCGTCAACCTCAGTTTTATTACCTAGTGCCACCGTCTCTGTTCTTGTAACCAAGCCGTAGCTATTATAGGTATAATATACCACATTGCTTAGCTTGTTTACCAGCGCTCCCTCAAGAATAGTTTCAAGATTTTTTGAATCCACATCAGCGATAAATTCATAAACTCTTTCTTCCGTTATATGACATGGCTTCTCGGAATTTCCGTACACGTACTCGATCATTTTACCCTTATCGGTTACTATGTGGGTTAAATCTCCATTGCTATTGTACTCGTAGAACGTTTTGGTGCTTCCTCTTTCCTCATAGATTAACTTTCCATCCTCATTATACTCGTTGCTTAAAGAGGTTTCGTATCTATCCTGTGTTACGCAAATGTTATCAAAATAAGCATAGCCAACATTGTTTGAATATTCACATCCTATGATAAAATATTCTATCAGCTTGTCGTCTCTTATGGTAACTGTGCCACTTGCGTATTGCCAACCTTCAACCGCCTTGTTGAACGGAATTTCAACATAGTGCACCGCTTCTTCGCCCTTATATTTATAGTAGGCTAGCAATCTGAAGGCGCTTTGCTGACTATTCATATTATCAACTGCCTTGGCGTAACCTGAAACAGTTACCACAGATGTGTGCCATCTGTCCTCTGCGGTCAAAGGAGTTTCAAAATAAATCTGTTGCTGTGCCACAGCGGTCTTGTCAACCTGTCCGTAAATCTTAAGAGCGTTCGCAAAATAGCCATCCATCGTGTCGCTTATGGTTATTCCGTTATTACTGTCAAGCAAAACATCAATTTTTTCCACGTCTCCATTTTCGTCGAAACGCTCATTGTACCAAAAGGAGCCGTTATTCAAAACCGGCAAAGCTTCCGTTCCGCTTTGTAATGTTACACCATAACCAAAGTTTCCGTAGCTTACGCTGTTGTATGGCACCTTGCCTGTACCCTTGGAAAGCATAATGTTATCTACAAACACACATGTTCCGGCTTCCATTAACTCATCAGAGCTTACAGATATTTTTACATTATAAACTCCGCCATGAGGAATATAAAATTCTATGGTATCACTGTATTCAATAGAAATTCCCTCAGCCGAATTAATAGGCATTTCCTTTGCAAAGCTTCGAGAGGAGTTGCTGATTTCCAGCATCAATTCATAATCCCCAATTTTTGTTGTAAGAATGTCAAGTGCAAGGGTAAAAATTCCGTCCTGTGGCAAATGTATAGCTTGAGAAATTGATGAGCTTGTGCTCGCTGCCAGATTAAAGCCAAGCCTATAATTGTCAAGCTGCTCATACATTGTCCTTCTGGCAACAAAGGTACTGCCTGCCGTGTTCCAATATACTGTCGCACTTGGTAGCATCTCAAAGCTGCCATTCAAAATATAATTAGGCGAGGTAATGCCGTATTCCGTAGCTTCCTTAATGCTGTTCTTCGCCTTTTCGTTGTCGCTTACGTAGGCTCCGCTGGATGCACCATATATTTGAGTTCTTTCCACATTTGTGGTATAGGTTGAAACCACTCTGCCGCTATCGTCAAAGGTGTAAACGCCGATTATATCGTCATCATTACCATAAATATCATCTGTGCCAGACGCCCTTACCTCTGTATAGCCTGAATAGTAGCTTATACCCATGGTTTGTCCTTCTACTGCGCCGTCCTCGTTATAGCCATACTCTATAATCTCTGTTACCTTGCCGTTTGTATAGCGGTAGGCAATTTCGTAGCCTGTTTTCGTATCATAAGCGTACCTTAACAAACCGTTTTCGTCATATTCATAGCTCATTTTTGCCAAAACCTCTACTCCTTCCATTGGAGTATCAGCGTTTGGCAAAAAGCTGTTTATTACAGTCGCCCAAGTAATGCTTGAATCGCATTTAATGTATAGAGCCTCTCTTAAATAGGAGCCTTTGTTCGGAGAAATACTGCCTGTTGGAGTTTCCGAATGTCTGAGCAATATTCCTTCCTTTTGGTTTTCACACCATAAAAGTGTCAGCTTTCCGCCGGAGTTGTATAGCGGACTTATCATAACTGTGGTTTGTGTTGTGCCGCTTGGTGTAAATTTAATGTCGTTTGGTTTTTTTGAACCGTCAAAGTAAAACCTTAATTCGTTTCCGCTTTTATCTCTCAGCTTATTCAAAAACCATACGCTTTCGCCCACACTGCTCGGCGCTCCTGCAATAATAATAAACTCTCTTTCGTTGTGACCTGTGTCGATAATTTTACAAATGTTGCTTTCGCTGTCTATAATCAAGGAAAGCTGCAAGCCGTCCTCGTCGTAGTACACTCCGTCATTGTTATTAACAAAGCTATGCTCTGTTCCGTCAGCGTCTGCCCATATGTAATAATAGTCGCTTTCGCCTTGCGCATTTGTGTATGCTTTCTTTATTATGGTTTCATTTATATTCAGCTTGAAGCCGTTTGCCGCATAGGAATACCAATAGCCTGTTTGGGCATTTGGGTTTTTATATTCCTCCAATGCCAAGCCGGAATTGTATACAAGCGTTGGTGTAAAGCTAAATATACTGTCTGTTGTGGTTAATGTGCCTATTTGGAAGGTTAGCGCTCCTGTGGCGAGATTTACAGCTCCGCTTCCTGCCATACCTGCGTTTTGTGTAAGATATGACCAGTAAGATTCTACACCCTTCATATCACGGTATGAAATGGTAATAAGCGGGTGGCTTTCGGTTGAGAAAATGATATTTTCTTCTCCCTCTATCAGCTTAAGCGCAACACCATTGTTTGCTGTTCCGTTGTACCATGCACGTGCCAAATCAACTATATTCCAGCTGTACCAGCCGTCTGCGCCATATGTGCCGTCCTCGTTTGCTACTATATAGTTATAATCTACCGGAGAGCTTGCTGTCTCATATAAATGAGCAGACGTTTTCAAATATGCTCCTACATAGCCTGCCTGTCCGCTTAAATGCTTAAGAGACAGTGTTGCCGCTGTAACATATGCATCGTTAGGCAGTGCCGGAAGAGTGTTTGCCTTTACATATGCCATTTTCTCCGTGCTGACTCCCAAACTTTCCCCAACCACCTGTGAACCGTAATTCGTGGTGCTATTTACAAAATTCATTGTAGGGTCAGCGGTAACGGGAAAGGCTCTGTCCTCTGCGTTTATCCAAGCAGGGTCGGCTGTTACGGTAAGGGTGTATTTCCACTTGCTCTGTTGTGTCAGGGTGTATTCTACTGCTTGGCTATATGCTCCATTTGCGTCAAGCATATACGGCGCAGGGATTTTGTATACCTGCTCCCCGCTATCATAGTCGGAAAGGATTACTGCACCGTCCCTTAACTCTGCCACAAGCTTATTCAGCTTTATTTCAAAGCTGTATGTGTAGCTCTTTTGTGCCTTGTTAACTATTATGTTTTCCTTTATGTTGTTGCCAACTAATATGTATTCAAGGTCTATGCCGTCATAGATTCCCTTGTAGGTTGCTCTTGAGGTTAGGTTAGTTAGCACCTTTAGGTCATCAAATTTGCGGCTGTTTGTCTTTTGTGGGTTTTCTATCTCTAC
>JAFUJS010000007.1 GCA_017468115.1 Clostridia bacterium | reverse complement strand
TTATTTAGAAATTCATCCATTATTTCATCATTTATACTTGATTCATCAACGCTTAAAAAATATTCCACGTATTTTTTGCTTGTCACCTTAGAAAAATCCATATATATTACCTACTTTTTTAATTTATAACGTGATTGAAGCTTGTCTTTGTTAAATTATATCACACAAAACAGGAATAAACAAAAAAATTTGCAAATTTATTTAAGCCTCCTTTTGATGTTAAAAAAGCCTTGTAAAAATGTATCTACAAGGCTATATTTTCATTTTTCGCAAGAATACGCAAAATTGTTCTCTAAGAACATTTGTGTGTGTTCTGAAACACAAAAATTATTCCCACTCAATAGTGCCGGTTGGCTTTGGAGTAAGGTCGTAGAGAACACGGTTAATGCCCTCAACCTCGGATGTGATTCTTTGGGTGATTTTGTGGAGAATAGCGTATGGGATTTCCTCAATAGTTGCGCTCATTGCATCGGTTGTGTTAACGGCACGGATGATTGCAGGCCAGCCCTCATAACGGCTGTCGTCCTTTACGCCAACGCTCTTGATATCAGGAATAACAACGAAATATTGCCATACCTTCTCGCTAAGGCCGTTTAGTGCAAATTCTTCACGTAGGATTGCATCAGCCTCTCTAAGTGCATGGAGTCTGTCTCTTGTAATTGCGCCAAGGCAACGAACGCCAAGACCCGGTCCTGGGAATGGCTGACGATAAACCATCTCGTGTGGTAAGCCAAGAGCCTCACCAACAACTCTTACCTCGTCCTTGAAAAGGAGCTTAATAGGCTCAACAAGCTGGAACTGTAAATCCTCCGGAAGTCCGCCAACATTATGGTGTGACTTAACAGCCTTTTTGCCCTCAGCCTGCTTAATGCTTTCCAGAATATCAGGGTAGATTGTGCCCTGTGCAAGGAAGGTAATGTCGTCAAGCTTTCTTGCCTCCTCCTCAAACACACGGATAAATTCGCCGCCGATAATCTTACGCTTTGTCTCAGGAGCATCAACCCCTGCAAGCTTATCAAGGAATCTATCGGTTGCATCAACATAAACAAGATTAGCACTAAGGCCCTTTTCAAAAACCTCAATAACGTTTTCGCTTTCGCCCTTACGCATAAGGCCATGGTTTACGTGCACGCAAACAAGCTGCTTTCCGATAGCCTTAATAAGGAGAGCGGCAACAACAGAGGAGTCAACACCGCCGGAGAGAGCAAGAAGCACCTTCTTATCTCCAACCTGCTGACGCACAAGCTTAACCTGCTCATCTATAAATTCATTTGCCAAGGTAAAATTGGTAATTCTAGCCATTGATTCAGGACGAATATTTTCGTTCATAAAAAGCCTCCAAAATGCTTAATTTGATAAAAAAAGTATAACACACTTTTTTTTCTTGTGCAAGTAGGTTTAGGCGAGAATTTGTAATTTTATGTAATTTTTTATATACTGCACAAAAACCAAAACCACATAGGCTTAGTCTTTGTCCAAAATTCGAGCCACCTTGCCCCAGGGTGGGTTTACTTCTTCGTTGTTTATAACCCACAAAACCGGAATATCATTGGTAAGACTTTCGTGCGGAAAGGGGGCGTAGCCGTCGGTCAGAATTATGATAGAGGAGGGCGGGTCATCCTCCATATGCTTGCTTACATATTCAAATATGATTTGAAAGTCGGTGCCGCCGCCACCCCTTGGACGTGACTTTAGAATGTCATCAACGCTTGAAAAGGGCACAGGCTCATAGATAGCCGCATCGAAAAAGCCGATATGACCCTCAAGCTTGCCGTCAAACTGCTCAACCGCACCGCAAATTTCCGAAAAGGCAAGAGCAAGAAGTCGGTTGCTGATGGAGCCGGAGGTATCTATCATAAACAGAACCTTTGTGGGCTTTTCCTCCTTGCCGTTAAAGTCGGGAAGAAAGAAGGGCGTATCATCAAAGCGCCTATCAGGCGGAGAGAAGGAGTAGTCGCAAATTTCCTCCTGTATAAAGTCGTTAAGAATTGTGCGCCAGTCGTTCTGTGGCTTTTTCAGCTTATCAAGCAGTCTTTGCGCACAAGCAGGTACGGTACCTCTATCGCTTGATGATTCAAGAATGGTTACAACCTCTGCCGCATCATTAAGGCGCTTTACCCATGCATCACGAAGCTCGTTGTCGTCCTCCGTAACCTCCCAATGGGTATGGTCGTCAAAGCTTCCACCGGAGTGCGCCTCCCCCTTTTCCTGCCTTGCCCTGCCGTGGGCAAAGCCGCCCCCCTGTCCGTCCTTGCCGTTGCTGCTTCCGTCGTCCTGCCCGTCTGCAGAGGGGCTTTTGCCGCCACCGCCCTTGGGCTTCGGCCTTTGCTTCTTAATGAGCATGGCATAAACCTGCTCCGCATCGTACTCGTAGCCCTCCTTGCCGTCGGGAGCCTTGTGCATGGCCTCGCCGTATTTTTTAAGGGTAATGGCGCTAGGCTTCATATCCTTAGATTTTAGAATATTGGAGTTTACCACAATATCGCAAGCAATATTGAATATCTCGTTATCGTAATCAATACCACGTGTGCAATGCAGAAGCGCCACGTGTAAAATCTCGTGCATAAGCACGAAGTCCAGCTCACTATCGCTAAGGTTGTCCATAAATTTTGGGCTAAAGGCAATCTTGTAGCCGTCGGTATAGGCAGTGTCGCAAAGCTCGTCAATGGCATATCTCATATGCATCAACAGAAGTCCATAGAAGGAATGGTTGCAAAGCAGCCTGCTCCTTGACATAAGCAGCCTTTTGGTATACTTTTTCAGCTCCTCATTAGACATTGCCATTGAGTAGCGCCCCCTTCTTGGAGATAAAATTATAAAATTCCGGAACCTTCATAAGTGTATCACGGTAGCCCTTCTCAATAGCCATATAGCTCTTAAGAAGAACGGTTGAGAAGTCGGCAGGCATACCCATAGCAAAGCGAATAGAGTTGCCGATTCTGTAAAGGTCTGTCTTGTGCTCCCTTGCATAGACCGCCATAGAGGAAATAAGGGCGTACATAATATCAACATCCTTGGGCATTGGCACGCTCTTGCCGTCAAAAATATCGGAAATCTTGGGCAGATGATTATATAGCTTGCAAAACGACCTGAACTCAATAGCCACGCCTGTGCCGATACAGCCGGCTATAATTGGGTAAACACTCTCGCAATCCCCACCGGCTATGTTAAGCACATTGCTTACCATTTCCCATGAACGTGGGGTCGGAAAGGCAAGGTCGTCGTTTGTTGCATCAAAGCCCATTAGGTAGTCGGCACGGAAGTTCAAAAAGCCTATAACCCTTTGGTTAATGCCGGATTTTACCGCCCAGTTCATCCAGGATTGGCTGGAGCCCTCAACCTCAATGTGGCAAAGACGGTTGGCAAGCGCCTTAGGCATTTTGTAGGCAACGGACTTGTCGGTTACACGGTTACCTGCGGCAATTACGATGCAGTTGTCAGGTAGCTTGTGCTCGCCAACAACCCTGTCAAGGGTAATTTGGTAGGCTGCTGCCTGTACTGACATAGGCGCCGCCGAAATTTCGTCAAGGAACAGAATGTTAATAACAGAGCTGTCCTCGTTCATATTAAATATCTGTGGCTTTAGCCAAACTGCCAGAGTTTTGTCCTCGTTGGCGGTTGGAATACCACGCAGGTCGATTGGGTTAAAAAGGAGAAGACGCACGTCGGTAACAAAGCACCTTTTGCCTGTGGACCTTTCCAGCTCCTTGGCAATTTGACGTACCGCCTGCGATTTACCAACACCGGGAGGACCCCAAAGCATAACTGAGGGGACTATCTTGGGAGATAGCCCACAGTTAATTACCTTAGAGTAGGTAGCAGAGAGCTGGTCAATCATTTTCTCAATGGTTAGCTGTGGCACAGAGCCTGTTTTTAATGGTTTCATGCAGATTTTACCCCCAATTTCTTATCTATTTGTTCAATTCTTCCCTGTAGCTTCTCGATTTTGTCGGAGTAGCCCACCTTCTTCTTCAAGGCGTTGTTTAGCTCGCTCTGTCTTACAAAGTAAGCATTAAGACCGTCCTTGTACTTGTTTAGCTGTCTGTCAAGGTTATCAAGGAAGAAGTCTAGGCGCTTGATAATGCCTGCCTCGGCACCAAGCTCCAAAAGGTATCTATGCTCGCCGTTTATATAAACGCAGGGCTTGTCCTCTGACATATAGGCAGGGACAGTAAGCATAAAGCCCTGATATTCGAGTATTTCTACCTCCTCGGGATTAAGAATGTTTGCCATAAGGCGACCGTGTATAAATGTGGCAAGGTCAGCCTGCGCCTCACGTGAAAGCGTCCTCTTGCTCTCCTGATATTTTATAAGGTCCTTGCCCACCTTGGAAATAAGCTCCCTCTGCCTTTCTATCTTAGACGGAATAGAGGCAAGCTCAATGCTCATATTCTCACGCTCTGCCAATGCCTCACGCTGGAGAATAAAGAGCTTTTCAAGCTCGTTTGCAACCTCAACCCTTTCCTTGATAAGAGGGTTGCCAATGGCAAGAGCCTTAACCTCTGCATAGTTAAGCACAGTGGAGTCGATATCGGAGCTTGCCCTCTTCTTAAGAGAGCCGCCAAGCAGCTGACAAATAAATCTAGCCTTGGACTCAAGGAGCTGCCAGGAGTAGGCATCAAAGCTTCTTTCTGTGATATATCTGAATATCATAACTCTGGGACAGGTGTTGCCCTGTCTTAGAATACGGCCCTCACGCTGAACCATATCAGCAGGTCGCCAAGGAACATCAAGGTGATGCACCGCCACCAGTCGCTCCTGCACGTTTACGCCAATGCCAAGCTTAAAGGTGGAGCCGATAAGCACACGGATTTTACCTGCCCTTACGTCCTTAAAAAGGGCTTGACGCTTCTTGTCGGTTGTGGCATCGTGCACATAGGCAATCTCGCCTTGCGGAATGCCGTAGGATACAAGGAGCCTTGACAGCTCATCGTAAACATTAAAGCCCGCCTTAGGCGTTGAGGTGTCGCAGAACACCAGCTGTGCGCTTTTATCAATAGCGGTTTTTCTGTAAAGATCAACCACGTTTTCAGCGCACCTTGCCACCTTTGACTCATACTCAAAGTGTGCCATAGGGTCCACAAGTCGCAGGTCAAGGGCGGCCTTTCTACCGTCTGTGGTAATCTTTAGCATATTGTCCTCGTTGCGCTTTACAAGATGCTTTTTTACATCGTCTGCACGGGAGGCTATTTCTTTCAGATAATCTCTGAACTGACTTGTTGCCGAAATAAGACTATCGGAGTAACCGCCAAAGTCCGGCAAGCCGTCGCTTTTGTCAACTGCGTGAAAATCAGCCACAGAGGACAAAATCGCTGTCAGCTCCGGTAGGTTGTGAAACCTTGAAAATCTGGTTGCCAAGCGATAGCTGTTAGTATCAACGGAAATTTCAAAGTCGGTTGCCCTTTCGGCAAACATACCAACCCAGGCATCAAAGCTGGAAAGACCAAGCATAGCAAGCTGACCGCTCTGCAGATAGCTTTGCATTATGTATGCATCTGTAATGGAGTTGGTAATAGGTGTGCCTGTGGCAAATACTATGCCTCGTCCGTCGTTGCTTTTCTGCACCGACTTAACCTTGTCAAGCATAAGGGCGCATTTCTTGGAGCCCGCTGCGGAAATACCCAAAACCTTAGATATCTTTGTGTCAAGCGGCACATTTTTGTAGTTGTGCGCCTCGTCCACAAAGAGAGTGTTTATGCCAAGGTCGTCAAAGGTAATATTAAAGCCGCTTTTCTTTAGGTCCTCCTTTGCCTTACCAAGGGCAGCCTGGGCGCTCTTTTTCTTTCTGTCAATAGACGCCTTGGACTCAAAGCCTTCACGTGCCTTCTTAATATCATCAAGAAGCTCGTTATAGTATTCCTCGTAGTATTCGTATGACATAGGGATTGCATCAAAGCAGCTGTACGCCATAATAATGCCGTCATAGTCCCCCACCTTCATTTTGAACAGAGTGTTATTCTTCTTTGCTGGTGTAAAGTCCTTTGGCTCTACCACAAGAAGCTTTGCCTGTGAGTACATTTCGAGAAATACCTGCTTCCATTGACCAATCAGGTTATTTGGCACAACATACAGGTTCTTTTTGGAAATGCCCATGCGCCTAAGCTCCATTCCTGCCGCCACCATTACGTAGGTCTTACCGGAGCCTACGTCGTGGGCAAGGAGTGTGTTTGGAGTTAAGAGTATTCTTGCAATCGCATCCTTTTGATAAGGATAAAGACTAACGTTGGGGTTAAGATTGGGCAGAGAAAGGTAGGAGCCGTCAAACTCACGCTTGCGGAAGGAGCCAAAGCGGTTTTCGTAGATAATAGTAAGGCGCTCCTTACGGTCCTTGTCCTGCCATACCCACTCACGGAACTTGTCAATAAGCTTTTTCTGCTTTTCAAGCACAAGCACGGTTTTCTGCTGGTTAACAACCATAGAGGAGCCGCTCTTGTTAAAGCCGTTTGAAACCTTGTCGTAAATGGCAAGGGTTTTCATATTAAGTGTGTTTTCAATGATGTAAAGCATGTCCATATCGGCAGTGCCGTAAACGGAGCTGTTCTTTACGCTGTGTCTGCCACGTCTGAAGCGTGTCTTAAAGGGGATTTCCCAAAGACCTGCACGCTCGTCATACTTAGTGGCGTGGGTTGCATAGTTTGGTTTTCTCTCGCCAACTAAATAATAAATGAAGTCATCTATCACATCGGGTGGCACCCAAGGGGAGCCGAGAGTGATATAGATATCTTTGATTTTAAGTGCCTCGGGCAAAAGGGCAGAAAGGGCGTCTACATTTTTTTGGAAATAGCCCTTATATTTTTGGTTTGTCTCAAGGGCTTGCTTGTACTTTACAAGTATATTGCCGGAAAGGTATTCATCACAGCTTTCCCAGCCTTGATAAAAGCACTCATTCCAGGAAATCGGATTTTGGTAGATAGCGTCCCCAAGCTCTGAAATTACCTGTCCGTAGCTTCTGCCCGTAACAGATGCGATAAACTCAATATCTACACGTGCAAAGGTGTTAAGGGAAAGAAGATAGCCGTCAGAAACGGAGTCAACATGCACCTGCGCTCTTTCGTCGCTGTCGTATGGATTTTCCCAGTCCATAGGCAGCTCGTGGCAGGTTACGTCATCAATATGGCGGTCCGCCTTCTCAATCTCGTCAAGCTCTTCCTGCCTTTTGGCTCTGGCATCAAGCTCCCTTTTGTCCTCTTCCTTCTTTTTTAGATTGCCACTAAGCCTCTTGATTTCCTTCTGTGCACTTTCCAAGGACTTAAGGGCGTTTTCCAGCTCCTCTGTGTCCATAAGGCTCTTTAAGGTGTCCAGGTTTTTGTAAAACTCATCAACCATTTTCTGTAATGTGTCCAGCTCTGCCATTATAATTCCTCCTTAGTAGCTTGTATTTGTCTGTCGCCTCTTTTGTAGTCAAACGGGCTTTCTTCCCGTAAGACCAGGCTATATATATTGTAACGCCAAATTCGCAACTTGATTAGGACATTAGATGTCATACCAAGGCACCCCCAAAGAGGGTAATTTACAGTATAACATAAAACAAAAATTCAGATGTCCCGTATATGGGACATATAAAGTAAAATATCATAATCATATAGTATATTTACTGAAAATTCTTTACAAATGTAGGAAAAAAGTTTGCGAAAACGGTAGAATGCCAAATGCGCCATTACAAAAAACACCGACAAAAGCAGTCATTTCAAAGCCGATTTGCTTAGCAAAGCACAAAGATAAGCTAACGTAAATTAAGGGAGCTAAATCAGCAAAATTTCTTATATATATCTAAAAATGAACATATGCGAATATTTGAATATAAGTGGCACAAAGCCAACAGCTACAAGGCTCCAAGGGATTTATAGAAAAACAAAAAAGCCACCCGCTTGGCGTGTTATCCTTAACAGAAAACACGCAGTCAAATTCGTCTATGAGAATTCAAAAAATCAGAGCAATTTTCGGGGGACCTTCGTAAAATGGGTGAAGTCCTGCTTTGCAGGGTTGTCTTTTGGCGGATTTGATTTCATCTAAGACTTGTTCTTGGATTTCATCTGAGCAAAGCGAGGATTTTATCGTGGTGCAGCCGCGATTTCACAAATCCAATAAAAAAGAGAGAACATTTCGGCAATAAACCGACTTGCTCTCTCTTATTTGATTGTTTAATTGCTCGGCTATTTTGTATAGCCGATAACCTTTGCGTGGGCAACCTGTGCATCCTCGGCTGTTGGTGGGGTTATACCCTTCAGCGGGTAGTCAATTCCCAGCCTTTGATATTTTGGCTCGCCGAGATTGTGGTAAGGCAAAATTTCCAGCCTTTCAAGGCAAGGTATTTTGTTTATCTGCTCGGCAAGTGCCATAAGGTCCTCGTCGCTGTCGGTATAGCCGGGCACAAGAACATATCTGATTCTTATGGGCGTCCTTTTTTCTATGGCGAGGGATAAGAAGCCCTGTACACTTTCGTTGTCCTGTGAGCAAAGCTCCTTGTGCTTGTTTCTGCCCGTGTGCTTAATATCAAGCATTACAAGGTCGCATAGGCTAAGTAGCCTTTCGTATTTTTCTCTCTGCCTTTGTGTGTAGCAAATTCCCGAGGTATCAAGGCAGGTGCTTATGCCGTTTTTCTTGGCAAGGCTGAAAAGCTCTATCAGAAAATCAAGCTGCATTAGCGGCTCTCCGCCTGTTGCAGTAATACCGCCTGTCTTATAAAATGGCAAATTTCTTGTCATTTTTTCAAGGACCGCCTCTGCGCTATATTCTGTGCCAAGTGAGGGGTCCCAGGTGTCCGGATTGTGGCAATACTTGCACCTCATAGGACAGCCCTGAAAGAATACAACAAACCGAACCCCCGGACCGTCAACTGTGCCAAAGGTTTCAAAGGAATGTATTTTTCCCATTATATTCTACCGTGGAAGGTTCTGGAAATAACCTCGTCCTGCTGTTCCTTTGTAAGCTTAATAAAGTTAACTGCATAGCCTGAAACACGGATTGTAAGCTGTGGATAAAGCTCAGGATGCTTTTGAGCATCAAGCAATAGTTCCTTATCAAACACGTTTACGTTTAGGTGGAAGCCGCCCTTGTTTGTATAGCCGTCAAGCAATGCAACAAGGTTGTCAACTCTTTCGTCGTTAGTCTTACCAAGGGCAGACGGAACGATAGTAAAGGTGTTGGAAATACCATCCTGTGAGTCCATAAACGGAATCTTGGCAACAGAGGCAAGAGAAGCCACTGCACCGTTTTCGTCTCTGCCGTGCATCGGGTTAGCACCTGGGGCAAACGCCTCGCCCTGCTTTCTTCCGTCAGGGGTAGAGCCTGTATTCTTTCCGTAGGAAACGTTGGATGTGATTGTAAGAATAGATGTGGTAATAATACCCTCACGATAGGTGTGGTTTTGACGGAGATATTTAAGGAAGGTGTGTAGAACCTCCTTAGCGATATCGTCAACCCTGTCATCGTCATTACCGTACTTAGGGAAGTCGCCCTCTACAATATAATCTGTAACAATACCACGCTCATCACGCACAACCTTAACCTTTGCATACTTAATAGCTGAAAGGGAGTCGGCAACAACAGAGAAGCCTGCAATACCGGTGGCAAACCAACGTCTTACATGCTTATCGTGAAGCGCCATTTGTAGCCTTTCGTAGGAGTATTTGTCGTGCATATAGTGGATAATATTAAGTGCGTTTACATATACCTGCGCAAGCCATTTCATCATAGCCTTGTACTTGGTCATAACATCGTCGTAATCAAGGTAATCGCCTACAACAGGACGATAGTCAGGACCAACCTGTTGACCGGAAATTTCGTCAACACCGCCATTGATTGCGTAAAGCAAGCACTTAGCAAGGTTAGCTCTTGCACCAAAGAACTGCATCTCCTTGCCGATTCTCATAGAGGAAACACAGCAGGCAATAGCATAGTCGTCGCCGTGGAGAGGACGCATAAGGTCGTCATTCTCGTACTGGATTGCGTGGTGCTTAATTGAAATTTCAGCACAGAATTTCTTAAATTCCTCAGGCAGCTGTGAGGACCAAAGCACAGTGAGGTTTGGCTCGGGAGCGGCACCAAGGTTGTTCAAGGTGTTAAGGTATCTGAAGGACATCTTTGTAACCAAAGGACGTCCGTCTGTGCTCATACCGCCAACGGATTCGGTAACCCAAGTCGGGTCGCCTGCGAAAAGAGCATTGTACTCCGGTGTCCTTGCAAAGCAAACAAGACGGAGCTTCATAATAAAGTGGTCGATAATTTCCTGTGCCTCAGCCTCGGAAATAACACCGTTTTTAAGGTCTCTTTCAGCATAAATATCAAGGAAGGTGGAGGTTCTGCCAAGGCTCATTGCCGCACCGTTTTGCTCCTTAACTGCGCCAAGGTATGCAAAATACAGTGCCTGTGTAGCCTCCTTAAGGGTTGTTGCAGGCTTAGAAATATCGCAGCCGTACTTTGCCGCCATAACCTTAAGCATCTCAAGCGCCCTTATCTGCTCGGCGATTTCTTCTCTGTCACGCATAACATCAGCGTACATAGTTATTTTTGCGCCTTCCTTAGCGTTTTGCTTGTCCTCGATAAGCCTGTCAACGCCATAAAGAGCAACTCTACGATAGTCGCCGATAATTCTTCCTCTGCCGTAAGCATCGGGAAGACCTGTGATAATATGGTTGGAACGGCATTTTCTCATTTCTGGAGTGTAAACGTCGAAAACACCTGCGTTATGCGTCTTTCTGTGCTCTGTATAGGTTTGGAGCACGTCCGGGTCAACCTCATAGCCAAACTCACGGCAAGCCTTTTGAGCCATACGAATACCGCCATATGGCTGAAGAGCTCTCTTAAGAGGTTTGTCTGTTTGCAAGCCCACAATCTGCTCCTTGTCCTTGTCGATGTAAGCCGCATCGTGTGAGGTAATAGTAGATACAACCTTAGTGTCCATATCAAGAACACCGCCGGCTTGTACCTCCTTCTTCTTTAAATCTGAAATTGTATCCCAAAGGTCGATGGTGTCCTGTGTAGGGCCGCAAAGAAAGCTACCATCGCCAAAGTAAGGGGTGTAGTTGTTCTGAATAAAATCACGTACGTTGATTTCATCCTCCCAAGCACCCTCGTTAAAGCCAAGCCATTCTTGTCTCATAGTGCAAATCTCCTTTATATAGGTATAGATAAATTCTCTATAACATTATACTATACGTGCGCGCCTTAGTCAAGGGAAATAAATTAGCAATTTGTGAATTTTTTTTAGATTTAGATGAAAAAATGTTGAAAAACCTGTGTACACTGTGATAAAATAAACCCATAAATGAAAAAGGAGTGATTTCTTTGATTAGAGTTGGTATTTTTGGTTATGGAAACCTTGGCAGGGGAGTGGAGCTTGCGCTTAAGCAAAATCCGGATATGACCCTTGTGTGCGCATTTACAAGAAGGGACCCAAAAGCCGTCAAATTAATAAGCGATAATGTTCCTGTATATCGCGTGGATGAGGTGCTTAATTTCAAGGACCAAATAGATGTTATGATTTTGTGTGGCGGCAGCGCAACTGACCTGCCCGTGCAGGCTCCGTTTTTGGCAGAGCACTTTAATATCGTAGACAGCTTTGATACCCACGCAAAAATTCCGGAGCATTTTGAAAACGTGGACCCTGTGTCTAAAAAAGCAGGAAAAACAGCCATAATTTCCGTTGGATGGGACCCCGGTATGTTCTCGTTAAATCGCCTTATGGCAAGCTGTATTTTGGTTGACGGCAAGGACTATACCTTCTGGGGCAAGGGCGTTTCTCAGGGACACTCCGATGCTATTCGCCGTATTGATGGCGTGCTTGACGGAAAGCAATATACCGTTCCTGTTGAACAGGCGCTTGATAGTGTAAGAAGGGGAGAGTGTCCGGAGCTTACCACAAGACAAAAGCACACAAGAGTATGCTATGTGGTGGCAGAGGAGGGCGCTGATCTTAACAGAATTGAAAACGAAATTAAGACAATGCCAAACTACTTTGCCGATTATGATACAACAGTTAACTTTATTTCAATGGAGGAACTAAAGAGGGACCACAGCGGCATTCCTCACGGTGGCGTTGTAATTCGCAGCGGCAAAACAGGCAAGGACTTAGAAAACACACATATTATTGAATACAAGCTTACCCTTGACTCGAACCCCGAGTTTACAGCATCCGTTATCGTCGCTTATGCAAGAGCGGCTTATCGCCTGAACCTTGAGGGCCAGTTCGGCTGCAAAACCGTTTTTGATATTGCTCCCGCGTATCTTAGCCCCTTGGACGGCGCAGCTCTTCGCAAGAGCCTGCTTTAATCAATTGTAACAGCTAAATAAAGTAAAAAAGCAGACACTTTCCTCGGGGGAGTGTCTGTTTTTGCTATTTTAGTCCTTGTCAAGAAAGGCGAAAACCTGCGCCCATATTTCCTTGTCCTGCTCGGTGATTTTCCACCAATCGTACTTTTCTATATGGGGCTGGTGGGTTGCAGGATCCTTGAAGTAGCCCGCCCTTTCCAGCTTGCGAGTGTCCTTGAAAAACGCCTTCTTCGCCCTTATGCCCTCATAGGAGTAGCTTGGGTTGTGGTCAACACCGTTGGTTATAATGAACTTAATTCTTTCGTTGTCCTTAAGCGCTCTTTGGAGCTTTTTGCAATGGTGCCTGTACTTAACCGTTCTGTCGTCCTTGGATTGAATGATAAGTGCCCTTACATTGCTGTTTGCAAGGCTTTTGTCGGCAGAGCATTCAAAATATTTTGGGTTGATTGCCTTTTCCAAAAAGTAAACCCTGCCACGGAAGGGAATCAACAGATTTTTTAAGTGCTGTCTTATAATTGCCTTAATAGAAAGCAAGCCCGCAAAGGAAACCACCTTCTTAATATCGGGATGAAAGGCGCAAATATTCATAGCCGAATAACCGCCCCAGCTGTGTCCTGCCACGTAAATATCCCAACCATTAAGCTCCGGGATTTTCTTCAGGTGGCAAAGTGCATCGTCCAAATCCCTTAGTGCCTGTCCAAAGCCGAAGGTAGCAGACCCCTCAGACTCCATACAGCCTGTTTTGTCGTGAGCATAAACCAAAAAGCCATGGCTAGCCAGCATTTCAATCTCTCTTAAATATCCACGGTGGCCTGTCCACATGCCGTGCTCGAAAATAACCAGCTTGCCGGGCTTAACCTTGTCCTCATAATAGTAAAAGTTGCCCTGTAGCTTGTGCCCGAGGGAGGAGGGTATTGTGATTTTGTGTCTTTTAAGACCCTCAAAGTCCTCGCATTTGAATTGATAAATGTAAGGTTGACCGTCAAAGCGAGTAAAAACAGATTCAAGGTAAACCTTATCAACAATATGTCCCATTATTTCTCCTAAATGAAAATTTCACAGTCAAAGGTATAGCCGTCCTTAGTCTTGTTGATGCCGTACTGCGTTCTCTTAACTAGGTTGAACAGCTTGTCGCCATCTATACCAACTAAATCGTCAACTGACTCAATAAACCTTTCCGCCATTTCGTGAAAGCGGGTGGTAGTAACATAAATTCCACGGGTACCGCCTTGAGCAACCATAGCGCCGTAAAACTCACGCACCTCTTTTTCGTTGATTTGCGCTCTGTCGCGGTTCTTGGTCTGCACCTTAATCTTTTCTACAAAGCCGAAGTAGTCAACAACCTCAAGCACAACGTCAATGCCGCCGTCGTCACTGCCACCTGATACGTCGCAGTACACAACCATCTGTCCTGACAAGGAATAATATTTTTCCAAAAGTCCTGCCATAAAGCTCTCAAAGAATGCGCCGCCACGAAGCCACAAATTTCTGAAAAATTTCGTCTTAAATTCATTTTCGGGCAGGGGAGTGTCGCATTTTGCCATATTATCGGCTTCGCTCTTAAGGGTGTATTTGCCGTTTACAACGTCAATCTCGCCGATATCTACTAAATTGAAAAGAATATTTCCCGCAATGGACCTAAGTGAAAGGTCGTCCCTTGTGGAAATAGTGGCATCTGTGCCAAAATGGCTCTCCAAATGAGAATAAATATCCTCCTTTGTGCGCACCGCACCCTCTAAAAAGCTAAGAATTTCAAGCTCCACGCTGTCCTCACGGACAATAACAAGCTCCTCCTTGGCAAGGGAATAAAGCTCCCCTGTGCGTTTGATAGCCTTCTTATTTAACAGGTCGTTAAGCGCGGTGGAAAGGTAGCTTTTAATTACACTGTACTTGCTCTTTGGGGAAAGGTCACATTTTTCTTCCTCTGTAAGACCGAAAAGATCAATAGCCCCCTCAATAAGCTCAGCTCTTGTAGCGCTATTCTTTTTTGACAAAAGCTCCACAATCTTGGAAACGGATTTTTTCCTCAGCTTGTTAGTAATTTTCATTAAAATCCCACCTTTCTTCACTATATCATAACACAAAACTAAAATTCTTTCAACAAAACTTTACAAAAATCAACAAAATTTAACTAAATATTAAAAAATCTCTTATAAACACAATTTACAGCACACCCCTGTGAGCCTGTCTCCTTGCAAAAAACAGACACTCTCCTAAGAAAAGTGTCTGTTTTTACTATTATTTCTGTGGTCTTGGAATTACAAATACAGGCATTTCGGAAACGTCGATGGTAACGTAGCCGTCCTCTTCCTTAAGGTCGGTTCTAAGACCGTTATAGCGCTCGAAGGCAAGCTGTGCAAGGATATAGTCTCCTGTACCAACCTTTAACTTGTAGCCATCAACTGTTGTTGAGTTGGAGGTTGGGCACCAAACTGCATACTTGTATGTGCCGTCCTTTGTAACGTAACGGAAAATCTTAACATTTTCGTTGCCGGAGTCAAGCTCACAATCGAAGGATGTATCGGAGATAATCTCCTTAAGGGTATATACATAATAGAAGGAATCCTTCTTGTTACCCATAATAACATTGTTTGCAGAAATCTCAATTGGGAATCTTACAAGACCGGAGGAGCCGTATTTACCAATTGCGTGCTCCTCAGGACCGCAGTCACGGGACATATACATAGCAGCCTTTTCAACACCGATAGAGGAAAGGAGCAGGTACTCACGAACAAGCCACATACCCTGTACCTGTCTGCCGGTATACTTGCCATATGCATGGGCAGCAGTAGAGGTCTTGTAGCTTTGGTTGGTATCCCAGCCAAACTCGGTGAGCCAAATTTCCATATCGGGATAGTATCTGTCACGCCAGTCCATAATTTCTGCGAAGCGACCGACAATATCGCCCTCCTCAGGGCTAACACCAACGTAAACCTTCTCGCTAAGTGAATCTCTGTCGTCAATGTTTACGTCAACGAGCTCAATAATACCTGCCTTGTCAACGCTTCTGCCGCAGTAGCAGTGAGCATTAATAGCATCGAAAGGAAGCTTTTTGTCCTTTCTGTTGTAGTTGCACCAGAACTGCATAGCACGTAGTCTGCCAAGGTGAAGTCCTGCGCCACCTGACATAGACATAAAGAAGTTAGGGTCAGCCTGCTTAACGCCAACATTTTTATACATACCCTCGTGTCCGTCGTAACAGATGGAGAGGAATGCAGCCATTTCAAATGGAGAGAAGTATTGCTCTCTGCCAAGCCAAGTGCCGTCAGGCTCATTGAGTGGCTCAAGTGCGGAAAGCACGCCAAGACCAATTTTCTTTTCCTGTCCCTCGCCAACCCTTACAGTGTCAGGGTCAACATCCTTGTTTGAGCCGTAACGGGCGACAAACTGATAGAGCATAGCAGCATAGGAAAGGAAGTTTCTTGGGTCATCACTTGGCTCAAAGCCGTCCTTTGGTGGGTGCTTGCCGTGTGTAGAAAGCGTTGGGCAAAGTGCAATGCCGTAATTGTGAAGCCTTGTATAGTAGTCATCAAAGTCCCACATCTTGTTTAAGCTTGGATTCATAGAAATAGAAACGTCGTTGCCCTTACCCTCGCAGGTCCAGCTCCATGGATGATATTCACGAATGTAGGTAACAGCACGGTTGATATCGTCTGCGTCATTAACAAAAGCGTTCATACCAACAAAGTGAGAAAGGTCGGAGCGCTTGTGCTCCTTTCTTTCGGGCACAGATGTATCAACATCCTCAACCTTGTAGCCATAGATAAGAATCTCACTTGGGGCTTGGTTGTTGTTGAAGGAGAAGTTAATGTACTGTGTCTTATAGCTTGTTTCAAAGCCGGTCCACTTTCTTTGCTCAGGAGCCAACTGCTCGTCATACTCCCAGCTAAACGGAGTACCCATCTTAACTCTTACCTTACGAACGCCGTAATCGTGCTTATCCTTTTCAGGCTTGTACTCGTCGTAGTCGTTGTAGATGTACA
Organism: Clostridia bacterium; assembly: GCA_017468115.1. Next base: position 31,918 of record JAFUJS010000007.1, on the reverse strand, counting down.
TGTTGGTAATTTGGTAAATAGCACCAAGGTCAACAGTGAATTGCAGGTCGGTCATACCAACCCACCAGTGGTCGTGCCTTGGGTGCACCTGTGGGATTTGACCCTCTACACCATAAAGCGGGTCGCCGTCATTTTCAAACTCGCAGAAAAAGTTTTCAATCTTCTCAATGCCCATATCGTTAATGAGCATATCTGGAGTAACCTTAATTCTTTGTGGTTTCATTTCTAATCTCCTTGCGGTTTTGCAAAAATAGTAACAGGGCATAAACCGTAATATGCCCTTAGGTTGATTATATAATAATCAAGGTGAAAAGTCAATATAATTCAGCAATTTTTACCAAATAATTTAAGGGCGCTGAGGGTTTTTGTTGACAAGACCATCAATAGATGCTAAAATAAGTAAAAGCGACAAAAAACGAGGTAAAAATTGTGAAGCTAAGTATTATAATTTGTGCGTTCAACACGCCGGAGCATTATCTTGACTCTGCATTAAGGAGTATTAAGGGCTCCACCCTTAAGGAAGGGGAATATGAGGTTGTTTTGGTAGATGACGGCTCGGAGCTGGACTACTCAAAAATCAGAAAAAAGTACAACCCTGTGTACGTTAAAACAGAAAATCGTGGTCACTTGGCAGCAAGGCTGTTTGGCATTATGCTTGCCAGGGGCGAGTATATTGCCTTTCTTGATTCTGACGACTGCGTATCTGTAAATTACCATAAGCCAATGCTGGAGTGCGCTGAGAAAAACGGCTGCGACCTTGTGCTTGGAAATTGGGCATTTCTTAATGGCAAAACCAGAGCATACCCTAAAAAGGACATTGTAATAAAGGATGATATTGACTTAAAAGGCGACGAAATTCTTGATTACTATTTAAGGGCAGAGGGCAGGTTCCACTCGGTTTTTGTTCTCTGGAACAAAATTTTCAAAAAAGAGCTTCTTCTTAAGGCAAAGGCTGAAATAGAAAAAACAGATATAATTATGGCAAGATACCCTTATTCGGAGGATGCCTTAATTACCTTCTTTGCATGCAAAAACGCAACACACGCAAGAAATGTACATACAGGCTATTATTTCTATCGCAACCATAGCGGACAAAGCATTTGCTGTGAGGGTAAGGACAGTATGCTTAAAAAAATCAAATGTATGGCAAAAACCCTTGACACAATGGAAGCAAATGTTACCAAGGAGGAGCATAAGGGCTCTATTGACACATGGCGTGGCATTATGGCAAGGGCGCATTATTCCCATGCCAAGGGTCAGAATCTAAAGGAGCTTTACCCTGTAATAGAGGAGGCATATAAGCAAGAGAAGCTTATTGTATCAAAGCCAAGCGACGACTATGGTTATATGGCAACAGGACTGCTTGCAAAAAACCTTGAGGACATAGACTCGGTTCTTTCAAAAATTATGAAGGAAGCGGACCCTGTGTCTGTAAATTACGATGTAAAGGACGAATATGTAGCCAATTTCTTTAAGCAAACAGGCAAAGAGATTGTATATTCCGATACTGCAAAAATCTATGTGCCAAGGGCGCAAATTGACACAAGGGACAAAATCACCCACTCCCCGCTTGCATACTTTTTTGCACTAAGACTTTTCAAAAAAGGCTCCAAGGCTAGAAAAAAGCTAAAGGGTAAGGTATAAAAATGAAAAAAATACTAATTATGCTTCTTTCACTTCTTGTGCTGTGCTCGGTTCTCCTGCTTGCATCCTGCGGCGATGGAGAAAATCCACCGGCAGAAGCTTCGTACACGGTTGAGCTTTCCCCTATAAACGGCAAGGACCTTTGTGGCGCTGTTGTTGAATTTGTTGACGAAGCAGGCGCCTTCCTTGACTACAAGGAGCTTACAAGTGAAAACAAGGTAACCTCAAAGCCGCTTAGCGGCAAGGTGTTTGCAAAAATTACCGATTTGCCTCTTGGCTACGTGGTTGAAAACAGCACTATCGAATTAACTGCCGAAAGCACTAAGGTAGAGGTTAAAACAGAAATTATCGAAGATTACGACAGCCTGCCCACAGAGCTTTGTGTTGGCGATGTTATGTACGATATGACCTTTACAGACCTTGACGGCAACAGCTACACCCTGTCAGAGGTGCTGGAAAACAAAAAAATGGTTCTTCTTAACTTTTGGTACTCAACCTGTCAGCCCTGTAAAAACGAGTTTCCTGCGCTTAACAGCGTTTATCTTGCAAACAAGGAAAACGCACTTGTTTTGGGACTTAATACAACAGACAACAGCTTTTCATCCTTTAAGGACACCTTTGACCCTGCCCTTTCAATTCCACTTTGTAAGGCTGATTTAGAGGTGGAAAGCCTTTTTGCTGAGGGCTACTCAGGCAACTGGGGCGCACCTGCCACGATAGTTATCGACAGAAACGGCATCGTTGCCTATATGCACGTAGGACCTATGACCGAAACAGAGTTTGAGGCACTCTTTGCTGAATATCTGGCAGACGAATACACCTATTAATAGCAACAGAAAAGAGGCGATGCAGCCTCTTTTTTGTTAAATTTTAATGAATTAAAAGAGTAAAACATAGACTTTTATCGACACAGGGTGGGGATTTTTTATTAAAATGTGTCCACAATACAAGGACAAGTGTGTCCTTAAACTTGACAAGACTCTAAAATTATGTTATTATAATATGCGACTATTTTATTTTAATAAGTTAACAATATATTTAGGAGAATTATTTATGAAAATGAAAAGAGTGGTTTCACTGCTTTTGGCAATGCTTCTTATTTGCGGCATTGTTTTCCAGCTTGTTTCCTGTGGGGACAATGGTGGAAACGGTGATGGTGGTAACTCAGGGGAGCCACCGGCAGGCACACCGACAACCTACACCTTTGAGGTTAAGTCAATCGGTGGTATGCCTCTTAAGGACGTTTTAGTTGAGCTTTATGATAGTGAGGGTAACCTTGCTGCAAGAGGTCAAAGGACAAATTCAACCGGTATTGCATCGATTTCCTGTAATGCCGGCACCTATACTGCAAAGCTTTCCAATGTTCCGGATGGTTACATTGTAAACGAGGCAGGCTATGAGGCATCTGCAAACGGCACACCTATCGTGCTGACATCTCAGGTTATTTCCGATATGGACCTTAGTGGTGTTGAGTACAAGGTTGGCGATATTATGCACGACTTTGAGCTTACAACAATCACAGGCGAGAAGTGGAAGCTTTCTGAGGTGCTCAAGGAGAAGAAGGCGGCAGTTCTTAACTTCTGGTACACAACCTGTACCTACTGTATTGGCGAGTTTCCACATATGGAAAATGCATACAACGAGTACAAGGATAAGCTTGGACTTATTGCAATTAACGGTAACTCTCAAGAGGATGTTTTTGCAGTAGAGAGCTTTGTTGATGAGTTTAAGGATAGATACTACACCTACTATCCGGTAGCCGATGCAAGCGAGATGGAGGACCTAAAGCTTTCCTTCCCATTTGCTAAGGACAGCCAGTCAAACCCTGTTGAGGAGGCATTTGCCTCTTTATATGGCGACTCCTGGGGTAACCCTGTAACTGTTATGATTGACCGCTATGGCGTAATTACTATGATCTATCTTGGCGCAATCCCAACAGAAAGACACTTTAACACGATTTTTGATTACTACACAAGCGATAACTATAAGCAAATGCTTATCGAGAACGAGGAGGACCTTGCAAACCTCGTTCCAACCGAAAAGCCTGACATCGAGCTTGATGAGAACCATTACGAGCAGCTTAAGGATGTACTTGTAAAGGAGGAGAGCCAAAAGGACAAGTTCACCTTCGAGGCTGAAACAGGCAGCGATGCTGAATATGCTTGGCCATTTATCATTATTGATAGAGAAGGTGAGCAGGTTGTAACAACCTCTAATACAGGCAAGGATTCATCTTACTCAATCCTTCACGCAAAGGTTGAGCTTAAGGCTGGCGAGGCTATTAAGTTTGAATACTTTGCATCAATGCAGACGCTTTACGACACCTTCTATGTTCTTGTGGACGAGGAGGATATTTACACGATTTCATCTCGTAATACAGAATGGGTTGGCTGTTGTCCATGGGTTGCATCCGAGGACGGCGTTTATGACGTTGTTCTTCTTTACCTAAAGGATCTTTCCGGCGAAGGTGGCGAGGATGCAGTTCACTTAAGGGGCTTCGAAATTGTAAATGTAGAGGACCTTGATGTTGAGGCATACATTCCAAGAGATGCGGCAACTAAGCCAAACGCAACAAACAGCGATTTTACAAGCTATGCAACTGTTGTTCTTGGTAGCGACGGCTACTATCACGTAGGCACAGCGGACGGACCAATCCTTATGGCAAGCCTGCTTAACTACTCCAATCTTTCAAACAGCTTCAGCGTTTCCGAAAAGCTTTACGAAACCTATGAGGAAGCAACAGATGCCGGCGTATTTATGGTAAACGGCGTTAATGAGTTTGACACCTTTATTCAATATTGCAACTATGCATCAAACGCAAAGATTTACGGCTATTGTAGCGTTACCGAGGAGCTTAAGGGTCTTCTTGACGAGTTTGCTAAGCAGTACGGCTTTGGCGACTACCACGAGAATAAGTGGCTCCAGCTTTGCTCCTACTACGAGGTATACGGCAAGGATAGTGAGGGCAATCCTGCGCCACAGCTTGGCGACATTATTTCAGGTCTTGCATCCTTCTCAGCACCTGTAATTGACTTTACACCTGTAATCGACGAAACAAATCCTGAAAACAGCGTGCTTGTTTCCGAGGATTACTACTTCAGCTACGACAGAGTAATTATGCCAAGGGGCTACTTCTACGCATTTACTCCAACTGTTTCCGGCGTATATCGCTTCACCTCAAACAGCACACAAGAGGTTGTTGGCTGGATATTTACAGGCAACCACGACCAGTGGATTGAGCTTGGCGATAGAGTTCTTTATCTAAACGGCGACCAGGGCGAAAGATACTGCACTGAGCTTCTTGTTCAAAAGCCTGACGGTTCACAGGAAAGAGACTACACAAACGTTTCTATGGTTGCAGAGCTTGAGGCAGGCACAACCTATTATATTGACATTGCATTCTATGATGTTTACGCAACAGGCTCATTCAGCTTCAACGTTAAGTTCCTAGGACACAGCTTTGCACACTTCAAGGCTGCATCTCCCGGCTTCTTTACCTATGAGGAAACAGCGGACGGCTCCGTTGGCGACTACATCGTTGGCGGTATTGACGTTGAGCTTTGCACAGACGAAAGCGACGAAAGATATGGCTACTATTGCCATAAGCTTCCTGACGGAAGCCTTGGCTCTATCGTATACGCAGACTTCCACTTTGGAACAAATATGTTCCCATCCAACTCACTAAAGACAATGATTGGTCTTGGCGCCTTTGATTTCTCTAAGACTGAAACCGATAATGAGGGCTTGACAATCCTTGCAAACAACACTCTTGATGAGCTTAAGGAAAAGTGGGGCGACGACTACGGCTATTGGTACGAGTTCTATCAGTTTGATGACCTTCAAAATGGTATTTACCACGGCAGAGGCGAGGATATGACTGAGGCGGCAAGAGCTTACATTGACAAGATGATTAGCAATGCAGAGCATCCTGAGCTTCAGGGCTGTGTTGCTGTTGACGAAGAGCTTGCAGAGCTTTTACAAATGCTTATTGACAAGTTCTCCTTCCAGGTTGAGGGCTCTTGGACAAAGGTTTGCTACTACTACGACTATCTTGGCGAGTAATTGATTTTTAAGAATGCCACGGCAAAAAAGCCGTGGCATTTACAAAAGAGGATTTTATGAAAAAAATTATATTAATGCTTCTTGTAGGCGTGCTTTTCGTCCTATGCCTTGCATCCTGTGGTGGACAGGGTGGGGATGCTACCTATACTGTTACAGTAAAGGATAGCTTTGGAAATGCACCCGACAAGGTAATCTACGTAGAGATTTATAAGCCCGCTGAGGACGGCACAGAGACGTTTGTCAAAATGCTTAAGGCAAATGAACAGGGCGTTTGCTCCGTTACCCTGCCAAAGGCAAGCTACACCTTCAAGGTTTCCTCGGCTGATGGCGAAATCAGCTACGACACAACAATTTGTACTCTGACAGATACAGTTTTTGAAAGAGAAATAACCATCTATAATACCCCACAGGGCGGCATTGACATTACCGTGCCAACCGAGAACGGGCACGAGGACATAGAGGCACCAATGGTAACAACAGGCGCCAGCTATGTTATGCTTGATGGTAATACCTACTTGATTTTCGTTCCGCAAGAAAGCGGCTTTTACAAATTCAGCTGCGAGGGCGGTACGCTTGAGTACCGTGGAGGCATCCACTTTGTTCAATCTCAGCATGCAAGCGGAAGAGAAGAGGACGGCTCATTTGAAATCGAGGTTAAGGACTCCGGCATTGGCTCGGGCGAGACAGGGACAACCAGCTTTGTTCTTTGCGTAGTGCCAAGTGAGGACAGCACGAGCGCCATTGTTACTATTGAAAGAACAAGGGACGCAACAAGAGACGTGCCCTACGACGAAATAACAGCAACAGAGGTTAGCAGCGAGCCGTATATTTACGATCTTCTTAACTATATGATTAAGGACCTTGACATTAAGGACAAGAACTTGACCGTGGTTAAGGGACAGGACGGCTACTATCATATAGGAGACGAGAATGGACCTGTTGTTTATATCAGAATCTCCTCTGCAAGTCCGTATCTTGCTTCCTTCAAGGATATTTGCGACAGAACAAGCATTGCTTGTGTTGAGAAGGACGCAGACGGCAACATAACTCTTAAGGAGCGCTATAACGAGCTTATTTTGGCTTACGCAGAAAAGTGCGATAAGGCAGGCATTTGCCCACTTACTGACGAGCTTAAATATGTTATTGAAAAGGCTAGTGCATACTACGGATGGTTTACAGGAGATAACAATATCTTCAAAACCTATGAGGAAGCACCGGACGGCACAGTAACTGAAAAGCCGATTCTTGGTATAGTAGAGGAAAACGCATGGCTCTTTGCCTGCTGCTACATCGAAAAGGGCATTGTTGGAACAGAGTCCCTGCCAATCAGCATAGCACCTGTTACAGCCGACGATGAGGGCAATATGCCGGTATATGGCGTATTGCTTGACAATGAGGTGGCTTATTTTACCACCACAGCAGGCGGAAGGCTTACCATTGAAAGCACCGAGGGCATTACTCTTACCTATGGCGGTGCAGTTGTAGAGCCAACAGAGGGCAAGATTGTTCTTACAATTTCAGGTGCAGACAGCTTTAATATTTCTGTAACAGGAAATAAGACGGTTACATTTACATACGAGGTTACAAAATGAAAAGATTTTTATTAGTTTTAAGCATAATGATGCTTGTTTTGTGTCTTGGTGTTTGCCTTGTGGCTTGTGGCGGCAATGAAAATCCACCGGCAGGCACAGGAACGGGTACAGGCACAGGAGGCACAAACAGTGGTAACACCGATACAAATATTACCTATACGGTTACAGTTGTTGACCAATTTGGCAACCCAATTGAGGGCGTAAACCTTCAGGTTTGCTACGGAGATGAGGCCCTTGGTAACTGCCTAAGACCTGGCAACACAGATGCAAACGGCATAAAGACCTATTCCGCTAAGGAAGCGCTTGTAAATCCAAGAGTTCAAATTAACTCAGCTCCTCAGGGTGCAGAGATTCCCGAGGACTATATCTACTTTGCACAGGGCGAAACAGAGGTTACAGTTACACTTAATGTATATGATGTTTACACCTTTACCGCAAAGAACGAGGACGGCACAAAGGTTTATGTCGGCGTTGAGTTTATGTTCTATGCCGCAAGCAACCTTGACGAGATGGTCAGCTGTGTAACAACGGACGAAAATGGTAATGCAACTGCTTCAGTCACCCCGGGCGAGTACATTATAACTGTAAAACACCCTAACGGCGCATTTACACTTACAAACGGTACAAATGGCAACAAGGTTTCAAATCTTGCGGGCAATAGCTTTGATGCAATATTTTCCGAGTCTAACGAGGAAATTCAGTATACTGTTAATGTAAATGACACAAGCGATAACGGTGTTGAGGGTGCTGTGGTTACCTTCTATGGCGAGGATTTTGAGTACGTTGGACAGAGCACAGCCGATGCAAGCGGAGTGGCATCTGTACAACTGGTAAACGGAAATTATTATGCAGTTGTTTCTGTTGAAAATAAGAGCGCATCAGCTGTGATTTTTGAAAAGGACCGTGCGTCAGTGGGTAGCTCCACAGTTACAAATCAAGCACCCGGAACCTTTAAGAGCAACGCAATTATTGTAGTTAGTCAGCTTGATGCAACAATTGAAGCAGGACAAAGCGTGTGGTTCTATCTTCCAAATGCAGACGGCTACAAGCTTGTATTTGATACCACAGAGGGCTTTACAGTTGCCAGCTCCGATGGTGCATATGCAGAGGGCACTCTTACCTTTGAAACAGAAAACCAAAACGGCTTTTTCAAAATTACAAATGAGGGCAGCGCACCTCTTACCGTAGCCGCTACAAGAGAAGCAAAATAATAAAAAAATCCCGTGAAATTAAATGCACGGATTAAACTAAAAAACATCTAAAAAACAGACACTCCCTCGAGGGAAGTGTCTGTTTTTGTTTATTTATTTGCTTCGATTATTGCTTGTAGGTCCTCATAGTGAACGGAGCTGTCGAAGCGGGCAACGATAACGCCATTTTCGTCAATAACAACTGTCATTGGGTAGCTTCCAAGACCGCCTAAATCTGTGTAGTATTGGTCAACACCCGGAATATCGCTTTCCTTGTCAACCAAGAAAATCATTTCGGAATCAAGATAGATTTTCTCTCCGCCAAGCTCGTAGTCCTTAATATAGTTAGGAGCATCGTTTTCCTTTGTAAAGGCGTCGCTTGTGTGGATAGCAACCACCACAACGTCCCCCTTGTAGTCGGAGGCAATCTTGTTAAAGTCGGGAAGCTCTGCAACACAGCCGGAGCACCAAACGCCCCAGAAGTTGATAACAGTTAATTTGCCTGTTTTAGTTGGGTCAAATGAAAGGTAGCCGTTTTCGTTTTCAACAAAGCCCTCGGCTTTATTCTTTTCCAAGGAGTCGGGCGCTAAATAGCCACCCTCATCAATAGCATCAAGGGACATTGAAGGTGCCTGGTCGCCAACGGCGGTGCCGATTTCGGCAGTAGGAACGCCCTCGTAAATAAAGTTGTAGTAAATAAGTGCGCCTGCCATTACCACAGCCATAACGGATGCAATAACAATCTTGAAAATTTTGGAGCGCCTCTTTACCTTTTCACGCTTAATATCGTTTTCAGCCTTAGCTGCCTGTGCCTCGTTTTCGTCCATACCAGTTGTATCAATCTCGTCAGGCGGCAAGAAGAATTTTGAGCCCTTGAAGGTAATTGCCTTAGTGGGGCAAACATCAATACATTCGCCACAGCTGATACATTCGTGGTCGCCAACGTGCTTAATATCCATTTGGCATTTGGTTACGCAAAGACCGCAGTTTGTACATTTGGGCTTTTCGACCTTAATACCAAGCAAGCAGAATTTGTTAAAGAAGCCGTAAATTGCGCCAAGAGGGCAGAAGAAACGACAGAAAAATCTGAATATAAAGATTGAACCCACAATAAAGCTAACCATTAAGGCAAACTTCCAAGTAAAGAGCGGTCCAAGGTTTGCCAGCTGGCTCTCGTTAATTTGGTTAGAGAGAAGAGCCACAGCGCCCTCAAGGGTGCCTGCCGGACATATGTACTTACAAAATGCAGGTAGCGGCACATTCCTTAAGCCATAGGCAATAGGAATTAAAACCACAAAGAAAATTAGTATAGGATACTTAAGATAAGAAAGAATCCTTGTAAATTTGTTTTTCTTAAGCTTAGGAGTCTTAATCTTGTGGAAAAGCTCCTGAATAAGACCAAATGGGCAAAGCCAGCCGCAAATGGTTCTACCAAGAATAAGACCATAAAGCATAATAGTTGCTACAACACAGAACGCCATTGACTTGTTTGCCGCATTCAACTCTGCTTGAAGAGAGCCAAGAGGACAGGCAGCCACAGCGCCGGGACAGGAATAGCAGTTAAGACCCGGGGCGCAAGCACCCTTAGTGTTGCCTACAAAAAACTTTCCTGTAACAAAGCCCTTAAGATGTGCGTTGGTAAGAACAGCGGCGTAAAGCTGAATAATCTTTCTCTTTGAGGGCTTGATAGAAATGAGCCACTCCTTAAAGGTTTTTCTCTTTTTCTTTGGTGGAGTGTCTGCTTTTTCGGTATTTTCCACCGTAACCTCAGTCGGATTTACAGTTAATTCGGCTTGGGTGTTTATATTTTCGTTTTCCATATTTACCCCCTTAGCCTATTCCGATACATTCTTGGCAAAGCTTGTTAGCCTTGGCAAGGACAGATGCGATTCCACCGTTTGCAATACCTGTGATAAGAAGCACAAGACAAACGGCCAAAATTACCAGACGGACAATTAATTTTACTATTTTTTCATGCTTTACAAAAAAAGCCTTAATTCTTGACAGAGTGTTGATATGCTCCTCTTGCAAAGCGGGATTTTCAGACACAGGGTCGACTTTTTTTGCCTCAACCATAGCCGCCTTTAAGAAGGAAAGCTCCTTTTCATAGCTGTATCTAAACACAAAAATCATAGTTATGCAAAGGGCAAGCGGCACAAGCAGGTAAACAGCCATTGCCAACACACCCCTGATTACTGTTTCATTTGGGTCCTCGGAAATAAAATCCGGCGCCAGAAAAAAGGCGAGACAGAAAATAATCGACGTTATAAGTGATACAGCAAAAATAAGATTAAAGGTAAGCCTAATTAGCTGCTGCCTTTTAATTTGCTGTCTTCTTTCCTCGCCTGCGGAGCTGAGAGGAAAGCGCTTGTATAAATTGTTTAGCACAAGTGATTTGTCTATTGTGGCAGTAGTCCTTTTTTTCTCCTTAGGGCAAGCAATGTTCAGCACAATTCCACCCACAATGAGGGCAAGGAAAATGTAAACAGGAATGGAAATTGCTTGAAAATGCTCTCCGATTCTGTCCCTTGTAAAGGGGTTATCTCCACTTTGGTAAATGTGGATGCAGGAGGAAATAAAGCAAATACCCACAGCTATTGCCAAAAGACCAAGGACAATTTCATAGACTAAATGGACAATTTTTGCCTTTGTCATATATGTTGCCTTTCTTATTTGGTTTCTTTCTGTTAGCATTTTAGCACAACAAAGCCCCAAAGTCAATAATTAATGTGATGTGCCGTCAAAAAAGAGCAGGTAAAAAAGTTGCCAAATTGTAAATTTTTCCAGACCTTAAAAATTTTTTCTTAATAAAATTAAATGTTTTGAGATGCCCTTAAGCGCTGTGGTTATTGAGCTGAGGGACGATTTTTAACCTTGTATATATGAAACTCTTTTACCACTTTAATTTGTTAAATGAATAAAAAGTGCTTGAATTTTACTATATTATGTGCTAAAATAGTCCCGTATGTTATCACTATTATATTATCACACACGTATATATAAAGAAAGAAAGGCAAAATTTACACATGAAAAACAAAGTCATTGTAAGGGTGGCATCGGTTGTCATCTCGCTAGTATTAGCGACAATTTTACTGCTTTCCGTAATTATCCCATCTCTTGGGAAGAGCTATGCATACGACGCTCAGTACATTAAGCAGTTTACTGATTCACTAACCACAAACAGGAATCAGTATTTTGATAGCTCAGTTGTTTTTGAGCTTCCATCCGGAGTAAAGGATTCTGATGAAATTTCGGTTATCATCAGCTTATCAAATCCTGCGCTTCTTGATGAATATAACGAAACAAATAAGGAAATCAGCTTTACCGAGTTTGCATTTTCAGAAAGGGCAGATGAGGTAAGGGCAGAAATCGCCACCGAAAAGGAGCAGATTCTTGCAACTCTTAAGGAGCAGGGCATCAGCTTCCAGACAGGTGCTGACTATTCTGCAATCCTGACAGGCTTTGAGGTAGTTATCAAGGCAGGGGACTTTAAGACAATGTGCTTGTCCCTTGACAGCGATGTTACCCCTATTGTTTGTGAGGTTTACAAAAAGGCTGAAACCCAGCTTGTTGAAAATAAGGTAAACGTTTACGAAACAGGTATTTTCAACAGCAAGGAATATAGTGAGAAATACGGCTATGACGGAACAGGTATGGTTGTTGCCGTTCTTGATACAGGTCTTGACTACACACACTCTGCATTCTCCGTTGGCAACTTTACAGCCGACAGGGCAAAGCTTGGTCTTACAAAGCAGATGGTTGCAAGCCTTGTTGGTCAGACAAAGGCAAGCACACTTTTGCCCGGTCTTACAGAGGACGATGTTTATGTAAACGAGAAGGTTCCGTTCTCCTTTGACTATGCAGATAAGGACCCTGACGTTTATTCACTACATAACAACCACGGTACACACGTTTCAGGTGTTATCGTTGGTAAGGACGACACAATTACAGGCGTTGCGCCAAATGCACAGCTTGTTTCAATGAAAATCTTCTCCGACACAAAGGATTCCGCTATTGCATCTTGGATTCTTTCTGCTCTTGAGGACTGTGTAATTCTCGGTGTTGACGTTATCAATATGTCCCTTGGTACTGCTTGTGGCTTTAGCCGTGAGAGCGATGAGGAAAAGATTTCCGGCGTTTACGAAAAGATTCGTAAGCAGGGCATTAGCCTTGTTGTTGCCGCATCAAACAGCTTCACATCATCCTATGGCTCTGAAAAGAACGGTAACCTTGGTCTTACATCTAACCCCGATACAGCTACCGTTGGCTCCCCATCTACCTACGAGGGTGCGCTTTCCATCGCATCAATTAACGGTATCAAAACACCTTACATTCTTTACAATGGCAAAATTGTTTACTTTACCGAGTCCAGCGATAGCTCCGCAGAGGAAAGATACTTTGTTGACGGCTTGCTTGAGGACGGAGTTAATGAAATAGAAATTGAATACGTGCTTATTCCGGGAGTTGGCCGTGATGCCGAGTACACAGGCATCGACGTTAAGGGCAAAATCGCCTTGGTAAAGCGTGGAGATACGACCTTCGAGGAAAAGGCGCAGGCTGCTGAAAGGGCAGGCGCGCTTGGCGTTATTGTATACAACAACATCTCCGGTGATATCCGTATGAACGTTGGTACAGTTAAGATTCCTGTTTGCTCAATCTCACAGGAGGACGGAGAGGTGCTTGCTGCTGCAAAGCGTGGCACAATTAAGATTAGCAGAGACCAAACCTCAGGTCCGTTTATGTCCGACTTCTCATCCTGGGGTCCATCTCCAAGCCTTGGCATTAAGCCTGAGCTTACAGCCCACGGCGGAAACATTCTTTCCGCTATCACAGGCGGCGGCTACGACCGTCTTTCCGGCACATCAATGGCTTGTCCAAACACAGCGGGCGTTATCATTCTTCTTCGCCAATATGTAATGGATAAGTTCCCTGAAATTAGCAACGACCCGGTTAAGGTTACAGCACTTGTTAACCAGCTTCTTATGTCAACTGCCGATATTGTTTATAACAAAAATGGCTTGCCATACGCAGTAAGAAAGCAGGGCGCAGGCCTTGCAAACCTTGTAAGCGCAACTGAAACAACAGCACTTATTCTCACCTACAACAAGGACGGCTCCGTTATGGACAAGACCAAGCTTGAAATTGGTGATGATGCTGAAAAGACAGGCGTTTACGAGCTTAACTTCTCAGTTTATAACTTTGGAAAAACCCCTGTTTCCTACATTCTCTCCACCTTCGCTATGACCGAGGGCGTTAGCGATGTAAGAACACATAAGGGCGAAACAACTGTTACCGAGGAGGGCTATCTCCTTGAGGGCGCAACCATCTCATTCACCGTTGAAAACGGCACACAAAACGGAGATGAAATTATAGTTGAGGCGGGCAAAACCGCAAAGGTTAAGGTTACTATCACCTTGAGCGATGAGGACAAAAAGTACCTTGACGAGTCCTTTGAAAACGGTATGTATATTGAGGGCTTTGTAGAGCTTGATGCAACAGGGGACACAAAGGAAGACCTTTCCGTGCCTTACCTTGCATTCTATGGCGACTGGACAGAGGCTCCAATCCTTGACCTTGACTACTTCGAGACAAACAAGGACGAGCTGAACGATTCAATCCCAACACTTGATAAGACTCTTCCGGACGCTTATGCAACACGCCCAATCGGCGGTATGTTCAGCGACTACATTTCCTTCCTTGGCTCCTACTATTTCCAGCAAAACCCTGCAAACCAGATTATTTCTGCAAGCAGAGATTATATCGCACTTTCCAATGTTAAGGTTTCCGACTACGCAACAGAGGCCGACCAAGACATTGCAACAATCCACAGCCTGAGATTTATCTGGACAGGTATGCTTCGTAATGCGGCTAAGGTGGTTGTTACAATTACCGACGACGCAACGGGCGAGGTTATCTACGAGGTTGTAGATGATGATGTTCGTAAGTCCTATGGCGACGGTGGCTCATACCTTTACCCTGCAAACGTGGAGATTGAGTTTGATGCCGCAGACCACAACCTTAAGAACAACACAAAATATACAGTAAGAATGGTTGCCCATATGGACTATGGGGACGGCGGACTTGAAACAAACGAGAAAAACGTGTTTGAGTTCCCATTTACCACAGACTTTGAGGCGCCTGCAGTTACAGGCTGTACCTTCCGCTCCGAGTACGACAGCGACAAGGACAGAATGAGACTATTTGCAACTCTTGCGGTTTACGATAACCACTATGCAATGAGCATGCAGCCCGGCTACATCACATCAACAATTGATGAAAATAATCAAATGTCCTATGAGCTTGTTCCATTCGAGAGCTATATGACACCAATTTACTCTGAAAGAAACGGCACAACCTACGTTGAGTACGAGCTTACAGATTATATCTATGACCTAAAGAACAGTGCACACGCAAAGAACTCCTTTGTTGTCAGCGTTTACGACTATGCGCTTAACCACGCAACCTTTGAAATCGGCTTGCCGGATGAATTTGTAGACTTCTACTTTGACCTTGGTGAGGACGAGGAGGGCAACCCAATTACAGGCGTTACCCTTAGCCCTAACGAGCTTTACACATTGAAGCTCAGCGTTTATCCAAATGAGGAGGAGAACGAAAAGTGGGGCGAGCTTCTTACCTTCACATCCTCAAACGAAAAGGTTGTTAAGATTGTTAATAACAAGCTCCTTGCCCTGAAGGCAGGCACGGCAACCATTGAGGCAAAGCATCCAAACGACGCAACGAAAAAGGCATATATGACGGTTACAGTCCTTGGAGAGGGCGACGATGGCTATCAATACTTTGATATGCCTGTTGCCGAGGTATTCAAGATAACCGGCTACAAAACCCTGTTCGCCTTTGAAATTATGGACAGCACGGACAGAGATATTGGACAAACAGACGTTACAAAGTTCTTCGGCTCAACCGAGGCGCACGCAGTAAAGATGTTCCCGTCTGAGTCAATTCAGCTGCTTTACAACCTGAAGGCATATTTCCCTGACAGCACCGAGATAATATTTGAAACAGGTAACGACAGAATAGTTTCCGTTGACCAAAACGGCGTAGTTACTGCAAATGAAGAGGGCTTTTCCAACATTACAGTAAGCCTGCGTCTGAATGGCGAGTCCACCTTCTACACAGAAACCCTTAGTGTTGAGGTTAAGGACCCATTTGTAAGGACAGCACCAACCCTTACACATTACTACGGTAATGGCGGACTTGTTGAAATTCCGGCTGACCTTCTTCTTACCAAAATCGGCGCATTTGCATTCTCCAACTATGAGTGGGTGCCAAAGACCGAGGCTGAGTATTTAGAGGACGACAACAGCAGAACAAAGCAAAGCCCAATCGGTAACGACACAATTACAAAAATCATTATTCCTGAGGGAATTAAGACTATTGATGCATATGCATTTGCAAGGCTCACAGCACTTAAAGAGGTTGTGCTGCCTTCCACCATCGAGAATATCGAGTATGGTGCATTTGCCGGCTGTACAAAGCTGGAAAAGATTACAGGCATTGAGAATGTTCAGCTCATTAACTACGGCGCCTTCGAGGGCTGTAATCTAAAGGGCACACTCAAGCTTGACAAGGCTTGCGCAATTGGCGACTACTGCTTTGCATCTAACCCTAACCTTGAAAAGGTTGAAATGACCGATAAGCTTCAGTCAATCGGCTCTTACGCATTTGCCGGCTGCTCCAAGCTTACAACAGTAGATATCGGCGCAGAGAAGGCTAAGCTTGGCTCTTACGTATTTGCAAGCTGCTCTAAGCTTACAACAGTTAAGGCAAACGCAAACGTAATTCCAGAGGGTGCGTTTATGAACTGCTCCAGCCTTGAAAACGTAACAATCGGCAAGGACGTTAGCTATATTGGAGAGCTTGCGTTTGCAGGCACTAAGATTAGCCAGTTCAAGCTTGATACAAAGAACACAGGCTATAAGGTAAGCGATGACGGTAAGTATCTTCTTACCAAGGACGGCAAAACACTCTTGCTTGTTGTTCCTACCGCAAGCGGTGCGGTTACAATTACCGATTCTAACATTAAGACAATCGGCAACGGCGCATTTGCAAGCAACAAAAACATTACATCTGTTAATGCAACAGGCGTTACAATGCTTAAGGATTATGCCTTCTACGGATGCACAAGTCTTTCAAGCGTAACACTTGGCAAGCTTACAGAGCTTGGCAGCTATGCATTCTACAACACAGCAATTTCAACTCTTCCTTCACTTGAGGGCGTTGAAAAAATCGGCGACAATGCATTTGCATACACCGACCTTACAAGCATAACAATTCCAAACGGTATGGTTATCGGCAACGGCGCATTCTACGAGTGCGATAAGCTCCATACAGTAGTAATTGGCGACGATGTTGTAATTGGCGACGGCGCATTTATGACCAGCTGGACAAACAAGCGCCCAACCTACATTCGTGATGAAAGCTACACATCAAAGGTTTACTACCCACACATTCCTTCTGCGCTTAAGAATCTTACCATCGGTAAGAACGCAGTAATCGGCGATAGCGCCTTCTACGGCTCCAGTGAGCTTGTGGCGGTTGATATCGGAGATGGCGCAAGGATTGGAAGAATGGCATTCTACAACTGCTATAAGCTTGAGACATTTGATTTTACTAAGGTAATAGAGCTTGGCGAGTACGCATTCTCCGGAGACGAATATGCAACAGCCTCATCTGCTGAGGGTGGCGGCACAGGCGTTGACGAGCAGGGATATAGCGTAAGCCACATTTACGCAACTAAGGTTAAAACAGTTATCTTTGAAGAGCTGGAAAGCCTTGGCGCATATGCCTTTGCCCTTTGTCCGGAGCTATTTAATGTTCTGATGACTGAGGATTGTACACTTACGGAAATTCCGGAAAGAGCATTTGCAAAGTGCTATAAGCTAGAGGCAGTTGGCTTGCCTGAGTCTGTTAGAAGAATCGGACTTGAATCATTTGGCGAATGTGCATTGGAAATCATTACACTTTCAAATGTTGAGTACATTGACAACTACGCATTTGCAGGCTGTACCCAGCTTTACGAGGTAGCTCTCAATGAAAACGGCACAGACCTTGGAGAGGGTGTATTCGCATACTGCGAAAAGCTTTCTAAGGTTACAAACCTTGATAAGGTTGAGAAAATCGGCGCATATGCCTTTGCCCTTACAAACCTAAGCGGCGCAAAGCTTTCATCTGCTGTGGAAATCGGCAATGAGGCGTTTATGAAGGAGGAAATGACCGACTTCGACCTTGACCTTAGCGAAAACAAGGTACTTTCAGTAATCGGTGACAACCCATTTGCACTTTGCAGAATTGACGCCCTTTACATAACAGAAACAGTTGAGTTTAACGGTAAAGAATATCCTGTTATCGTTTACGACTTCGATATTAGTGATACAGTTCATGTAATTAACGGTTCTATCTATGCTGATGTTCCTTTGGGACTTGAGCTTATTACCTACGCAAGCGTAGATGATAGCTTTGTTGAGGTTGCAGACGGCACAGTAAGAATCACAGCATACGCGTTTGCCGGCCACGACGTTGTAAGGGTTAAGCTCCCGCACACGGTTAACGCAATCGGCCACAAGGCATTCTATGATTGTGATGAGCTAATCACCGTTATCTTTAATAGCTACACAGCACCTACCCTTGAGGAGGAGTTTGACCAAAGCTACTTCACAGTATTCAATATTCCTGCAAGCTCAGGCGATACAAACGGATATGAGTACTATGATGATGAGGGCAAGACAAAGACAACTCCGGGCCTTGGCGTTGTACCATACTTTATGTTCAACCCAATGGTTTACACCACACAGGGCATTTACCCACAATCTGCCAACTACTACTCAATGTACTACGGTGGTAACTTTGTTAATATGATAGGACACTCAAATCCTGAGCTTATTATGATAAGACCATCAAACGGACAGGAGTACGACTCCTTTATTATGGGTCAGTACTTCACCACAGTAATTGACGGCTCGATTGCACCGGACAAGATTACTCTTGCCGCTATTGAGGCAATCGACAGACTACCCGATAAGGTTATGCTTTCAGATAAGCCCCTTGTTGTGGCTGCCCGTCTTGCTTACGATAAGATAGCAACCCTTGAGCAGCAGGCTCTTGTTACTAACTATGGCGAGCTTCTTACAGCTGAGCAGAGAATCAAGGCGTTTGAGTCAGGCGAGGCTCAGCCTGATACAGAGGAGCCGGTTGGCGACACAAGCACAACCGACCCACTAATGGTAGCTGTGATTATTGAGTCAATTCTACTTGGCATCGGCTTAATCGGTGCAGGCGTGCTTGCATTTATTAAGAGAAAAGCTATTATAAGATTATTTACAAGAAAATAATTTAGTAAGTCCACGGGGGCGCGTGCGCCCTCGCCGTGGGCGAAAAAAGAAAAGGATAAAACTACAAAATGAACAGGAAAATTAAGCTACTTATGCTTCTTTTGCTAGCCTTCATTTGTGTCGTTGTTGTATGCTCGTGCAATGAGCCACCATATACACAGTACGATAATGACGGATATAATGTAAGCATAAGGTTTGACGCTAACGGCGGTAGGTTTGGAGAGGATAAAACATATACTCTCGTAGACTCCTACAACATAGAAAATCTTCCTCTCAATGAAAACGGGATGAAGGAAATCTATCTAGTTAAGCCTGACAGCGCCAATAGAGTTGAGAATAGGACACCTCAACTAACTAACTATCTATTTACTGGAGAGTGGTTTACAAAGAGGACACCTGTTGTAAACGACAAGGGCGAGGCGCTTGACTATTATGGCGAGGTTGCTTCTGTGTCTGGACGTATGCCTGCTTATACCTATGAGGACAGATGGGACTTTAGCAAACCACTTGAGGTCGACCCGAACAAGGAGCACTCATCATACAGTCCGGAAATAACACTCTATGCTGGTTGGATTCCATACTTCCAAATAGAATTCAAGGACAACGAAACCAAGGAGCTTATTGAAACAAAGCTTGTAAGACCAACAGAGAGCGGTTCAATTATCGTTCCGGCATGGAACTACGAAACTGGTGAAATGGATTTAGGCTTCTTCCCCCAAAACGAGGGTAAGACCTATGTTGCTTCATATATTGACGGAAATCAAATCACAGAGGAAGCCATTGCACATATCGGCTCCTATGACCTTGTAAACGCAACCTATGAAAACGAAAAAATGGTTGTTTATGTAGACTACAAGGATGGCGAATGGTACAAAATTTCAAAGCCAGAGCAGCTTTCTGACATTTGGAATCCAAATGGTATTTATGAAATTCTTGAGGACCTGAACTTCGCACCTGTAAACGAGTACGGAGAGGTGGAGAATATCGTATGGCCATTTACAAACAACACCTTCACAGGAAAAATTATCGGTAACGGACATACAATTTCCGGTGTTTCAATTGAGCAAAGCGGCACAAGCAACCAAGTCTTTGGTCTTTTTGGTGCATTAAACGGCGCAACAATTGAAAACATTACCTTCAATAATATTTACGCCTACATCGGCGGCGGCACCCGTTTACCTGCAACCAGCTTTGGTCTTTTTGCAGGCACAGTAAGCGGCAGCTGCACATTTGAGGGCGTGGCAGTTACAAATAGTAAGCTTTGCATCTATTTGGGCGCAAACTTTGCTATGACAGACGATTACAGCATAGGTCTTTTGTGCGGTGTGGACAGCGGCACAGCACTAGAGGACATTAGCTTCGATATCACACTTGATACCGCAACTGACGAGTTTGTTCTCGAATACTTCGTGCCAACACTCGGTCAGAATGGCAACACAGTTGTTCTCGTTCTCGTAGCAAAGGAATAATTCAGTCAAAAAATTTAACTTACATAGATTAAGGAGTAAAACACAATGAAAAAGAGAATTTTATGTATTGCGCTTTGCCTTGTTATGCTTGCAGGCGTAATGACAGCGTTTTCTGGTTGTGGTGGCTCGGGTGAAAATGATGTATTCGTTATTCAATCTGAGGAGCTTGATGGTGTATTCAACCCATTCTATGCAACCACAGGACCGGACAACACAATTGTTGGCATGACCCAAATCGGTATGCTTACCTCAAAGTACGTTAACGGTAAGGTTGAGGTTGGCTATGGTGATGACCAAGCAGTAGTTACAAAGGATTTCGCCTTTGGACAAAACGCTGCGAAGACAGAAACAACCTACACCTTCGTTCTTAAGAAGAACATTCTTTTCTCCGATGGTCATCCACTCACAATTGAGGACGTTCTGTTTAACCTTTATGTTTACCTGGATCCTGTTTACACAGGCTCAAACACAATGTACTCAACAGACATTAAGGGTCTTTCAGCGTACAGAACCCAAACAATTTCCTCAGGCACAGCAGGAAATGACGAGCAAATTACATCAAATGCTCAAAAGAGAGCACAGCTTCGTCTTAACGAGCTTCTTGCAGTATACACACAAAACTTCAAAACAAACTCCGGCTACAATGCAACAGATGCGCAGATGAGAGAGGCTATTAAGGCTCACGTTCTTTCCGCAGGCTATAAGGGCGCTATTGCAACAGAAAAGGGCGAAACAGTTACAAATGACAAGCTTCTTGAAGACTACGAGCTTGCTCTTAAGTACTTCAGAGAAGAGCTTGAAACGGACTATACCTCTGCTCAAAGCGCTTATACTGAAGAGCCATACAAGTCAAGAGACGAGTTCAAGAACGAAATCGTTTGCTACATGTTCCACGAGGGCTTTGTAAAGCTAACATACGCAGACAAGGAAAATGCAGACGGTACAATAGTTCCACAGGGCGACAAGTCCAAGATAGTTAAGGTAGAGCTTAACTACGACACAGAATCAATCACAACAAAGGAAAAGGCAATCGACTTTGTTTACAATGTAACAACACAGTCAAAGCTTGACCAAATCCTTATGTACTGGGCAACAGCTCAAAAGCTTCTTACTGAATATACAGCAGAGGCTAAGGAGGTTATCCTTCACGAGGGTATGAAGGACGACGGCTCCCTTAAGGTTCCTTCTATCGAGGGCATTAAGTCCTTGGCTCACACATCACTTGCAGGCACAACAATCACAGTAAACGGCAACGATTACAAAATTGCAACAGCAGATGGTCGTGATGCAAACGGCGTTCCAACAGATGGCTACGACGTGCTTCAAATCACAATCAACGGTCAGGACCCTAAGGCACAATGGAACTTTGCCTTCACAGTTGCTCCACAGCACTACTATGGAGAGGGCTCCAGTGTTGGCGTTGATATTAAGAACAACAAGTTCGGCGTTGAATTTGGTACATACAGCTTCATGACAAAGATTATCCAGTCTACAAGAAATGTGAGACTTCCAATGGGCGCAGGTGCTTACAAGGCAACTGACCGTTCAAATGGCGACGAGCCACAAACAAACACATTCTTCACAGACAAGATTGTGTACTTCAAGAGAAATGAGCACTTTACAACAGTTGACGACAATGTAGAGGCAGATCCAATCAAGAACGCAAAGATTGAGAAGGTTCGTTACCAGGTTATTCCGTTGACTGACGCTATCGGTATGCTTGAAAGAGGCGATATTCACTATATTTCTCCACAGCTTACAAAGAATAACTATGCAGAGCTTGATAGACTAAAGGCAACAGGCAACTTTGATAGAATTATCACAGACCAGCTCGGTTATGGTTATATTGGTATCAATGCTAAGGAGGTACCAAATATTAACCTTAGAAAGGCTATCATGAGTGCCATGAACACAAGCCTTGCTGTTGAATACTACCGTTCAGGTACAGCAACCCAAATTTACTATCCAATGTCTAAGGTAAGCTGGGCTTACCCAACAGTAGGCAAGGATGCAAATGGTAATCCACTTTATAGTACAGACAACGGACACGACTATCCACAAATCGACAATACATGGGATGTTGAAACTGCAAAGGCTAACATCCAGAAATATATGAGAGCAGCAGGAGTTAGCGCAGGCGATTCATCACTTAAGCTTACATTTACAATTGCAGGCTCCAACCTTACAGACCACCCAACCTACACGGTATTTAGAGACGCAGCAGCGCTTCTTAACGAAATGGGCTGGGATATCACAGTAAACGCTGATATTCAGGCACTTACAAAGCTCTCCACAGGCTCACTTGCGGTTTGGGCAGCGGCTTGGGGCTCAACAATCGACCCTGACCTATATCAGGTTTACCACAAGAACTCCTCCGCAACAAGCACACTTGCTTGGGGCTATCCATCAATTAAGAACTCTGGTTCTGCGGCAGAGAAAAAGCTTCTTAACGAGCTAAGCGACCTTATCGACCAGGCAAGAGAAACACTTGACCAGAATGAAAGAACAGCTATTTACGAGCAGGCAATGGGCAAGATTCTTGACCTTGCTATCGAGCTTCCTGTATACCAGAGAAGCGTTGTATACGCATTCAATACAAGTGTAATTGATGCTGATACACTTCCGGCTGAGGTTAACCCATATTCTTCACCGCTTGATAGAATTTGGGAGCTTGACTTTGCTAAATAATTGATTGGAGTAAAATAAAATGGCAAAATATATACTAAAAAGACTTGCTCTTTCGGTTCTTATTTTGCTGGGCGTTTCACTAATAATCTATTTTCTAATCCGCTTAATGCCTGTTGACTATGTAGAAACACTAATCAGCAACATGAGTGGAACAACACCTGTTTCAAAGGAAACAAGAGAAGCACTTTATGCTACCTACGGCCTTGGTGATAATAGCTTTGTTGGAATTATTAAGGGCTATTTCACCTGGCTTGGTAACATTTGCAGATTTGACTTTGGTACTAGCTTTATCGAGAAAATTCCTGTAAAGGATGTTATTGCTAGTAAGATGGGTATTTCCTTCGCAGTTGCACTTATTGCTACTGTGTTTGAATTTATGATTGCTATACCACTCGGTATCACAGCAGCTACCCATCAATACTCCTTCAGAGACTATTTGTCAACAGTCCTTGTAATGATTGGTATTTCATTACCATCCTTCTTCTTTGGACAGATGCTCAAGCTTTTATTTGCATATGAGCTTCAATGGCTACCAATTGCCGGTATGCTTTCTGTTGGCGGTCCAACAGAGGGCATAGGCTTGCTTTTGGACTATGCGCAGCATATGCTTCTACCAATTCTTACAATAGTAATCCTAAGCATAGGACCTAGAATGAGAATGACAAGAACAAATATGCTTGAGGTTATGAACTCAGATTATATCAGAACTGCCCGTGCAAAGGGACTTAAGGAAAGCAAGGTTATAAATAAGCACGCCTTCCGTAACACACTAATTCCGTTGGTAACCACCTTGGCAGGACTTTTGCCTTCCCTTTTCTCAGGTGCGATTATCACGGAGCAGGTGTTTGCACTTGATGGTATCGGTAACGTTGCCCTAAACGCAATGAGTAAGGGTGATATTCCGTTTATCATGGGCTACAACATGTTCTTGGCAATACTTAGCGTAATAGGTGTACTTTTGTCCGACCTTATGTACGCGTTGGTTGACCCAAGAGTTAAGCTGGAGTAGGAGGTATAATGAAATGAAGAAAAGAGTTTTATTAAGCCTTCGCCCAACAGATAAGAAGGGCATATATTCAGCTTATGTAGCATCAAAAGAAGGAAAGACTGCTGACATCGACCTTTACGAGGTGTCAGATATTGTAGACGATATTAAGCAGG
Organism: Clostridia bacterium; assembly: GCA_017468115.1. The sequence goes on along the minus strand of JAFUJS010000007.1, from coordinate 7,763 downwards.
ACAAGGCGCACGCCGTAATTGACGAGGCTGATATTAACAGAATTGCAGAGGACATCAAGGCAGACAAGCAGGAAAACGATTTTTCTGAGGCTGAAGCTGAGGTTCTTGGAATCTACATCGACGCACAAAGCGACGAGGCGGCTGAGGCTGAAGAAGAAACTGAGGAAGCAACGCCACAAGAAGCCGAGGACGAGCCACACGACAAAAACGTAAAGCTTATGTCCCCAACTATGATGGTTGTACGTCGCTTCTTCCGTTCTAAGCTTAGTCTTATTGGTCTTATCATGCTTGTAGGACTTTTCCTATTTAGCTTTGTAGGTCCACTTATTTATACTCAATGGGATCACAAAACAGCAGACGGCGAAACAGAAATTATCGAATATGCAGAGTCTGTATTCACCTTCGAGGTAAACGGACAGGTTTATGAGGTAAAGCAGGCTGTGGAAACACAACGTACCTACAACCAGCTTGCGCCAACATCCAAAACACACCCACTTGGCACAGACAAGGAGGGCTACGACGTTCTTGCCCGTCTTATGAAGGGTGGACAAACATCTCTTCTTGTATCCTTCCTAGCAGTATTCCTAATCACCTTCTTGGGTGTTATTTTTGGCGGTATTGCAGGCTATTTTGGTGGCTGGATAGACAATGTAATAATGCGTATTTGTGACATTCTTATGTGCCTGCCAGGCGTTCCAATTCTACTTATTGTAGGCTTTATTCTTGACGGCGCAGGACTTACCGGTGAGGAAAGAATTTACCTCCTTATGGCAATTCTTTCACTTATCTCTTGGCCGGGCACAGCCCGTCTTGTAAGAGGACAGATTTTGTCCCTTCGTGAGCAGGAGTATATGGTTGCCGCAGAGGCAATGGGTTATTCTGCAGGCAGAAAAATCTTCAAGCACCTAATTCCGAACGTTATGCCACAGCTTATCGTTCAAATGAGCCTTAGCCTTGGTAGTATGATTCTTTACGAGGCAACTCTGTCATACTTGAACCTTGGTGTAAAGGCACCAAATGCAGCTTGGGGTACAATTATTAACATTATTTCACAGGATGCAGATGTACTAAAGTATCATCCACTTGTTTGGGTGCCTGCAGGTATCTGTATCGTTATTGCGGTATTGGGCTTCAACTTCGTTGGCGACGGTCTTCGTGATGCCCTTGACCCAAAGGCTAGGAGGTAATTATGGCAGAAAAGAATTCTCATTACCTATCTAGTAAGGAAATCCGCAGAATTGCTAAGGAAAACGCAAAAATCGTAAAGGACCTTGAAAGGTACAAGAACAGACGTGCCAAGGAAGAGGAATTTCTTACTGAAATGAAGGACCCGGAAAACATTTTGGAGATTGACGACCTTCACACCTACTTCTTTACAGACCAAGGCGTTGTTAAGGCAGTTAACGGCGTTTCCTACAATGTTCCAAAGCACTCCATTGTGGGTGTTGTTGGAGAAAGCGGTTGTGGAAAGAGCGTAACCAGCATGTCAGTTATGCGTCTTATCCAAGGCCCACAGGGACAAATTTGCTCCGGTAATATTCGCTTTGCATCAAGTGAGCCGCTTCTTGACGAAAACGGCAACGACACAGGTGCGAAGAAATGCTACGATATTGCAAAGATGCCAATCCGTGAGATTCATAGAATCCGTGGTAAAGAAATTTCAATGATTTTCCAGGAGCCAATGACCTCACTCAACCCAATTTTCACAATTGGAGAACAGCTTGACGAGGTTACCTTTATTCACGTTCCGGGCGCAACAAAGGAAATGGCTAAGGACAAGTCAATGGAAATGCTCAACCTGGTTGGAATTGCCGCACCCGAGCGTGTATACAAGGCATTCCCCCACGAGCTTTCAGGCGGTATGCGTCAAAGAGTTATGATTGCTATGGCTCTTGCCTGCAACCCAAGGCTTGTTATTGCAGACGAGCCTACAACTGCTCTTGACGTTACAATTCAGGCGCAAATTCTTGATTTGCTCCGTGATATTAAAACAAAAATTGACGGCTCCATCCTGCTTATCACCCACGACCTCGGTATTATTGCTGAAATGGCAGACTACGTGGTTGTTATGTACGCAGGCAGAGTTATTGAGAAGGGTACTGTTAGAGAGATTTTCCACAATCCTATGCACCCATATACCATAGGACTTCAGAAATCCAAGCCAACCCTTGAATCTAACACAGATACACTCTTCAATATTCCCGGCAACGTACCAAACCCAATTAATATGCCTACACATTGCTACTTTAAGGAAAGATGTGGCAAGTGCATCGGCAAGTGCTCAGGCGATTATCCGGGCATGATTCAGGTTAGCCCTACACACTATGTAGCGTGCCACCTCTATAACGAGGAAAAGGAGGACTGTGCAAATGGCTGATTTTGAAAACAATGAAGCTCTGGAGCCTACCGATACAGTAGTAGAGCCCACAGAGGAAGCAGAAGCATCCGTGGCACAGGCAGAGCCTATCTACGACGATGCGGCTATCGAGGCAGAATACCGTGCATGGAAAAAGGCACAGGCGGAGTACGACTTTGCCCAGCCCTTCGACCCTGAGGCGCTCTTAGAGGTTAGACACCTGAGAAAGGCTTTCCCAATCAAGAAGAGCCTTACAGGTAAGGTACAGCAGGAGCTTATCGCAGTTGACGACGTTTCCTTCAAGCTTTACCCGGGCGAAACTCTTGGTATTGTTGGCGAAAGCGGCTGTGGTAAGACCACAATGGGTAGAACTATTTTGAAGCTTCACCCATCAAACGGCGGTCAAATTATCTTTAACGGACAGGATATTACAAATATCAAACCCTCTAAGATGAGAGAGCTTCGCCGTCAAATGCAGATTATTTTCCAAGACCCCTACTCATCACTTCCACCAAGAAGCACAGTAGGAGGCATCCTTTCCGAGCCTGTTGAGGTGCACAAGATTGTACCAAAGGCAGAAAGAAAGGATTATGTGCTTGACTTAATGGACAAGTGCGGACTTCGTGATTACTATTACGAAAGATACCCACACGAGTTTTCAGGCGGTCAGCGCCAAAGGATTTGTATTGCAAGAGCGCTTTCCGTAAATCCAAAGCTTGTTATTTGTGATGAGCCTGTTTCTGCGCTTGACGTGTCAATTCAGGCACAGATTATCAATCTTCTTAAGGACTTACAAAAGAATTTGGGTCTTACATATCTCTTTATCTCCCACGACCTATCGGTGGTTAAGTACATCTCCGACAAAATCGGCGTTATGTACCTTGGCGCAATGGTAGAGTTTGGTAAGAAGGACGATATCTTTGAAAACCCACTTCACCCTTACACAAGGGCGCTGTTCTCAGCAATTCCGAATCCAAACCCCGACGTGAAAATGAACCGTATGGTTCTGACAGGCGATATTCCATCTCCTGCGAACCCACCAAAGGGCTGTCGCTTCCATACACGCTGTCCGTATGCTAAGGAAATATGCAAGCATATTCCACCACAGTATAAGGAGTATGGCGAGGGACATTTTGCCGCATGCCACCTTTTAGAGGAGCAAAACGGCTAAACCACTCCAAAATCTATGTGAGGTAAAAATGAGCAAGAAGCCAAGCGAGAAGAAGAAAAAGGAAAAGGTTGTTTATATTGACGACGGCAGGACCATTGCCGATATGTCCAACCTTCCAAATGCAAAAAAGCCAAATTATAATACAGGCAAGTCCACCTTTGGCGACAAATGGGTTACCTATTGGTCCGCTGTTAAGATGATGATTGTGCCAATGCTCATAATGATAGGCATCCTCTGCGTTGCCTTTGGCATTGCTTGGCTGGCATTTACATTTTTATAAAATAAAAAGGAACAGAGTATATCTGTTCCTTTTTTCAATATCAAAAAAGAGGCAAAATGCCTCTTTTTATTCAATGCTAATAACAAAAAGCTCCTTACCCTCAACCCTGAATTTTACCTCAAAGCTTTCAAAGGGAAAACCAAAAATGCGGGAGGGAGTGTCTATATATGAGGGTCTTGGGTTCTCGCTAAGTGCGTCCCTCAGACACGAAAGCTGTGCCTCGGTAAGCTTGTTTTCAAGCTCGGTGGGAATATGCACGGTAAGCCTATAATCCTCAAGGCTGGTGCTAAAGCCACCCTTGGCGTTTGGTATGCTTTCAAACTGTGGGAGATATGGCTTTATATCATAAACAGGGGTCCCATCCATCATATCAGCGCCGCTAAGGTGCAAAACGTAGCCCTCGTTTTCCGTTTTCTCAATCCCTTCAATTTTAAGAAGAGAAAGCCCCAAGCTGTTTGGTCTATACGGAGAGCGAGAGGCAAAAACCCCGACCCTTGTGTTGCCGCCAAGCCTTGGTGGGCGCACGGTTGGAGAAAACTCCTTGTACTCCGCCTTATTAAAGCCCCAAATTACCCAAATGTGGGAGAAGTCCTCAAGCCCACGCAATGCTTCCTTGGCTCTGTATTCCTCACAAAGCACAAGAGTGGCAAGACTACCTGCAACTGCACCGCTTTGCCTTGGCACCCCAAACTTTGTCTTAAATTGAGTCCTTAAATGTCCGATTTCCTTTATTTCCATAAATACCTCAAAGGCTTACCGCAGGCTTATTTTTTCATAGGTCCGGGCAGCTTAACCTCAAAATCAATTGCGCCATCGCTTGCCTTAGGCGGTGGCATTTTCTTTTCGTCAAGCACCGTGGCAGGCTTAATGGAGCTTTTGCCGTAGGTGTTTTTTATCTCATCAACCACACAAAAAAGCTTTTTCTTCTTTTCAGCCTTGTCGTAGTCAAAGAACAAATCCGTTTGTTCAGGCTGATCCTGGTCAATCAAATCTATTGCCGTTATTGTGATAGCTCTGATCTTATGCTCCCAATTATATATTTCTCTCAGCAGCTTAAAGCCTGCCTTTGCCAGACTAACCTCGTCCTGCACAGGCTTTTCTAGCCTTGCCTGGGCAGAAACAGAATGCAAAAGCTCATCCTTTATAGTAATAGCAACCCCACGGGCACGCTTTGCCTCTTGCCTTAGCTTGTAGCCCACATCAAGAGCGAGAGAAAGAATAACCTTTTCAGCCTCTTCGTTATTTACAAGATTTTCAATACAGGTAATACCGTGGCCAATAGACTTTGGTGGAGCCTTGTCGTCCATATGGGCAACAGGGGATATATCAAGTCCATTTGCAAAATCCCACAGCATACCGCCGTTTTTACCAAGTCGCCTTTCCAAAAAATCCTTGGGCACCCTTGCCAGCTGACCGATGGTAGTAACCCCCACCTCTTCAAGCCTTTGGGTGGTCTGCCTGCCGCAATAAAGCAAATCCGAGCAGGGGAGTGTCCAAATTTTCTCCTTAAAATTGTCCTCAGTTATCTCGGTTATAGCGTCCGGCTTTTTAAGGTCGCTGCCCAGCTTGGCGAAAACCTTGTTAAAGGAAACACCTATGCTGACAGTAAGCCCCAGCTCGTCCTTAACCCTTTGTCTTATCTCCTCGGCAATCTCCATAGGGGACCTGAGGCTGTCTGTAACGTCAAGCCAGCATTCGTCAAGCCCGTAAGGCTCAATTAAATCCGTGTAGTCCTCATAAATCTTATGAAGAAGTTGGGAAAACTTTTTGTAGTATTCAAATCTGGGCGGCACAATAATAAGCTCAGGGCATTTTTTCTTTGCTTCCCAGTTGGGCATACCTGTTGTAATACCTGCCCTTTTTGCCAGCTCGCTTTTTGCCAAAACAATGCCGTGCCTTTCCTCACTGGCGCCACAAACCGCCACAGCCTTATCTCTAAGCTCTGGATTTAACACTATTTCACAGGATGCATAAAAGCAGTTTGCATCGCTATGTAAAATCGCCCTTTTCTTCATAAATCCCTCGTGGAGTGTCTAAATTTCCTCTTTTACAGAGAACCAGCTGTTGGTGTAAGCCTCGAAATAAATCCTTTTTTCTACCCCCTCGACAAGCACCAAATACTCAACAGGGGCAACACAGGAAACAACCCTGGGGCAATAGTTACGAGTGTCAAGCACCCTTGTTATCTCAAAGGTCTTGCCACCGTAAATAATTCGCCTAGGTCGCATTTTGCCATTTTTGAGAAAGCGAGCATCTACCTCTAAATTAACCCTAATAAAATGCTCTGCCATATATCTTATAGGGACTTAATTACCTTAGTGGCAACGCCTTGAATTAGGCAATTACTAACGATAATATCGTCCATTTCCTCGTTTTCAGGATGTAAAACAACCCTTTTGTTTTCAGGCTCCGGATAGTAGCGCTTAAGGGTGCTTTGTCCGTCAGCCAAGGCAACAACAATGTCCCCACGCTTTGCGTAGTCCTGCTTTCTTATAATAACCATATCGCCGTCGTCAATGCCGGCATCAATCATAGAATTACCGTCAGCTGTAAGAATAAAGAAATTGCCCTTGCCAACGAAGGACTTTGGCAGCCTTACATAGCCGTCAATATATTCCTCACGGTCATCAAGAGGGCCGCAGGGAATTGTACCAATCTTAGCCACGGACACCATTTCACGCTCTGTCTTTGAAATGTATGGTGTTTCAAAGCCCATTTCTCCCTTAGTTATAATGCCTGCACGCTCCATTGCGTCAAGATACCTTTGCACGGTGCTTTTGGAAACACCTGTGCTTGCGGAAATCTCACGTACTGATGGAGAGGAGCTATATGTATCAAAGTAATTTTCAATACATTGCTTAATAGAAATAATAATATCAACCTTTACGTTTGCCATAATAAATACCTTCCTTTTCCTGCCCCAAAACATCTTTTGGGACACCTTGTCCCATTTATTATAGCACCTAAGAAACCCCTTGTCAATAGGAAATTTAAGGAAAACTAGAGCACAAGAGAATTAAAACGGATTGCTTGCGGTGTATGATAACGACGGAAGGTTGTTTACTGAACAATCAAATGAGATCGTATTCTTCTATGATTATAATTCATCTTTTACAGCAATTTCACATTACGGACAGGTGTATACTTACAAAAAAGACATCTTTGGAAATGTAGTATAGTTACTTGACTTTGCAGGTAACACCGTGGTAAAATATGTATACGATGCATGGGGCAATCATAAGGTGCTTGATGCGAACGGTGTTGAGATTACAAATATATCACATATCGGTAATATTAACCCTATCAGATATCGTTCATATTATTACGATACCGAGACGGGACTATATTATCTCCAGTCTAGGTACTATGATCCACAAGTCGGTCGTTTCATCAGTGCAGACGATTATCATATTTAGAATCGTAGGTTATTGGATATAGGACTTTCAGATCAAAATTAAATAAAAAATCTGTCCGTTTTCCGTTGTGTTCTTAACGGAGAATTTGGGGCGGTATGTACACGGAAGGCGTTTTGCCTTCCGTGTACTGCTTTCTTACGCAGTTTCTCTCATATTACTTGGAAGTAGCATCTTAAGCATCGGCATTCCGTCTTGTTCGGGAAGTTGGAATGCATAGTGGATATTGATGAGATTGCCGACTTTCCTTGAGTATTTTTCCATTTTCTCAAAGACTTCTATTTTACGGATAAATACTCGTAGCAATTCGGGCGTGAGCTTCGGAATTTCAATATACTGCTTTGCCTTTGCAATGAATTCCCTGATGCAACTATCTCGCATATCCATCTCGCTGATACCGTTATTCACGGCTATCAGCTTTTCTTTTAGTGTGGTTTGCTCTTGCTCGTATCCGCTTGCCATTGTATCGTAGCGTTCGGGAGTGATTCTTCCGCAGACTCTATCCTCGTATAAGCATCGGATGATATTGTCAAGCTCCTTGAT
>JAFUJS010000006.1 GCA_017468115.1 Clostridia bacterium | reverse complement strand
CTTCGATAACCCTCCGTAGAGAAAATTGCGAGAAATCTGCGAGAAACGCTTCTCGCAAAGTGCATATTAAGTTGTGAAAAACCCAATAAAATCAAGGGTTTTTAAGAGATTACATAAACAGACGAAGGAAGTTTTCAAGACAGCCTCGTTATGACCGCTTCGATATGCCTCCGTAGGCTATTAAATTGTCCCAAATAGTCACCGAACCAATTCAAAATGGGTTCGAAAACATTCGGAAATTGCGAGAAACCTGCGAGAAATTTGCGAGAAAACTGCGAGAAAGCCATCTCGCAACGTGCAGATGAACCCCCGAAAAGCCCAATAAAATCAAGGGCTTTCACGATTTTGCAGTGACAGTAACGAGAGTTTTTCAAGACCGCCTCGTTATGACCGCTTCGATATTCCTGCATATCATATGCACCCGTTGCATTATGATATGCAGAGAATTTCGAAGTGGCTCTGAAAAACCTGTTTTTCAGAATCCGCTTCGCATGCAAGGCAAAGGCCATCTGGGAGTTTACTCACAAGGGGCTTGCCGCAGCACAAGACGAAGTCTTGCTATTCCTGCTACACAATGCAAATTGTGCTTTTTTATTTAGTTTTTTCGGTTTTCAAGACTCGTGCCCTTCCGAAAATATAGTCGCTCGGTGCGCCTCGTTACCTCGCCTTCCGCTCTCCTTATTTTCGTTACTCGCTTCAAAAAACGATACTCAATCGTTTTTTGTTCACTCCCCCGTTATGACCGGTGGCTCTGAAAAACTTGTTTTTCAGAATCCGCTTCGCATGCAAGGCAAAGGCTTGCTACTCCTGCATTTAATTGTGCATTCGTTCATTTTTAAATGAGCATAAGTATATTATCACATTTTTTTCGGTGTGTCAATATATTTTTTCTTTTATTTTTATTCGCCTGTGCGAAATTTTGGGAAAATTGTTGCTTTTTGCTATATTTTTTGTTTCTATTGACAACCATTTTTTCATATGATAAAATGTGCTTGATTTCTAATGAAAGGAGTTTTACAAATGGACAACAGAATTCTTTTTGGTGTTATGTGCATTATCTTCAATTCTTATGGTGTTCCATGCTTTATGCAGGGCAGAATTAAGACAGGCGTTTTAAGAATTGTTCTTGGTATTGTTACATTTGGTATCCTTGGCGTAGTTAATATGGTTATGGGTATCATTCTCGGCATCAATGTTCTTAAGATGACTGACGAAGAGTTTAATTCAGTAAAGGAAACACTTACAAAGGGTATTCCGGCGTAAAAGTAAGAGGATGTCTTTGGCGCACCTGCTTTATCGCGGGTGCGCCAACTCTATTCGCCTATGGCGAGTGGTATGCGCTTTGTGCGTGATATTGCCTTCGGCAGTGGTATGCGCTACGCGCGTTTGAAGTTACAAAAGCGAATAGAATATCACTGCGACCGACGGGAGCAATATCACTTTTGAAAAGCAAAAATATCACGCCGAGCCCACGCTTGCCTAGTGGCGAGGCATATCACTAAAAAGCTTTACCGCCCGAAAGCAAAAAATGGTATAACACACTATACCTTGCAAATCAAGATTGTGTGCAAAAAGGACGAGAAATTCCTCGTCCTTTTTTGACTTTTTATAAAACTGCTTTACGGCAGAGACATCTTTTTTTGTTTATGAGTTCATTCCCTGCGCTATTGCATATACAAATACGCCAAACAATACAACGCCGATTATACCAAACACAATGGTTACAGGTATTGACACGGTGGTTGTAATTTTGCCGGCTTTTGTAAAGCCGTTTGGCTCCCCTGCTTCCCTTATGTAGGCTTCTCTCTTTGAGTTTGAAAGGGAACCGAAAATTATTGACCCTGCGATAAATATAAACGGGCAAATGTAATACCAGGAAAACAATCCGCAGAACACTGATGCAATGCCAAACGCCATAGAAAGAATAGAATTCTTCTTGCTTACCGCCTTTGGCTCGCTTGCAGGCTGCTCACTTGCGGGCTGCTGTGCAGGTCTTGGTGGCTCCTGACCCTGTGTCTCTTGAGCCTTAGTGCCGCAGCTGGGGCAAAACCTTGTCCCCTCTGCCAGCTTTTGACCACAGCCCTTACATAAGGTTTCCTTTTTCATCTCATAGCCACAATGTGGGCAGAATTTATTTTCTTCTCTTATGAGCCTGCCACAGCCGCCACAGGTGGCAATTTCAATTTCCTTTTTCTCCTCTTTTTCCACAGCAGTTCCGCATGCCGCGCAAAAGATGGAGTCCTCATTTAACAAATTTCCGCAATTCTTACATTCCATATGCAATTTCTCCTATCAAAAGTATAGTAAATACAAGCCCATATAAGGCACAAAACACAGTTACCGGTATTGCCATTATTCTCGCCACATTACCTGCCACGGTAAAGCCGCAATGCTTTCCGTATTGGCTCAAATATCTATCCCTGTATTTTTTTGAAAAAACCATTAAAACAATAGCGCCGGCTAAGAAAATCGGGAACACGAAGGGCAACATAGAAAGCTCCCCCACATATTCCGCCAGAAAACCGAATACCATAGACATAACACCGTCTTTATAGCTTATCTTTTTCGGTTCATCTGTCTGTTCCTCAACTACTGCCACGGCAGCTTGCTGCGTTTTTGTACCGCAAAGATGACAAAACGCCTCGTTCTCCTTTAGCTCTGTGCCACAGCCGGAGCAAAAGCTTTTAAAATTTTTTAATTTTTTACCGCAATCGGGGCAGAATATATCTTCCTCTTGAATTGCTCTTCCGCAGTCACAATGGCTTTGACAGCATCTGTCTTTTTCCGCCTTGGTTCCGCATTGTGGGCAAAAAAGCGCATCATTGTTTAGCTCCATATTACAATTCTTACAATTCATAATTGCACCCCCTTTTTCTATTATATTGTAGCACTATATAAAAAATTTGTCAATAAATACTCAAACTTGTCAAAAAACATTTGACTACTTGGCAGGCTTTTGTTATAATATAGTTACCAAACAAACAGAGGGGCTAAATATGAATAAGATTAAAAGAGTTGTAATAACCAAAGAGCAAATTGACCAAAGAATCAAAGAGGTTGGCAAAGAGATTGACCAAATGTATACAGACGGCAAGCCTGTTTTGCTGGTTAGCATTTTGAAGGGCGCATTTATTTTTATGGCGGACCTTTGCCGTGCAATCACTCTCCCCTGCGAAATTGGATTTATGTGCGCAAAGAGCTATTATGAGGGCACCTGCTCCTCAGGAGTTGTAAAAATCACAATGGACCTTGACCGTGATATTTCCGGCTACCACGTTATTATTGTTGAGGATATTATCGACACAGGTCGCACCCTAAATGACGTTGTAAGCCTTCTCAAGGCAAGAAATCCTCTTTCTCTTAAGGTGGTTACTCTTCTTGATAAGCCCGAAAGGCGCCTTGTTAAGTTTGATGCTGATATTGCTCTGTTTACTATTGAGGACTTTTTCGTTATCGGCTACGGACTTGACTGTGCTGAAAGGTACAGAGGTCTTCCATATATTGCAGAATACGGCGGATAATTCCACCTTGGGGACAGATAAAAATCTGTTCCCTTTGTTTATTTTTGCCCTTAAATGTGGTACAATAGTATAAGTAAGGAAAGGGAGGGTGCACATGAAGATTGCATTTTTCGACACAAAAGCCTACGATAAGACAGCATTCGACAAATATGCTGGGGAAAAGGACATAGAAATTAAATATTTTGAGGCAAAGCTGAACGAGGACACAGTGGAGCTTGCCCACGGCTTTGACGGCGTTTGCGTTTTCGTAAACGACACCGTTAATCAAGCGGTTATTGACAAGCTTTACCAAATGGGTGTAAAAATCCTTGCCCTGCGCTGTGCCGGCTTTAACAATGTTGATATTAAATACGCCCGTGGCAAAATTCACGTGGTGCGTGTTCCTGCATACTCGCCCTATGCGGTTGCGGAGCATGCGGTGGCAATGCTGCTTACCTCAATCCGCCGCATACACAAGGCATATATCAGAACAAGAGATTTTAACTTCAGCCTAAACGGCATGACCGGCTTTGACCTTTACGGCAAAACCGTGGGCGTTATTGGCACGGGTAAAATCGGCAAGGTCTTTATTAACATCTGCCGTGGCTTTGGTATGAGGGTGCTTGCCTACGACAAGTTCCCCACAGAAATTGAGGGCTGTCAGTTTGTAGAGCTTGACACGCTTCTTTCCGAAAGCGACATTATTTCTCTGCATTGTCCTCTTACCGAGGAAACCTATCACATAATCGACCAAAATGCCATTGAAAAATGCAAGCGTGGTGTGGTAATTATAAACACCTCACGTGGCGCACTTGTAGATGCGGAGGCTCTTCTCTCGGGCATTAAATCACGCAAGGTGGGTGCCGCCTGCCTTGACGTTTACGAGGAGGAAAGCGACTTCTTCTTCGAGGACTTTTCCGGCCATATTTTAGAGGACGACACCTTAGCAAGGCTGATTTCCATGCCTAATGTTATTGTTACCTCACATCAGGCGTTCCTTACCGAGGAGGCGCTTTCCAATATTGCCGAAACCACCACAAGTAACATTATTGATATATATACAAAGGGCATGTGCGAAAATGAGGTGTGCTTCAAGTCGGGCAATGCCGTAGACTGTAAGAAAGGAAAATGCTTCTGATGAAAAAGATTACCTACATCGGTGTAAACGACAGACTTACCGACCTTTTCGAGGGTCAATTTGATATTCCAAACGGAATTTCCTACAACTCTTACCTTGTAAGAGATGAAAAAATTGCTATTATGGACTCTGTTGATCTTCTCTTTTTTGAAGAGTGGCTTGAGAACATTAAAAGGGAAATTGGCGACACGTGTCCCGACTTTTTGATAGTCAGCCATATGGAGCCTGACCATTCCTCTAGCATTTTTAGCCTTATGGCTGAATACCCGAGCATAAAAATTGTGGCTACCAAAAAAGCCTTTAATATGATGAAGGGCTTTTTCGGCACGGACTTTCCAAATAACCAAATTGTTGTAGACAACGGGGACAGGCTGAGCCTGGGAGAGTGCACCCTGACCTTCTACACCGCCCCAATGGTTCATTGGCCCGAGGTTATGGTTTCCTATCTTGACACAGAAAAAACACTTTTCTCTGCCGACGCCTTTGGAAAATTCGGCGCACTTGATGCCGACGAGGAGTGGGCGTGCGAGGCAAGGCGCTACTATTTCGGCATAGTTGGCAAGTATGGCACACAAGTGCAAGCGCTCCTTAAGAAGGTTAGCTCCTTGGAGATAGAAAGAATTTGTCCTCTCCACGGCCCTGTGCTTGAGGAAAATCTTGACTATTACCTAAATCTGTACAACATTTGGTCAAGCTATGCGGCAGAAAAGGAAGGCGTGTTTATTGCCTATACCTCTGTCTACGGCAATACTGCCGAGGCGGCTGCTCTCCTTCAGGACGAGCTCCAAGCTCTTGGCGTTGCCACAAGCCTTTGCGACCTTGCCCGTGAGGACATGCACGAGGCTATTGAGGATGCCTTCAAGTACAGCAAGCTGGTGCTTGCAACCACCACCTATAATAATGGCATTTTCCCATATATGAGAGAATTTATCACTCATCTTACAGAGCGCAGCTACCAAAGCCGCACCGTTGCCTTTATAGAAAACGGCTCCTGGGCGCCAAATGCCGCAAGGACAATGAAAGCAATGCTGGAAAACTCAAAAAATCTTACAATTATCGACACAGGGGTAACTATTTTGTCTTCCTTGACCGAGGAAAACGAAAAACAAATATCTGCTCTTGCAAGAGAGCTTGCAAAATAATGAGGTTAATTTTATGAAATATGTATGTGATGTATGTGGCTGGACCTACGATGAGGCAGAGGGCGCGCCCGAATATGGCATTGCCCCCGGCACAAAATTTGACGACCTTCCACCGGACTTTGAATGCCCACTCTGCGGCGTTTCCAAGGATAACTTTTCACAGGAATAAAAAAAGCGACCAATGGTCGCTTTTTTATCTGTTTTTGTAAAGCTCTACAAGCTCCTTGTAGTCCTTTGATATTTCAAGACTGATAAGCTTTTCTGAGCTTATAGTGTAGATTTTTCCGTAGAGCCTATGGTCGCAAGCATAGGTAAAGCCTGCGCTTCTGAAAAATGCCTGCTGTTGGGGCGTGAATGCGTTTACGCACCACTCCTTAAAGAAAATGCCTTCCTTGGCGTATTCCTGCACCTGCTCAAGAAATGAGGACATAAGCAGCTTAAAGTTCTTGCCCGACCTATACCTCGGTAGCATATACATTGTAATAATAACGCCGTTATATTCTCCGGGGAGAGAAATAACCTCGGTGCTTTCAAGGGTTAAATCCTTGCTTACAACCTGTCCGTTTTTCATTTCCTTGAACCTTTCGTCGTTCAAGGCGGTAATTGACCAGTCGCCTACGATTTGTAGTCCGTCAACCATATAGCGGTAGGTTTCTGTAAAGCAGCTTAGCATTTCCGCCCAGAATTCGGGGGTGCCCTCGTTATCCTCGTTTGCGTTTTCGCCGTAGTTAATGTAGTCGTTTTCTATGAGCTTGGACGCTATTTTTTCCGGCAAAAGCCCGTAATCAAGCAGCTCTTCAAATTTCACCATTTGAACGCTTCCGTTTTTCTCCGCCCTGCCTTTAAACTCTACTATCTTTTTCTGCGGGGTCTGCTCCTCTGCGTTCAATATTCCCTTAATCCTGCTTGTAAGCTGGTCGAAATACTTTTCTATTGGGGGAGAAATTGCGTCAAGCCAGTGCGTAGAGCCTATGTAGTATTCATAGGTCATAGATGGGTCGATATCCTCTATTCGCAGGGGGACAATAACGCAGTCAGAGTTAAACGCTGAGTTAATCTCGCTCCTTACATGTTTTGATTCATCGCTTTTTTTGGAATAAACCAAAACAAAAACCTTGCTTTTGTGTATTGCCTCAACAATAGACTCTGTATAGGCAACGCCCGGCACCGCATTCCTTGGCGCAATCCAGCATCTTATGCCCGCATGCTCCAGCCAATGTGTCAATGCGTCAGCAACTGCCGCATCCTTTGTAGAATATGAAATAAATACCTGCTCCATTTTTTCACCTCTTACATTTTAATAAGCAGCTCAAAGTCCGTCTGTCCCAGAGGGAGCACGTAGTCAAGAATGTAGACGTTGTGGGGGCGGTTGCCGTGGTGGGCTTTTACTTCCTTTACGGTGAGCCTTGGCTCAATATTTCCACCTGCAACAAGGGTAACATCGTCAATTACAGCCACTCCCCCCGCTATTTTTGGTTCTACCAAGGAAACAAAGTGCTCTGTTATTTCCTTTTGCTCGCTTAAATCAAAATGGTCAATCAATGTAATTTGGTCGTCCTTTAGTATAAAGGTCCTCTCTGCCTTTTTAAGAAACTCTAAGCCGTAGCCGTTTGTAAAATCAAGATATACCCTATCCTTGCCGTCGTACTGGCAGATAACCTGCTCACGTCTTATGCCGTCCTCGCCCTGCCCGTCAAAGAGAGGAATATTGTGGGCGTAGGCTGATGGGTGGAAGAAGGAATATCTTCTGTCGGTGTGGTAGCCGTCCTCGTAGGGTCCGCCGCCCACGTCGCAAATAATTTGCTTGTTGTTTCTTGCCAGAATAAAGGAGCCAACGTCAATGTGGTTGTGGCTCTCTCCGTTATCGCCGCCCTTTACCGCAAAGCCATAATTTTTTGTTCTCTTTATAAAGTAGTTGGAGTTTTCTCCGCTGTAAACAACGTCTGTCCTTAGTGTGTCGCTCAGGTGCTTTTCGTCGTAGTAAATAAAGCCACGGAGCGCAAAGTTAAAGTGGGTATTATCCTTTACCACATGGCCGTGGCACTTTGGTAGTGGCTCCAGCTCATCGCCGTAAACGTGCCTTAGCATATGCCAAATGCCAAAGAAATAGTTTTGTGTTACGCTTGCATCGCTAAAGGTAACAATAACATTGTCCTGCAAAAAGGTTTTTTGAAGGAATTTTGAAATTTCCTTTATCTTCTTGTCCTTGAAGCGGTCAACCCTGCCCTCTGTCAGCTCTCTTTCAAGGAGCGCAAAGGAAGCAAAGAAGCCAAAGCCAAACTCCCAATAGCCAACACCCTCAACGCACATACCGTCGTCCTTGTAGCTGTCAAGGTAGCACTTAAGGGCACTATCAATTCTTTCCTTATTTTCATAGTAAAGCTCCGGCGCCTCGTAGAGCAAAACGCTGCCAACAGCGCCTGTGCAAACTGCAGTCCAGTTGTTGTTGTGCTTTTCCCAGAAGAAGGCTCTATTCAAAAACGGCTCAATGGTTCTGCGCCTTAACTCATAGCTGATTCTGTCCTTAAGCAGCTGTGGGAAGCGGTCCTTGAACAGATTTTTTACCTCTGCCATAGAAAAAGCAACGGAACAGGCAAAAATATCAAGCAGCCCGTAGTCAAAGTCCTTTGGTGTCCTTTGATAATAAAACTCCGTGTAGTGGCCAAGGGGCGCCCAGGTATACTCGTTCAGATACGCCCAAACTATCTTAAGTAGATTTTTGTAGTATTCCTCGTTCTCGGGATAAATGAGGGACAAAAGCGCCGAGGTCTGGAGCTGGTCAAACTGCAATCTCCAAAGCCCGTGGTCGTCATTTTCCAAAATGTCCTCCGCCGAGTGGGGACGCGGCTCCGTCTTAAACGCCTTTTCGTAAAGCTCCAAAAGCTCCGCCCTGTGCTGAGAAAACTCCTCGCTCTCTCTGACCCTTTTCCAAAGCTCTTTATCTCTTGCAAAATCTAACATATCTTTTCTCCCTTAGGGTATTTATATACCCTAATATTACCATAAATTCACCCCTGTTTCAACCTTTGTTGACATTTTTATTTCTGTATGCTATAATAATTTTAATAATGAAAAACGGAGGTAACAGGTGTGATTTGTAAAAGATGCGGCGCAAGAATCAGTGATGATTCCTCAACGTGCAAAAAATGCGGCACGAGAATAGCTACTGCGCTTACCGAAAGGTATCGCTTTAATCCATACGACGCAGGCGTTTATCACGAAAGGTCTATTGTTACCCCTGCCGAGCAGCAGGAAAGGGAAAACTCCCTTAGTGCTATTAATAAGCAGACAAAATCTGCAAAGACCTGCTTTATTTTAAGTATTATCGGACTTGTATTTAGCCCTGTGATGGCTGGCGCAATTTTGGCAATTATATCTGTCATCCGTGTCATATTGCTACTAAGGACGGATTTGGACCCATACATTTCCACAGAGGATGATGAGGACGCCGTAAGCTCCGCAAACGGAAAGCTTACAACCTCTATTATCTTAAGCGCCATAGCGCTTACAATTTCCATCTTCGCCGTTTGTATGATTTTCTTAAGATAAACAAAAAAGCGACACCCTGTGTCGCTTTTTTTATTTGTTTGGATTAATATGCTTGCCGTATATCTTTAGGTAGTTAAGACCCGAGGCAACTGTCATAAACAGCATAAGGGCAAGCGCAATATATGAAGCAATGTAGTAGGTGGTAAACTCTCTTTGACCCTCGTTGATTGCAAGCTCAACAAGAGCAATCAAAACTGCCGCAATTTGGCAAACGGTTTTTGCCTTGCCAAAGAAGTTTGCAGGAATAACACCTACATCCGTTTTTGCACAAACAAGTCTGATTGAGGTAACACCAAGCTCACGCAGGAACACAATAATGCTGCTCCAAAGAAGCACGTGGAACATAATCTCTGCCACAATATTTGTTTTAATGCCGTCAAATAAGCTAACGTCCAAAATCTTTTTTCCCTCAATGGCAAATCTTGCAGTAAGAGCAAGAAGAGCGCCGAAAATCATCAGCTTGTCAGCAACGGAATCCATAAATTTGCCAAAGTCAGTTACAAGATTATATTTTCTTGCAATATACCCGTCAAGAAAGTCTGTAAAGGCAGTAACCGCAAAAATTATTGCAGACACAACTCCACAAACCACAGGGTCCTCAATATAAATTATACACGCCACAAAAACAGGAATCAAAATAATTCTTAGTATTGTGAGCATATTTGGTACATTAATTTTCACCTTATAATCCTCATAAATTTTTTTATTAAAGCTTATTCTGCCTCAGCTGCCAGGTCGAAGTCGTCAAGAATATCCGTTACAGTAACGTTTACAAAATCCCCGACCACGTGTCTGTTTTTCGAGGTAAAGAACACCTTGCCGTCAATGTCGGGTGCGTCGGTGTAGGCTCTGCCCACGTATGCCTCGGCAACCTTGTCGTAGCCCTCGCAAAGAACTCTTAGGCTTTTGCCTATCTTTTCCTTGTTTAGCTCCTCGGTAACATAAAGCTGCTCACGCATGATAATTTCCTCACGCTGTGCCTTTATGTCCTCGTCTATTTGGTCCTTGAAGCTGTAAGCAGGTGTGTCCTCTTCCCTTGAATAAGCAAATGCGCCGAATTTGTCAAATTTTACTTCTCTTATAAACTGACAAAGCTCCGAAAATTCCTCCTCGGTCTCCCCCGGGAAGCCAACAATGGCGGTTGAACGAATAACCATTCCCTCAACTGTACGTAGCCTTGCAATAACGTCCTTAATCAGCTTGCCGTCCCCTTTTCTGTTCATACGCTTAAGGATTCGGTCATTTATATGCTGAATAGGCAGGTCAATATACTTAAGGAGCTTTTTATTTGTCTTAAACTCATTTATAAGCTCATCTGTTATTTTGTCAGGGTAGCAGTAAAGTATTCTTAGCCACTCTACGTCCGTTTCCTTGGCAAGACGGGACAGCAGCTGTGCCAGCTTATACTCCCCGTAAAGGTCAATGCCGTAGGCGGTGGTATCCTGACCGATAACAATAAGCTCCTTAATGCCCATATCTACAAGCTCCTTTGCCTCGCAAATCAGCTCGTCAATAGGGCGGGAACGGAATTTTCCTCTGATATTTGGTATTGCACAGTAGGTACAACGGTTATTACAGCCCTCGGAGATTTTAAGGTATGCAAAGGCATCGCCCGTGGTAACAATTCTGTCTCCCCCAAGCGCCACCTTGTCCTTGTCCTCAAAGCTGGAAAAACGCTGTTTTTCAGACACGTGCTCCACTGCTTTTACAATATCGTGTACGCTTCCCGTGCCTAATATCGCATCAACCTCAGGGAATTCCTCAAATATCTGCTCACGGTATCTTTCAGCAAGACAGCCTGTTACAATAAGTCCCTTAAGGCTTCTGTTTTCCTTTAGCCAGGCAATATCTAAAATATTGTCAATGGCTTCCTTCTTTGCGCTTTCGATAAAGCCGCAGGTATTGATAATAACAATGTCAGCCTCGGTTTCCTCAGGGGTGATTTCATACCCTGCCTGAACCAAGTGCCCCAGCATAACCTCTGTATCCAGAAGATTTTTGGGACAGCCGAGAGAAACAAAGCCTATTTTAAGCATCGTCCTCGCTCCTCTCCTTCACAATATCAATAGCCCTTTTAATATCCATAATTGTGTAGCCGTAGCGCATAAGAGCACCCATCATTTTCTTAAGCTCCTCCCCTGCCTGTGGCACCGGGTTGTACTTATTTTCTATAATGTAGGCGCAGTTTTCGGCAAAGTCAACGCCCTTAAGCTCACTTTGCACAAATTCCATAACATCCTCACGCTGATAGCCCTTTACAACAAGCTCATTAATAATCTTGAGCTTGCCGAATTTCTTTCTTAAATAGGTATCACAAAGAAGTCCAATCTGCTTTTTCTCGTCGATATGTCCCCTGTTTTCCATATAGATAGCAATGTTTCTGCATAGCTCATAGGAATACCCCTTTGCTTGTAGCTTATTTATCAAGGTTTTCTTGTTATTTTCGCCACAGGCAAGAATGGAAAAGGCAGTGCGGCGGGCATTGTCAAAGAGCATTTCCTCTCTTATCTCCAAAAATCTCTCGTCGTCGATTTCAGCGCCCTCGGTAAGCTCAAAGCGCAGGTATTGTTCCTCTGAAACAAGCATTTCAAAGGTTGTTCCCTTATTTGACCTTATGCAGAAGATTCTGCCCTGAGGTGTTGTTTTTATTCTTTCTACCTTGTAATAAATTCTATCCATAAATTAGTCCAAATTAAGTGCGTCTAGGTTAAATTCGTCGGGGTCAACGTCAAAGCCGTCGCTTTCGCCACCCTCGCCGTTCTGCATTTTTGCGATGATTTTGTTTTCAAGCTCCTTCATAAGCTCAGGGCTCTTTTCAAAGTATGCTCTTGTGTTGTCCTTGCCCTGTGCAACCTTTTGTCCCTCGTAGGAGAACCAGGAGCCGCTCTTTTGAATAATATCAAGAGTAATTGCAAGGTCCAAAATTTCCGATGCCTTGGAAATTCCCTTACCGTAGAGAATATCAAACTCCGCAACGGTAAACGGTGGAGCTACCTTGTTCTTTACAACCTTACATTTAACGTGGTTGCCGTATGCCTCACTTCCATTTTTTAGGGTGTCTGCCTTTCTTACGTCAATTCTTACAGACGCGTAAAACTTAAGGGCACGACCGCCTGTTGTTGTTTCGGGGTTTCCGTACATTACGTTAAGCTTCTCACGAAGCTGGTTAATAAAGATAACCACGCAGTTAGTCTTTGCAATAGATCCGGAGAGCTTACGAAGCGCCTGGGACATAAGCCTTGCCTGCAGACCCATATGGGAGTCGCCCATAGAGCCCTCAATCTCCTGCCTTGGAACAAGTGCGGCAACAGAGTCGATAACAACTATATCAACAGCGCCGGAGCTTACCAGCTTTTCTGTAATTTCAAGAGCCTGCTCGCCGTTGTCGGGCTGAGAAACCAAAAGCTCATCAATATCAACGCCGATAGCCTTGGCATAAACCGGGTCAAGGGCGTGCTCTGCATCAATGAATGCAGCGGTTCCCCCCTCCTTCTGTGCCTCTGCGATTGCGTGGAGAGCCACAGTGGTTTTACCGGAGCTTTCCGGACCGTATATTTCTACAATTCTTCCCTTTGGAAGTCCACCAACTCCAAGGGCAAGGTCAAGTGTCAAGGAGCCTGTGGAAATAGAGCCGATTTGCAAGTCGCCCTTTTCGCCAAGCTTTCTTATAGCTTCCTCGCCACATTCCTTTTTAATTTGGCTAAGTGCAGTTTCCAGCGCCTTCTTCTTGTCAGCCTCGCTAACAATGCCGGTCTCTGCCTTTGCAGCCTTAGTAGCCTTCTTTGCCATATTTTTCTCCTTCATAAATTTTAGATGTTTTCCGCCAAAATAAAGTTCGTTTTTCTCTTTAAGATTAGATGATAATTAAGAGTCGATTAGCCTTGCGCTTTGGCGTGGAAAATAGGAAGAAAATCGAAGGAATTTGCGACGGAGCATACTCTTTAGGGTCTGTACCCGAGCATATTTCCACAGATTTTCAAAATATTTTTCCGCCAAAAATCAGACTTGTATTATCAGATAATCAATAACTAATACGTTGGGGTATCAATTCTCCAGCCGTTTTCCTCGTATTTGAAAACGAAGCTCTTGTATTTGCCCGTTGTGGTCTTAATTTTTGCCTCAATTACGCCATCACTTGTGCCAAGTATTTCTATTTCGTTAAGGTCGTATTCATATATCTCGGCAAATGGCTCTATGTCCTTTTTGACAAGGAGCTTAACCTGATTTTCATACTTGACTGCTATATACCTTGGGGTTGTGTCTACAATTTCCTCACTTTCCCCAAAGGATCTGTCCAAAACAGCACGGGCAAGGTCCTGTGTATAAATTTTGTATGTAAAGACCTCTATGTCCTCAAGGCTCTTATATCTTTCGCTTGGGTGTGCGTCCGCATAAAGGTTGTCGCTTTCGTCCTCTACGTGAGAAATTCCCTCTCCGTAATGGATGCGGTTTATCTCATTTGCCGACACCATAAGACCCTTTACTATTTCGCTTGCCTCCTCAAAGGAAACCCCACCATTTTCTCCGCAGCCGTAAATTCCGATAGCCAAAAGGGCTATCAGAATTACAGCAAGCGCTACTTTAACTATTTTCACTCTTGGTTATCTCCATTACCCTCAGGCTTTGGCATCTCTGTCACCTCGGTAGCTACCTCGCCATCCTCAGGCACGTCCTCTTCCTTATCTGTAAGGGTTATGTTTGCAACAACGGCGCCGTCGTCAAGACGCATAATTCTAACACCTGTTGTAGCCCTCTTATAGGTTGGGATAACATCTGTTGCAGTTCTGATAATAGTACCCTCGTTTGTAATTACCATTACGTCCTTGCCCTCGTCTGTGCAAGCGATAGCCGCAAGCTTACCTGTCTTATCGCTGATATTGTGGGCAATAACACCGAGAATACCACGGTTTCTAGGCTCAAAGTCATCAAAGCTTGACTTCTTACCAAAGCCGTTTTCTGTAATTGTAAGAAGCTCTTTTGTATTATCAACAATAACTGCGCCGCAAACAATATCTCCCTCTCTTAGGTCAATACCACGTACACCACGTGCAGTTCTGCCAACAATCTTAACCTTGTCCTCGTGGAATCTTACAGCATAACCGTTTCTTGTAGCAATAAGAACGTCCTCTTTTCCTGTTGTATGTCCAACGAAGATAAGCTTGTCGCCCTCGTCAAGATTGATAGCAATCTTACCGCCCTTGCGCTGATACTCGTACTCGGCAAGGTCAGTTCTCTTAATTACACCCTTTTCTGTAACCATAGTCAGGTACTCGCCGTGTGTAAATTCAGGCAGGGCAATCATAGCAGTTACCCTCTCGCCCTTTTCAATCTCGATAATGTTAATAAGGTTAGAGCCCTTTGCGGTTCTTGACGCCTCAGGAATTCTATATACCTTTCTTACAAATATCTTACCGTTGTCGGTAAACATAAGCAGATAGCTGTGGCTGTTTGCAACAAGAACTCTTTCGATAAAGTCCTCTTCCTTGGTATGCATAGCGATAAGACCCTTGCCGCCACGTCTTTGTGCGGAGTAGGTGTCTGCTGGGATTCTCTTAATGTAGCCGGAGTTTGTAAGAGTAATTACACACTCGTGTCTTTCAATAAGGTCCTCAATATCAATCTCGTCGTCGCTATCAATAATCTCTGTACGTCTGTCGTCAGAGTATTTTTTCTTAATTTCAAGAAGCTCGTTCTTAATGATTTCCTTAATCTTATTTTCATCACTAAGAATAGCCTTTAATTCAACTATTGTTGCGTGGAGCTTATTTAGCCTGTCCTCAACCTTTTGTCTTTCAAGACCGCTAAGTCTGCCAAGGGTCATTTCAACAATAGCCTGCGCCTGCTCCTCGCTAAAGCCAAATCTTTCTCTTAGCTTTTCCTTAGCAACAGGTGTGCTTTCAGATGCACGGATTATGGAAATTACCTCGTCAATATTATCAATAGCAAGCTTGTAGCCCTCGTAAATATGCGCCTCTACCTCTGCCTTTGCAAGGTCAAAGCGTGTTCTTCTTCTAATAACATCCTCTTGGAAGAGTATGTAGTTGTTAAGAACGTCCTTAAGACCAAGTGTCTTTGGCTCTCCGTTTACAAGCGCAAGCATATTTACAGCGCAGGTGTCCTCAAGCTGTGTATTCTTGTAAAGCTGGTTAAGAATAATTTGTGGGTTGGCATCTCTCTTATACTCAATAACTATTCTCATACCGGCACGTCCGGACTCGTTACGAATATCTGTAATGCCCTCAATCTTCTTGTCCTTTACAAGCTGACCCATAGATTCAATAAGCATCTGCCTATTTACCATATATGGAATCTCTGTAACAACAATTCTTCTGTGGTCCTCCTCAATAGTTGCCTTTGAGCGAACCCTGACTCTGCCCTTACCTGTTGTGTAAGCGTCTAAAATACCCTTTTTGCCATAAATTGTTGCGTAGGTTGGAAAGTCCGGACCCTTAATGTATTCCATAAGGTCAGTTACCTCACACTCAGGGTTTTCCATTAAATAAATTGTACCGTCAATAACCTCTCCAAGGTTGTGTGGGGGTACGTTTGTTGCCATACCAACAGCAATACCAACGCTACCGTTAACCAGGAAGTTAGGAAATCTGGATGGCAAAACAGTAGGCTCTTTTCTTGAGTTATCGAAGTTTGGAACAAAATCAACAACGTCCTTTTCAATATCGCCCATAAGCTCGTTTGCAAGCTTGGACATTCTTGCCTCTGTGTAACGGTAAGCCGCAGCGCCGTCGCCGTCCACGTTACCGAAGTTACCGTGGCCGTCTACAAGTGGGTAGCGGAGTGAAAATGGCTGCGCCATTCTTACCATTGTGCCATATACGGATTGGTCGCCGTGTGGATGGTATCTACCAAGCACGTTACCAACTGTGGTTGCGGATTTTCTAAATGGCTTGTCACTGGTCAGATGGTCCTCGTACATAGCGTACATAACACGTCTTTGACCCGGCTTCATACCATCTCTGATGTCAGGTAGGGCACGGCTTACAATAACGCTCATTGAATACTCCAAAAATGCTTCCGGCACTCTTGACTCAATGGACCTGCCTACTATCATCTGCTCTATGTTTTCATAGTCTAAATCATTATGCTTTAGCTCTTTACTCATTTTATAAGCCCCCCTTCCTTAAATATCAAGATTCTTAACGAATTTTGCGTTTCTTTCAATAAATTCACGTCTTGGCTCTACCTTGTCGCCCATCAGAAGTGAGAAAATCTCGTCGCATCTCATTGCGTCCTCAATCTCCACCTTAATGAGAGTTCTTGTAGATGGGTCCATGGTTGTTTCCCAAAGCTGCTCCTTGTCCATTTCTCCAAGACCCTTATATCTTTCAGCCTGTCCGCCGCCGATTTCCTCAAAAATCTTATCTCTTTCCTCGTCGGAGTAGGCATATCTTTCGATTTTACCCTTTGTAATCTTGTAAAGCGGTGGCTTTGCAAGATAAATGTGTCCCTGCTCAATAAGCTCCTTCATATGTCTGAAGAAGAAGGTCAAAAGCAGAACCTGAATGTGGGAGCCGTCTACGTCCGCATCCGCCATAATAATGATTTTGCCATAGCGGAGCTTTTCTACATTAAACTCGTCGCCAATTCCACAGCCAAGAGCTTGAATAATCGGAATTAGTGATTCATTTCCGTAAACCTTATCTCTTCTTGACTTTTCAACATTAAGAACCTTACCTCTGAGTGGCAAAATAGCCTGGAAGCGGCTATCACGTCCGTCTTTAGCAGAACCGCCCGCAGAGTCTCCCTCTACAAGATAAAGCTCTGTATATTCTGTTCTTCTGTCCTGACAGTCAGCAAGCTTTACAGGAAGAGCAGAGCCACCGAATACACCCTTACGTCTTGCAAGCTCTCTTGCCTTTCTTGCCTCTTCTCTTACTCTTGATGCCTCGCAAGCCTTAAATATAATAGCCTTTGCCACATCAGGGTTTTCCTCGTAGTATTCGCCAAGCTTTTCACAAACGATATTATCAACAATGGTTCTTATTTCGCTGTTACCAAGCTTTGCCTTTGTCTGGCTCTCAAACTGTGCGTCGGGGAGCTTAACGGAAACAACAGCGGTAAGACCCTCACGTGTGTCCTCACTCTTAAGGTTTGCGTCGCTGTCCTTTAGGAAGCCCAGCTTTCTTGCGTAGTTATTTGTAACCTTTGTAAGAGCATTCTTAAAGCCGATTTCGTGTGTACCGCCGTCAATTGTTGACATATTGTTTGCAAAGGTAACGATTGACTCTGTATAGGTGTCGTTATACTGCATAGCAACCTCGGCAGTAATATCGCCCTTTTCAGCCTTCATGTAAATAATCTCCTCGTGGATCATATTTGCATGCTTGTTTGCATTGATATGCTCAACAAATTGTCTGATACCGCCCTCATAGCAAAGGTCGTTTTCAACTACATCTATATTTCTTTCATCACGGAAAACTATTCTTATTCCTGCATTAAGGAATGCCTGCTCTCTTAGTCTTGTAAGAAGTGTATCATACTCAAATACAACCTCCTCAAAGATTGTGGCATCCGGCTTAAAGCGCACGAAAAGACCCTGCTTACCCTCCGGCGCATCGCCAACGCAAGCAAATGGGCGGGCAACCTGTCCCTTTTCAAATCTTTCTGTGTACATTTTGCCGTCGTGGCAGTTTTCTACCTCAAGCCACTCGGAAAGAGCATTAACAACAGATGCACCAACACCGTGCAGACCACCGGAGATTTTATATCCGCCGCCGCCAAACTTACCGCCTGCGTGAAGCACCATAAAAATAACCTCAAGGGTAGGTGTTCCTGTCTTTGCATTTATACCGGCAGGCACACCTCTACCGTTATCCTGAATAGAAACGCTGCCGTCCTTATTTAGTGTAACAGTAATTTTATCGCAATGTCCTGCCATTGCCTCGTCAATAGAGTTGTCCACTATCTCATAAACAAGATGGTGAAGACCTCTTATTGAGGTAGTTCCGATATACATACCGGGGCGCTTTCTTACAGCCTCAAGACCCTCTAGGACCTGAATCTGCTCGTCGCCATATTCCCTTTCAACTCTGTTTTCCAAGTTTTCCATGCTATACTCCTTTACTTAATTAATCCAATACTTAGTGGGGACAAATAAACAATTTTGTCCCTTGTTATGATAAATGATTTAGGAAGGCTGTACCCAAGGGTAACAACTCTTTTTTCCTTTTGTGCTCTGTTAAGAAAATTTCTCGTATGTACCGAAACGGTGGAAAAGTCAAGGTCAAAAACAGCCACAATTTCGCTTTTTTTAATTGCCTTTCCCTCTCCTATATGAACGTACATCTTTTCTCCTCTAAATCATCCTATTTTGTATGTGCCTTTGCCATCGAGCACTATTTTTAGGGTGTTTTTTCATCAGCCACCCTTTTGTAGGGGTAGCGTCCTTCAATGCCCTTTTTATAAAGCACCCTCGACTTCAATTTTTGAAGCGTCACCCTTGACTGCTGTCAAATTTTAATCCTCAAACAAATCCTCGGGTGGTAGTAAATCCTCAGGGTCCACATTCTCGTCCACGTCGCCCTCGGTGTCGGCTGGCAAATCTTCATTTTCTGCCGCTTGACCATCATACCTTTTTCCACCGCTGATTCTTATAAAATTAGCGTCCTCTGTCTTATCAAAGCCGGACTTGTCGCAGGCGGTAATTATAACCTGCTTGCCTGTGATTTTTGAAAGAATGTAGCTCTTTCTGTTATCGTCAAGCTCCGACAAAACATCGTCTAACAAAAATACAGGGTATTCTCCGCTATATTCACGGCTGATTTCTCCCTCTGCCATTTTCATAGCAAGCGCCAAGGACCTTTGCTGTCCCTGTGAGGAATAAAATCTGGAGTCCTTACCGTTTAATTCAATCTTAAGGTCGTCCTTGTGAATACCATAGAGAGTTGCTCCATATTTAAATTCCCTCTCCAAATTGTTTTTAAGAAGGCTTAAATATTTGTTTTTGAGGAGTTCTCTTTGTTCAAAGTCATTTTCATTTGCGTTTGTTTCGTAGGTGATTTTGGGCTTTTCCAAGCCCCCTGTCATTTCGTCAAAGAAAATATTAACCCAGTAGTTCAGCTTTTTTATATAGTCAATTCTCATAAGGGCAATATCGGCACATAAATATGAAAGCTCCTCGGAATAAACATCTAAAATACCAAGATATTCACGCCTTTTAGACTCTTCCATTTTAAGCACGCTGTTTCTTGACTCAATAACGCTGTTATATTTAGCAAGCATTTTTATATAGGTGGGTCTTAGCTGTGAAATTGCCACATCTAAAAACCTTCTTCTAACACTTGGTGCATCCTTTATAATGCCAAGGTGTGAGGGACAGAACAAAACCGCCCTGAATTCTCCTATAATCTCCGAGGTCTTTGAAACCTTAACCTTGTTTCTGTAAAACCTTTTTGTCTGATTTTTCGGAATTTCAACACCCAGGGTAATATCGTAAGCCCCCTTCTTAAAATCCATATTAAGATAGGCTGTGTCCTTACCGAACCTAACAAGCTCCCTGTCCTTAAAGGCACGAAAGCTCTTACCCCTTGCAAATAAATAAATGCCCTCTAAAATGTTAGTTTTTCCCTGCGCATTCTCTCCATAAATAACATTGATACCATTTTTAAATTCAATTATCTCGTTTTCAATGTTACGAAAGGAGCACAGCTCAATTTTTTTACAAAACATCTTAAATTCCTATTTTATCTGGTCATTCTCATAGGCATAACGTAATAGGTAAATTTACCCTCGTTACCCTTTGCAGGCTCAATTAAAACTCCTGTGAGCGGATTTACAAAGCTAAGCTTCATTTTTCCGCTATCACAGCTCTTAATTGCATCAAGCAAAACCTTACATTCAAAGGCTATAACAATTTCCTCTCCGCAAAGCTTTTCAATATCAATTTCGTCATAAACGTTTCCGTTTGCACTTTGTGTTGAAACCGAAAGCGCCTCGTCAATAGTAAACTTTACATAGGAGCGGAGTGTACCTGCAAGACGGTCCTCAATAATAAGCGAGCTTCTTTCAAGTGCGCTTCTGAATTCATCTGTGTCAAGTCTTACTTCAAGGTTGCTTGTCTTTGGAATAAGCCTTGTATAGTCAAAATATTGAGCCTCAATGGTCTTTGAGAAGAAGGTGTACTTACCAATTTTGAAAATAACATACTTAAGTGTAAGTCTTATTTCCATCTCTTCCTCTGTGTCCTTAACCATCTTAAGAACCTCAATAAGAGTTCTACCGGGAACAATAAAGTTAAGATTTAATTTTTCCTTGTAGATGTTTCTGTTTTCAATAGCAACATCATGCTCACAAATAGCAAGCCTGTTTCCATCGCAGGAAACGATGGTTATATTGTTATCTCTGATTTGAAAAAATGCGCCGTTAAAGATTGGCCTTGCATCATTCTGACCGATAGCAAACAAAATCTTGTTTACAAATCTTCTGAAAAGATATTGTGGGAAGATAAAGCCACGGTCGCCCTTTAGCTCAGGCAAGGATGGAAACTGTGAGCCGGGCAAGGATTTAATATCAAAGTGAATAAGACCTGCCTCAATAACTGTATTATAGGTTGAGTCAACGCTAACCTTAATATCTCCCTTAGGCATAGCCTTAAGAATTTGTAAAAGCTTTTGTGCATTGATAATGCAAGAGCCTTCCTTTTCAACCTTACAATCAATGTTAGTTCTCATACCCTTTTCAAGGTCGTAGGTTTGGAGCTGACATCTGCCGTCCTCTGTGCAAACAAGATGAACACCCTCAATAGATGCCATTGTGTTTTTACCTGAAACTGTATACATAGCCGGAATAAGAGCATTAATCAAAGTATCTCTATCAAAAATAACTATCATATAAACCTCTTTTTTCAACAACTTGGTTGATTTTCTTTTTTTATTTTTCTTTTATATAAAATTCATTAATTGGTAGTAGTAATAGTAGTAGTGGGGTGTTGAACAGGTGGAAAAGTCCAAGGACCCTTATTATTACTGGCTTTTTACTTGTGAGTTATTAACATCCACCTGAGGAAAATTTTTAACCACCGAATTTTAGGCAAAAATCGAAAATAACGGTAAAATTATCCACTTTAATTTAACATTCAATCCACGGTGGAAAATTTATGGTGGAAAAGTTAAATTTATCTATATTTTACAAGGGCTTGTCCCCTGTTTATAAAATGTGGAAAAATCAGTTAGAGCCGATTTCTCTTATAATATCGTTTACCTCAAGGGCAAAGGTAGGATTTTTTGCCATTTCCTCTTTTACATAGGATTCACTTGAAATAACCGTTGTTCTGTCTCGGTTTATACATTTACCGATTTGAGATTGAGAAAAATTGGTGCAGCTTCTTGCCACATAAACGATAATGTGTCTTGGAACTGCAATTTCCTTATTTCTCTTTGTTGACAAAATGTCCTCTCTTGTAACACCGAACTTTTTGGAAACGGCAATTATAATATCGTCCATCTTCTTAGTGTCGGAGTCCTTAGTAGGCACAAATTCCTTAACTGACGCCTTTACTCTGTCAAGTGTTAAATCTCCACCCTCAAGAAGCTGAATTGCGCCAAGCTTTTTAATAACACCCTCAAGCTGTCTTATGGAGCTTGTAACATTCTCCGCAAGGAACTTTATAACCTCGGGAGAAATATATAGGCTGTTATAGGTTGATTTTTGTTGAAGGATTGCACACCTTAAATCAAAGTCAGGCAGCTGAATATCAACAATAAGACCGGACATAAAGCGTGTCCTTAATCTGTCCTCAAGTGTCCTTATTTCGTGTGGCGGACGGTCAGAGGTCAAGATAATTTGCTTATTAGCCTCATAAATTGCATTAAAGGTATTAAAAAGCTCCTCTTGAGTTGAGGTTTTTCCTGCAACAAAGTGAATATCGTCAATCAAAAGAATATCTGCATTTCTGTATTTATCACGGAACTGCTGTGAGTTTTTCTTTTGAATTGCATCATAGAGCTGATTTGCAAACTCCTCACCCTTTATGTAAATGATTTTTTTGTCGGGATGGTTATTTGCAATCTTGTTTACAATGGCATAAAGCAGGTGTGTTTTACCAACGCCACTGGGACCGTAAATAAATAGTGGGTTATAAAGCTTTGTGTCCTGTAAATCATAATTTTGGTTTGCCACCGCAAGTGCTGCGGAGCTTGCCATTTTATTTGAAACACCCACAATAAAGTTATCAAAGGTGTATTCGGGTCTGAAGTTTTCGGGAATTACAACCTCTTTAGGTATTTGTGCCTTTGGAATTTCTCCTGTGCCAACCTTTTCAAAGGTTTCAAGATTTGGCTTAGACAGGTCAACCTCTCCATGCTCACTTGAATGAATAATAACCGCAGGCTCAAAGCCTAAAATTTCATTAAGCTTGTCTGCCATTTCAACAGAAAAGCGCTGAATAAGAATTTTCTTTTTAAGGTCAGTAGGAGAAACAAAAACCGCCTCGCTAATATCAAGGGAAACAAGCTTCAAATCCCCAAACCAAAGATTAATTGCAGTTTGGGAATGCTCCTCGGCAAGCATTTGTCTAAGAAGCGCCATAATATTTTCAAAGTCTAAATTTTCCATTGTGCTTCCTTTCTGAAAATGGTGTGTGTAAGTTATTATAATTAGGTATTTAATATTAAGTTACGCACACGTGCGTGTATAACTAATAATTATAGTTAACTATATTATAACATATGTGTGGAAAACTGTCAACAAAATTGAAAAATTTTCTACATTAATATATAGGAAAATTAAAATGGTGTGGAAAAATCGGTACATTTTAGAAAATTAAAAGTCCAAATAAAAAAGTAAAAAGCCCCCACAAAAACATAAAAAATAGGCTTTTATCGACACGTGTCGCCATTTTTTTACAAAAAAAGAGCAAGAATAAAGCTTATATTCTTGCTCAAATTTTATTTATAGATTTACCCACAGGGCAGGAACTACACTTCCATAATCACTGTTTGGATAGTAGTAGCTGTAATCGGATATGCCATTTGGAAAAACAACCCTTACTCTCTCAAAGCTTTTTGCATCTCCCGGGGAGCGCAGCCACCAATAGCCGTTTCCGTAAATATCTCCCTCAGAAGAAAAATAGGCGCCTGTTGCCCTTGCAAAGTCACTTGTTATTCTTTGCCTGTTTTTATCCTGACAAAAATAAACATTAAAGCCGTATTTTGATTTTGAAATATCGGCGTGGCACATTAAAAATATTTTATCATTTGTGTTTTGACAGGCAAATTCATTACTTTTATAGCCTGTGCTTTGTACACTATTGTCAACCTCTGTTACGATAATTCTTTCCTGCTCCTCTTTACTAAAGGCGGTATTAAGAAATGTATCATTTAGCCAAGAGCGTATTTCACTGCTTTCATAATTATTTGTTTTTTCAGAAAAGCGGTGGCATGCAATAGCATTCTCACACAATAAAAATGCTCTTTTGTTTTTACTGTATAAAACCTTCCAATTTATAGGCTCCACTTTAAAGTAGTAGCTTTTTCCCTCAATTATAGGCTCGCCTGTGGAAAATTTGAATTTTGGCTCGTGTGGGGTTGCCTTTACCTCTACATAAGAAAAGCCATCGCTTCCCATATAGTGTCCCCTTTCATCAGGTCCACTGATAATAGTAACGTCATCCTTTTTTATTGATTGCGGATATGTACCAAATTTCACCTTATAAATCTCCCATAAGAGTAAATTAAATTTTTTGGTTAAAAAAAGTCGATAAGCCAAGTAACCACAAGGGTTTTTAGCCTAAAAA
This sequence comes from Clostridia bacterium, assembly GCA_017468115.1. The sequence continues at coordinate 26,540 of JAFUJS010000006.1, read as the reverse complement.
TATGATGAAAAATGCGGTTATTTGTAAAAACTGAAATTGATTGTAATTTGTTCTTTCGGTGGGAGATAAACCCCACTCTACAACGATGCAAAGCATCAATTCATTCTTCATGAAACGTTGTGTCAATTAATGTAGAATACCACAATTCATGCAGCTTACTGCAATTCATTCTTCATGAAACGTTGTGTCAATTCATGAGCTATTTGCTCAATTCATTTATTTACTCAGTTTCCCAGCATAATTTTGATAATTTCCTTGTCAGTTAGGCTCATGCCTACGCTGGCAAGCCTGCCCACGTTATGTATGGTGTTTTCAACGCCCTTTGTGATAATTCCCTCGCCGGAGAAAAATTGATGGCCGCTTTTCATCATTTCATAGCCCATAATTCCTGCCTCAACCGCCATAGAAATCTTTGCGGCACAGGATGATTTTGCTCCATCACAAATAGTGCCGGAAAGAATAGCCACTGAGTTAACAAGAGTATGTGCAATTTCGTAATATTTACCGCCGTTAAGGTAGCAAATGCCACAGCCACAGCCACAGCCTGCGGAAATAGCTCCGCAGTAAGCGCTAAGACAGCCAATGCCTGTTTTTTGGTGGATTGTGATAAGGTCGGACACAATTAAGGCACGGTAAATTTCTTCCTTACTCTTGCCCATAGCCTGTCCGTAAATAACAACGGGAACAGATGCGCAAATGCCTTGGTTTCCACTGCCTGAAAGAATCATAACGGGAAGCTCACAGCCGCTCATTCTCGCATCAGAGCCGGCTGCCGCATATGCCCTCGCCCTTGTGCGCAAATTGTCTCCACCTGTTTCCAAAAGAGTTTTGCCAATAGATGCGCCCCACTCTGTGCGTATACCCTCTGTGGCAATAGCCATATTCATACACATTTGGTTTTGAAGGGTTTGGGTAAGGTCAGTCAGGTCTACGGTGTCAGCAAACTCAATAATGTCCTTTACGTTAAGCAGGGAGCGGTCTGTGCCCTCCTTCTCAACGTCGTCGCTTTTTACGTGATATTTTGGGGTAATGTCCTTGTCGTTAAGAGTAACATAAACAACATTTGTGTGCCTTTTAGCCACACGTGTCGCCACTTTTTTGTTTTTTAGCCAGCCCTCAATAAGAATTTCAAAGGTGTGCTCGCTTTCAAGCTCGTAAATCTCCAGCTCTACACTATATTGATATTCCTTAATTAAGTGCCTGTTAGAATCATTAAGAGCGCAAAGGACCTGTAGCTTCTTTTCCGGCGCCTTAGCAATAACACCTGCGCAAATAGCAGAGCCAATGCCGTGCATACCACCGGTCAAGGGTACGATAACGCTCTTTACATTTTTGATAATATTTCCGCTAAGCCCCACCTTAAGCCTTGTTGGGTAGCCACCTAAGGCGTGAGAAACAATAGAGGACGCATAAGCAATAGCAATAGGCTCTGTACAGCCCATAGCAGGTATTAGCTCCTCTTTTAGAATTTCAGTGTAGGCGCAGATAAGCTCCTTTGAAAGTGCCATTATAGCTCCTTAAAATTAAATTTCTCTTTTCAATATAAAGGTATTTAAGCGCTGCTCAAAGCCGACCAGCTCCCAACCCTCTTTTCCCAAATAGTTACTGTACATAGAAATGGTTGAAAAATCGGAGCCTGAAATGGAAACGGGAAAAGCATTTTCCATTTCGGTATAAGAAACCACCTTATATTCAAATTTTTTCATTTTTTACTCTTCAGTGTCGTATAGCTTTACGCAGGTTTCCCCGTCGTGCTCGTCGACTAAAACCTTAATAAGCTCCGTTCTTGCGGTTGGAAAGTTTTTGCCTGTGAAATTGGCGCAGATTGGCAGCTCTCTGTGTCCACGGTCGATTAAAACAGCCAGCTGAATTTTTGAGGGTCTGCCAAGGCTCATAAGCGCATCCATAGATGCACGGGCGCTTCTGCCTGTAAAAAGAACATCGTCAACCAAAACCACATTCTTCCCCTCAATAGAAAAGGGAATGTTGGTCTTGTTTTCACGGTTTATTTGGCTTTTTTCAAGGTCGTCTCGGTGGTTGAGTATGTCAAGCACACCCACATTTATCGACACTCCCTCGATATTTTTTATATTTTCGGCAATAATCTCGGCAAGTGGCACGCCTCTTGAAAGAACGCCCACTAGGCAAAGGTTATCTGTGCCCCTGTTCTTCTCTATTATCTCGTGGGTAATGCGCCGAAGGGAACGGAGCACACCCTCCTTGTCCATGAGTGTTGATTTTAATTTCATGATAGCACTTTTCCGTTTAATGAAACATTTTTAGCGCCTTCAGTCCAAAGTGTCTGACCCGCCTCAAATTTCACATCCTGAAGCTGTGGTACATTTGGCTGAAGGTCCAGCTTGTTCTTAAAATATGGGTGGGTTGAGCCTTCTCTGTGCTCAAAGCTGCAGTTAACCATATTCACACAGCATACGTTTCCATCTGTGCCTGCAATAAGGGATGGGTTTTCCTCAATAAATGAGCAATTTTCGAGGGTAACATTTTTGATTGTGCCCGCCTTGTCCTTGGCGCAGATAACAAAGCCCTCGCCCTTGCCCCACCAGCCGCCTGCGTGGATAAAGGTGTTACAGTCAATGTTTGAAAGCTTTACATTTTCAACAACTCCGCCATCGCCCGAGAAGATTGAAATACCTCTGTTTGATGGGAGAATTTTAATGTCGTGCACGCTTACGTTGCGAATAACGCTGTAAAGGTGTCCGAATCTGATTGCTGCAGAGCGAGAGGACATTAAGCAATCGTAAACCTCAATGTTCTCGCAAACGCCGTTTTCGTTTGTGATGCAGGTTGCCGCAAAGCAGTCGTCACCGCAAAGGAAGGTGCAGTCTCTTACCACAATATTTTTAGATGCGGTAAAGTGCACGCCGTCGTTATTTGCAATTCTGTTGTGGTTGTCTACATAGCACTTTTCAAACAAAATGTCCTCACAGTTTGAAAAGGTAAAGGTCCAGCAGGGGGAATTAAACACCCTCAGGTCGTGAATATGTATATTTTTACAGTTGTTAAAGAAGATAGGCTGGGACGGTCTTGTTACCTTGGTTTCGGGGCCGACAACGGTCTGCTCCTCAAACTCCTTAACCATTTCCTCACGTGGAATTTCCATAGGGCACCAAGCGTCAAAGTTAACGAAGGCGTCGCCATTCATTTGAATTTTACCGCCGCCACAAATCTCAATATTGTCGCAATCAAGGGCATAAATCAATGAAATTGTATCAACCATTTCGTTGTGGTAAAAGCCGTTTGCATAGTAGTGGGCAAGGTTACGGGAGCCGCAAAGCTCACTTCCCGCCTCAATAACCACCTTAAGGTCGCCCTTTAGTCTAAGGGTGCCGCAAAGGAAAATGCCCTTGCCGCCAAGAAGAAGGGTGTCCCCTGCCTCACATGAATCAATAGCATTCTGAATAGCCACAGTATCAAGGGTAGCACCATCGCCCTTAGCCCCAAAATCTCTTACATTAACAGTTTTCATAAAAGCTCCTAAAAAAGTAAATTTTTCACTATTTTAATTTTAACATTTATAAATATAAAAGTCAATAGAGTAAAGAATGAATTGACACGAAGTGTCATAGTGATGAATTGCAGCAGGCTGCATGAATTGACACAATGCGTCATGAAGAATGAATTGCAGCAAGCTGCATGAATTGTAGGGCGGGGGCTAGCGTGTTATCCTTAACGGAGAACACGCTAAACTGTGATTGCCCTCACGGGCAAGCTATGAGTTATGAGATACTTCATATCGTTATGATTGGCTCCGCCAAGATTTAGATTAGAAGGGCAATCATATCATAACGCTTGCTTTGCAAGCTCATAACGGTGAGCAAAGCAAACCTCATAACCCTAAACTAAAAACCTTTTTTGCTATAAAAATTTCTTGGTTAAAAAATCCCTTTGCGCCCAGTAGCCACAAGGGTTTTTAGCCGAAAAATATACTAAAAAAGTCTGTTATTTTCAAAAAATTTTTGAAAAGAAAAAACAAGCCAAGCGGCTTGTTTTTTATTTGCTTTCAAGATAGATTATAAGCACGGAAATGTCCGCAGGGGAAACACCGGAGATTCTTGATGCTTGACCAAGGGTCAGGGGCTTTACCTTATTTAGCTTTTGCACAGCCTCTATTCTAAGACCCTTTATCTCGGTGTAGTCTAGGTCAGGGCTAAGGGGGCGCTCCTCCATTTTCTGCTGACGAGCCACCTCGCTAAGCTGCTTTTTAACATAGCCCTCGTATTTTATATCTGTTTCAACTGTAAATAAGACGGATTTTTTAAGGTTTTGCGGGTGCTTGTCAAACTCCCTCAGGTCCTCAAGGGTCAGCTGAGGTCTTTTAAGAAGCTCCCCAAGCTGTGTTGGCACGGAAATAGGCGCTGTGCCCCTTTGCTCTAAAATAGCATTCAGCCTGTCGCTTGGCTGAATTGTGAGCTTAAGGAGCCTGTTTTTCTCGTCCTCAATCTGACATCTTCTCTTTTCAAAGTGCGCCCATTGCTCATCTGAAACAATACCCACACGTCTGCCGATGGGGGTGAGCCTCAGGTCCGCATTGTCCTGCCTTAAAAGGAGCCTGTACTCGCTTCTTGAGGTCATCATACGATATGGCTCACTTGTTCCCTTGGTAACAAGGTCGTCAATCAACGTGCCGATATAAGAGGACGAGCGAGGCAAAATCATACACTCCTCCCCCTTAATTTTAAGGGAAGCATTGATTCCTGCCACAAGTCCCTGCGCCGCCGCCTCCTCGTAGCCCGAGGTGCCGTTAAACTGTCCTGCGCCATAAAGACCGCTGATTTTTTTGTATTCGAGAGTGGCTAAAAGCTCCTGTGGGTCGGTGCAATCGTACTCGATAGCATAGGCATATCTCATAATAACCGCATTTTCAAAGCCAACCAGGGAGTGGACCATTTCCGTCTGCACCTCAATAGGCATAGAGGTAGAAAAGCCCTGCAAATAAATTTCCTTTGTGTCCTTGCCCATAGGCTCCACAAAAAGCTGATGCCTTGACTTATCTGCAAACCTAACGATTTTGTCCTCAATGGACGGGCAATATCTTGGACCTGTGCCGTGAATATTGCCGGAGTACATTGCACTCTTTGTCAGGTTATCTCTTATGATTTTGTGTGTATTTTCGTTTGTGTAGGCAATATAGCAGGGTATTTGCTCTTCTGTTAAATAGTCGTCCTCGTTTGTTTGCCAGGAGAACGGAAGGGAGCCTCCCTCGCCCTCTTGAAGCTCCAGCTTTGAAAAGTCGATTGAGTCCTTGTGTATTCTTGCAGGGGTGCCTGTCTTAAAGCGCATAAGTGAGATGCCCTCTCTTGCAAGCGCATCTGTCAAAAATGATGCGTGCATTAAGGAGTCGGGGCCGGAATGGTAGCAAATATTGCCTGTGTGAACTGTTGCATTCAGATAGGTGCCTGTTGACAAAATAACCGCCTTGGAATAGAAAAATTCCCCCAGACGTGTCTTAATTCCGTAAATTTCCTTGGAATTTTCATTCTCTCTTACAAGAATATCGACAACCTCTGCCTGCACAATTCTTAGGTTGGGGGTGCTCTCCAAAAGCTCCTTCATGACAGAGCGATATTTGAGCCTGTCCGCCTGTACTCTCTTAGAGTAAACCGCCGCACCCTTGCCAAGGTTTAGTGTCCTTGCCTGAAGGGTAACCTGGTCGGCGCCGTAGCCCATCATACCGCCAAGGGCGTCAATCTCGAAAACCAAGTGCCCCTTGGCTGTACCGCCAATTGAGGGATTACAGGGTAGATTTGCAATAGCGTCCAAGGACATAGTAAAAAGAATAGTTTTCATACCCATTTTGGCAGAGGCAAGCGCCGCCTCAATGCCTGCATGGCCTGCGCCAACTACAATAACATCTACGTTGTTCATTTGTGGACCCCCTTTGTGGAATAGAATAAATTGCAACTCTGTTGCACCATAGTTGTAGGCGGGGCGTATCTCCCGCGCTACAATCATAAATAATTTCAATTTTTACAAATAACCACATTTTTCATCATATTTTTTGCCTAAAAACCCTTGTGGCTATTGGAATTACAGGAATTTTTTAATCAAATTCTGTTTTTACTATATTCGGCGAAAGATATGCCCCCACCCCATATAATGCAGCTTGCTGCAATTCATTTTTCATGACACTCTGTGTCAATTCATGCAGTGTAACTGCAATTCATCAAAAATCATTTATGATACTTTGTGCCGTTTATGATAGTCAAGGCACGATAAACTGACTCGCAAAGAATAACTCTTAAAAGCTGATGCGGAAATGTAAGGCGAGAGATTGAAAGCTTAAGGTCTGCCCTTTCCTTAACCGCAGGGGAAAGACCATAGGACGAGCCTATGATAAATACAAGCTCACTCTTGCCCATTGACAGGACAGAGGAAATCTTCTCCGCCAGCTCGGGGCTGGAGAGCATTTTGCCCTCAACGCACATAGCAATAACGTACGCCCTTTGTGGGATTTTTTCAAAAATCCTCTTTTCCTCGCTTGCAAGACAAGCCTCAATTTGAGAGGCTGATGGGCTTTCGGCAATTCTTTCTTCCTTTAGCTGAATATGCTCCACCTTAGCCCAAGCGCCCATACGCTTAGTATACTCTGCGCATGCCTCACGCAGATAGCTCTCCTTAAGGTCGCCTATTGAAATAATTTTGATATTAAGCATTTTCCTTGTCCTCAAGTAGCCTTTTTGCCGAGGTCAAAATTGCGATTTTTCCGCTCTCGTAGGTAAGGGAGCCTTGGAAAAATGCGGTGTATGGCGGTCTTATGGGTCCGTCGGCAGAAAGCTCAATAGAGGAGCCCTGTGTAAATGCGCCTGCCGCCATAATTACCTCATCCTGATAGCCCGGCATTGCCCAAGGCATAGGGGTAACATAGGAGTCAACAGGGCTGGCGGACTGTATGCCCTGACAGAACTTAATAAGCCCGTCAGCGTAGCCAAACTTAATTGTTTGAATAATATCTGACCTGAATTCGTTATAGCGTGGGTAAACATCAAAGCCCAGCTTTTCAAATATATAGGCTGCAAAATGTGCGGTTTTCTTTGCCTGCATAACTATATGCGGAGCTAGGAAAAAGCCCTTGAACAGGTTTCTGTTCTGACCGAGGGTTGCACCAACCTCAGCCCCTGTGCCAACAGAGGTCAGACGATAGGACGCAAGCTCCACAGCCCTTTTTGTGCCGGCAATATAGCCGCCGCTTTCCGCAATTCCGCCACCGGGGTTTTTAATAAGGGAGCCGATAATCATATCAGCGCCCACGTGGCAGGGCTCTCTGTCCTCGCAAAACTCGCCATAGCAGTTGTCAACCACCACATAAGCCTTGCTCCTTGCGTGTACAAAGTCGCAAATTTCGCCAATTTGGTCAATTGTCAGTGTGGGTCTGTTCAGGTATCCCTTGGAGCGCTGAATAAAGACAACCTTTACTCTCTCCCCGTGCTCCTTTAGCTTATTTTCTATGCCCTCAAAGTCGATTTTGTCGTCCTTGAAATCCACCTGGTCGTAGCTAACGCCAAAGTCGGCAAGGGAGCCGTCGCCGTTTGCACCGTTTAAGCCGATAACCTCGCAAAGGGTATCATAGGGCTGATTGGTAACGGAGAGCATAACATCATTTGGACGAAGAAGCCCAAAAAGACCGATAGAAAGGGCGGTTGTGCCGTTTGGGATTGTGTGCCTTACGATGGCGCTTTCTGCCCCAAAAACGTCGGCATAAACCTTGTCAAGGGTATCTCTGCCTATGTCGTCATAGCCGTAGCCCGTTGTACCGCCAAACATAGAGTCGGACACACGGTGCTCCCCGAAAAAGCGGAGTATTCTTTTTGTATTTTCAAAGGAAATTCTCTCAAGCTCACAATACTGCTCGTGTAGCGCAAGCTCTGCCTCGCTTGAAAGCTCCAAAAGTCTGTTATCGAACATATTTCTCCTTACACAAAAGACACTCGTGCGAGTGTCTTTCGGTTATTATTTGTTTTTAGCCTGTGTCTTAAGTCTTAGCTGGGTATTAAGGATTTTCTTTCTAAGACGAAGGGATTTTGGTGTAACCTCAATCAGCTCGTCCTCGCCAATATACTCAATAGCCTGCTCAAGGGACATAATTCTTGGTGGTGTAAGAATAAGCGCCTCGTCTGCACCCTTAGAACGGATGGCTGTAAGATGCTTTTTCTTGCATACGTTTACAACGATATCCTCCATCTTAGGGCATTCGCCAACAATCATACCCTCGTAAACAGGAGTCTGCACGCCAATGAACATAGCGCCTCTGTCCTGTGTATTGAAAAGACCGTAGGAAGTAGCCTCGCCATCCTCGGATGCGATAAGGGAGCCTGTGTATCTTGTAACAACCTCGCCCTTAAATGGCTGATAGCCGTCAAAGAGTGTGTTAAGAATACCCTCGCCCTTAGTGTCGGTCATAAATTCGCTTCTGTAACCGAAAAGGCATCTTGATGGAATAAGATATTCAAGCCTTGTTCTTGTGCCGGAGTTGCTCATATCAAGAAGCTCGCCCTTACGTGCGCCAAGCTTTTGAACAACTGCGCCAACGCTTTCGTCAGGCACGTCAATGGAAACTCTCTCAATAGGCTCACAAAGTGTGCCGTCAATTGTTTTATAAAGCACACGTGGAGTTGAGCAGCAAAGCTCGTAGCCCTCACGGCGCATTGTTTCGATAAGGATTGAAAGGTGCATTTCGCCTCTGCCCGCAACCTTGAAGGAGTCGGTTGTGTCGCCATCGTTTACACGGAGAGAAACGTCCTTAAGTGTTTCCTTGTAAAGACGGTCTCTGATTTGACGAGAGGTAACAAACTTACCCTCTCTGCCTGCAAATGGGCTGTCGTTTACGGAGAAGGTCATTTCCATAGTAGGCTCGGAAACCTTAACAAACTCAAGCGGCTCAACGCAGGACGGAACACAAAGTGTGTCGCCGATTGACAACTCCTCAACACCGGAGAAGCAAACAATATCGCCAACGGTGGCTGTCTGAACTGGGGACCTTGAAAGACCCTCAATTTGATAAATGGAAACAATCTTTGCACGTCTTGGCGCATCCTCTGAGTGGTAGTTGCAAACGCTAACCTCTTGGTTTACAGAAAGTGTACCACGCTCAATTCTACCAATACCAATCTTGCCCACGTAGTCGCTGTAGTCAATTGAGGAAACAAGAAGCTGAAGTGGCTCCTCATCCTCTCCCTCAGGTGCCGGAATATAGTCAATAATAGTGTCAAGAAGAGGAATTAAGTCCTTGCCCTCAACGTCGGGAGAGAAGGATGCTGTGCCTGCCCTGCCTGAGCAGAAAAGCATAGGAGAATCAAGCTGCTCATCTGTTGCATTAAGGTCGATAAGAAGCTCAAGCACCTCGTCAATAACCTCGTGCACACGGGCATCGGGACGGTCAACCTTGTTTACAACAACTATAATTCTGTGGTTAAGCTCCATAGCCTTGCGGAGCACAAAGCGAGTCTGTGGCATAGGCCCCTCTGCTGCGTCAACAAGCAAAATAACGCCGTTAACCATCTTAAGGATTCTTTCCACCTCGCCACCGAAGTCTGCGTGGCCGGGGGTATCTATAACATTAATCTTTTTGTCGCCATAGCGAATAGCTGTGTTCTTTGCCAAAATGGTAATGCCACGTTCCTTTTCAAGAGCGCCGGAGTCCATAACTCTGTCTGTGGTAGCCTGGTTCTCGTGATAAGCACCGCCCTGCTCCAAAAGACCGTCAACAAGGGTAGTCTTACCGTGGTCAACGTGGGCAATGATAGCAACGTTTCTTAAATCTTCTCTAACCATTTCGTTTCTCCTCACATGTGTTAATAAAAAATTTCACGATTGCCATTATATCATAAAGAAATAAAAAAATAAAGACTTTTTTTATATTTTTTCGTCCACGCGCCCGAAAAAAGGACGTTTTGCCCACCCTGTGTCGATAAAATTAGCAAAATTTGTTGGTATTTTAGGTAAAAAGCCACCCCTGTTCCTTGACATAGTCCCACTGAAATGGTAAAATACTTATAAGATTAGCGTAGCTAAGGGGGAATATTATGAAATTTACACTTTGCCCATACAAGGGTGGCGCCAAGGGTGCCTATACTCTTACCTTTGACGACGGCTGCTATAAGGAGTCAACCCTTGAAACCATAGAGCTTTTTAAGAAAATTAAAGAGGAAACAGGCATTTCCTTTAAGGCAACCAGCTTTCAAACGGTAAACTTTCTTCATGAGGGACTTACATCTATGTGGAGTGATGCTATAAGGGACGGCTGGTACGACATTGGCGGACACTCTCTTGACCACTGTATTTGCTACAACTCCAAAACACCAAGGGAGTTGCTTGAAAGCGATGCAAGGCTTACCCTTGAAAAACTTAAGGAAATTTACCCCGAGGCGGAAATAATTACCTACGCAACCCCCGGTGGCGGTAGCGATGAGGAAGGCAGGGCGCCGCTTAAGGACTACTACGTGGCTGTGCGAAACGGCAACGATGCTCTTAATATTCCAGGCAAAATTGACTGGTACGACGTTGGCACCTTTACAGCGACCCTTGACAAGAAAAATGAGGACTACAAAAGCCACATTGACAGCGTTATAGAAAAGGGCGGCTGGAGCGTGCAAATAAACCATTGGCTTACCCACAAGACAGAGGACAAGTTCCACTCCCAAGGCTATGATACCTTTGTTTATGAGTGCTTGTATCTTAAAGAGCTTGCCGCAAAAAATGAAATCTGGGTTGCATCCTTTAACGATGCGGTAAAATACATTCGGAAATACGAAAAATCTACCCTTGTGGTAACTGAGGACAAGGACACAATTACCCTAGAGCTTAAGTCCACTCTTGCCCGCTTTGCGGACACACCTATTACTGTAAGGGTTGAAATGGACACTCCCTACTACGAAATTTGCGAAAATGAGGAAATTTGGCACCCTGCAGGGATTATGTATTACGATATAAAGGACACTCTAAGGCTGAAAAAGCTATAAAAAACCAAAAATATTCAAAAAAATTTCAAATTTTTCCAATATTTTTATATTTATATATTGAAATTATATATAATATATGTTAAAATAGGGGCAATAAGAGTATGCTATATGCACTCGAATTTTGCACAGGAGGAGAGAAAAATGGCAGAATTCAAGTTTGAAATTGTTAAGAATTTTGGATCTGTTTCCGACAGCAACAACGGCTGGGTTAAGGAAGTTAACTTAATCAGCTGGAACGAGCGTGAGCCTGTTTACGACATTCGTGCATGGCAGGAATCCCACGATAAGCTCGGTAAGGGTATTACTCTTACAGAAACAGAAATCAAGAATCTTAAAGAGCTTCTTAACAAAATGGACATCTAATAGAAAAAAGGACCGCTTAGCGGTCCCTTTTTTATTTGGCATGATGTTCTCAAAACGAGATGCGAGGCTTGAGCTTCTATTTTACAAATTTCTTTGTGTAGCAGACGGTGGCAAGCCAACCGTCCCTCAGATTTTTTATTGCATCCTTGATATTTGTCTTTCTGCTCTTTATGTCTGCATTGTCCTTTAGCTCCTCGCAAACGCACATTAAAAGGGAGCCTATGTTGCTTGACTTAAAGCGCTTGCACCCTGCGTCAAGGGTGTATGGCGGCTGTGATATATTTCCGCTTTCAACTTGCTTAACGAGGCAGTTAAATTCGCCAATGCAGCCTTCGTCAAATGAAGCGCCTCGGCGAGTGCTTACCTCTACAACCTGACCTGCACCAATCTCCCAAAACAGCATATCTACCATCTTCATAAAGGTGTAATTGTTTAAGTCAAAGGTTGTGTAGCCTTGGTTAGCCTTTATCATTTCGCTACGCACATCATTTATGTTGTTATATACCTTCTCGTCATTTACGACGTGGTTTAAAAGCTCTCCCACACCCTTTTTATTAAAGGTTTTTTGTATACCCTGCACGCCAAGGCCGTCCATAACATATCGGTCGTAGGCGGGGATACAGCCAAAAACACCCATAAGAATTTTTGTAATTAGCACGGTGGAAACGTCGTCTAGTGTAAAGCCCCCTCTAACCGAGCCCTCGGCTAAGGCGGTGTCCTCCCCTTCGTCCTCTGTGGTGGCTGCGCCTACCCTCTTAACCTCATTGCGCCATAACGCCAGATAGTCCCTAAGCTCTCCAACAATGCCCCCTTTTCCGTCCTCTCCAAACATAAGCGTAAGATACTTTTTTTGGTCTTGGACGATTAGGCTATCAGACTGGAAAAGCTTGTCGTAGACATTTTTTAGCGCAATATCAACAACAGGAAGGTGGACGGTGTAGTCAAGGCTTAAAAGGAAGGATGAGCCACGGTACATGCCCCAGCTTGCAAGGTAGAATGCAAGGTGCAGGGCAAGCTCCTCTTTTTCTTGCTGGCTTGGGCTTGTGCCTCTTGCGTTTATGAACCTTTGCCTGCAATGCTCCCAGGAGCGATACCTGTGAGAGTCAAGGCTATTTCCCCCATATGTAATTTTGTATGCGCTTTGAAAGTTATTTGAGGTAAAATTATCAATAAATTTAGCAAGACGGGGCCTTGCGTTTTCGTCTTTTGATGTAAGGTCAAATGCCATTTTTCCTCTCCTTAACACATAAAATTGAAAGAAAAATGCGACACAGGGTCGCATTTTTTTATTCTTCAGAGGTGTTCTCTGTTTCCTTTTCCTTTGATTTGCCCTTTTCCTTTTTAGGCTCCTCGTAGGCTATGTGGCCCTTGTTTTGTTCTCTTGTGATAAAGTATTCCTCAGGAGAAAAGTCGGGAAATTCCTCGGGCATTGATGCTTTGATTGCACAAATTGCAACGGCAAGCTGATAGTCATCAGGCTCCTTTGTGGTAATTCTCTGCATCCAAAGCCCCGGTGCGGAAAGCATTTTGGTAAACCAGTTTTGGTGCTTGCCTGCAAACATAATAAACTCGTACCCAAGACCCATAACAAGAGGGAGTGTAGCAAGCTTAACTAGGGAGCGTAGCCACTCCTGTCCGCCAAAGGTAGGAATGAAAATGCCGATTACAATGCTAAGGAGCACCATAACGAACATAAAGCTTGTGCCACAGCGTGGATGGAAGCGCTTGCATTTTCTTGCGTTTTCGGGGGTAAGCTCCATTCCGTTTTCATAGCAAGCGATGGACTTGTGCTCGGCGCCGTGGTATTGGAAGGTGCGCCTGATGTCCTTCATTAGTGAAACGAAAAGCAAATAGCCTATGAAAATTATGATTTTTACAGCACCCTCAAGACCTGAGATAGCAAGCTGATATTTCCAGCCGTGCTCCGCCTCTGTAAGGTGGAAAACATTGTCCATAAGAAGACCGGATAAGAATGATGGCAAAAAGATAAACAAGCCCACAGCCAGCAAAAGACCCAAAATAAGTGAAATTACCATAAGTCCGCTTGTGCTGCTTTTGCCGTCCTTCTTCTCGTTTTCGTCCTCAAGACCCAGCATATCTGTGGAGTCTGAAAGGGTTCTGAAGGAAAGCATAAGGGACTCAACAAAGCCCACAATGCCTCGAATAAGAGGCCAGCCCAGCCATTTGTGCTTTTCCTTCTTGGGATGGAACTCGCTATTTTTTATTTCAATAGTGCCGTCGTCCTTGCGGACAGCCAAGGCTACCTTGGTGCCGTTTTTCATCATAACACCCTCAATAACCGCTTGACCGCCAACCTGCGTGCGGCGGCAGGATTTATTTTTATCCATTAGCTCTCTCCTTGTCAAGATAACTTTGCAAAATCAAGGAAGCAGACATTTCGTCAATGATTTCCTTTCTCTTTTGCCCTTTAATGGTTGTGTTGTTTAAGATAACGTGTGCGTTTGCCGTGGAAAGCCTTTCGTCAAAAAGCAAAACGGGAATCTGGCAAAGCTCTGTAAGATGCTTGGCAAATGCCTCTGCCTTTTCCGCCCTTGGGCCGATTGTGCCGTTCATATTGATGGGGTGGCCAAGAACGATAAGACGCACGTCCTTTTCTGTGGCAACCTTAACCACTTCCTCGGCTGTTTTAAGAAAGCTACCGCTTTTTATACAGCCAATGCCGCTTGCCAAAAACCCACTTGGGTCGGAAAGGGCAAGCCCTGTTCTTGCGTCGCCAAAATCAACGCCTAAGACTCTTTTTCCTGCCATAGCCTTTCTCCTTTAGCTTACAAATTCAATATATTTTAACATATTATATATATTTTTTCAACGAAATAATGTAAATTTTTTGGTAACAATGAAAAAACACGCATATAAAGGAAGCAAGCTTGGCATAATAAACCAAAAAACGAGGTGGAAAAATGAAAAATATAACATTATCCCTTGCTAAGGCAACAATGTGCATTTTAGGCGGTGCACTTGTTGTAGGCACAGCCCTTCTTGCATCAAAAGCACTTGTGGAAAAAACCATGACCTGCTCCATAGAGGACCTGCTGTCCGACTCCGAGGCGGAGCTTTTAGAAACGCAAATCAAAAACGGCGCAAGATAAACAAATGCTTTTTGTAATGAAAAGCAGGCTTGCTCCCGCCGAAAATCCACAAAATTGGTCTATCTGCAATCCCTCCGTCTTGCTACGCAAGCCACCTCAACGCAAGGTACGCCCTATGTGTGCCTTTCACAAGGGGGCTATTTTGTACCATTGACAAACACCACGTAGGGCGGGGGCTTGCTCCCGCCGAAGGCTACCGCAAAACAAAAAAGAGGCATTTTGCCTCTTTTTGTTATTCCTTATACTCGTTAAAGGTAAGCACGTCGGCGCTTGGTCTATTCTTGTAGGCGCCTCTTGTAAAGTCCGGAATTTCTTGTGGTGCGCCACCCTCTTTAATTGATTTTTCGGAAAGGGCGGTAATAACCATCCAGGCTGCGGCATCGTAAATATCGCACATCATTTCCTCGCCTGATTTTAGTCTGTCAACAAATTCACGAAGCTCCACATAGTCCATTCCGCCGTGGCCTGCCGCAAGGGCTTCCTCGGTAATATCACGCCATGCGTCGGGAAGCATAGATTTATACTTCTCTGCGGAGTTTTTGTACTTCTCTATGTACTCAAGTCTTGACCAGTACTCCGGCTGACCGTCAAAATATACGCCGTTAATGTCCTGCTCGTAAAGACCCTTTGTGCCACGTACACAGAACTCTCTGGAGTAAGAACGAGGCAGGGACGTGTCTAATTTTAGTGTCATTGTCTCGCCATTTTCACAGGTGATGATTGTGTTTATAATATCGCCCTGGGCAAAGTCAACGCCGATTAGGTCCTTGTTTACAATTGTATCACGTCTGTCCTCAACAAACTGCTCCATACCGAAGGATTTTGATGCCACGGACACCAAGGAAACCATTCTGTTTCCGCGGTTAATATCAAGGATTTTTGCCATAGGACCAAGCTCGTGTGTGGGGTAGTTTTCGCAGTTTCTTGTAAGGTAGTTTCTTAGGCGATAGTGCCTGTTCTCCTTGCCGCCTGTAACCTCTGTACGAAGGTCGTGGGCATATGCACCGCTCAGGTGCACAACTTTTCCGAAAAGACCCTTTCTTGCAATAGCGGTTGCCAAAAGCTCATCCCTGTTATAGCAGCAGTTTTCCATAAACATAAAGGGCACCTTGGTTTTTTCCCAAGTGTCAACCAAATTCCAGCACTCCTCAACGGTGTAAGCACCGCCAACCTCCATAGCAACACTAACGCCCTGCTCCATAGCAAAGCAAGCGATTGGAGAGTGCATTTCCCAGTCGGTAGCAATATAAACAGCCTCGCAAAGCCCTGAGGTCAAAAGCTCCTTGTAATCACATGTGCCAAAGGGAAGATTGCCACGCTTTTCCTTAACAAGGTTCTTCGCATTTTCAACCCTGTCCTCGTATTTATCGCAAACGGCTGTGATTTCCACATCGTCAAAGCCCAAAAGAATTTCGGTCATGCCGTAGCTACGACAGCCGAAGCCAATAATACCAAATTTAATCTTGTCCATAATTGCCTCCAAGGGGAAATTTAAGCTATGCTTACCCCTGTATTTTACCATTATAAAAGGGCAAAGTCAATAAAGATGTTGACATTAATTTGTTAAAATGCTAAAATAATATCAGAAACCAAGAGGAGGGAGAACAAAATGAAAAGACTTGTTGCAATTTTACTGCTTGCATTAATGCTTTTTGCCCTTGTGTCCTGTGATTACAGCGATACAATTGAGGAATATTCCAAAAATCTAAACTCCACTCTTCACGGGCTTCTTGACCCGTACCTCAAAGAGGACGAAAAGTACCACACCACAACGCAAACCCAACAGGACCAGGGGGCTAGCGGACTTGCCGTTGACCCGGAGCTATAAAAATTAAACCTCGCCAAGCGAGGTTTTTTGGTTGAAAATTCAACCCCGTAGGGGCTTGCTCCCACCGAGAGCCACGGTGTTTGCCACACCCCGTAGGGGCAGGCGTGTCCCGACTGCCCGAAACATAGTTGCAAAGGCGCTTTTGTGAAAGATAAATAACCCGTAGGGCGGGGGCTTGCTCCCGCCGAACCAAAATCAAGAAAGGAGAGCCTATGAAATATCTTGAGCTTGTTAAGACATTAACCGAATATGGCGCACTCGAGCCTGTCAGCGAGGCACAAATTATTCTTTGCGAGCTTTTTGGGGTCAGCATAGGTCAGCTCCTGATTGACAAGGACAGGGACTTTAATTCCTTGGAGCTTGAAAATCTCCTTGCCCGCCGCAAGGAGCACGAGCCGCTGCAATATATTCTTGGCAAATGGGAGTTTTACGGCAGAGAGTTTTTTGTCAGCCCTGCCTGCCTAATACCAAGACCCGACACGGAGCTTTTGGTGGAAAAAGCACTGAAAATTCTAAAAAAGGGCGAGGACGTGGCTGATTTTTGCACAGGTAGCGGCTGTATCGGCATTACCCTTTCCCTAGAAAAGGACACAGAGGTGGACCTTGTTGACATCTCAGCAGATGCGCTTCATATGGCAATGAAAAATGCCAATCATCACGGCGCAAAATGCAATTTTATAAACAGCGACATAAGACAGCTTTCCAAGGACAAAAAATACGACCTGATAACTGCCAACCCACCCTACATTCCTACAAGGGACATAGACACCCTTTCCTGCGAGGTAAAAAGGGAGCCTGCCCTTGCCCTTGACGGTGGCGCAGACGGACTTGATATAATTGACTTTTTAATAACCGACGGGCTTTCTTTCCTTAAGGACGGTGGGGTTATGCTGATCGAATTTGGCTACGACCAAGGAAAAAAGCTAGACACGTCCCTTGGCAAAATCCAAAAAGAGGGCAAAATCTCGTCCTATAAAATCTACAAGGACTACGGCGGCAACGACCGACTTGTTCTAATAATAAAATAACACTAAGGAGCTTATGATGACAAAACAACAAAGCGTTTTCTTAAAAATTGCCATGGCTATAGCCATTGCCACCTACTCACTTCAGCAAATTCTTGTAGCTTCAGCATCATTTAGCGAATATATAAGCGATATCTTTGAACCTGATAGCTTGTTCAGCTTTGCGGTTGTTGCCCTGTTCTCTGGTTACTGCATCGTTTTGGACAGGGACAAGCACGGCTTTATGATAAAGAGCGCCTTTTTGATTTGTGCTATTTTGAGAGCGGGAGCATTTCTTTCTGCGACTATGACGCTATTTAGTCAAATGGTAAATGGCGGCGACTTTCTTCCTTTCCTAGCTAACTATATTGTAAGCCTTTTTGGCTTTGTGGTTGGTGTGCTTTTGTTCCTTTCAACCTTTTTCAAGGTAAGGGTAATATCAATTGTTGGAATAGGTGTAACCGCAACATATATGTTTTTTAGATTTATTAATGTTCTTGTTTCAATGATTCAAGTCTTTAACGTTGTGGACGATTCTCATTACGCTATGTTTGCCCTTACATATTCCGCACTTATCATAGGAATTTCTATGGGTGTTTCATATATACTTTGGTTCGTTACCCGCTTGTTAGAAAAAAAGGAAGAGCCTCAGCTCACCGCTAACGAATAAAAATAAAAAGCTCGGAAAAATCCGAGCTTTTTTCTATAGTGGTAAATCTTTTATCTCGTCAGCGTTTCCAAAGGCTAAAATGTTGCCGCCTGCCTTGTATTTGCTTCCGCCGGGTAAAACATGCTTTTCAATAAGAATATTAATATCGTTAGGGTTTTCCATCTCGTAAACATAAACCCAGTACATCTTTTCATTTTGGTGCTTTATTGCGTGGCTTACTCTGCTTATTCCCTCTTGCGTATCGTAGCCCAGCGTTACAATTTGCTGTTCCATATCGCTAATTTGCTTTTCGGTATATTCAACGCACTCAAATCCGCTTGACTCCAAGCTTTTTATCACTGTGTCCATCGGGCTCTCGTTACAGCCCACAAGACAGAATAAAAGACACAGGGTCGCAAAAATTGCTAAAATTCTTTTCATGTGCTCTCCTACCTTATTTCCTGTTCAAGATTGTCAAATAATTGGGAGTTAAAAAACTCTCTTATGTCAATTTCAAGACCGTCGCATATTTTTTTGATGGTCGAGATAGTGGTGCTTTTGTTTCTGCCACAAATAATATTGTTGAGTGTGGATTGCGTAATGCCACAAAGTGTTGACAGCTTGTTTACGGTTATGCCCTTTTTATCGCAAAGCTCCAAAATTCGTAGCCTTGTTGCTTCTCCTATACTCATTTTCAACACCTCTTTGGTCGTTTCTTACAACCTTATTCTAACCATTTTGGGTTAAAATAGTTAACTCAAAAGAGTTGACAAGAAAAGAAGTCTATGATAAAATGTAAATATCAAAAAATAAAGGAGAAACTTATGAAATTCTTAAAAACACCTATTACCTCTGAAAAGGTTGAAGGCTTGGGTCAAAAGCTTTACAAAATCAGTAAGTGGGTTATGCTTATTGCAGCTCTGTGCTTTGTAACATTTTTCGTAGTTGCTTTGATCCTTGCTGCTTGTGAGGGCTGCGAGATTGGCGAGCTTCTGATATTTGATTCGGACACTTACATTATCCCCTTTACGGCTATTTCGTATCTTTCATTGGTAGTCTGTTTGATAGGCGTTGGCTTGTACTTTTCTGGTATCAACCTTTATGCAGTTGGCAGAATCGCAGTTAACACAGAAAAGAAAGACAAATAATAAAAGGGGAGATAAAGAATGGCTTTTTGTTCTAATTGTGGAAAAGAATTAAACACAGGGGCAGCATTTTGCAGTAGCTGTGGAGCGGCGGTAAATGGTGGTGTAGCCGGTGCCGCACCTGTATACACAACAACAAGAGGGATGAGTGATAATTATTCGAAAATCAAAGCAGAATACGACAGAGCAAGGGGAACAAAGGTTCTTGGTGTTTGGGCAGCGATATTGTGCTTTGGAATAGGAATATTCTTTTCAATAGGCGTATGGACACGATGCTCTAATATATCAATTTATAACATTAAAAATGTTTCGCCTGAGGAAAGGTATATGATTGAGGAAACGGACAGACAATATGAGCTAGCACGAAAGCTGGCACGTGTTCCGATTGCCGCAATAGGAATTTGTATAATAATGACTGGCATTCTCATCGCAGTGAGCATGTATTAATAAAAAGGGCACGAAAGTGCCCTTTTTTCGTTAAATTTCCAGCTCTACAAATAGTCCGTAGTGGTCGGATGGGTATTTGCCATCAACCAGCTCGTCAATGATTTTTAGACTTATCGGCTTTATTTTTTCGTCTATAAAGCAGTAGTCAATATGCTCGTTATCGGCTTTTCCGTAGCCGTGGTAGGTGGTCCTTCTGTCGTTTATGGTAACGGAGTTTACGTCGGTAAAGTGCTTTACCATCTCGCCATAGCCAAGGCTATCGGGGCGCATATTAAAGTCGCCTGTTATAAAGGTTGGATAGGTTGAAATTTTCTTGCTGTACTCATAAATTAGCTTGGAGCTGTCAACCTGACCCTTGTCGCCAAAGCCGTAGTGGGTGTTCATATGGGTAAAGACCTTGCCGCTTTTTATGTGCTTAAGGGTTACGTACTGGCACATACGCCAGCAGTTATACAGCTGGTCCCAGCCACGGGATTCCACCTCGGGGGTGTCGGACAGCCAGAAGTAGCCTGTGTCGATTAGCTCAAAGGCACCCTTTTTCCAAAGGATTGGCGCCGCCTCAAGCTCATTTACCGAGCGATATTTCAAAAACATTTCGTAATCGGGGTAGAATTTTGCAATCTGCTCCTCCCAAGGCACGGTAAATTCCTGAAAGCCGATAATATCGGCATCGTATTTTTCTGTTACTGCGGCAAGCCTTGGCGCGCGCTCCTTGATAGAGTTGCCATCCTTGTCGTCGCAGCATCTTATATTAAAGCTGATTAGCTTAAGCTCCATATTTGTTCTCCTTTTCTTAAATCAGTAGCTCGTAGGACTCACGTAGCTTGCCGTTTTCGTAAAGCAATGTTTTGACCTCGTACCTGCCAAAATCAAGGTCAAGCCTTGCGCCATTTACCTGAAGGTAGGATTTTTTACAGCTTGGCGAGTTATTAAGAAGCCTGAATATTACAGCATCGCTGTCGTATGCTTTTTTTACTGTTGGCATAGCTATTGTGTCGCCGCCTATGGAAATTTCCAAGGGGGCGCATTTTTGGGTCTTATTTGGAATTGGGAAAATGTTAAGCGCACATGGACGGCAAACAAATTCCTCTGCCCTGCGCTCAAGGCAATCTCGGCTGGCGGTAGTCAGCCTGAAGGAATAGCTATTTTCCCCTTGGTCAATCTTTTTTGTAAACCTGTCGGTAGGTATCAGCTGTCTTTGACCTATTGGGTGGGCGCAGTAGGTTACTCCACGGCACAGGGACATATAAAGTGTGCCGTCCTCGTAGTGGCTGCCGTAAACGCCCTTGTTAAGAAGAGCCACACAGCCCTTGCCCGTGTCAAGTGCCACAAAGCGGTGGGCAACGTTTTCCCTTCCGTCCATAAATAGGGTGTCTGTGCCAAAGGGGGCTTGACCTATGAGGGAGCCCTCCGGAGCAAGGGGCAAGCCAAGCTTGATTATTTTATCAATATCTCCCATAAACAGGGTTATATCAATATCTACGTCGTCGGTGTTTTTGTATATCCTATAAAGGATTTTTGCACGGGTGCTGTCCTGCTCGAAAAACGCCTCAATGCCAAGGTAAATATCTCCGTCCTCAATTACCTGAACGCTTTTCATTCCCTTAAAAACACCGCAGGGAGTGTCTGAAATTGCAAATTTTTTCGGATTTGTGCCAAGCCTTAAAAGCTGGTCCTTGCCCATTGCCCAAGGGTCAGCGTTGTCCTCAAAGGAGTACAGCCCAAAGCCCTGCTTAATATACTCCACACCATCTATTTTATATGAGGTAAGAAGACCTGTTGCTTTGTCAATTTCCACGTGCTTTCTGCCATTATCAAACACAAATGAGGGGGCAATTTCCCTGCGCCTTGCAGGCTCAAAGTCAACATAAACGCTAAAGCGGGCAAGCGCCATAGGCTTTAGGCTAGCCTCAAAGATAATGCGCTTTCGCCAGTCAAGGGTAAGGTTGCTTTCTTCCTTAATTACCTGATATGGAACCGTGCGTCCGCTTTCGTCAACCACCCTTATTTTTGATGCTATTTCCTCGCTCCAGTTCTGGTCAGCCAGCGAAAACTCGCACTCTACATTGTCGGTAATTTCATAGGGGTGTGGGTTAAATGCCACTACAGGCAGCTCTCCGTCCTTTGCAGGACCCTGTGTCGCTGAAAGTGCAAAATAGGACTTGATTTTAACTCGTTCTGCCTCAAGCATACCATGGTTCAGATACCTGATACCCGCATCCTCTCCGCATTGCACCGATGTGCCGGGGAGCACGTCGTGGAACTGGGCATTAAGTAGGTCCTCTGTGGCAACTGTCAGCTCCTTTTGTGGGTAAGAGTCAGCTGCCCCTGTCATATAGGCAACAGAGGCAAGCCTTTCTGCCATAGAAATCTCATTTTCCAGCTGTGCGTGTAGCTTTTTTACACGATACATTGAGGTGTAACAGCCGGGCATTGAAATGTGCAAGGATGTGTCAACAACGTCTGTTGGATTTATCTCGGAAAAGAATTTTTCAGGGGTGGAGTGTATGAATTCAGCGTCCTGTCTTGAAAGGAGCTGGTCTTTTATGTCCTTAAGGTCCTTCCTTGATGGGCCGCCACCGTGGTTGCCAACGCCCCAAAGGGCTGTGCCTATGCTAAAGGGCTGCCACTTTGTTTTATGGACAAGGTCCTCGGCACTCTTGCCAAGAGCCGTGCCGTAGCCACCTGTGATTCTTGTCGCTTTTATTTCGCTACCGTCAAGACCACGCCAAATAAACTGGTCAGAGGGCAGGGAAAGCTCGCTTGCAAAGGGGCGCATAAACAGATAGCTGTCCTGTCCGCACTTTTTTATAATTTGGACAAGACCAACGCTATGCCCAAAGGGGTCAAGGTTTACTGCTGTCTTTGGTACAACGCCAAATTTTTCCTTAAAATAGCGCTGTCCCTCTCTGATTTGGCGCACAGCACTCTCCCCAGATATCATATTGCAGTCGGGCTGTAAGTACCAGCCGCCCATAATGTGCCACTTGCCTGCCTTTACAAGCTCCTTGATTTTCTCAAAAAGCTCTGGAGCATACTCCTCTATGTACTTATATACAGTTACCTCATTGTGGCAAAAAATATAATCAAATTCCTCACATAGCCTAGCCGCCGAATAGAAGGTGGAAAGTGTTGCGCTAACCCCCTCGGGCCAGTCCCATTGCCAAATAGGGTCAATGTGGGCATTGCATATCAAATGAAATCTTTTCTTTGTGTCCTGTGCCATATAATCACCGCCTTTGCTTCAGTATACCATAAAGCAAAAATCAATTCAATATTTTGTGCCGCCAAAAATAAAAAAGTAGTGATGTGCCAAACACTTAAAAAGCATCAGCCGGGACTTACAAAAAGTCTATCACTACCTTAGGTTCATTATACACTAAATATGTTACTTTGTTAAGAAAAATAAAAAGGCAGATTTCTCTGCCCTTTTAGGTTTCGCTTTTTGGTGGAAGCTCAATTTCGCCCTCGGCTTTTTCAAATTCCTTGATTGCCTGTCTTATAAGATAAAGAATTTCGCCGTTTGCGCTTCTTCCATAATATTTTGATATGTAGTGTAGCTTGTAATGGGTTTCTTTGTCAATCTCTATTCCAAGATGCTTGTTTTCTTTGTTTCTCATAAAAACCTCAAATAAATCCTTATTTATGTATCGGCTCGGGCTCTGTTTCGCTTTCCTTCTCTTCCGACGGCTCCGATTTTGGAATTGGCAAATTCCATTTGAACTTGAATGCCAGCATTCTTATTGCAATTATGACAACAATTACTATAATCGGGCTGACAAATTCGGGTAGCTTGTCGTAGACAAGTGCGAAAATGGACGAAGCGATAATTACGGGAATTAAATAGATATGCTTTCTGAAAACAGAGGGTATTTCTGCCGAGCAAATATCACGCAAGATACCGCCGCCAACGCCTGTTATACAGCCTGCAAAGACAAGAATTACAAAGTCGGTTTTGCCAAGCTCGATAGCAACCTCAAGACCGCTTACCACGAACGAGGCAAGACCCAGCGAGTCTGTAAATTCCATCAAAAAGCTATGCTGATGTCTGTCGGCAAAGCGGGCAACCTTTTTTATAAAGCCCATATGGTAGCAAACAAGGCAAACGCCTATTGAAACAAGGGCAAGATAGTGCACCTCACGGCTGACCAGAATCAGCGGCAGCTGACCAAGAGAAATGTCACGCATAGCTCCGCCGCCAAAGCAGGTAAGCAGAGAGAAAACAAGAGCGCCTATTATATCTGCTCTTTTTTGGATTGCATAAATGGTTGCCGATATGGTAAAGGAAACTGCGCCCACGTACTGAATTATTGTTAAAAAGATTTCCACAAAACCCCCTGAATTATTTTTTGGTTACAACAGGCTTGCCGTTTTCGTCCAAAAGGACTGTAAGACCACCACCGTAGCCATCTCTTTTGAACAGGTAGTTAACACCTGTTTCCTTGTCAACCCAAATCTCGGTTATAGAAACCCTGCCTTGGGTGTAAATTCTTTCAAATCTGTTTTCCTTTTCTGTCATTGTCCTTCTCCTAATTATAGAGGCATTTTCGATAGCGTCTCTATACGCTCTGCCCACTCCTTGGATTCTTCCATGCTGTCAAGGAAGCAAAGCCTTAAAACCCTTTTTGCAAGGCTGTTGTGCGCCTCACAGCTAAGTGCGTTATAGTTTTCTGCGCTGTTATAGTCCCTTAAATCCTCGTAGCTGTCAGGCTCCTTTGGTACCCATCTGTGAAGGTATGCCCAGCCGTTGAAATAATTATCAAGCAGGACCCTGTCCTTAATAATTTCGGAAAGGGAGTCTATGTACTCAAGCATTTTGTCCCTGTCAGCGCCCTCAAAGACGTGGATTTTTCCCTCTTCACGGTCCAGCTTGCAGGGAATGAGCCTAAAGCCAATGCCCGATTTATCTGCATCAAGCTCTACCATATAGCCATAATACCAGGAGTCAAGCACGTCCCAGTCGGGGTCGCTGTTGAAAAGGAAATTACCCATGCTGTATATGATAGGCTTGCCATCGTATACCTCGTAGCCTTGAGGACAATGGGTGTGCCCTGCCACAACGGCATCAGCACCCATATCGCAAATCAGACGGTATCTGTCCTGCGTGTCGGGAGAGGGCAAGGGGTAGTATTCGTTTCCGCCGTGGAAGATTACAACCACATAGTCGCTTTCCTTCTTTTCCTGCTTAATCTTGTTCAAAAGAAGCCTTGCATTGTAGCCTGCGGAGCCGTAGGCGTCCTCTGTGGCGGTGCCAAACTCGTTTTCGCACACGGAAATAAGAGAAGCACTAACGCCGTCCTTTCTTAGGCGACAGGCATTATATGCCTGGTTAACGTCCTTTCCCGCACCGCAGTAAAGAATGCTGTTTTTGTCAAGAACCTCTAGGGTATTTTTAACTGCGCCCTGACCGAAATCCCCTGTGTGGTTGTTGGCAAGGGTTGCAACGTGCACGCCAAGCGCCTTCAAAAAAATTACATCCTCGGGAAGAGATATAAGGTTTGGTCCGCTTTTATAAATGGGGGTGTATTTTTCCTCATTTGCAAGAGGGGTTTCCAGATTCACCACATTAAAGTCGGCTTTTTCAAGATATGGCTTAACCTCTTTTATTATTTTCTCGCATTTTGGCATATCAAGAGGCTCAAGACCTCTGAAGTGAATATCGCCTGTAAATAAAAGCTTCACTTGTGTATCTCCTGTATTTTCTTACCTTAACTAAATTCTACCACAAATAAAAATGCATTTCAATAAGAAAAGAGTGCTTTCTTCCCTCTTGAATAGCTTTTTTTAATGTGGTATAATTTAGAAAATAAATGCGACACGGAGGCAGCTTTATGAAAACAAGTGTTTGGTCAAGCTATTATTATACCCTTACCCCGGAGGATGCGTTGCGTCAGCTTAAGAGCCACGGCTACGATTACTGTGAGCTTTCCTGCGAGCATTCCGAGGCGCTTTTGGAAAGAGGAGATGCCAAGGCTATCGGCACGGAGTTTGGCAATTTTGCAAGGGAGCTGGGCATTACGCTTTTGCAGGGACATCTGTTCTTTTACGGCACAAAAATCAGCAAGGCTGAAGACAGGGAGCGCATTAAAAGACAGCTTGATATGTTCCAAGCCATAGGTATTAAAAACGCAGTTTTGCATTGCGACCCCATAGCCGACGAAAACGGAGTGAAGGCGCCCGTGGAGGTTGCAAGAGAGGAAAACATAAAAGCAATAAAGGACCTTTTGGACCACGTAAAGGGCACCGACCTTGTTATCTGCCTTGAAAATCTAATTTCCTCTCCGGCGGTAAACAACATAGAGGGGCTTATGTACTTTATCGAGCATTTTAACAGCGAAAATCTGGGCATTTGCCTGGACACAGGACACCTTAATATAACCGATAAGGATCAGGTGGCATTTATAAGACGTGGGGGCAAGCACATTAAGGCATTGCACCTTGCCGATAACGAGGGGCAAGCCGACCAGCATATGATGCCCTACGGAAAGGGCAACGTGGACTTTGTGGCTGTAATCCGTGAAATGAAGGCGCTGGGCTACGAGGGACTTTATAATCTTGAAATCCCCGGTGAGAGCTGGATACCCCTGGAGGTCCGCTCCTATAAGCTGGACTACATAAAAAAGGTAATGGAATATCTTGATAAGGTAACCGAATAAAAAAAGGAAGCAAATGAAGTGAACCCCATTTAGTTCACAAAAAATAAAAAGGCACGACAAGAAACAGGAAGAGGAAATCACCTTTTCCTGTTTTTTAATCTTGTAGTATTGTAAAAAATCAACCAATCTTCAACAAGTAGTAGATATTGTTCAAAAGATGTGATATAATTGTTGTACAAAGTTTCTTTTTTTAGTATGCTATGAAAACTCTCCATTGGGGAGTCGTCTATGGGAGTACCCTTTCGGCTCATTGAAATAGATATCCCGTTAGCTTCGCATACTGCTTTGTACTCAAAGGATGTGTATTGAAAGCCTTGGTCACTGTGAATGATGAGGTTAGACACATCCTTTGTTTTACCTAT
>JAFUJS010000026.1 GCA_017468115.1 Clostridia bacterium | reverse complement strand
GTATGGCTTGGCGGTTGGCTCCGCTCTAAAGCTGGGCGCAACAAACACACTTTTTGACGGAACAGCACTAAAGGACGGTGCATTCTCTGTTTCATTTGACGACAAGAGACAGTACACCATCTTTGAAATGCAGGTTACAGGTCTTACATCAGCTTACCACGATACGGAGCTGTTTGTATGCGCATATGTAATCGACAATGGTGTTGTAACATATATCAGTAATGGTGAAAACACAAGCACAGTTGACCCTGTTACATACAGCCAGATCGTGGCAGTAGAAGAGGGCAAGAGCACGGAAATTATAATTCCAAAGAAGGAGGAAGCGGTAGCATGAGATATACTAAACCAAGCTATACAAAAGAGGTTATAGCAAGTGAAGAAATTATGGAGTTTTCTCCAAACAACATTTACACCACCAACGAAAACTTTGACTTTGGCGACGGTGAGCAAGCTGTAACAAAGGGAACATCTACTGCAAACATCAAGGACTTACTATTCTAAAAACAAAATGCGGCCACATCGTGGGTCGCATTTGCCATTAAGGTGATAAAATGAAAAAGAAGCTATTTATATTTGCGCTTATGGTTGTTGCAATAATGTCCATTTTTGCACTTTCCGTTTGCGCAGCAGAATACTTTGGCGAGGTTGAGATTATCGACCTTGACGCTGATGGCGTAAGCGATATTGCTATCGGCGATAGAATGTCCAATGTAATTTTGAAGGACAACGAAAAGGGTGTGCCTGCAACAGAGGATGCTCGAGTTACCTTGAATTGCACCTGCGAGGCAGGCTCACACACATTCCCTGCTTACTATATTTCTGTAAAGCAGGCACAGAATAACGGTTTTTATTTTACAGCATTGAACGGGCTTATTGCAGAATACTGCGGAAACACCACAGGCTTTACCACAGCTGACGTTACTGCATACGAAATGCCAAACGGCTACACAGACATGAGTGCGCTTTTGTTTTATGTGGCTGAAAGCGGAAAAAATGTGTTCCGCGGCACAAGCCTGAAATACTTCAGCTTTGCAAAAATATCTACAGACACAGATGTACCGGGTCCGCTAACGGGAGTTAACTGGATTTCTACATCACCTGTGGAGGTGGTAGAGCTGGGCAATTATGTAACCAACTATCCTGCCTGGTTTACCTATAAGTGTAACAGCCTAACTGAGCTTGTTATTCCTGACCAGGTTAAATCTGTTGGTAATATGGCGCTATATAACTGCACATCTCTTTCTGCAGTAAAAATCGGAGAAAACTCCGCTTTGGAGTCTATTGGAGCACAGGCGTTCAAGGACTGCGACAATCTCACTGCATTTTATATTCCAAAGGGAATTACCTCTCTTGGTTCAAGCGGCTCAAACCAATCACCATTTGACGGCTGCGACAAGCTATATTTTATAAACGACCCAAGCGAAACAGAAAAACCGGAGATTTATTATGTGCCAAAGACCCTGACAACATTTATAGGAGAAACCTTTAAGGGTATGAAGGCGCTTAATAACGTAATGGTTTTCCACGAAAATGTAACAAACATTGCTGACGGCTGGGCATTTTGTAACACAAATGCTATAAGCATTGTATTCCTTGGCGATATGGGTAATATTGCAAGTGTGTCTAGCGAAGCGTGGAACACAAGCATTACAATTTATTTCTGCAACGTGGCAGACAAGTCCACCGACGACATTACTACTTATGCCGGCTGCAAGATGGTTTTCTGTAACGCAGATGGCAACAGTACACACCTTTTCAAGCTTGATAGCATAGCAACCTGCACAGAAATGGGCGGAGATGACTATGCTTGCTTCTGTGGTGAGCTAAACCCAGATGTTACACCAACTCCTGCACTGGGACATATCAAGGGCGAGCTTGTAACAA
The DNA here is from genome assembly GCA_017468115.1 of Clostridia bacterium. Next base: position 494 of record JAFUJS010000026.1, on the reverse strand, counting down.
TTGATTACGAAAACGGCTTCCTTCAAAACGGCTATATTTATCACAAGTGTGAAAGAGAAGGCTGTACAGAGGCTGAAAGCTACACAATAAAGACCGACGAGGCGTACATTTTCCCGGCACTCTTTATTGCAAACGGATATTCCGTAAGTGAAGAGGGCAGCATGATGCAGGGCTTTGTTGTTAACAGAGATGCATATAACGAGTACACCAGCAAGGTAGAGAGCATTACCTTCGGTATGGTTGCCGCAGTTAAGGATTCAAGACTTGGCACAGAGGGTGGAGCACTATTTAGCGCACCCGGCGTAAAAACGCACGAAAAGGTTGCAGTTGTTGATTTTTCAAGCAGAGAATACAGCATTATTCAGCTTGTTGTAACAGGACTTGCAGAGCATGCTGACACAGAGGTGTTCTGCTGTATGTACTACACACAGGGCGACAAGGTTTATTATGTAAACGAGCAAACCGTGTCCGAAACAGCAACAGCACAAAGCTAC
>JAFUJS010000005.1 GCA_017468115.1 Clostridia bacterium | reverse complement strand
TGCCTGCGACCACGTACCAAAAGGATGGCAAGACCGAATATAGCGAGAACTTCCATCCGATCACTACCGAAGCGAGAGAGGAACTCAACAAAAAAGTCCTCGCAGCTTACGAGCAAAAGCTGACCGAGGAACAGAGTCAGGAACAGGACGAAACGGAAACGCTTTCCGAGGACGAATCGCAAGCTCCCGTCACGCAGACGATGTGAGAACGCGCGTCAGTTTAACTCCAAACAAAAAGAAGCGAAAATATCTTTTTTGTCCGCCCTTCACAAAAAAAGGCACGGTAGATTTTTCTACCGTGCCTTTTTTCTTTGGCTGAGCTGAGTGGTGTATCGAACCATCTTTTGTGGCTTCGCCACAAATGTGGTGCGGACACGAGGCAAGAGTAATCTGGGAGCTCGCTCACAAGGGACTCGCCGAAGTGCATTGCCAAAGGCAATGTATCCACTCATCTCCGCCTTTCATATTCTGTTCATTTTTTCGGGATGTCGGGGACGCCATCCCCTACAACACAAATGTTTAGCAAAAGTCCACAAATAGCACACAAACATTCCTTCTCTCTCTTGAAATCTTTTATAAATAATGTTATAATTCATTAAAATACGTTCATAAGGAGTATTTATGAAAAGGCTTTTAATTCTACTTTCAATTTGCTTTTGCTTTTTGTTAGCTTCATGCTCGGACCAATATTTGCACATTGGCGAAAACGGCAACTGGTGGGACAACGATACCGACCTTGGCGTGCCTGCTCAAGGACCGCAGGGCGAAACAGGTCCTCAAGGCGAGGAAGGTCCTAAGGGCGACAAAGGCTTTGCCGGTGAACAAGGCGACAAGGGCGATAAGGGCGATAAGGGAGAAAACGGAGAGGATGCCGACCCCCTTACTGTTGTTTCTGTTGTAAAGCTCCCGTCAAGCTCAAACGTTGACACTTATAGAATTTCCTTTTCTGACGGCACAAGCACCACCTTTTCCGTTACAAACGGAATTGATGGCAACTCCCCATATATAGGGGAAAACGGCAACTGGTGGGTAGGCGACGAAGACACAGGCGTTAAGGCTACCGTAGACAATATGGACAGAGTTGGCACAGACGGTCTTCTGTTCAGAACAACAATACGTGGTGGTGTTGCCGGCTATGAGGTTTATGGCTATTCCGGCACCGAAACCGATATTATAATCCCTAACTATATTTTTGACCAGCCTGTTGTTTCCATTGCGCAGGATGCTCTTCCTTCCTCGGTTACATCTATTTCAATTAGCTCAAACACTGAATATTTACCGGAATTTGAAGATTATACAAGCCTAAAAAGCTTTGATTTTAATAACGCCCCTGTTGATACTCTTCCTGCAGGAGCCTTTCGTGATTGCTCCTCTCTTGCAAAGATTGAGAACTACGAAAACTTGAAGGTTTTATCAAGCTATGCCTTCTATGGAACCTCTCTTTCCGAATTTGATTTTTCAAGCATAGAGGTTATCGACGATCACGCTTTTTATAACAGCTTGCTCTCCGATGGCGAATGGCGACTTTTTGCCAAAGAATGCTTTATTTACATTCCCTCAAACGTGAAATCTATTGGTTCAAATGCGTTTAATAGCGACATTCCCGTTTACTATGCAGGCGCCGCTCCTGAATTTACAAGCACTTACTTGTACTCTAACGTAAAAACCAGTGATGATGGGTACTATTACCTTGACAATGGTACATATGTTACTCTTGTCAACTATGGCGGCATTGAATCACGCATAACAACACCAAAAACAATTGACTCAAAGCCTGTTACCACTATTGCTAAATATGGCTTTGTTGGAAATCCTCGTCTAGAAAGAATTGAGTTTTCAAGCTCTATAACCTCTATAGGCTTAGCCTCATTCATAGGCTGCAAGGGCCTTCATTCTGTTTTTATTCCAAGCTCTGTTATTTCCTTTGAAAGCACCGAAGACCTTTATGAATACGTAGAATACGGCTTTGAAGCCACAACCTTCTTTTTCGAGGATTCAGCTATCAGCTATGCAAACTCTCCGGAGGAGCTTGGTCTTCTTAAATATATGCTGGGCGTTTCGCCAAGCGAAATAGAGGATGATGAAAACATTGTTTATCTCAAAAAGGCATTCTCTTGCGAGGTTGTTTCTATTAAAAACCGTGCAGGTCTTGTTACTATTCCTACAACATACAAGCTTTTGCCTGTTTCCTGCATAAATAAATATGCCTTGTTTGAAAGCTCCCTAACAACGGCTATTCAAATCGAGGATGGCATTGATAAAATTGCAAAATACGCTTTCTATGGTTCCTCTACTCTACAATATATTGCTGTTCCTAATAGTGTTAATCTCGTTAACAATTACGGATTTTACAATCTTTCTAATTGTGTTATATACATTGAGCACGACACTATTCCCGAGGACTGGGATTCATCCTGGTATTATTCCATTGATGACTATGTTCTCAACTCAAAGATTGCCTATAGCGAGGACGGGCTCTACATATACGAAAATATTGATGGCAACATTTATCTTACAAGATATCTTGGCACAATTTCCTCAGACGAGCCCGTGGTAATACCCGAAAAGCTAGACGGCAAAACCGTTTATGGAGTGCGTGAGGACTGTTACCAGCTACCAAGCGGAAGCTATAAATATTATAGCTTTGTGGTACCCAAAACAATAACCGTTATGGAAGATTACTCTATCTATTCAAGCAGCTACAATTACGTAAAGCTGTTTATGTATGCCGGCTCCTCAAGCGAAATTCCATCCACATGGAATAGCAATTGGTGCTATCCCGGCTCAAGCTCGTCCTCTTATAAAACTTATTACTATTACGGCGAGTGGGAAATGGTAAATAATGTACCGACTGCCAAATAAACAAAAGCACCCTTTTGGGTGCTTTTTCTTTTCAAATTCCCTGCAAAATATGATGAAGGCTTGTTGACTGGGGGATTTATTTGTGATATATTATTCTTAACAAATAGTTTTTCTTGGAGGGTTTTATGAGAATTTTATTTCAGGGTGATTCAATTACTGATGCTGACAGGGGCAGGGGCGAGGACACTCGCTTAGGCAGGGGCTACCCATTGCTTGTTGAGGCTGCCTTAGGTCTTGAGGAGCCCGGCGCCCACGAGTTTATCAACAGGGGCATTAGCGGAAACAGGGTTGTTGACCTTTACGCAAGAATTAAGTGCGATATTATCAACCTTAAGCCCGATGTTATGAGCATTTTGATTGGTGTAAATGATGTTTGGCACGAGCTTGGAGACAGCCCCAACGGAGTTGATGCCGACAAGTTTTATAAAATCTACTCTATGCTGATAGAGGAGGTAAAAGAGGCGCTTCCCAACATTAAAATTATGATACTTGAGCCATTTGTCCTAGAGGCTTGCTCAACCACAGAGCATTGGGAGTTTTTCAGCACCGAGGTTAAAGAGCGTGCTAAGATGGCGAGAAAAATTGCCGAGAAGTATTCTCTTCCCTTTATTCCTTTGCAACAGGGCTTTGATGCGCTTGCAAAAAAGGCGCCAAACAGCTATTGGCTGGGCGACGGCGTGCATCCAACCGCAAAGGGCCACGAGTTTATTAAAAATCAATGGCTAAACGCCTTTAAGCAGCTGTAATATGGACCCCATTTCTGCACTGCTTCTTGCTACAAGCGCAACATTTGCATCTGTACGAAATATGCTGACAAAAAGCTTTAGCGGCTTTTGTATTAAAAGCCGTGAGTTTTTTGGAATACAGGCTGCCGTCTTTGGCGCCGGTAGCATTATTCTTACTGTTGTTTGCCTGTTTGACTTTAAGGGCATTGCCCCGCTTACGGTTCTTCTTGCGCTGATATATGGCGCAATGCTACTTTGCGCACAATGGTTTTACACTATTGCCCTGACCACGGGCAAAACTGCAATTTGCACAACAATTTATTCCTTTGGCTTTGTTTTGCCAACTCTTTCCGGCGTTCTCTTTTGGAACGAGAGCATTTCTGTCTTTGGAATTTTGGGAATTTTAACTGTAATTCCTGTTCTTATTATCTCCGGCTTAGGCTCCAAAAAAGCTGAAGGCAAAGAAAGCTCCAAGGGGTATATTATACCGCTTATTATTGCCCTGCTTTGCTCCGGTGGACTGGGCATTGTTCAAAAAATACAGCAAACCTCGGAGTTTAAGGACCAAAAAAGCATATTTATTTTAATTGCATTTCTCTTTTCCTTTTTGGTTTCTCTTATATTCTTCCTTTGCAAAAAGCCGGGAGAAAAGAAAATCAGCAAAAGAAATCTTTGCTTTTGCTCCATCGCAGGCTCCTTCTTTGCCATTAACAACCTTCTGAACACCCACCTTGCAGGGGTGCTGGACAGCGCAATCTTCTTCCCTGCCATAAACATTGGTGTTATTTTGATATCGGTTGTTCTTGGCTTAATTGTCTACAAGGAAAGGCTTGCCCTGAAGGACATTTTAGTCCTTTGCCTTGGCGCAGCTGCAATAGTTTTAGTTAACTTTTAATAAAAGCACCCAAACGGGTGCTTTTTTGTTGACTTAGCCTTTGCCGATAGCATAATTAAACTGTTCGATTTTCGTCCTTTTGGTAAAAACTATAATAGAGGCATAAGATTAACACAGTTAAAGGAGATTTTATGAACTTGGAAATTGCAGTAAACAAATTAAAGGACGACATCAAAGCCGCACACGACAACACAACGAAGAAAATCGTAAACAACATTTTCAGAGGACACCTTAGGTCAATCAGTACCGACATTGAAAACTGTATTGCCCTTTTTGTTTCAAGCCTTTTGCCTGAACACACGCTTTTTTTGGACCCATCTATTTATGTTAACAAAAAGAACCACAGACCTGATCTTTTGATTTTAGATAAAAACAACACAGTTAAGGCAATGATTGAAATCAAAGCAAATTTTGGTTGGTGCAGACGAGTTAACTCCGTAATTGATAAAATGATTGAAAACCATCGTTTGTTTGCTGAAAACAGTATGTTGGATTGTTCTTTTTCCAAAGAAGAAACTGCCACAATTAAATACAGCGACAACGTTAAGCTGTTTTTAATTTCCTGCACCAGCGAAAATTGTTCAAGCAAGAATCACAGCGCAAATTCAAACTACGCAAAAAGCAATAATGTTTTTTGTTTTAATCTTTTTTCCGGCTGGTACGATTCTTTAACAAGCCTTGATGTGAATGAATTTGCAAAGGAGCTTCTTAAGCTGTCGCTTTAATTGTTTTATATTGACTTAGCCCTTTGTTGGTAGTATAATTAAAGTGTTCGATTTTCGTCCTTTTGGGGAAATCTATAATAGAGGCATAAGATTAACACAGTCAAAGGAGATTTTTATGAAAAACGATTATATAGTTAGTGGTTTTTATGAATACAATAAGGGCTTTTTTCGCAAAAGATTTTCTTCTCTTGATGAAGCAAAAAAATGTTTACATAAGCTACTTGTAAAATGCGCAAAGGCGCTCCACATCAACGACTTGCTTGACAAAGAAGAAAAAACCGCTACTCGTTATACAAAGGAATTAATTGACTTTTTAAGAGCTTTTTTTAATGAAAAAACCGACCCAAGCACACTCCGTTGCCCTTTTTATGATTATTACGCTCTTGAATATGATGATATTTATGACGAGGACGAGGACGTGTACTATGACCCTGTTGATGAGTGGTTTTCTCAACGCTCCCCCATTATCGTTCGTAGCGGATACGATGATATTGACTGCATTATGTTGGGTAAAAAGCTTAGAATTGATGGCTTGTGGTCCTTGTGGGAGTGGAAGCTGGAAGAGGATGATAGCTGCGAAATGCTTTTTTCCTTGAACGGAAAGACGGTGCTTAGTGTTTCCTTTTGCACAGAAGACAAAAAAGAACTATATAGGGCGTCTTCAGCAGTCAAGTCTATCCCTGCGGCAAATTCTCTTTTGGTTTTCGAGGCTCTTAGCTCTGAGGGGCAAAGCCTTTTACAAATTCGAGAAAAGATAAAACAAAACCATTTTTGCTCCATTTCCACCAAGAGAATCAGCGACCAGCTAAAGGTTATTGCAAGTCTGGGCTTTGATGTACAAAAGCGTTATTTTTTGGATATTGAAGACAACGAGCTTGTTATTACCCCTCGTGCAAACTTCTATATAACCAACAAGGAAGAAATACCCGCTCCCGTAAAAGGGGCAAAGCTTACCCCTAATGCCTATGTTTTGCTGGTTTTCCTTACCCTTAAGGCGAGCACCGTTCCCCTTAAGCAAGGTACCATTTCGGAGATATTAAGAGAAAATTATCAGCTTACCATTAACCGTGCAACAGTAGGACGCCATCTAAAGCTTATTGCCAACCTTGGCTACAAGGTAGTTAAAACCGCCAAGGGCTACGCCCTTGCCAATTAATCAGTTAAATTAATCATTAATATATAAGGAGAAATCGTATGAAAGCATTTACAGCAGCACCAACCACAAGACTTACTAAGCAAGAGGCTATTGACAAGTTTAACTCCATTTTATCCAAGCTTCTTGACGTTCCTGTATTCTTTTCTTCAATCAACAAGCGCTCCGGAAATTATTGGTCTAATATCAAGCTGCAAAATATTCCGGGGAAATGGGTGCTTATCCTAAACAACCAACACACCCGCACACTCCGCTTGTTCATAATCGAGACTGTTAACTTGAAAAACAAGCTTAATACAAGACACGACATGCTTAACGTTGCAGACATTCGTATTTACGGCAATGATGAGGTACATTTCAAGGACAGCCTTAGCGGTGTTAACTTTGACCCATATCTTGTTAAAACAATCAACTATTAACATTTCGAAGGAGCATATATGATTAGAACCTATGAGGATGTTCAATACGAGCTTGAAAATGACATTGTTCTCTTTTGCTCGCTGAAGCAGCAGGAGCTAAATACACTTTTTGACGACCCCGTAATAATCAATGGCGCCTTTGCAAGAGTTAAGCAGTATTTTGATGTTATGGAGAGTGCGCCGCCGCTTTTGAAGGAGCTTTTCGTTTACATATACATAGAGCATCTTGATATTACAGAAACTGCCGATGCGTTGCAGCTTTCCCCCTCTTCTGTGCGACGCACAAGAAAGCTTCTTATTGACTATCTGTGCGATGCGCTAAACGCTCTGGCATCATAGTCAAGCAAGCAAAAAGACAGACACAGGGTCTGTCTTTTTTCGTTATTGTTTGTTTTTCTTTTCTTCGAACAGCTTTTTAATTACCTTGTCGGTGGTCATAAGGTCCATGCCCATAGCAAGGCTTTGGTCAATCAGGTCTCTGTCAGGCTTCAGGGTGCAGCCAAAGGACTCTTCCTCTACCCTTGCAGGAGCTATATCATATTCCTCGTATTCGGGAAGGACAGAATCCTCGCCCAGGGACATATAAAAGTCCATATAGTCCAGCTTTTCGCCGTTTGGACCTGCATAAACAGATGCCATAATAGAACCCCAAGCACGCATGCTTGCTCTAAAGCAGGTGCCGTCGGAAAAAAGCGGCGCACCTGTGAAGGAATATTGGTGCTCCTCTCCCGAGAAAATGTATTCCTTCTCTGATATTTCCAGCCTGATTTTATAAATAATTTCGTTAAATTCCTCGCCCTTGAATTTTCTTGTTGGGTATTCGGAATCAAAGTCCACCCAACCGACGATTTTTAATTCTTCCATAATCTATCCTCTCCTACCATAGGCGTGGCCGTTATAGTTCCACAAAAAGTCCTCGGCATTTTTATAGGCGGTTACTGTGATAAACTCATCATTAAAGCCGAAGTTCATAGAAACGTTTCCTAGGTATCTATCTATAATTTGTACAAAAAGCATTAGCTTGTTGGGGCTTAGCCATGCGCCGGAGATTGCGGCATCATATTTTGAGCCGTCGGTGGTGCGCCTTCCGCCCACGTCCCCGGAATAGCCCAGCTCAGGAAACTTATCAAAGCAGTTTTCGTTTATGTAAAATGGCAGCTCCATTTTGCCGTTTGCGTTTTCGTAGTGTAAGGTGCCCTTGCTCTCATTTTCAAAGCGGAAGGTCAGCTCCTTAAGCCCCAGCTCGTTTTGCGGGAAGGTGTACCTTACCCCGTCTATTTTTTCACGGCATGGAGAATCCCCCTCTCCTTGAACGGACAAAAGCTTTAGCTCTCTTGCAACGCCCTCAAGGCTTTTTTGCGCCTCGGGGTTTTCTTCAAGAGGCTTTTTTTCCATACCGTCAACTATAATGTCGAAAAAGCTGTTCATTATAACGCTTCTTGAAACGGGCGAGCCTTGGTTGTCTGCTGTGCAAACGAAAATCAGGTCCTTGTCGGGCAGGCAAATTGTAAGCTCATCACCCATACCCACAAAGGCAAAGCCGTTTTGCTCCGTGCGCCAAATTTGGTAACCGTAACCATAGGAAACAGGTCCGCCGTGGGCGTCCTCTTGGTTGTCGATAAGCTTTGAGGTCGCCTCTTTCAGGTAGCTCTCGCTAAGGAGTCTTTTGCCCTGCCACTGTCCATAGTTCATTACAAATCTGGCAAAGGAAAGCATGTCTCTGCTTGTGCAAAGAAGGGCGGAGTCTCCCCAGCTCTCCCCTGTTGGTGTTTTCAAAATGGTGGCTGTCTTGAAGGTGCCAAGGTGGTCAAAAAGCTTTTCCTTCAGGTAGTCGAAAAGGCGCTTGCCCGAAAGTCTTTCCACAAGGGCGCAAAGCACCTGTGAGCCTTGGCTGTCGTACTCCCAAATGGTGCCCGGGCTTCTTGTTACGCCACGCATATTGAAGTAGACGTCAAGCCTGTCGGTATTTTCCTTGGCGAACCAATCCATACCATATCCTACCGTTGACATCATTAGCATATGTCTTACTGTTTGTCTTTTTATTTGCTCATTTTCAACCCTGATTTTGTCGGGGAAAAAGTCGACAATTTTGTCGTCCAGGGACAGCTTGCCCTCGTCAAGCAAAAAGCCGATGGCAACAGCCACATAGCTTTTGGTTTGAGAGTACATTCTGTGGCAAAGGTCCTTGTTAAAGGGTGCCCAATAAAACTCGCCAAAAATGTCCTCGCCCTTGCACATAATCACGCTGTGCATACGCATTTTTCTCTTGTTCAGTACATTTATAAATCTCTCAACGTCCCTTGAGCTTATGCCCACGGACTCCGGACTTACCTTGTTAAAGCTCATATTATCTCCAGTTGGTTTTTAGTGTATTTGGGGTGGGTTGATTCCGGGGTGTCGGAGTACCAATATGCCACCGAAGAAATGTCGTCCTGAAGGGGTAGGTAGCGGCAGCCGCTTCTCCAGCCCAGCGCCTGCACCGTTACTCTGATGTCCTTCTTAAAATAGATTGGGTCGCACACATGGAAGCGATACATATCAAAGTATTGCTGGCTTTGGTATGCGCCGTCTGTGGTGCTTACCTTAGAAAGCCCTTGATAGGGTCCCGAATATTCCACGTATTTGCCGTTAACCTCAAAATTATAAGCGCCACCAAAGTAGTCCTCCGTGCCGGTGCCGCAGATGGTTGGAAAGTCCTTGTCGCCGTCAATGTAGAATTTGAACTCGCCCTCTCCCCACCAGCCGTTGGATTTTACGCCCCAGTGAAGGTAGGTGCCAACGTAAACTCCGTTTCCGCACACACCGTCAAGAATTGTATACGGCTCCATATACGGAAGGGGATTTGTGCGCCTGAATTGTGCATGGAAATAAAGGCTGTCCTTATCTATTTTCTTTTCCTCGCAATCTATTTGATAGTAAAGGTGTATATTTTCGTTATGTAGGTTTTCAACCTCTATTCTAAAGCTTTTGAAATATGGCATTTCAAAATAGCAGTTCATTCCCTTTCTTGGGTTGTAGCAAATAGGAAGGCTGTTTATCTGTCTGTATTCGGTGCTGTCCGCATTACAGAAAAAGTCGTAAAGCGGGCACTCAACTGCCGGAGCCTGCGCCCCGTCAAAATATATTCTGATTATTGAAAGCCTGCCTGCAGGTGTGCTGTCAACAATCCAGATATGCTTAATTGCGCCCTGCCCCTCTATGTTGGCAATGGTGGCACACTCGCCGGCGGGAATTACAACGTAGGGGTTTACCTTCCAGCCCTGTCCCAGCTCTCTTGCGTTAAATGCGGCACTACCCTCGGTAGCCATACCGCCCATTCCCTTTTTGCCTGTTGGGTTCTCGGCTGAAACAGAAAACGACTTAATGTCCTTTTTTATAGTTAAATTGTGTAGCATATTTCCACGCTCCTTCCTTAAGTTTAAGTATATAACAATCCTAAGGGATTGTCAACGAAAAATCGCCCATTCCTTGATTTTTGCTTTTGATAGTGCTATACTGAATATAGCATCGCCAAAGGAGGGCGTTTTTATGGAAAGATGGAGTAAGGAAAGGGCTTGGCAGTGGTATAACTCCCGCCCGTGGATAAGAGGCTGTAATTATATGAGCGCATCCTGCGTTAACAGGGTTGACCAATGGCAGGCGCTTCATTTTGAGGAGCTTTTTGAGGAAACAGAAAGGGAGCTTGCTCTGATGCAGGAGCTGGGCTTTAACTCTGTGCGCCTGATTCTTGAATATGTGGTTTGGCAAAAGGAGCACGACTCCTTCCTTTGCCGACTTGAAAGATATATTGCCCTTTGCCATAAGTATGGCATTTCCTGTATGATAGTTTTGGCAAACGACTGTATGCCACCAAAAACCGAGCTTTGGAAGCTACCCGACGTCGGGGAGCAGCACTACGACATTGGCTATCACGGCGGCAGAAAGCACTCCCAGCACGGCGCACACAACGGCCCTGCCCCACACTACTATCTTGATAACGAGGAAAGCAGGGACGACTATTTCCGCATGGTTGAGGAAATTGTAACCATTTACAAGGACGACCCACGCATAATTATGTGGGATTTGTTTAACGAGCCGGGCAACAGCAGGCGAGAGGATATTGCTATGCCTTATGTTGTTCGTATGTTTGAGACGGTACGCAAAATCAATCCGTGTCAGCCCCTTACTGCGGCTGCCTGGTGGTTTGACCTTAACGATTTTCACACCAGCGAGGTAAATCAGTACGCACTTGAAAACTCCGATATAATAACCTATCACAATTATAACACCTATGAGGAGCACGTGCGGATTATTAAGTATCTGAAAACTCTGGGTCGCCCACTTATCAACACCGAATGGCTGGCAAGATGCACAGGCAATACGGTTTTTGAAAACTTCCCACTTTTCTATCTTGAAAATATAGGCTGCTACAACTGGGGCTTTGTTGCCGGCAAGTATCAAACCTATGAGCCGTACGAGGCGCATTGGGACTGGTACAGGGACGACAAAAATGCACCTATCGACTTTACAAAATGGTTCCACGACCTATATCGCCCAAGCCTGCGCCCCTACGACCCACACGAAACAGAGCTTATTCACAAATTCTGCACCTTGGCAGACAAGGAGTTTGAAAAAAGATAACAAAAAAAAGGACACAGGGTGTGTCCTTTTTTATTTGAATATTTCCCTAAATGTCGCCATTTGCGCCTTGGTTGGAACGGAAAACTCTGTTTGGTCTATGCCCAGCGCCTCGTATTTGTGTGCGCCTAGGGTGTGGTAGGGCAAAAGCTCCACCTCTTCTATTTCTAGGCTATCAAGGTAAGCCTTGATTTTTCTAAGCTCCCCTTCGGTGTCGTTAAAGCCGCCGATGATTGGAATTCTTATAATGATTCTGCCACAAAAGTCCTTTTTTAGCCTTTTTAGGTTTTCTAAAATCAGCCTGTTTGACACACCTGTGCCAGCCTTGTGTAGCTCATTAGTTATGCACTTTATGTCGTAAAGGAATATGTCCGTGTAGGGCATTACCATTTCTATGCTTTCATAGGGCACGTTGCCTGCTGTATCTATGGCTGTGCCTATTCCGTTTTCCTTGCAAAGGGCTAGTATCTTTTCAAGAAAATCGGGATTTAACAGACACTCCCCACCGGAAAATGTAACGCCGCCCCCATTTTTGTAGTAGTGCTTGTCCCTTGCTATTATGTCAAAAAGCTCCCTTGGGGTTATTTCTCTGCCGCAAATTTCCCTTGCCATTGTGGGGCAATAAATGGCGCACTCGCCACACAAAATGCACTCCTTGCTTTTGCAAACGCTTTTGCATTTTTTGCAGCCTATGCATTTGCTTTCGTAAAAAAGCATTTTTATTTCCCTGTCTATGCCCTCGGGATTATGGCACCATTTGCACCTTAGATTGCAGCCCTTGAAAAACACGGTGGTTCTTATCCCCGGGCCGTCTGCAAAGGAGCCTCTTTGTATGTCGAAAATTGTCGCCTTCACCTATGCACCTCAATTATTTCTTTACGGTTCTTTCTATTATGTCGTCCTGTATGCTGGGCTTTAGCTTTACAAAATAGTCGGAAAAGCCTGTTACCCTTACTCTCAGGCTAGAATAGCTTTGCGGGTCCTTTTTTGCCCTTATCAAATCCTCCTTCGAGGTGTAGGTCAGCTGAAAATGCACACCGCCCTGCCTAAAGTATTCCTCAAGCATCAAAGCCAAAGACCTGAAGCTACCTTCGTTTTCTATAAGTGCTTTGTCAAGATACAAATTGGTTACTGTGCTACCGCAGGCAATACCGGTCTTATCAAGCCCTGCCACGTCGTTAAGCAGAGCGCTAAGCCCCTCTCTGTCCTTGCCCTCGGACTGACCGATGGCAAACTTCAGGCTCTGTCCGCTGTATCTGCCGTCGGGCGTTGCTAAAGTGCCCTTTCCAAACCATTTATGATGCTCGTTATAGCCCAGCAAGTCGCCCACCAGCCAAGGATAGCCAAACAGGTTTTTCTTGCCATAATAAAACCTATACAGGCTGTCGTAAACCCTTTTGGAAACGGCTGACGAGGTGTCTGTGTCGTTGCCGAAAAACTCTGCGGTTTTCAAAATCAGCGTCCTTGTGTCCTCGTAGCCTGCCCAGTTGTTTTTTAGAGCCTGCACAAGCTCTGCCATTGTGATTTTTTTCTTATCATACACAAGCTGCTTAACCACAATTAGGCTGTCAATAAGGTTGGTCGTACCTATGAGCATTGGGGATGCGGTAACGGTTTTTCCGCCACCCTGTGTCAGACTTTTGGCGCTAAACACGCATTCCTCAAAGAAAAGGCTGGAGATGTAGCTGTAGTCCTTTGCCCTTTCGCTGTTATACATATCGTCGTAGTCGAATATTTTTTGAAGGTCGGAAAAAAGCTCCTCTTCAAACAGGCTGTAAAAGCTGTCAAAATCGGGCGCAAGCAAAATTTCCTCCGCCCTTTTGTGGAAAAGAGTTTCTACACACCTTAAAATGTTGCCCTTGGAGTTGCTGCCTGTGATTGCACCAAGAAACGCAGGCTCATTACAACCAACCATAGTGTAATTAACTGCCCTTTCATAAGGAAAGCCACAGATTTCTGTGTAGCATTTTATTCTCTTTTCGTCGTTTGTAAAGGCAATTCGCTTGTGGGGGTCCTGCCTTTCCAAGTCCATTACCTTGTAAAGCACCTCGGTTGGAGTTTTTTCAGTCCAACGGAGTGTAACCTGCGGAATATAGGTGGGAAGCTCCACCATTGACTCAATGATGAGAAGGGAAAGGTCGGTAAAGCCATCCTGTCCGTTTGGCAGGTAGCCGCCAACGCAAAAATGGGACTCGCCCCCTCTTGTAAAGTGGACAGACTCCTTAGGGGTAGATGCCTGAAGCATCAAAAACAGCTCCTGCAAATACTCCTTGGCTTCCTCTCGGGTAAGGGTGCCGTCGGCTATTCCCTTGTCGTAGTAGGGCTGAAGATATCTGTCAAGGGTGCCAACGCTGTCCGGGTCGGCACTAAAGCAAACGTATATTGTCAAAACCGCCTGATAAAAGTCCTTTGCACCGTGCTTTGGTACCCTTACAAGGTTATTAGCAAGGCGGGTAAGCCTTTTTCTGCTTTCAGAGTCTGTGGTTTTTGCAAATTCTCTTACTTTATGAGAAACACCCTCGCACCACCTAATAATAGTGCCTGCAACCTTGTGCAGGGCAAGGGAAAAATCACGCCTTTCGTCCTCAAAGGCAAAGTAGGACAGCTTTAATTTTTCCATAATGCCACAAAGACCTATGTCGAGCACCTGACGGTAGTCGGCGGTTGCGTGCTGCCACTCCATTGTGGAAAGGTTTTCTTGTGGCTTTAGGTAGTATTTATTAAGCGCCTGCTGTGTATATTTATGTCCGCCTCTTTTGAAGGCATCGCCTACAACGCTACCATCAAAATTGAACCTACCGCAAAAAGCCATATGCTCCGAAAGCAACGGCTCTTGGTTCATAATATATCTGCAAAGCTCATCCGCCTCACGCTCTATGCGACCCATATTCTCCGGATATTCCACCGCCACCGTGGGGGTAGGGCGAACATACATTTTGCCATCCAGAGTAAGCCGGCACAGCGCCTTAATCCTTTCGTTCATATAGCTCTCCTTTTTGTTTCTTAACCTTATGATAGAACATTTTTACACCCATGTCAATATTTTTAATGTTTTTCAAACATTAATTTTCACGTTTAGAAAAGCAAAAACCAAGCCGTGTGGCTTGGTTTTTCTTATTTTTCGTTAGCCCTCAAGGCGTCTAAAATTTCCTTAGCGCTTTCTAAAACATAGTGGGGCTTATCCTCTGATGCTTCTAAAATGTCGTAGGTGGTTTCCCCACTCATTACAAGAATAGAGGTAACCCCTGCATTTAGCCCGCTTTTTATGTCGGTATAAATTCTATCGCCAATTACTGCCGTTTGCTCCCTTGTGTAGCCTGTCTTTTCCATAGCAAGCTCCGGCATTAGCCCTGTGGGCTTGCCTATAACAACAGGTCTGCGCCTTGACACATTATAAAGCATATCGCAAACACTACCGCAGTCCGGCACACTGCCAAACTCGGTTGGGCAAACATAATCGGGATTTGTTGCAATGTACGGTATATTTTCTCTTGTCAAAAGCAGATAAGACACATCGTATAGCTTGCCAAAGGTCAGCTCCGTGTCGTAGCCCATTACAATCACATCAACCAAGGCCACGTTCTCTGTTACCTCAAAGCCACTACGTCTTAGCTCCTGCTTCAAGGACTCTGTGCCACAGACGTACAGCCTTGCGCCCTTGTGGTGCTTTTCAAGATAGTACGCTGTTGCCTGCGATGCGGTCAGAAAGTCGTCATAGCTTGCCACAATGCCAAGCCTATCCAGCTTTGTTATATAATCCTCTACGCTAAGAGAGGAGTTGTTTGTAATAAACATATACCTACTGCCGCTTTTCTTGATAGTATCAAGCAGCTCTATTGTAAAATCGTACAGCCTGTTGCCCAAATAAAGGGTGCCATCTGTATCAAATAAAAATAATCTTATGTCCTTAATTTCGCTCATTTTTCCTCACTATGCCTGACGGGAATGATTTTATCACAGCTTATCGCCATAGTTAATATATTTCCGACAAAATTTGCCCGTCACAAGGAAAATGCGACACGGGGTCGCATTTTTTACATTGTGCTTTTGTAGTTTTCTATGGTTTGGTCCTCGTTGTAGGTTGGGTCACCGGGCATAATTCCGTTCATTTCCTGCATAATTCTGTATGCATCACGACGAAGGAGCTCTGCCGCCTGTGTCTTGTCAATTTCCTTGTTCGGGAAAAGAGGCTCTCCGATATGAACATCAGCCAAGGGCTTTTTGCCAAAGAGCTTTTCAATACCTTTTCTGGGTCTGAAGGAAATGCTAATCGGAATAATGGGCTTGTTGTGCTTTACAGCAAGCTGGAACACAGCCTTTTTAAGAGGTCTTATATCGGGGTAGTAGAACCACATTGAGCCCTCCGGGAAGAAGTGGAGCCAATCGCCCCTTTCCAAAACCTCGTCCATAGCTCTGCCAAACTTAGCCATGGCTCTGAAGTTGTCGGTTGGCACAGGAATACCGCCTGCCCAACGAATAAGCGGACCATTTGGCCCCTCGTAGTTGGTTTTCCAGCCCGGGAAATACAGTTGCTTTAAGCCTACGGCATTTTTTACACAAAGGAAATCCCACAAAAGAACGTGGTTTGAGATGGTGATAGCACCACCCTTTAGCTCCTTTTTGTACTTTTTAAGGTTCTTTCTGCCATACACCTTAACGCCGTGGCGGATTGCGCAAATTGGCACGCCAAGGAAGTTACCAAAAAGCCAGAAGGTGGACCTTAAAAACCATCCCTTAAAGCCCTTTGGCAGGTAATCGTAATTCTCGTCAAAGTGTGTATCCCTTAGGTGCTTGACGGTAATCATATGCTCGTCACTTCGTTTGGGATATGTATAGTCTAAATTATGTCTGTAATACATAAAGCATTCCTCTCAACGTAATATGTATCATTATACACTATTCTTGGTAAAATTGCAATATAAACGTCAAAAAGCCTACACAGGGTAGGCTTTTTTGTTTTATTCGTCAATTTTGTCTGCCACAAAGTCGCAAACCTGACCAACGGTTTCAAATCTTACCGGCTCGGTAAATCTGAAGTCAAAGGCTGCCTCAAGCTCCAGTGCAAACAGCATTACCGAAAGGGAGTCAAGACCCAGGTCCTCAACGATTCTTGTTTCCTCTGTTACAGAATCAATATCAATATCGGTGTTTACTCTGCCTAAAATTTCCTTTAGCTTATCTAACATAATTAAAGTCCTTTCTTATATGAGCGACGGCGCTTGTGCTGCCTTGCATCAAAGTATTTCCATTGGGACATAACCTGAACATTTGTTTCAAGGTTAAGGTTTGTTTCAAAGTAGTCAACCTCGCCATTTTCCAGATATTCTGTCATTTTATCAAGCATTACCGCATTAATGCCTGTTGCCTGATATTCGGGCAAAACACCGATTAGCGCAAGGTCTACAACCCTTGGATTTTTTATAGCCTTAAAGAGTCTTATAAGGGCCGGGATTGTAAGCCTGCCGCCGCTCTTTTGCAAGGCCCCGCCAATTGCAGGCAGGCAAAGTGCGAAGGAAACAACCTTTTCGTTTTCGTCGCAAATGATTATCAAGTATTTTGGGTTTAGAATCATAATAAATTGGTCTACAATTTGCTTCTTTGATTCCTCGGTCATTGGCACGGTGCCGTAAAGATGGCTGTAGCAACGGTCAATGCACTCAAAAACACCCTCCTTGTACTTGTTTATGTACTGCCTTTTGGTGTATTTTGTGGGGTCTACAACGTGGAGCTTATTTATCTCCATTGCACGCTGTGCAACCCTTTTTAGCATATCATTTTTCGTTTTGGGCGCTCTGATTTGAGACTCCAGCCAGTCAATTTCCTTCTCGTAGCCGCAAGCCTCTATAAGTTGTGGGTAATAGCTGTAGCTATACTGCTCCTCAAAGGTTGACATCTCGCCAAAGCCCTCGATAAGCAAGCCCTCTCTTTCAAGGTCGTTATAGCCAAGAGGTCCGCACATGGTATCCATGCCCTTTTCTCTTGCCCAATTCTCAAGAGCCTCAAACAGCGCTGTGGCAACTGCCTGCTCGTTTACAGAATCGAACCTTGTAAAGCGCACCCTTTTTTCGTTTCTTATCTCGTTTGATTGGTGCTGTAAAATGCCTTGTATACGTCCAACCACCTCTTTTCCTCTCTTTGCAAGGAAGAAAACAGATTCACAGGTAGAGGAATATGCGTTTTTCTTTTTGAAAAGCGCCATTTCGTCTCCGTATAGTGGTGGAACAAAAAATTCACAGGTTTTGTAAAGCTTCAGAGGAAAGTTAACAAAGTCGTGCCTGTCCTTGCAGCTTTTTACCTCAACAATTCTAATCTCATTCATAAATTAGTCCTCTAGTGGCTCATCCTCACGGCGAAGGAACAAAAGTCCGTAGCCTGCAAGCCATGGTCCGTTGTGGCAGCCGCTAACAGGAGAAACAATAACTGCCTCGTGGTTGGTCTCAATACCGTAGCCCTTCTCTATCTCAACAAGCTCCTTGATAAGAGAAGGTCCTGTGTAGGTGTGCCAAAGCAGGTAGTCCTTAGGGTCTCTGTCGCCGATAAGCTCCTTCAAAACCTCGCAGGTTTTCATAAGCGCCTTTTTCGGTGTTCTTACGCTTTGAAGGGCACAAAGCTCGCCCTCGTGTGTAAAGTGAACAACAGGACAAATATTAAGCATCTTGCCCATAAATGCCTTGCCGCCCTTAAGTCTGCCGTTGTAGATAAGGTAGTCAAGCTTGCCGTCAACACCAAGGAACTCCTGATGGTCCATCATCCAATGAATTTCCTTGATAATTTGGTCGGTTGGAACACCGTTTTCCATCATTTCCGCTGCCTTAATTGCCAGCATACCCTCGCCAAAGCAGGTAATCTTTGAGTCGATAACGGTAATGTCAATTTTGCCCTCGTATTCCTCGGCAATAAGACGAATAAGGTTATATGTACCGCCAAGCACGGAGCTGAGCGCAATTACAATCATTTCCCCAACGCCGTCGTTTACCGCCTTGTCAAAGCAGGCTGTAATTTCCTCTCTTGTAGGCATAGAGGTGTATGGCAGGTTCTTCTTTGGATCCTCAAGTGCCTCAAGCTCCTCGTAGAACTTAACGGGGTCCAAATCAAAGCCCTCTAGGTATTCCTTGCCCTTAAAGTGAACGTGAATGCGAATAATGTCGATGTCGTGATTTTTGTATCTTTCAGGACCGTATTCGATACAGCCCGTTGAGGTACATGCCACTCTTCTTTTAATTTCCATTTCGTGTGTCCCTTCCTTCAAATAGGTGTTGGTTTTTCAGCATATTAAGAAGCATTGATGAGGTATTCTTAATGGAGTCGCTGCTGCATTCGCCACGAGCCTTAATTACAGGCTTGCCAACTCCCAAAAGAACACCGCCGCCAAGTGCGCTGAAATCGTAAACTGCCATAAGGTGGGCAACAAGACCCATAATTTCCTTGCTTCCTGTCTTTTTTGCGTACTTAACTATATCTGTAATAAGCCTTCTTGCAATACCCTCGGAGCACTTGAATACCTGATTGCCTGCAAAGCCGTCCGCAACCAAAACGTCGCAGTCGCCAGAGAGAGCACGGTTGCCCTCGATGTTGCCGATGAAGTTTAGGTCCTGTGCCTCCTTAAGAAGCTTGTGGGTTTCCTTAACCAGCTTATTGCCCTTTGTTTCCTCGCTACCATTGGAGAGCAAGCCCACACGTGGGTTTTCAATGCTGTAAAATCTCTTCATAAAATCTGTGCCCTGTCTTGCAAAGCCAAGGAGCTGAGATGGGGTGCAGTCAATATTTGCGCCCATATCAACAATACAGGTAAAGCCGCCGTTTTCACTTGGCAGAGTTGCCGCAAGCGCCGGCCTTGTAGGGGTTTTTGCAGGGTTGTATCTTAGGGCGCCGCCAATGAGCGCACCTGTTGAGCCACCGTTGATAAGGCCAAGAATATCGTCCCTCTCGCTAAGGGCAATCAGCGCCTTAACAAGCGAGGAGTCCGATTTTGTAAAGATAGCCTCCATGGGGTTATCGTAGTTGGTAATAACCTGTGTGGTGCCAACCACCTCAACCCTTTCTCTGTCTGCACCGCTTTCGCTTAGCACCTTGTTAATTATCGCCTCGTCTCCAAAGAGGGCAAGGTCAAGGTCGGGGTTTAATTCAAGAGCGTCAACCGCGCCCTTAATCAGCACCTCAGGGGCGCTGTCGTTACCCATAACATCTATTGCAATTTTATATCTTTTCATAATTTACTCCACAGAAATTAAATATCTGTAAACCTCTTGTCCGCCAATTACCGCCTCTACCGAAAGGTGGTCAAATTTGTCCTCAAGAGCGCCCACAGCCTCAATTCTTTCCTCGTCGCTAACACCCTTGCCTACAAAGACGGTAAGGATTTCACGGTCCTCTATATCCTCTATTTGCTCGATTGTTGAAATAATAGCCTCAAGCTCGGTAGCAGAGGCGCACACCAGCTCTCCGTCAAGAACGCCGATTGTCTGACCCTCCTTAACCTCTATGCCGTTTATGTGGGCATCTCTTATAGCCTCGGTAATTTCGCAGGACGCTACCATATCAATAGCTCCGCTCATTCCTGCAATTTGCTCGTCTAAATCCTCAATGCCCTCGGTAAACATGGTTAGCGCCGAGTAGCCCTGACAAAGGGTTTTTGTCGGAACAACATAGACGTTGCCCTTGCCCCAAAGCTCCGCCGCCTGATTTGCTGTAAGAACTATATTTTTGTTATTTGGAAGAACTATAATGCTCTCGCAGTTTAGACTCTCAAAGGCAGAAAGGAACGCTTCCGCAGGTGGGTTTCCTGTCTGTCCGCCGTCAATAACCACGTCTGCCCCAAGGTCGGAAAAGAGCGCCTTAAAGCCCTCGCCCGAGGCAACGGTAACAACACCGTATTGCTTTTTGGGTCCCTTTTGGTTCTCGATTTTTTCAGAGTGCTGAAGGGACATATTTTCAATTTTAATGTTCAAAAACTCGCCGTGGCGCTGACACATAGTAAGTATATCGCCGGGTGTCATTGTATGGGCATGGAGCTTCAAAATATCGCCATCGGTCAAAATAACTATTGAGTTACAGCCCTTTGCCTCAAGCTCACGAGTAAATGCGTCCTTGTCAAAGGAGTCAACCCCGCCCTTGGCATTTTGAAGCCTTACAAGGCATTCTGTGCAGTAGCCAAACTCCAAAACAGAGTCGGCAGTAAACAAATCGTAGTTTATGCTCTCTGTCGCTTGGGAAACAGGCTCCACCTTAATTTCCTCTCCCAAAAGTCCTGCAAGCATTCCCTTAAGGAAGCAAAGATAGCCCATTCCTCCCGAGTCAACAACCCCCGCCTCAATAAGCGCAGGCAAGATTTCCTTTGTTTTTTCAAGGGACCTTTTGGACTCGTCAATTATGTATTCAAGCATAGACTCTATGTCCTGCGCCCTGTGGGAGCTGCCATATTCCGCACCCTCTCTAAACACAGTAAGCATTGTACCCTCAACAGGGTTTGCAACAGCATGGTATGCCTTGTCAACACCGGACAAAAATGCCTCTGCAAGCTCCTGTGGGCTTACCTCGCTTTTGCCGTCCAGATAAAGGGCAACGCCCTTGAAGTATTGGGAAAGAATTACGCCGGAGTTTCCTCTTGCGCCAAAAAGCGCGCCCTTGGAAAACTCAACCATCATCTCGCCAACGTCTGCATTTTCAAGGGAAAGTATTTTACAAACGCCCCCCTCAATGGTCTTTGCCATATTTGTGCCTGTATCTCCGTCGGGCACAGGGAAAACGTTTAAGTCGTTTATGGTCTCGATTTGCGCCTTAACCCCCTCGCTTCCCCCAAGAAGCATACGCTTAAGGCCGTTTCCATCAAGAAGTCTTGTACTCATAAAAAGCTCCTTCAATACTCTCTTATTATATTTATATAATAAGGCTCTGCTGTCTAGCATACTATATTTTCGACAATTTGTCAAGAATTTCGACACACTATTCTAGCATATATTATACACGCTAATATTAATTCAATCTAAACAAGAGTAAAAAAGACACAGGCGGAACGGGCTAAGCCCCAGCCCCTTTATTATGAGCTAAGCGAATAACAAGGTTCTGCGTAGCAGGTCCTTATAACGAAAGAAAGAGATAACAAATCGGTTCCTAGCCGAAATGTTATCTCTTTTTTCTGTTGGTTGAATGAAATCGTTGCACGGCAACGATGAAATCTTCACTTCGTTCAGATGAAATCCAAGGTCGAGTCCTTGGATGAAATCAAATCCATCTAACTTCAACCCTGCAAAGCAGGATTTCATCCACCGAAGGTGGATTTCACCCGTCGAATAGGGATTCCCCGAAAAGTCGCAGACTTTTTGGGGGTTCTCGTAGACGGATTTGATTGCGTGTTCTCCGTTAAGGATAACACGCTAAGCCAGTGTCTTTTCTTCGGTTTATTAGATTTCTTGGTTGATTCTTTCCTGCAAAATTGCGATGTGGAAGGAAGGAATCATTGCGCTTGCGATTGCAAGGTGGGCGCATCTTCTGTTGTTACCGCTGTCGATTACTCTGCCAACCTGCAGTGCAAAAAACATATTTGCAGGTGGGAAGATAACGCCAAGAATTGCCCACGCAACAGGAGACAAGGCAAAGCCCTTGGTATTCTGAATTGCTGTTGCAACCCTGAGTGTCCAGAAAAATCCAAGAAGTCCGCCTGTGATAAAGGACCAGAAGAAGGCGGAAACAGGACTTCTCTTGCAATCGGAAAAGTCGGGCGATTGTCTTTCCATAGAGCCGTTTACAACGTCGTTGATTTTGCTCTGTGTATAGATAAGTGTTGCTTGAGGGGCAACGATATCAAAAACACCAACCATCAATGCGGCGCTTTCTGCCATTACATTTGCCTCATCCATACCCTCAAGGGCAAGATTTGTCTTGTACATCCAGTAAGCCGCATAGAACGGAACGAACATACAGAAAAGCAGGCTTAAGCCCGGGTCCCTCTTCGGGTTCATTGTGTCGTATCTGTTTAGGAACTTTGTTGTTTTGTAAATCCAGTAAAGCCTGTAAATTCCGAAGGTAATGATGTTGAGCAGGAACACCCTTACAAGTCCTGAGGTGTATCTCTTCTTCTCAACGTTTTTCATATCCTCCTCAAGTCTTTCGTTTGCGCTCTGTCTCCAGCTGTCGGTTTCTGCCTCGTAGCCTGCAGGCTCATATATTGGCTGACCGTACTGGTCGTAGCCGTAGATTGGGTAGCCATTTGGGTCAAAGCCGATAATTGGATAGCCACTTTGGTCAAAGCCATAAACCGGTCTTCCGTTTTGGTCATAACCATAGATTGGGCGACCTGTAAATTGGTCGTAGCCATAAATTGGGCTTCCTGTCTGTTGGTCATAGGCTACCGGTTGAATGTTTGGTTGCTGCACTGTGTTCATTGGAGCTTGTCCTGCTACCGGTGTTTGTCCTGCTACTGGCGCTTGTCCGTTTGGTTGTGTAGCTGCCTTCTTAGCCTCCGGCTTTGCCAAAATACAGCTAAGTGCCGCCAAAACATAAATCACTATTACAAAAAGTATGCCAAGAATGAGCATTGGCTCTTCAAGATAGTACTTACTTTCATTTACTTGAATAATATCAAAAATAAGTGTAACTGCAGGTAATACCAGCGCTGCAAATTTTGCCTTTGGCAATATCATAGCAACGCCCAAAAGGGCATAGCCGATGAGTACTGCAATTGCGCTAAACAATGCAATCTCATAGTTCTCGTACATATAAACATAGTGTGTTCTCAAATCAACAATTGAAATTATGTTAACTATCCACATTGCAGTACAAACGAAGGTTATAATTGCTGAAGGTAGCCTTTTGCCAAGTGCAAAAAGAACCATCGCCGCTGTCATAGCAAAGAAAATTAGCACCGACACGCTAAAGCTCGACGTTACGACAATTATTGCGTTAATAAAGAATAGTGCTGCCGCAATAATGCCGGTTACCAGTCTTCCTGTTTGTTTTTGATTGATTTGTTTTTGATCCATTTTTCTCTCCTTTTATTGTTTTTAACTGTAAAATATAGAAAGCCATTTGGGCAAAATCTGCCCAAATGGCTTTTTTATCTAATTGTATGCAAAAACTACAGAGTTACCGTTCTGTCTGTCTGTCTGTCTGTC
>JAFUJS010000004.1 GCA_017468115.1 Clostridia bacterium | reverse complement strand
TGAACAATATCTACTACTTGTTGAAGATTGGTTGATTTTTTACAATACTACAAGATTAAAAAACAGGAAAAGGTGATTTCCTCTTCCTGTTTCTTGTCGTGCCTTTTTATTTTTTGTGAACTAAATGGGGTTCACTTCAAAAACCTGTCTTTTTGTTTGTTATTATTTAATTGAAATACTGATTATTTTATGTTATAATTTGCTTAGAGGGGGTGGTATTGTGCTTGGTGCTATTTATGGCGATATTATAGGCTCATATTACGAGGTGCATTGCACAAAAAATTACGATTTTGAATTCAACAGAGATAGTACCTTTACAGATGACAGCGTGCTTATCGCTGCTGTTTGTAAGGCCATATTAAACAATCCTGCTGTAATATCAATATGGAAGCTTCGCAACAGAGCCAACGAGTTTGCCGTTCAATACAGACAATACTTTAGCTATCATCCTAATGCCGGATTTGGCAATATGTTTAAGGCTTGGGCAAAAAATCCTACTGCCAAGGCAGGACATAGCTATGCTAACGGTGCTTCTATGCGTGTTATTCCTATTGGCTACGCATATGAAACATTAGAGCAAACTCTTTTGCAGGCAAAGGCAAGCTGTCTTCCAACTCACAGCCACCGTGAGGCTATCAAGGGTGCACAAGCCGTTGCAGCAGCCATATTTTTGGCAAGAAACGGAAAAAGCAAGGATTACATAAGGGAATATTTGGAAAAAGCCTTCAAATACAAGCTATCCACTTCTCTGTCTGCAATCAAGGAGACACACGTGTTTGATAGCAGAACCTCTTATAGCGTACCGCCTGCTATTATTGCCTTTCTCGAGTCCTCTGATTATGAGGATGCTGTAAGGCTGGCGGTTTCTCTCGGCGGAGATGCAGACACCCAGGCTTGTATTGCAGGCGGAATTGCCGAGGCATACTACAAGGAAATACCTGAGCATATCAAAAAATTTTGCGATAACAGAATTGACTATTCAATTAAGGCAGTAGTTAAAGAATTTAACGACAAATATCTTATGAAATAGCCTACCCAAGGCTTTCGGGGAGCTTGGAAAGGATGCTGACAACGGCTTTGGGCATCGCGTTTTGATAGATGGCGGGATCGTGGCTTACAAACATTTCGATGTTTGATGAGGCTTGCTCCTGCCATTTTATTTTGCCATCGGGGCTTACCTCTACGCTGACAGGGGTGTAAGTAAACAAATGGGGCTACTTTGAGGATTGGTCGATTATTTCTCCGCTTAGGCTGACATTTTTGCCTGCTGAAATAAGAAAGCCCGGGGTGCTCCACATTTCTCGGTCTCCTTGGGACCAGTACTCTACCGATTTCTTATCAAGTGGCTTTTTAAGATAAGAGAGCCAGCCTGTGATACAATTATGGACTGAACCGAGGGGTCGCCAAAATGCAATAGGAGCCTCTTCCTTATTGCTCTATCGTCGTCGCACAATATGCCTGCAAACTGAATTAGTCCTTGATGCTGCGTCGGGGGAGAACATTGTTGCAAGATTCCAATGGTCGTTTGGTCTGTGCGCTTATGGTATAAATCTGTTGTTAGTATTACATTTCTCACTGCTATCACCGTCCTTCAAAATAATTTTAGCATACACTACCCTTGTTTTCAGAACAAATGATATCCTTTATTTTTTGAAATTTAATGATAATTGTTAACTTTCACAACAAAATATATTTTTCTGCTGTAAAGGTATTGCGGTTCAACCTGTTTTGTGCTATACTTTTTATAACGATATAAAACAGGGGGTTTTTATGAAAAGAAAAATTATTGGAGCTATGCTTGCTCTTTGTATTATTCTCTCTTGCGCCTTCGTTTTTAGCGCTTGTGGAGATACAAGCAATGGTGGCATAACAGAGGATGAATGGAATTCTGAGCTTAATTTAATGTCCTTGACCAAATATAGCTTTACTGTATTTGACGGAAAGGCTGACAACGAAATTAAGTTTGACGGCATAAACTTTTCACACGCTATAAAAATGCCTGACAGCGAGGAGCCTGTTAACGAAATGCGTTTGGTTTTGGACGGCGACAAGTACATTAGGTACGACCTGGCAGAGGACGGCTATTGGGACAAGAGTGAGGTTTCTCTTCGTGATTTTGCAAGCGAAATCAGCACTATTACTGCTCAATATATGCTTAACTATGCTGAGCTTTTTAAGTATGGTGAAATACCATATAACGAGGGCACTAAGCAATTTGAGGCTAACGAGTATACTTACAACATAGAGGGCTTTGTTGGCGAGTTTGAAAAGAGCTTTTACAATGTAAAAATTGCCTTTAATGAGGACAAAAAGGTTTCCTTAATTGAATATTCAGATTCATATATGGAACAAACCTATTTACACTTCTCTCACGATAGCTTTGTAATTGAGGCTCCAAGTGTGGAAAGACCTGTTGGTCCTATGACAGAAGAGGATATGTGGAACGAGGCACTTGATTTGTCTGTGCTTGACAATGTAACAATTGTTCAAAAGCAAGGGGATTCAACTATCAGCACATTCTTGTGGGACGGCACTAACCTATATGTAGAAATGCAGGGCGTTTCTATATTGGTTGAAAAGGATGGAGATAGCTACTACACTTATACAAAAATAGGCACTAATGCAGCTTGGGGAGAAAGAACCACAAGCGACGAGGACACCTATAATGCTTATATCAACGCATATTTGCAAAACTCTGAAATCTATCATTATGAGGATTTCAGCTATAACGCATCAAGTGGAAAATATGAGGCAGATTCTATTGAGCAAACAGGCGACGGCGTAACTGTTGTTGTTAACAATGTTAAAATCAGTTTTACAGACGGTAAGCCTGACACAATCTCCTATGAATATTCAGGAAATACTACTGTTATGACATATTCATACAGCGATGTTACAATAGAAATTCCCGTAAGCAATCAATAAAGACAAGCAAAAAGGACACCGAATCGGTGTCCTTTTTTTGTTAGAATTTGATTTCGGCAAGGTGTGGGCGATGGTCGGAGGCGATAAGCTGGGGAATATCGGCGGACACAAGCTCTAAGTCGGGGCTTGTGAATATGTAGTCGATTTTTGACTCCGGCTTATCGGACGGCCAGCTCTTTCTTGGGCACGGGAAAAGGTAGGAGGTGTCAATCATTTTCTCACGGATTGGCTCTAATACCGGGTTTGTTGGCTCAACATTAAAGTCGCCCATTAATATGCATTTTGTTGGCTCTATGTGGTTTAGGATTGTTTTAACGGCATTTTCGTGCTCGTCCGGGTTTAATCCGAAGTGTGTTACCAAAACGGTAAGCCCATTTTCAAGCCTTGCCTTGACTATGCACCTTGTTTCATAGTAGCCATTATATTTTCTTGGGCTTGGGTCGGGAATTTTTATTGCCTCCACGCTTACTATTTCGTATTTTGAAATCAAGCCGTTGCCATAGGCGCCCTCCCCCGAAAAGCTGACCGCTTCCCCGAAAAAGTGGTGCTTTAAGCCTGTCAAGTCTGCAAGCTTCTCTGTTTGCTTGCCGAACTCTGAGCCCTCATCAAACATTTCGTTAAGACCGACAATGTCTGCGCCACAGTCCAAAATTGCCTTTGCCATAATTTCGTAATCTATTTTTTGCTCCAAATAATTCAGGCAATGCTGTGTATTAAAGCTCATAATTCTCATAACAGGCTCTTCCTTCTTTGCATTTTTCTTTATTGTAGCACTTTTTTTCTAAGGTTTCAATATTTTTGACCGAACTTAAATAATATATTTATATACTTAGTTGACAAGGGGTGCGCATTGTGATAGAATATACCACGCTAATGTTGATTTTTGATTCGAGGGACGGCGTGAATTTAGACTTTCAATTTTTCTTAAATAGCCTGCTTTTAGGTGTGGGGCTTGCTATGGACGCCTTTTCGGTTTCCTTGGCTAACGGTCTTAATGAGCCTAAGATGAGCAAGCTGAAAATGAGTGGCATCAGCGGAATTTTTTCGTTTTTCCAATTTGCAATGCCTATGATTGGTTGGGTTTGTGTCCATACCATAGCAACGCTTTTTGAGGACTTTGAAAAATTTATACCCTTGATTGCACTTATTCTCCTTGGCTTTATTGGCGGAAAGATGCTTTATGATGGTATAAAAAACAAGGACTCCGAGGAGGAAAAGCCTGCTGTCGGCATAGGGGCGCTTCTTGTGCAGGGTATTGCAACCTCTATTGATGCCCTTTCTGTTGGATTTACCATTTCGGAGTATAACTGGCAAATGGCGCTTCTTGCCTGCTTGATAATCGGTGTGCTTACCTTCTTTATTTGCCTGCTTGGTATTTTCATAGGCAAAAGATTTGGAACCAAGCTTGCCGGCAAGGCGGGAATTTTCGGTGGTGCGATTTTGATTTTTATCGGACTTGAAATTTTTATAACAAGCTGGTTTTAATTAAAAGAGGACGGGACAATGAAGTGAACCCCATTTAGTTCACAAATCCCGTCCTTTTTATTTTTCAAATAATAATTGAAATAAGTCATAAAGTATGCTACAATTTATTTATAAGAAATATTATTATGAGGTCTTTGCTATGAAAAAAATTCTGGGTATTGAGCTTGGCTCAACAAGAATAAAGTCAGTTTTGATTGACGAAAATGCTACTGTGCTTGCACAGGGCGCACACGAATGGGAAAATCAGCTTGAAAATGGGCTTTGGACTTACTCCTTGGAGTCTGTTTGGGCAGGTCTTCAGGACTCTTACAAATCCCTTTGCGAAAGTTACGGAGAGAGGATTGAGAGCCTTGACGGAATCGGTATTTCCGCAATGATGCACGGCTATCTTGCCTTTGATAAGGACGGGGAGCTTCTTGTTCCATTCAGAACCTGGAGAAACACTAACACAGCCGTGGCCGCTAAGGAGCTTTCCGATGCTCTTAATTTCAATATGCCACAGCGTTGGAGCGCATCTCACTACTATCAGGCTGTATTAAATGGCGAGGAGCATATTTCAAGGGTTGATTTCCTTACTACCCTTGCCGGCTATGTGCATTGGATGCTGACAGGCAAAAAGGTGCTTGGTATTGGCGATGCGGCAGGTATGTTCCCTATTCTTGGCGATACATATGATAAGGAAAGAATCAGTAAATTTAATGCTTTGCTTTTGAAGCACGGTGTAAACGAGGATTTATTTAGACTTTTGCCACAGGCATTGCCTGCCGGTGCTGATGCAGGTACACTTACCGATGCCGGCGCACTGCTTCTTGACCCGACAGGTACACTTAAGGCAGGCGCTAAGCTTTGCCCACCTGAGGGAGATGCAGGCACTGGTATGGTTGCCACAAATGCTGTTAAGGTACGCACAGGTAATGTTTCTGCAGGAACCTCTGCCTTTGCTATGGTGGTGCTTGAAAAGCCTCTTACTAAGGTTAATGAGTCAATTGACGTTGTTGCTACTCCGTCCGGCGCACCTGTTGCTATGGTACACGCAAACAACTTTACCTCTGAAATTAATGCTTGGGCAAGCCTTTTTGACGAGGTTATTACCCTTGCAGGCGGCTCTATTAAGAAGGGACAGCTTTTTGATAAGCTTTATGAAAAGTCTCTTGAAAGTGATAGCGACGTTGGTGGGGTTGTTGGCTTTAACTTCCTTTCCGGCGAGCCTATTGTTGGATTGGAAAGCGGTATTCCTTTGATTGCAAGGCTACCAAGTGGCAAGCTTACTCTTGCAAACTTTATGCAGATGCAGCTTTACTCTGCCCTTGGCGCTATGAGCATTGGTATGGAAGCTCTTGCCGAGGAAAATGTGCAGATTGAGGACATTTGCGGACACGGCGGCTTTTTCAAGACTCCGTTTGTTGGTGCAAATGCTATGAGTGCGGCACTTAATGCTCCTATCACCGTTATGAAAAATGCAGGCGAGGGTGGCGCTTGGGGCGTTAGCGTGCTTGCTCTTTACAATGTTGTAGGCGGAGATACACTTGAATGCTTCCTTGACAAGCTGTTTGCAAGCTGTGAAAAGGAAACCGTTGTGGCAAGTGATGCGGAAAAGCAAAAGTTTGCCGGCTTTATGGATCTTTACAAGAAGGGTCTTTTGGTTGAAGGTAAAGCCACCCAAGTTTTATAATTTAATGTAGTTCTAAGGAGGATGCTATGCTTTGGAACAGAAAAATAAAATTTCCGGCACAAAGCTCCCTAGACCTTTGTGCTAAGCTAAAGGGATGCACAGACAGGCGTGTTGGAGCACGGCTTTTTGACAGACAAATTACAGATATGCCGCTGGTGGGTACAGTGAATGAAAAGGGGTTTATGGTAAGGAAAACGAAACCTTTATTTAGAAGATATGGCAGTGTATATATCAAAGGCAGCTTTACCGATACAGAAGATGGCTGTATAGTAAAAATGGGTTATTTTCCAATTCTATTATTGATTTATTCTTCTATTTCTTTAACTGCACTCATCTGTGGAATTGTATTGTTGGCTTTTTATAGGGATGTCGGACTTGTTCTTATTATTATGTCTAATCTCCTATTACTGATAGATGGCATAGGTTTATTGTTAACTTCCTTTAGGGCTAAACAAAAAATCTCTTATATTGAAAAACTACTTAGCGAATAAAAAAGAAGCCGTTTTATGCGGCTTCTTTTTTGTGTTGATTTTTTTGATAAATTATGGTAAATTAAATATATCTCTACGTTTTGGAGGTTGATATGGAAGATTATTTGTACATAATACTCCCTGTGCTTTTTGTCGTTTTTCTGATTCTTATCATTTTGATAAAGCGATTAGGACGATACACTCCCGAGGAAAAAGGTGCAATGGGCGAAAAAATGGTTGCACAAACTTTAGGCGGAACCATTGAGGGCGAGCAGTATTTGATAAATGATATAATTCTTACCGATGGCAAAACCACATGCCAAATAGACCACGTGTTTATCAATCGTTATGGTATATGGGTTATTGAAACAAAAAATTATGCCGGTATGATTTATGGACAAGAAAATAGCAACAGCTGGACACAAGTGCTTGCATATGGAAATACAAAAAACAGACTTTATAATCCTATTAAGCAGAACAACACTCACATACATAAGCTTAACAAAATTGTTAAACTCAAAATTGAACTCTTTAATGTAGTTGTTTTTGCAAATAACGAGGTTGATTTAAGCAATGTAAACGCAAGAAATGTTTTCTATCTTTCTCAACTAAAACAAGTTGTTAGTACAAGCACTGGACTAAACCTTGGAAGGATGCAAATGGAAGAATATTATAACAGGATTTTGTCTGCCGCTTCCACTAATGTGTCAATGGAAGAACACATTGAAAATATTCATACAATGCAAAAGCAAGTAGCAAACAATATCTGCCCACGTTGTGGAGGAAATCTTATTAAACGAAACGGAAAGCACGGTCCGTTTATGGGATGCTCAAATTACCCAAAATGCACATTTATTAAGAAATAAAAGAAGCCGTTTATGCGGCTTCTTTTTTGTTTGTTATGGCTTGCAGGTGCCACAGGCTTCGTAGCCTTGGGATTCAAGCTCTTCCTTGGTGCCTGTGTATTCCTGCTTATTCTCTTCCTTCATTGTATTAACACCTGAGCAGCTTGGCTTGTGATACTTTTTGCTGCTTGTGTTTAGTATGTAGGTTTGCTCCTCAAGCTCAGGGTCGTCTGTTAAAGAGCCATCGCCTGCTGTGGTTGTTTGTATTTCGGTTTGAGTTTGACTTTGGTCCGGTGTTGGAACCTCGCCTGCAAGATAGCTTTGTCCTGTTAGGTAATTGATTGCAATGCCAGGTTGTACGTTGTAGGCAAATACGTTAAAGCAGATGCCATCCCCCTCGTCCTCGACGGAATATGCCTCCATTTGGACGCCTGTTGCAACAAGGTTGTTGCCATAGAAAAGTGGGGTTACTCTGAATAGAACGTGGTTCTCTGTTTCCTTTATATAGTCGGCAATTTGGTTCTCAAAGGGGAGCATACCGTCTATATTTAGGTATCTTGTGCCTGTGATAAGGTTTCTCTTGTTTGCATCCTCACCTGTTAGCTGATGACCGATAAGGTGGCAACGGTTATAAAGGTTTTTACCGCTAACAATGTCGTACTTTGCCTGTACCCAGCCGGATGGGGTAACGCTGCTTATGCTGCCTCTGTCCTCAGTTGGCATAAGGTCAATGCCGATGCAGGCAATAACCATTTGGCATCTGCCAAGGCTATCAAGCTCACTATAAAACTCATAGGACTCTGTTGTTAAATCTTGGCTTGTAAACTGTGGTTGGTTGTTATTCAGTGCCACATAGGGGCTGCCTGTATAGGAAGGAATGCCCTCTATTTCATATTCGGGCAGGTTGGAATCATCAACAACGGGCGGTGTCTGTCCCGAGCCTATTTCGGTGCTTGTGCCTGTACCGGAGCCTGTGTTAAGGGGTGGGATTTCAAGAAAATCACAGCCTGTCAGAGCAAAGCTGAATATTAAAAGTAATGAAATTAATATGAGAGAAAGCCTTTTCATTTAACATATACCTCTTTTGTAATTTTTTCGTGAGAGGAGCCAACAAATTCCTCACAAGACGTTTTGCTATAGGAGCTGATATCAATTGTAAAATAGGTGTCGGCAGGATAGTGCCTGTTCCAATGATAAATTATTATCTCCTGCGCCTCGGTTGGCAATGGGGTGTTTTCGATAAAGCAGTAGCCCTGCCCTGCCTCATTTATCGGGTTTTCAACAACCCTGTAATTTATGGCTGATTTTTCAAAAAGCGCCTTTGAATACGGGCTTATGTATATTTCCCTGCCGTCCAAGTGCTTTTCCAGATTTTCTATCAAAACACGGTCCCTGCTTTGTCTTCTGTTATTAAAAAGCATACCCTTTTTATCGTCTATGCAAGCTACAATTTTCATATAAATCACCTCTTAGATTAATTATAACATTTTACTAAGGTAAAAGCAACAAGGAAAAGAAAAAAAGAGACCCAATTTTGGGTCTCTTTTAATATTACTCTGTTGTGTAGTTATCAAAGTAGCCTTGAATATAAACGATAGGTGTACCCTTGTCGCCTGAGCCGGATGTAAGGTCGCAAAGTGAACCGATAAGGTCAGTGAGGCGCCTTGGTGTTGTACCCTCAGATGCCATTTGACCAACAAGGTTGCCGTCCTTTTCGTGAATCTTGCCCTTAATTGCTTCCTTAAGTGCGTCTCCTGAAAGATTTGCAAACTCGTTATCAGCTATATACTTAATCTTAATTTCGTTTGGTGTGCCCTCAAGACCGCTTGTGTATGCAGGGGAAACGATTGGGTCTGCAAGCTCCCAAATCTTACCAACAGGGTCCTTAAAAGCACCATCGCCATAAACCATAACCTCAACGTGCTTGCCTGTCTTTTCGTAAAGCTTTGCTTGAATGTCCTCAACAAGCTTTTGGCAATCTCTTGGGAAAAGCTTAACCTTGTCCTCGGTTGCCTTGTTGGAGCCGAGCAAGCCATAATTTTCATTATATCCGCTACCGTCAACAGGTGCGTTAAGAATTTCGTCAAGACCGCATACAACCTCAGCGCCTGCGTTTTTAAGAAGTCTCTTTGTACGGAAGCGAGTATGAATGTCGCAGTTAAGAACTGCCTTTGTATAGTTAAGGATTGCCCTTGGGTTGTTGGCAAAAACGATTTCTGCCTCTGCACCGCTCTCCTTAATCAGCTTTTCGTAATACTCTACGTAGTCAACGCCTGTGAAGGTGTGCTTTTCGTAACCAAAAAGCTCTCTGTATGTTTTGAGATCTAATACATCCTTGTATGGGTCAATGCCCTTCTCATCAAGCTTGTCAAGGCTGATAAGATGGTTTCCAACCTCGTCAGATGGGTAAGAAAGCATAAGAACAACCTTTTTAGCACCCTTTGCAATACCACGAAGGCAGATAGCAAAACGGTTACGGCTGAGGATTGGGAAAATAACACCGATTGTGCCCCCGCCGAGCTTTGCCTTTACGTCCTTTGCAATATCGTCAACGGTTGCGTAGTTGCCCTGTGCCCTTGCAACGATAGCCTCTGTCATTGCAACAACGTCACGATCTCTTACTGCAAAGCCATCATCTGAGCTTGCCTCGAGAACGGAGCTTGTAACAATTTCAACAAGGTCATCACCCTGACGGATGATTGGCGCACGAAGACCTCTGGATACTGTACCGACCATACGACTCATAAATTTATACACTCCTTTTTGCTGTCCGATTTAATACAAAATCGGGCAAAAGCTTTATTAACACATTATAGTATAGCAAAAAAAATATTGATTGTAAAGAAAAATTTTATCATATGCAAAAATTTTTTATAATATGTTGCATATGCTTGGCTAAGTCTTGTTGGTTTTTGTTTGTTTTTACTACTTTTGCTCTACAAGATCACTTAGTCTTCTTGCGCTTTCGGCAAGCTTTTTAACGCCCTCAAAAACATTGTCTTTATTATAGGCACTAAGATATCTGTCCGCCTCAAGTGTAAGCACGCCCGAGTAGCCTATTTCCTTAAGAGCCTTTGCAATTTCGACAAAGTCGATATTCATCGAAAATGGGATTTGGTGGCTATCGCCAAGCTGGTCATTATCGTGAATATGAAGTGCCTGTAATCTATTACCTAGCTGTCTTATCATATATGGTGCACCATCGCCCGAGCCCTTCATTTCTGCGTGTCCAAGGTCAAGGCAAGCAACCAAATAGGGGTCGTTTACCAGGTCAATATGACGGCAAAAGCTTTCTGCTGTGGCACAAGCGGCAAAGCAGCTTTGTGGGGCACCGCTTTCCCAGTTCCACATATTCTCTGTTGCCATTTTTACGCCGTGCTCCTTTGCAAAGGGCAAAAGCTCCATATACATTTCTGCATTTGCCTCTGCACTTGAGTTATTGTCGGGGTGAACAACGCAAATTTTTCCGCCTGCAATAGCTGTGCATTCGATTGCCCTTTTAATTCTGTCAAGTCCAACAATAAGGCTTGGGAAGGGTGCGTGGGATTGGTTACACTCAATACCACAGTCATCCGCAACCCTGCGAAGCTCCTTGGCGAATTTTATGTATTCGCTACCCGAAGAGGGGTGTGTTGAGGGAAGGATTGACATATCACGCCAGTCTACCCTTGCCATTTCAAACAAGGAAAAGTCCCAGCAGTCAAAGCCTGCCTTGGCAATTAGCTCAATTGCCTTGTGCTCTCCTACGTGTAGCGCTGTTGAATAGATTTCGGTTGAGATTTTCATTTGTTTTGCTCCTTACTTGCTTATATGTTAATTTTACCACACAGGCGTGCCTATTTCAATATTTTTTTCGTTTTTTTAAGTTATAATTGACACAGGGGCGTTTTTATGCTAATATTAAGATAACTTTTATGCCTTGCGAGAATGGTACAAACTAGCCTAAAGCCTACTATTTGAAGCGCTTTTAGGATTGTCGTCGTTGGCTTATGTAATAAGCCTGCCTCCTCCGCACCAAAAATCATCTCTAAATAGTTAGGTTTTAGGTGCAAGGCATTTTAGAACGAGCCAAAAGGCTCGTGTTTAAGGCAAAATTTTGCCGATATATAAGATATTTCAAAAAATTTTAACGCCAAAGACGGGAGTTTTGTCCGTTCCAAAACTGGTTCGTACCACTCTCGCAAGGCATACTAAAGTATTGTGAGGCTTATTATGGAAAAGATTTTACAGCTTTTAGAGGACGATGCTACCCTTACTCCCGAGCAAATTGCTCTTATGCTTTCCAAAGAGGTCGGCGAGATTAAGGATGCTATTGCTAAATATGAAAAGGACGGTGTTATTCTTGGCTACAAGACACTTGTGGACTGGGATAAAACCTCACGTGAATATGTAAGCGCCATTATTGAGGTTAAGGTTATGCCTCAAAGAGATAAGGGCTTTGACCATATTGCCGAAAAGATTTATAACCACCCCGAGGTTAAGTCTCTTTATCTTATGTCCTCAGGTGGCTTTGACCTTGCTCTTATTATTGAGGGCAAGACTATGAGAGAGGTAGCTTATTTTGTGGCACAGAAGCTTGCTCCCATTGAATCCGTAACTGCTACCGCTACACACTTTGTGCTAAGAAAGTATAAGGACAAGGGCGTTATTTACGGTAGTTGTGAGGTTGACGAAAGAGGAAACCTAATCATATGATAGACTACGAGAAAATGCTGTCTAAGACGGTGTGTAATATCAAGCCATCGGGCATTAGAAAATTCTTCGATATGCTTTCCGAGATGGATGATGTTATTTCACTAACCGTTGGTCAGCCTGATTTTGTTACTCCCTGGCATATTCGTGAGGCTGCTATTGAGAGTCTTGAAAAGGGTAAAACCTATTACACATCGAATGCAGGCACGGGTGAGCTAAGAGAGGAAATTGCCAAATATCTAAGCAGACGCTTCCAGCTTGAGTATTGTCCTAAGGACGAGGTTATTGTTACTGTTGGCGGCAGCGAGGCTATTGATGTGGCAATGCGTGCTATTTTGGAGCCGGGGGATGAGGTTATTGTGCCTATGCCATCCTTTGTTTGCTACGGTCCTATTGCAGAAATGCTTGGGGCTAAGGTGGTAAACATTGATACTAAGCTTGAAAACAAGTTTAAGTTAACTCCCGACGAGTTGAAAAATGCAATTACACCTAAAACAAAAATGCTTGTTCTTCCCTTCCCTAACAATCCCACAGGCGCTATTCTGACAAAAGAAGAGCTTGAAGAAATTGCAGAGGTATTAAGGGGTACAAACATTGCTGTGCTTTCCGATGAAATTTACGGAGAGCTTACCTATGGAAGAAAGCATATTTCCATCGCTTCCATTGAGGGAATGAGAGAAAGAACTATTATAGCAAGCGGCTTTTCTAAGGCTTATGCTATGACAGGCTGGCGACTTGGCTACCTTTGTGGTCCACGTCAGCTGATAAAGGAAATGCTTAAGGTGCATCAGTATGCTATTATGTGTGCGCCGACTGCTTCTCAATTTGCGGCAGTTGAGGCTATGCGAAATGGCGACGAGGATGTACAGATGATGCGCAACGAATATAACCGCAGGCGTGTGTTTATTCTTGAGGGCTTAAGAAAAATAGGCATTGAATGCTTTGAGCCTGAGGGCGCATTCTACATATACCCAAACATTGCACCATTTGGTCTTTCCAGTGAGGAGTTTGCCGAAAGACTTCTCTACGAGCACAAGTGTGCTGTTGTCCCCGGAACTGCCTTTGGAGATTGCGGCGAGGGCTTTGTCAGAATTTCCTACGCCTACTCTGTTAAGCATCTTTCCCAAGCACTTGAAAAAATTGAGGCTTTTATAAACAGCCTTAAAAAATAAAATTTGAAGGAGATTTTTATGTACTGTCCAAATTGCGGTCAGCAGCTTCCTGACGACGCTTTATTCTGCGGAAACTGTGGCACCAAGGTTAGCACAAGCCAACCACAAGAAACACCAAATACAGAGGCTCAATACAGTCAGCCTGCATATCAGCATCCTGCTTACCAGCAGCCTAATCAACAGCCATACCAGCAGCCTGTTCAAAAGCAGGAATCACCTGTTCTTTCTACATGGGCGCTTCTTTGCTCATTGATTTTCAACCCAATAGTTGGAATTGTCCTTGGTATTATTGGTATTAAAAAGACACCTAGCTACAGGGGTAAATGTATTGCTGCTATTATTATCGGCGCTGTAATGATGGTAGTTGTTGTTATAATTTATATCATTTATTTCGCTTTACTGGCTGAATTAGGAGCCGGTGGCTATTACTATTAAGATAAAAAAGAAGGCTTCACACGAAGCCTTCTTTTTTATCTTTTTGTTTTGAAAAAATCTGTAAGGAGCTGTGCACACTCGGCTTCTGAAACGCCGCCCTCAATTTGAGGCTTGAACAGAGGAAAATCTGTAAGATTAATCATCGTTCCGAAGGCACCTGCCTTATGGTCGTATGCGCCATATACAACCCTCTCCACACGTGCGTTAACTATTGCGCCTGCGCACATTGGGCATGGCTCAAGCGTAACATACATTGTGCAGCCAACCAGCCGCCAGCCGCCCAGCCTTTTACATGCCTTGTCTATTGCCTTGATTTCGGCATGGTAGAGGGCATTTTTGCCGTGCTCCCTTGTGTTATATGCCTTGGCAATTACCTCGCCATTTCTGACAATTACGGCGCCAACAGGAACCTCGTCCCTTCTTTGTGCCTTTTTTGCCTCATTTATGGCAAGAGCCATATATTTAACATCATCTGCTATCATATATCAGCCAGGTCCATATACTTATAGCCGTTTTTGGCAATAAATTCCTTTCTTGCCTGAATGTCGTCGCCAAGCAGAGTTTCAAAGATTACTCTTGTTGCCTCCTCGTCGTCGGGCATAACCTGAATAAGCCTTCTTGACTCCGGATTCATAGTAGTTTCCCACATCATATCAGGCTCGTTCTCGCCAAGTCCCTTTGAACGCTGAATTGTATACTTCTCTCCCTCAAGCTTTGTAAGAATTTCTGCCTTTTCGGTTTCGTTATAAGCGAAGTATATTTTGTCCTTAGAGGTGGTAATTTCATAAAGCGGAGATTCCGCAATAAACACCCTGCCCTCCGCAATCAAGGTTGGAAGCAGGCGATAGAACATTGTAAGAATAAGGGTTCTTATTTGGAAGCCGTCCTCATCAGCATCGGTACAAATAATGATTCTGCGCCATCTTAGGTTGTTTATATCAAAGGTTGCCATATTGTCCTTGGTCTTGACGCCCTTTACCTCAACGCCACAGCCGATAACCTTCAAAAGGTCAACGATAATATCGCTCTTGAAGATTTTGTCGTAGCTGCTCTTTAAGCAGTTAAGGGTTTTACCGCGGACCGGAATGATTGCCTGAAAATCTGCATCACGACCCAGCTTACAGGATGTAAGAGCTGAGTCACCCTCAACTATATAAAGCTCTCTTACATCGGGGTCCTTGGACTTGCAGGCAACGAATTTTTCTACTCTGTTTGAAATGTCGGTTGAGGTTGCAAGCTTTTTCTTAAGGTCAAGGCGAGTGTCCTCCGCCTTCTTTCTTGCCCTCATATTTACAATAACCTGATTTGCAAATAGCTCCGCCTCTGCCCTGTGCTCTAAGAAGTAAATTTCAAGCTTCTCCCTCATAAACTCACAAAGAGAGTCCTCAATAAATTTATTGGTTATTGATTTTTTGGTTTGGTTTTCATAGGATGTTTGGGTAGAAAAGCTATTGATAACCAAAACAAGGCTGTCCTGAATATCCTCAAAGCCAATCTTACCATCTGACCTTGAATATTTGCCGTTGTTCTTAAGATATTTGTCAAGCTCTGCTACAAATGCGCGCTTAACCGCCTTGTCGGGAGAGCCGCCGTGGGAGAGGAAGCTTGAGTTGTGATAATACTCCAGCATTGTGTTGGTGTTGGAAACGCAGAAGGAGATTTCTGCCTTAAGCTCGTAGTCCTTCTTGTCCTCACGGTCCCTACCCTTTGCACTCATTTCCCAATAAATTGGGGCTGTTAAGGATGCGCCATTGGTTTGCTCAACGATATAGTCGGTAATACCATTTTTATAAAGAAACTCTGTCTTTTCAAACTTGCCGTTTGCTTCCTGATAGTTTAATACCAGCTTAAGCCCCTTGTTTACAACAGCCTGCTTATGCAAAACGTCAAGATAGTATTCCTTTGGAATGTTGGTGTCGGTAAACACCTCAAGGTCGGGGCGCCATCTTGTAAGTGTGCCTGTGCGCCTATCCCTGCCCTCCAGCGGGGTTGTTTTAAGCTTTGATACGGGATTACCCTTTTCAAAGTGGATTTCGTACATAACATCTGTCTTATATGAATAAACATCCATAAATTCAGACGAATACTGTGTTGCGCAGGCACCAAGACCGTTTAAGCCAAGGGAGTATTTGTATGCACCCTTGTCGTTGTTGTCGTACTTACCGCCTGCATATAACTCACAATAAACAAGCTCCCAGTTATACTTGCCTTCCTTTTTGTTGAAGTCAAGGGGAACGCCCCTACCACGGTCATCAACCTCAATAGTCTTGTCCCTGTAAACTGTTATTGTAATTTCCTTACCATAGCCCTCTCTTGCCTCGTCAATAGAGTTAGAAAGAATTTCAAAAAAGGAGTGCTGACAGCCCTCTAAGCCCTCAGAGCCGAAAATAACCGCAGGTCTTTTTCTGACACGGTCAGCGCCCTTCAAGGAAGATATACTTTGGTCTGTATATTCTTTTGTAGCCATAATTATCCTCCAAAACCATTTAATATAAATATTTTAGCATATATTTATTTTTTTTGCAAGGGGTTTTGCTTCGCGGTTGACAAAGTTAATGATTAATATTATAATAATATTAACGAGCATTGAAGGGAGGATTGTTATGTCAAGGCTTGCTACGCTTTTTAAGAAATACAAGGAAGTTATCCTGTATTTGATAATCGGTGTGCTTACTACCGCTGTCAGCTTTGCTGTGCAGTGGCTTTTTACCGATGCTACTCCATTAAATCACGCCGGACTGACAACCTTTATTGCTTGGTTTGTAAGCGTTTTGTTTGCATTCTTTGCAAATAGGATTTTTGTTTTTGAAAGCAAGGGCAAAAAGGGCTTTTTCAAGGAGCTTTTGCTGTTCTATACCTCAAGAGTGGCAACGGGTCTTCTTGAAATTGGCTCAATGTGGCTTTTTGTTGATATTCTTTTGTTTAATCACTGGGTAATTAAAATCATAGCGAATATAGTTATTATTGTGCTTAACTACATTCTTTCCAAGTTCATTGTTTTCAGAAAGAAAAGGGGCTTTGCCTCTATTATGAAAAAATGGAATATTGAGTATTATGCTATGGTGCCACTTTCCAGGCTTAAGGTGGTTAAGGAATATTTGCTTACAAAAAACGACTTTGACGAAAACGCAAATGTTATTATGATGCTTCTGCCGTACAGAAGCGAAAGAACACCTAAGAACCTTACTGTTTATGCCTCGGTTAAAGACTACCACGAGCTTGTCAGCTTGCTTGGTAAGGAGCTTGAGTCCTTTGTTAAGAAAAGCTTTTCCGACGCAAAATTCAAGGTGTTTGCCGACCACTCCCCTATTGACGAGGTGCATGGCGCTTGTATATGCGGGCTTGGCTTTATCGGAGATAACGGTCTTTTGATAAACGAAAAATATTCATCCTTTGTTTTCCTTGCCGAGTGCATAACCAGCCTAAGCCCAAAGGAGCTTGGTCTTACCTTTGCAGAGGAAAATGATGTTGTTGGTTGCTTGCATTGCGGAAAATGCAAGCAGGCTTGTCCTTCACAATGCATTGGCTCCTCTTCCGACAAGAAAAAGGAGTGCCTTTCCGCCATTACGCAAAAGAAGGGTGAGCTTTCACAGGAAGAAATAGATATGATGATGAAAAACGGCTCCATTTGGGGCTGTGATGCGTGTCAAAACGCATGTCCATACACAAAAAATGCTAAGTATACGCCAATTAAGTTCTTTTGCGAGGATGTTATCGAGGTTCTTGATACAAGGACTATTAACAGCCTAAGCGACGAGGAATTTAACAAAAGGCCCTTTGCATGGAGAGGCCGTGGTGTAGTCTTGCGCAATGCCGAAATTTACGAGAAATATAGGGGGGAAGAAAATGGTTAATCTGCTTTATGGCGATTATGGAAGTGGCAAAAGCACCTACATAATCGAGAAAATTAAAGAGGATTGCCAAAGGGGTATTCCCTCTTTTCTTATAGTTCCCGAGCAGGAAACCGTTATTGCCGAAAGACAGATTGCAACCGAGCTGGAGCCAAGGGCGCAGCTTTACTGTGAGGTTACAAACTTTACAAGGCTTGCAAACAGAGTTTTCCGTGATTTCGGCGGGCTTAAGTATAACTACATATCTAAAAGCGCAAAGAGCCTTGTTATGTACAGGGCTATTTGCCAGTGCCGAGAGAATATAAAGGGCTACAAAATTGAGAAGGGTCACGAAAAGAGCTGTATCGCTATGTTTTTACAGGCGATTAATGAGCTTAAAACCTATGCTGTTTCCATTGGCTCACTTGAGGCGGCTCTTGAAAAAATCAAGGACGAGCATTTAAGAAATAAGCTGGAGAATATTATAACCATCTGGCCTGTTTACGAGAGCATTCTTGCAGAGAGATATTGCGACCCCCTTGATGATGCCGCTATGCTTGCCCGTCTGGCTGACAAAAAGGAATATTTTAAGGGATACAATGTTTATATTGATTCCTTTTATGGCTTTACACAAAGTCAGTTTGAGATTATTTACTTTATACTGAGAGACGCAAAAAATGTAA
Organism: Clostridia bacterium; assembly: GCA_017468115.1. The sequence continues at coordinate 74,395 of JAFUJS010000004.1, read as the reverse complement.
CCATTGCCTTTGACTGTCCAAGCGGCACTAAGCGTGGACAAATGCAATATGCCAAGATTTCCGAAAGCGTATACAGAATCAAGGAGCTTCTTGCAGACACGGAAAGCTATATTCCTAAGGAGTGTAGCTTTGACAAGGACCAAAAGCACAAGGGCAAGGACTTGGCTTATATTTACAAAAACATCTGGAATTTTTCTGCCCCGCCAAAAACGTGGGACAAGGATGTAAATCTGGCGCTCTGCCCCGATGAATTCAGCGAGTGCGAGTATGCCTGCTCCAGAATTAAGGAGCTTATTTTTAACGGAGACAAATATTCCGACATTGCAATAATTGCTCGAAATTTGTCGTCTTATAGGGGGATTTTGGATTTTACCCTTAAAAAGTATGATATTCCATACTTCTTCTCTCTGCCCTCTGATTTGCTGGGCAGACCTGTGGTTAAGATGCTCTTTAATGCTCTTAGCGCTATTGTAACATACAAGGCAGAGGACATTTTGTCCTATGTTAAGTGTGGCTACACGGATATAGACAGACAGAGCGAGGCTCTTTTAGAGGAGTATATTTATCGCTGGGGAATTTACGGAAGAAAGTTCTGTGATATCAGCTATTGGGCAAGCAATCCTGACGGCTTTGCAGGAATGATGAGCCCTGAGCAGGAAGCAAAGCTGACAAGAATACTTGAGGCAAGAGAGGCTATTCTTTCACGCCTTGAGATTTTGGCGCGCGCATTTTCAAAAAATGCAACCGTTAAGGATTGCGCAAAAGCCGTTGTTGACTTTTTGAATGCCCACAATGTTCTTGAAAAATTGGAGAAGGAAAAGAGCGAGGCAACAAAGGCTGATGCCTACATAATTGTGCAGATGTGGGAGGCGCTTCTTTCCTCTCTTGACACTATTGTTGATGTTTGCGGAGATACTACTGCCGACCCACAGGCATTTGCTTCACTTCTCCACTACGCTCTTCTTGATGCAGAGCTGAGCACTATTCCAACAGGCGAGGACAATGTTTTGGTTGCCGAGGCATCTATGGTGAGAGCAAGAGGCATTAAGCATGTATTTATTCTTGGCGCTAATGAGGGCGTGTTCCCTGCCTCTGTCAGCGACGATTCCTTCTTTAACGATAAGGATAAGTCTATACTCAAGGGGATTGAGGGCATTAGCATTAAGCTTTCCGAAAGCAGCAGCATGCGTGCAGATGATGAATATATGTTCTTTAGGCAGAGCCTTGCCATTGCCTCAAGAAGTGCCACCGTTTCTGCCCTGACAGGCACTATTGCCGGCGAAAAATGTAAGCTCTCTGTTGGCTTTAACAGAATTAAGGAGCTGCTTACCGGCATTAGCGTTACAAACACACTAAACAGCCAGGAAATTGATAAAATTTACTCCCCTGCTATGGCGAGGGAAATGCTTGGCACAGACGACCCGAGCCTTGGTGCTGCTATCAGCCAGGTGCTAGGTGTTGAAAGAAGATGTAACAGCTTTTCTAATACACAGAGCTTTATAGGAGACGAAACCATTGATGGCTTCTTTGCCGGTGGTCGTATGCTTTCGCAAACTGCGATTACCACCTTCCTTGATTGCAGATTTAAGTTTGTTTGCAATTATTTGCTTAATCTGCGCTCAAACAAGAAATTTAATTTTGGCTCCTTGGAGATTGGTAATTTGTTCCACAAGGTATTTGAGGACATTTTAACTAAGCTCAGGGACAACAAGGACCTGCCCTGCGACGATGCGGGAATTACCAAGCTGGTTGAGGAGCTGACAAGCGACTATATAAACGCTATTTGTGGCGGAAAGCCTGTTTCCAACAAGCTGAGCCACCTGTTTTCCAGAATGAAAACAAATCTTTTGACAATTGTTAAAAAGATGGTTGAGGAATATAGGCAGGGTGCCTTTGAGCCAGCCTTTTTCGAGCTTTCCTTTAGGGACAAATCGGGTACTAAGTCTGCCCCACCGCTTGAAATCCCTCTTTCTGACGGAACAAGCATTTGTCTTTACGGAAGCGCTGACAAAATTGACGTTTACAGAGACGAAAATAACACATACGTAAGAGTTGTTGACTACAAAACGGGCAGCAAGACCTTCTCTATGGCTCAGTTCAACGAGGGCATTCAGCTCCAGCTCTTTGTATACCTGTTTGGTCTTTGCAAAATGAAGAGCTGTGATTTTAAGACAAGACTGCTTGATGGCAGAGATAGAATTGTGCCTGCCGGCGCATACTATATGCCACTTAATATTGACAAGCTAAAGGCGGACAAGGAGACAAGTATTGACGACAGCTCCTATGAGGCAGAGCTACTAAAGTCCAATGCCCTACCCAGCGGTCGCTTTCTTGATGACGAGGCTATTGTTTTTCTTCAGGACAAAAATGGCGATGGCACCTATTTGCCACGCTTTGTTGCTGAAGGACGCAAGGCTAAAAGCTCCTCATATATTTCCGAAAAGGAATTTGATGAAATGTATGACGCTCTTTGTGAAAAGGTAGCCTCTGTTGTTACCTCTATGAAAAACGGCGACGTGGCGGCACTCCCTCGTGAGGACAGCATATTCAAATGCACCTGCGACTTTTGCGAGTTCCAGCCTGTTTGCAGAAGGAGGAAATGATGGGAATTACAAATGTACAAGCGCTTGCCATTGAGCATACAGGCTCCGACCTGCTTATTTCGGCAGGCGCAGGCAGCGGTAAGACCTTTACCCTGACACAGCGCATTGTGGAAAGAATCAATGCCGGCAAGGACATTTCAAGAATGCTTATCGTTACCTTTACAAAAGAAGCGGCAAACGAGCTGAAAACAAGAATTTCCACTGCTCTGTTTAATCTCTACAAGGAAAATCCCAGCGATAAATTAAGCGAGCAAATTGTTAAGGTAAACAGCGCCGATATTTCAACAATCGACAGCTTTTGCTATAAAATTGTTAAGTCGAATTTTGACAAGCTTGGGCTGGAAAGCGGTATTCGTATCGGTAACAAGGGCGAGCTTGATATTTTGGCAAGGGAAACTATGGGTGAGGTTATTGATGACTTTTACGATAGCCCAATGCCGGATGACGACTTCTATTTGGTTGTTGATTGCTATTCCGATAACAAGGATGATGAGGCACTCAAGGACAATTTATTAAAGCTTTACGAGGACCTTTCAAATACTGCCGATTTTCTGGAGGGTCTTAAGGTCCCTGCCACTATGAGTGGTGATTTTCTTGACACAAAATACGGCAAGGTGTTAAAAAAGCACACCAAGGAAATGCTTTTGCATTACAAGGCAACATATGACTATTTGATAGATTACATAAAAGGGGACCCTAAGGGCGAGAAAAAGTTTATTTTGGCGCTTAGCGGCGACCTGAATCTTATTGAAAGAGCCTTAAACGGAATTGATAATTGGGATTATAAGACACTTTGTAATATTTTTGCCGGATACAGTCCCGAAAAGGTTGGCAACCATAGCTTAACTATGATTGACGGCGCCTTTGTTTCTAAGATACGTACAAAATTCAAGAAGGACCTAATTGAGCTTAGGGATGAATACTATTCCTCTGATGAGGGCTCCATAAAAATTGCGCTTGAACAAAATAACAGAATTTGCGGTGCAATGTACAGGGTGCTTTCCAGCTTTGACGAGAAATTCAGAAGGAAAAAGGCGATGTACTCTGTTTGCAGCTTTAACGATATCAGCAGATACACCCTTAATCTGCTTTATGGCGAGGACGGAGCTGTAACGAGCCTTGCACGTGAGATTGCCGACAGATACGACGAAATTTATATTGACGAGTATCAGGACACAAACTCACTACAGGACAGTATTTTCAAGGCAATTTCCAACAATAATCGCTTTATGGTTGGAGATATTAAGCAAAGCATTTACAAATTCCGTCTTGCGGAGCCTGAAATCTTTGACCATTACAAAACCACCTTCCCCGATAAGGAGCTTAATCCCGCCGATGACGGACAGGGTAAGTCCCTCTTTATGTCCGAAAACTTCAGATGTAATAGGGACGTTATCAGCTTTACAAATATGGTTTCTGACTATATGTTTGAAGGCACCGACGGTATTTCCTACCAGCCTAAGGACAGGCTTATCTATGCTAAGGAAGATGACAAGGTTATTGATGAGCCGCCCTGCCAGATTTGTCTTTTTGACAACTCCGATATGAAGGATAACGAGGACAAGGAGGAGGACTATGTCCTTGCGCAGGCTAGATTTGTTGCGAAAACAATTAAACAGACTCTTGCCAAGGGTATTGTTTTACCAAACGGTAAGCCACTTTCAAAGTCTGACTTTGCCATTCTTTTAAGGTCTACAAAATACGGCGTTGGCGAAAGATTTGCACGTGTGCTCAGCGATTTTGGCTTGAGTGCAGAGGTAAGCGCTGAGGTGGGTCTGTTTGAAAAGCCTCTTATCCGCTTGATGATTAGCCTTCTTAATGCTATTGATAATCCTTACAATGATATTTACTTGGCAGGCATTATGCGCTCCCCTGTGTTTGATTTTAGCCTTGATGAGATGGTTAAAATCAGAAGCCTTTCAAGGGGCAAGGACTTTGCCCTTTTCTCTGCTGCTTTGGAATACAAGGGCGAACGAGAGCTTACTTCCAAGGTAAAGGCATTTGTTGATACTCTTAACGGCTACAGAGATGCTGTGAAGAGGCTTACCGCCCACGAGGCTGTTTACTACGTAATGACAGAAACAGGCATTTGCTCACAGGTAAGCCGTGAGGACAGACAGGACCTGATTAAGCTTTATGACAAGGCAAGAGCCTTTGAGTCCGGCACCTTTAAGGGGCTTTATAAATTCCTTGCATATGTAAGGGACAATATGGACTCAACCTTTAAGGAAACTGCCTCCAGCGGAACTGACAATGTGCAGATTATGACAATTCACGCCTCTAAGGGTATTGAATTTGAGTATTGCTTTGTTTGTAACCTTGAAGCAAGGTGTGATAAGCCTACAAAATCCTCATTGATTTATGAAAGAAGCCTTGGTATTGCCGGACACATAAGCAAGGATGAGGGTATTATAAAATACAACACTCTTATGAGAAAGTGTATTGATTTGCAAAAGCACCGCTCTGCCAAGGATGAGGAGATGCGTGTTATCTATGTTGCTATGACAAGAGCAAGGACGGGTCTGTATTTAACAGCCTCATTGCCCGAGCCGCTTAAGCACTATGAGGGTATAGTAAACCAGGCTAGATTTGTTTCTACTTACCAGATATACTCTACTGTACAGGATATTGACTTTATTCTCGGCGGTGCAACACAGCCACAGCCCTTTTACGAGCTTCAGATTTTGAACCCACTTGATATGCCTAAGGCTCCAAGCATGGTAAGCAGCACAGAGCCTGACGAAGGGCTGGTTAAGGAATACGTGGAAATTCTAAAGGAGCGGCTTGAGTTTGATTACAAATACAAGCACCTTAGTAAGATGCCTTCTAAGCTAAGTGTATCTAAGCTGGAGCCTCTTGTTCTCGACGGAACTGATAACAAGGAGGTTAAGCTGGACAAGGCGCTTGACAATGTACCTAAGTTTATGTCTAAAGACGACCCGGAAATTACTGCCGCAGAAAAGGGTACCGCAACTCACGTGTTTATGCAGTTTTGTGATTTTTCTTCTCTTGAGAAAATCGGCTTCAAAAAGGAGCTTGAACGGCTGGTAGAGGACAAGTTTATTGACGAAAAAACTGCCCAACTGATTAATGAGGACCATATCGAAAAATTCCGTGGCTCATCGCTGCTTAAGGAAATAATCAAATCCAAAAGGGTAAAGCGTGAATTCAGATTTAATCTCATGCTGAGCGCAGAGGAATTTACAGCCGACCCTGAGCTAAAGACAGAAAATGTGCTTGTGCAGGGTGTTGTGGACTGCCTGTTTGAGGACGAAAACGGTAATCTTGTGCTGGTTGATTATAAAACCGATAAGGTAACAATGGACAACTATGTAGAGGTTCTTACAAAAAGGCACGAAACACAGCTTAAATACTACAAAAGAGCCTGCCAGCTTATGTTTGACAAGCCGATTTCCAGAGTAATTATCTACTCTGTTCCGCTTGCCAAAAATGTAGAGCTAAGGGTGTAATAAAATTAAAAAACTCCGACACGTGTCGGAGTTTTTTCTTTTTTATGCGTTTATAATCTTGTCGATTACCTGACGGCGAGAGTCCAAAACCTCTTTTGCGTCGTCCTTGCTTTCTCCCTTAACGGAGTAGTAAACCTTAATCTTCGGCTCTGTTCCGGATGGTCTGATTGCAATCCAAGAGGAGTCCTCAAATATGAACTTCAAAACATCAGCCTTAGGTAGGTCGTCTATGCCAACTGTGTAGTCGTTAACCTGACAAATGCCCGAAATTAGGTCCTTGCCCTGCTTTCTCATTTCCTTCATAATAGCTTTGATTTTCTCAATGCCATCAATGCCCTTTAAGGTGTAGGAATCAAGCTTGTCAAGGAAATAGCCATATGTATTATAGATTTCTTCCATAACGTCAACCAAGGTCTTGCCCTGATTCTTGTAGTAGGATGCCATTTCGCAAATCAGCATTGAAGCAACAACTGCGTCCTTGTCTCTTGCGTGGTTGCCTACAAGGTAACCATAGCTTTCCTCGTAGCCGATAACAAACTCGCCATTGCCTGTGTTATCAAAGTAGTTCATCTTGTCGCCAATGAACTTGAAGCCTGTCAGGGTTTCGATTACCTTAAGGCCGTTTTGCTTTGCTATGATTGCGCCAAGCTCACTTGTAACTATTGTTTTAATTACTGTGGATTTTTCGCTTAGGCTTGCTTTGTTCATCTTAATAACATAGTCAACCAAAAGCGCACCCACCTGGTTACCTGTAAAGAGCTTCATACCGTCCCTTGTGTTTACGGCAATGCCTACTCTGTCGCAGTCCGGGTCTGTGCCGAGAATAAGGTCAGCACCCATTTGCTCGCAAAGCTTAATGCCAAGGCTGAGTGCCTCTGCATTTTCAGGGTTTGGAGAGTTTACTGTTGGGAAGTTGCCGTCCTTTATTTCCTGCTCCTTAACTACTGTAACATCATAGCCAAGGTCGGAAAGCACCCTGCGAACAGGCTTATTGCCTGTGCCGTGGAGTGGTGTGTATACAATTTTTGCGCTCTTTTCACCGATATCGTGGGCTTGCTTCTTTACGTTTGCAATAAAGCTTTCGTAAACCTTAGAGGGAACGTCCATAAGAAGTCCGTCTTTTCTTGCCGTTTCCTCGTCAAGCACCTTGATTGTGGAAAGGTCTGTTATTGCATTTACATAGCCTATAATTGCGTTTGCATCGTCAATAAGCACCTGACAGCCTGTTTCGTCGTATACCTTGTAGCCATTATATTCCTTTGGGTTGTGGCTGGCTGTAACAACAATACCGCCAACACAGCCAAGCTCCCTTACTGTAAATGAAAGGGTTGGGGTTGGCATAAGCTCGGTATAAAGGTATGTAGGAATGCCGTTTTGAGCCATAACAAGCGCAGCTTCCTTTGCGAAGGCATCGGAGTTATTACGAGAGTCGTAGCCGATTGCAACGCCTCTTTTTACATCCTTGCCATACTTATCAAGCAAATAGCTTGCAAAGCCCTGTGTTGCTTTTCTTATAATGTATTTGTTCATACGGTTGGTGCCTGCGCCCATTACGCCACGAAGTCCACCTGTACCGAATTCAAGATCACAAAAGAAGCGGTCCTCTATTTCCTCGTTGGTAAGCGGTGCACAAAGCTCATCTCTTGTTTTCTTGTCAAAGTATTCACTTGTGCGCCAAAGGTTATAGCTATCTAGTATTTCTTTTGAAAGCTCTTTCATATCCTCTCTCCTATCAAAAATTACTCGCCCTTTGTATATGCAAGCAGTCCACCTGCTTTAAGTATATCAATTTGTCTTGTGGTATATGAGCAAAGAAGGCTAATTTCCTTACCATTTGCCTTAAGAGTAATCTTACCCTTTTCCATACCCTCAAAGATGTTTTCGAGTGTAAGGGTGTCATTTTGTGCAAGCTTGTCGTAATCCTCCGGATTTTCAAAGGTAAGCGGCATAATGCCTGCATTTATAAGGTTTGCCGCATGGATTCTTGCAAAGCTCTTTGCTATAACAGCTTTAACGCCAAGATACAATGGAACAAGAGCTGCATGCTCTCTTGAGGAGCCTTGACCATAGTTGGAGCCACCGACAATAATGCTCTTCTTTGCCGCCTGCGCTCTTTGGGCAAAGGTTTCATCACAAACTGCTAAGCAGAATTTTGAAAGGAATGGGATGTTAGAGCGATAAGGCAAAATCTTTGCGCCCGCGGGCATAATATGGTCTGTTGTAATATTGTCGCCAACCTTAAGTGTAAGGTTTGCTGTAACCTTGTTTTCAAGAGGGCTTGTTTCAGGGAATGGCTTAATGTTTGGACCACGAAGAATTGGTAGGTCCTTAGCCTCCTCCTCAGTTGCAGGCAATACAACTGCGCTGTCGTCAATCTTGAATGCATCGGGCATTACTATCTCAACAGGGTCGCCAAGAGTCCTTGGGTCTGTGATGTAACCGGTCAAGGCTGATGCAACGGCAACCTCAGGGGAAACCAGATAAACCTGTGCGTCCTTTGTACCGCTTCTGCCCTCGAAGTTTCTGTTAAAGGTTCTCAGAGAAACACCTGCGGAGTTTGGAGAAAAGCCCATTCCAATGCAAGGACCGCATGCACATTCCAAAACTCTTGCGCCTGATGCCAAAATATCGGAAAGGGCGCCACAGTCGGCAAGCATAGAAAGCACCTGCTTAGAGCCGGGGGAAACAGAAAGGCTGACGCTATCGTCAATCTTTTTGCCCTTTAGCATTGCGGCAACCTTAAGCATATCACGAAGTGATGAGTTAGTGCAGGAGCCAATGCAAACCTGGTCAACCTTAATACCGCTCAGCTCCTCTGCGCTCTTAATATTGTCAGGGCTGTGAGGGCACGCAAGAAGCGGCTTAAGCTCGGAAAGGTTAATGTCTATAATTCTGTCGTATACGGCATCAGGGTCACTTTCAAGCGGAGTATAAGCATCGCCCCTGCCCTGCGCCACTAAAAATTCCCTTGTGATTTCGTCAGATGGGAAGATAGAGGTGGTTGCACCAAGCTCTGTACCCATATTTGTTATGGTTGCTCTTTCGGGAACGCTAAGGGTCTTTATGCCCTCGCCACCCCATTCGATAATTGCGCCTACGCCGCCCTTTACGGAAAGGATACGGAGTATTTCCAGACTAACATCCTTTGCGCTGACCCAAGGTCTTAGCTTACCTGTAAGGTTAACCTTGTACATTTTCGGCATTGTGATGTAGTATTCTCCACCACCCATAGCTACTGCAACGTCAAGACCGCCTGCACCCATTGCAAGCATACCGATACCACCTGCTGTTGGGGTATGGCTGTCAGAGCCGATAAGGGTCATGCCCGGCACACCGAAGCGCTCAAGATGAACCTGATGGCAAATGCCGTTGCCTGGACGGGAAAATCTAAGTCCAAACTTTTTCGCAACTGACTGAATGTATCTATGGTCGTCTGCGTTTTCAAAGCCCGACTGAAGGGTGTTGTGGTCAATATATGCAACTGAAAGCTTTGTGCGTACTCTTGGTATGCCAATAGCCTCAAATTCCAGGTATGCCATTGTTCCTGTTGCGTCCTGTGTCAGGGTTTGGTCAATCCTTAATGCGATTTCCTCCCCTACCTTCATTTCTCCAGAAACAAGATGATTTTTAATGATTTTTTGTGCGATGGTAAGTCCCATTTTGTCCTCCGTGATTTTGCTTTACTCTTGTAAAGCGATAAAATTAATGCTTATATTATAGCAAATACGCCTTTTTATGTCAACAGACTTTTCAAATTTCTGCAAATTTAACAGATAACTTTTCTTAATTGCGCATTTTTTAGTTAATTGATACACCGAATACCGATGCAAGCGCCTCAAGCGTTGCCTTTTGCTCCTCGGTAATATCCTCGCTGTTATACTTTTCTTCAATGGCGTTTGCAAGGTTTACCTTGTCAGTAGCTGACATTTTGCTTTGTAGCTTGTATGGGTCCTGAGCCGTCTCTCCGTTTTCGTCAACGGCTGCATCTTCTACCATTCCCGAAACGATAGAGGAATCCATAACGCTGTCAACAAAGTCCTCGGCTGTCATACTTGTTTTACCGGCATTTGTTGAACTTGTGGTAAACATATTATCTGCGTCGCTATTGAACATAGCACCGCTCATTGCATTAAGCATTTCCTCTGTCTTTTTGATTTCCTCCTGCTTTTGCTCCTCGGTTTCATACTCTTGGTTCTCTGCAGAGTTCATCATTGAGTTGATAATTCCGTTAATGCTTCCTGCATTTTTAGAGGAAATTCCAAGGCTGACAAGGTTTTCCGGTGTTACGATTGCCTTGATGGACTCGGAATCGTTTGAAAGCATTGAGTTTACAACAGAGTGAAGCAGCTCCTCCTTAGAGCCGTCTGTACCTATGCTCTGCATTGAAAGAATAAGCTTTGCAACGTCTTGTCTTGCAACAAGCATTGTTGAAATATCTGCATCCTCGGCTGTTGCATTGTCTATAAATACCTGGTCGATAATTCCATATTCGTCGCAGCCCTCTGAATGTAAAAATGCATAGAAGAACACCTTGTATGCTCTTCCGAGAATGATGCTTTCTCTTGCATGTTCCATACCGTTACCAAGAGGCTCAAGGTCAGCGTTTACAATAACGTCCTGTATATCCTCCTTGCCCTCGGTGCTGGCAATAAATTGGTGCAATTCGTCTACAATTTTAAGGATTTGCCCAGCCTCGCTATCAACCGCAGCCTCGTTGTATCTGCTGTAATCAAATTCCTCGGGTCTTGTGCTTGTGCCATTTACTTCATCATAAAGCCTGCAAACGTAGTTGTTTAGTGCGTTTGAAATGTATGGGATTGCGCCCCTTGTCCTTTCATTTGCATATAGCTCGTGAAGGATAGGGCTTATAACCTCTTCCCTTTTGATTAAGCCGAGAATATCTCTTTCCTCGGACATAAGCTCTACTATAACGCCCTCTCTGATTGCCATTTTACCGATTCCGGAAATGGTAATAAGGTCCGCCCTTAGTCCATCGGAGTCGGTATTTGCCAAAACTGCCAAAACCCTATCAACTGTTGGGTCAAAGGTTTGACCGAGGGTGGGCTTTTGAATGCCCACGCATTCTCCGTTTTCCAAAAACTCCCCTGAGGTAAAGGAAATGAGCTTTGAAAGAAGAAGGGGCAAAAATTCGGAATCCTCAAGAACAAGATTAATGTTATCAAGCGCCTCTATTTGCTCCTCTCCGTAATCGGCAGGGGCTGCACCCATAAACGGAAGGGATGCATTATATAGCTTAACTACCCCATATGCCTCGTTTTGAAGAGTGATATCAACACCGCTGATTTTTGTTTGAGACATTGAATTGAAAATGCCATTGCCACCTACATTGTATATAACCTTGGCAACAGGGTTGTTTCTTATTGAATTTAAGTATTCAAGGACTATTTGTCCTGTTGTTTTGGTTTCAGCCGGGGTGTATTCACCTTCATCTTCTCCATCGCCTATATTTTCGTCCTCCAAGTCGGGCGCTGTCTCTGTAAGAAGAGCTGTTTCGGACTCAAGGTCAGCATAATAGGTTTCCATAACATTGGCGCCCACGTTTACGTAGCCGATAATAGGAATAAGAACGAAAACCAGTGTAAGTGCATATCTTACCGCACCGATTGCGCCGCCGCCAAGCTTTGTGGCAACTCCCTTTGGCTTTGTAAAAAGCAAAATTTCCATAATCTTCTTTGGAATAAATAGTATAAGGCTTACAGCACCAAAGATAATTAGGTATACAAGGGGCATTATAACAATAGTTGGCACAGCAACAAGCAGGCTTAAAAGATCTCCTGCGTTTTGGCTGGATGTAATGTAGCCCTGAGCAAGCTCAATATACTCGTAAAGGTTTTCTACATAAATATACTGCTTTACATACTCCAAAAGGGAATTTATGCTTTGCGGATTTATGATTAGATTTGTTATGGTATTGGTCAGAAAAATTGATGCAACTGCGCTAACCAAAACAAAGGCAACATCTATTACGGATTTGATTGTGCCCTTGAAGAAGCCACGCAAAAAGCCAAGCGCCGCTATTGCTATAAATGATATTGTAATTATAGTTGATACCAGCTGTGGCGACATTTTTCTTACCTCCTTAATAATCGAATTTTGGTTTTGTCCCTTTCGCTATTACGGCTTCAAGCCGCCGAAGAGGATAACCCATATATTATATAATATCACAATACGTAAATCTTTTCAATATTTTTTAACATAAAGTGCCTTATTTTTTACCTAACATTAGCTGAATTATAAAATCCTTGCATAAATCCCCTTTTGTTTACAAACAATAAGATGGCAAAAACAAATAAAGGAGATTTTTATGAAAGCGACCGGTATTGTACGCAGAATTGACGACCTTGGCAGAGTTGTTATACCTAAGGAGATTAGAAGAACTATGAGAATTCGTGAGGGGGACCCGCTTGAAATCTTTACCGACAGAGATGGCGAGGTAATTTTTAAGAAGTATTCCCCTATTGGCGAGCTTGCCTCCTTCGCTAACCAGTATGTTGACACTCTTCACAAGATTTGCTCAATGTCTGTTGTGGTAACTGACAGAGACTCAATCATTGCCTGCGCAGGTGTTTCCAGAAAGGAATACGCTGACAAAAAGCTGACAGAGGATTTTGAGAGCATTATCGAAAACAGAAGCATGTACATTCACAAAAGAGGCACAGAGCCTGTTGCTATTTGTGATGGTGCATCTACCTTTGTAAAGTATGCTATGCCAATTATTGCCGAGGGTGATATTATTGGCTGTGTTGCGTGTGTTTCAAACGATGATTCAACCGACACCGACCCTCATAGCACAGAGGCAAAGCTTATACAAACCGCCTCCTCATTTCTTGGCAGACAGTTTGAGGGATAAAATAAAAAATGGCACGGAAACCATACACTCTGTGCCACTTTTTATGTTTTTTGATAAATTACTGTTGAACAATTTTTCTTTTTATGGTAGACTATAAATCGAGATAATCAAGTATGCCCTGATAGATGCCTTGGGCAAACAAAAACGGGCTGTTTGCCATTAGCTGTGCGTCTCTTGGGTTGGTTATAAAGCCAAGCTCCACTAAAACCGCAGGCATATTGGTTTTTCTGAGCACATAAAGACCCGGGCGCTCTTTAACGCCTCTGCTGTTAAGGCCTGTTATTTCTGTTACCTCACGGAGTATGTCCTCTGCTAAGGATGCCGCTCTTGAGGGCGACCTATATACCAAAACCTCTGTGCCGTTTGCACTGCTTTGGTTTGATGCGTTTGCATGAATACTAATGAAATAATCAGCGCCCCACCTGTTTGCATCATCTACCCTTACTCTTAAGCTGGATGCGTTTGAGGTGCCAAGCTGGGTTGAGGCTGTGGGTCTGGACAGACGGGTTTCAAAGTTGCCGTTTCGGTTAAGCAGCTCGGCAAGACGTATGCCAACCTCATAGGTTATGTCCTGCTCTCTGTAGCCGTTGCCCTCCGCCCCTGTGTTTGGTGGGTTTGGATTGTGCCCTTGGTCTATGTAAATTTTTATAGCCATAAAATCTCCCCTTAAATTGTACTTTCATATTTAGTTTATGATATTTTTTGCGAGGTGCTAATGAAAGAGTTTGCTACCATAGAAAAAATCCTCAGCCATACAAGAAAGGCAGTAGAGGAATATAGCATGATTGAAAGCGGCGATAAAATTGCCGTTGGGGTTTCAGGCGGAAAGGATTCCCTTGCCTTGCTCTGCGCCCTTACTAAACTGAAAAGAGTTATCGGTATCGATTATCAGGTGGTTGGAATTACCATTGATATGGGTCTTGAGGGCGCTGATTTTACAGATATTTCGGAGTTTTGCAAGGAGCTTGATATTGAATACCACGTGGTAAAAACGCAAATTTACGAGATAATATTCAAGCTAAGAGAGGAAAAGAGCCCCTGCTCACTTTGTGCAAGAATGCGCCGTGGCGCTCTGCACGATGCGGCAAAGGAGCTGGGCTGTAATAAGCTTGCCCTTGGGCATCATTTTGATGATGCGGTTGAAACCTTTATGTTAAATCTCTTTTTTGAGGGTAGGGTTGGCTGCTTCCGCCCTGTTACATATCTTTCACGCAAGGACCTGACAATGATTCGCCCCCTTGTGTACACCCACGAAAAGGAAATTAAAGCCTTTGCTACTGCTGAAGCGCTACCCATAACAAAGGCTAAATGCCCTGCTGACGGAAACACGGAAAGAGCAAAAATGAAGGATTATCTGGCTTTGTTTGACAAGGAGCACAGAGGTCTTTATCATAGGATTATGGGCGCAATTCAGCGTGGGGAGATTGACGGCTTTCATCCCGACCTGATTGATGCCGAGGAGAAAAAAAGGCGCAAGGATTTGAAAAAATCAAGCACCCCAGAGGAAGAGTAAATACAAAAAATCACCGACACGTGGTCGGTGATTTTTGTTTTTTATAGTTTTTTAATCTTATCTGACGGTAAAACAACTGTTGTTCTCTTTTTTGTTCTTACTGCCTTTATTTGTGCCTCACCCTTTGGAGCCTTAGGTGCCTCTGTAGCCTTTTCTGCCACGTCCTGCTTTTTCTCCTGTGCCCTGATTGCGGCAAGGGTTATTGTTTCGGAAAGCGGGTCAGAGTCAGCACCTACGTTTACCTGCGGAAGTGGCTTAGGGTCCTTGGAGCTGCTCCAATAGTAACGTCTTTGTCTTCTCTTTCTAACAAAGTAAACTACAAAGATTACAATTATCACTCCGAGAATTACTGCGCAGATGATATAGACGCTGCTGCCAAAGGATGTGGAATCAACCTTCAAGCCCTCCCAGTAGCCATTAAGCCCTGAGGTGGTTATATTTGCGCCCTCGGTTGTGTCCAGGTCCTTGTATGCATAGGTGTCAAACATAACCTTGAGAGAGTCTTCAAACTCACTGTAATAGATAACGGCATAGTCGCCACCATCCTCGGTTAATTCATACACAGGGTCGCCATTTTCGTCCAAAGCAACAAGCGGCTCACCGTTTTCGTCCAGAACATAATCTCCGTTTTCATCAAGCACGTACACATAGTCGTAAAGACCCATATAGAGCTGATATTCCATATTGTTCTTAACGTGGTCGTAGGGAGATGAATAGTAGATATATTCTGCGTTAGCAACTGCGGCATCCTCACTTAGCATAAAGTTGATATATGAAAGTGCAAGCTCCTTATTTTGAGAGCCGGTTGGAATACACATTGCGTCTGCAAAGATATTTGTTTCATAAAGCATGCCATTGTTCTTTGACGGATAGAAGAAGCCAAGGGACTCGTTATTCTCCATCATAGCAAGGCAGTCGCCGGCGTAGTAGGCAGCTATTGCAGCCTCTCCGCCCTCCATCTTGTTATAGATTTCGTCCATAACATAGCCTTGAACATAAGGCTTTTGGGCTTGAAGAAGCTTATAAGCCTCATCCCACTGATCCTTTGTGGCTGTGTTTACGTTGTAGCCAAGATGATACATTGCTGTACCGAAGGCGTCCCTTGAGTTGTTGAACTGAAGGATTTGACCCTGATATTTTTCCATGTATTCCTGACCGTAAATAAGCTCCCAGCCCATTTGACCGTTTTCAATTTTTTCAAGGTCCTCGGGGGCAAGCTTATCCGCATTGTAAACTATACCGATTACACCATAGGTGTACATAGCACCGTAAAGCTCCAGCTCGCCATTTTCATTTGGATAAACAAACATATCCTTAAATTGGGAGTTCAGATGCTCAAGATTCGGTATTGCCTCTTTTATTGTGCTAACCGAGCCCAGGGGCTGAATTAGATTTTCCTTCATCAGCTTTTCAAGCATATAGTCGGACGGAATAATTACGTCGTAGCCACCTGCACCGCTCTTTAGCTTAGCATAAAGGTCCTCATTGCTTGCGTAGGTGGTATAATTGATTCTTACGTCAATTTTTTCTCCTGTGCGCTCATAATAATCGTCCTCGTACCATTTTTCAAACTCTGCGTTTACATTGTAGGAGCCTTCTCCGCCATCGGAGATATACTCTCCCCAGTTGTAAACGTTTAAGGTGACGGACTTTGTGCCTGCTGAAATGCAGATAAGGATTATAGTGGCAATAATAATGCCACCGAAGGCCGTGCCACCTGCAATCTTTGCCACCTTCTTTGCCCTTTTTGACATTTCCTTCTTGTTCTTATCATTTGAAAGATTGGAGATAAGAAGCAAAATAAGGATTGCGACAAAAATCAGAGTTGAAAGTGCGTACATATCAGGTGTAACACGCTTTTTTGTCATTGAGTAAATTCTGATAGGTAATGTTTCAAAGCCGCTTCCTGTGGTGAAATAGCTTATTACAAAGTCGTCAAGGGACAATGTAAATGCCATTATGAAGCCTGCAACAATACCGGGCATTATTGCAGGAAGCTCCACCTTGAAGAAGGATTGGATCGGTGTACAGCCCAAATCCCTTGCAGCCTCAGGAAGGTTTTTGTCCATCTCCTTGAACTTCGGTAATACAAGAAGTATTACGTACGGAAGGTTAAAGGTGATATGGGCAATCAGTACCGTGCCGAAGCCAAGGCTTGTGCTGGAGCCTATCATTGAGCCAACAAACACAAACAGAAGCATCATCGATATACCGGTTACAATCTCCGGATTTATCATTGGTATTTGTGTTACTGACATTGTAGCATTTTTAAGATGCTTGTTCGTCATTTTGGAAATTCCATACGCTGCAGCTGTACCGATAATTGTGGAAATAACCGAGGACAAAATTGCCAAAACCAAGGTGTTTCTAAGAGCCGTTAGGGTTGCACCGTCTGTAAACAGCTCCTTATACCATTTGAGGGAAAAGCCCTCCATAACGCCTGTGCTGTCGCTACTGTTGAAGGAGTACAAAATCAACACTCCAATCGGTAGGTACAGGAAGGCGAAAATAAGAATCGTGTAGATAATGCTTGGAATACTGCTCTTTTTCATACAATTACCCCTCCGTCATCGTCAGAGTACTTGTTCATAACCGCCATGCTGATGATAATCAAAATCATAAGCACGAAGGACATTGCAGCGCCTAAGTTATAGTTATACGCAGTTTGGAACTGCCTTTCGATGGTATCACCGATTAGATCAAAGTTGCCTCCGCCAAGCTTTTGGGAAATATAGAAGGTACTGATTGACGGAACGAATACCATTGTGATGCCTGAAATAATACCCGATTTGCTAAGTGGTAGAACCACCCTTGTCATAACCTGAAGCTGGTTACAGCCAAGGTCGGATGCAGCCTCAAGCAGACGAACATCTATCTTTGCCATTACAGAATGTAATGGAATTATCATATATGGCAGGAAGTTATATACCATGCCAAGGATAACCGCAAACGGGGTGTTTATCATGTGTATAGGCTCAAGACCCATACCGACTAAAAGACTGTTGATTATTCCTGTGTCCTCAAGCAGAGCCATCCAAGAATAGGTCCTGATTAGGAAGTTAAGCCATTGTGGCAATGTAACTAGCATAATTAGGATTTTTTGCATCTTGGGGCTGGTTTTAGAGATGAAATAAGCAACAGGGTACGCAATTACAAGGCAGATAACCGTTGCCAAAAATGCGAAGCAAAGAGACCTTAAAAATACCTCAAGGTAGCTTGGCTCTGCCATGGCAGAAATGTTATCGAGGGTAAAGCTACCCTCCTTGTCTGTAAAAGCATAATACGCAACAAATATCAGCGGTGCTATGATAAATAGCAATGACCACACAATATGGGGGTACGCCGCCGCTTGTCTTAGTAGTGTGCCCTTTTTGTTCATTCTCTTACTCTTCCTCCTCGGTGGTGTCGGATAGCTTGTCCAGCTCATCACTAAATGAGGAATAGTCTCCGAACATATTGGAAAATTCGGACTTTTTCATAATGTGTATAGCATCCGGCTCGATATAGATGCCGATTGTCTGATTAGGGGAAACATAGTCGGTTGACTGAATCATCCACTTGAAATTGTTAATATTAACGATAATTTCATAGTGAACGCCCTTGAAGGTTACAGAGGTAACCTCGCCTGTGAGCATACCCTTTTCAGGAGCGACAACATCCACATCCTCAGGTCTTACTACAACGTCAACAGCCTCGTTTTTGTCAAAGCCCTTGTCAAGACACTCAAACTCGTGGCCGGAAAATCTAACTTTATAATCATCAAGCATAACACCGTCTATAATGTTACTTTCGCCAATAAAGTCGGCAACAAATGCGTTCTCCGGCTCATTGTAAATGTCGGTTGGAGTGCCGATTTGCTGAATTTTTCCGTTTGCCATAACGACAACGGTATCAGACATCGAAAGCGCCTCCTCCTGGTCGTGGGTAACATATATAAAGGTGATGCCTGTTTTTCTTTGCATATTTTTAAGCTCGTTCTGCATGTCCTTACGAAGCTTTAGGTCAAGTGCACCTAAAGGCTCGTCAAGCAAAAGAACCTTTGGCTTATTTATAAGAGCTCTTGCGATAGCAACTCTCTGCTGCTGACCGCCGGAAAGAAGGTTAACATCCCTTTTTTCAAAGCCCCTTAGGTTAACCATTGCGAGCATTTCCTCTACTCGCTCATATATTTCTTCTTCTGACACCTTGTTCAATCGAAGAGCGAAAGCAATGTTTTCGTACACGTTGAGATGTGGAAATAACGCATACTTTTGGAACACAGTATTGACATGACGCTTGTGAGCAGGAACATCGTTTATCTTCACGTCGTCAAACATAACGTCACCTGTGTCCGGTGTAACAAAGCCGGCAATAATACGAAGGGTTGTTGATTTACCACAGCCAGATGGACCCAAAAGTGTCATAAACTCCTTTTCGTGAACATCTAAATTTATGTGGTCAAGAACCACCTCGCCATCAAAGGATTTGGCAACATTTTTAAGCTGCACAATCTTCTTTGGAGTGTTTACTGTGCCGTTTGCAAGCGGTGTTGCACCCTCAGGCTCAAGGATCTTTTTTTCGTTCATTTCTTTCCCCGTTCTTTCACAGATTTGACTTACATTGACAAAAACCATCCATAATCGTCAAAAACAGTAAATCAATTGCATTATAACAGATATTTAATAATTGTGCAATAGTTACGGGCAATTTTTTATAAATTTATTTATAAAGAAAAGCAAAGCTGAACAAGGAGCACAATTGAAATTACCAAAAGCGACAGGTTTGACGAGAATGCCAATTGGAGATAAACGGACAAAAGCCAGAGTAAAATTGCGCAAATTAGCGACACTCCCCTGCTTATTTTCTCTGCTTTGTCCTCGCCAAGGCGCCAAAGCAGCACCGCCCTTAGTATGCCGCCACCATCTAAAATTGCAACAGGATACAAATTCATAAGTGCCAAGGAAAGGTTGCAGACAACAAAGAATAAAGATGCTTCCCCACTAAAAAACGGCAAGAGCCATACAATGCCTGCCGATGCAAGGTTGAAAATTATGCCGCCTAAGCACACCAGAATCTCCTGTGGATATGTAAGGCCGGATTGGTCGTAGCCGATGCTGAGTCGAAAGGCGAGGATTTTGATTTTTTTGGTCCTTGCACCCACCATTTTGGCAAAGGATATATGCCCCAGCTCGTGAATTATATAGCATAAAACCAGCAAAAAGGGGTGGGGAGAGGTTGATATGCCCAAAATAGTAAAGAGTATGGCTAAAATGCCCAGCTTTTCCAAGGCTTAGCCCTCTTTTAGTTCTTCATTATTTTGTGAAATTTCAGCCACGTCCCCGCCTGTTTTGTCTATTTCATCAAAATCAAGTGCATCATAAAGCCCCGTTTCCTTGAACACCTCTGCCACGGAATTATTTTCATTATATTCTATGGTTTTTGTGTCCTTTGTGGCAAAATACATCAGCATTGTGAAGGCACTTAAAACAAACACTAAGGACATAACCTCCAGGGTGTTCTTTATCTTTGATTTTATTTCCTCTTTATTTGACTTGATAAGCCTGTATTTCACTATACTACCTTCCTTACTTTGTTTCTAATATTATATTGATTTTTCCTAGCTTATATGTTAAAATAGGCTTGTAAGTTTTTTAATTTCGAGGATATATATGACAAACAAACCGATAGCAGACAGACTGCGCCCCTCCAGCTTTGGCGAGGTGTGCGGGCAGGAGCATCTTGTTTCTCCCAAGGGTGTTATAACAAGAATGCTTAACGCCGGCAGAATTTCAAATATGATTTTCTTCGGCCCTCCCGGAACAGGAAAGACTACTGTTGCTAATATTATTGCTAAAAACTCCGGTATGGAGCTTTATAAGCTTAATGCAACTACTGCTTCTCTTTCAGATGTTAAAGAGGTGATTTCACAGTCCGGCTCTGTTTTTTCCACTAACGGAATTTTACTTTATCTTGATGAGATTCAGTATTTTAACAAAAAGCAGCAGCAATCCCTTCTTGAATATATCGAGGATGGTCGTGTTACCCTGATTGCCTCTACTACTGAAAATCCATATTTCTATATTTATGATGCTTTAATTTCCAGATGCTCTGTTTTTGAATTTAAGGCTGTAAGTGCCAAGGACATTGTTCCTGTTTTAAGACGTGCGCTTGATGCTATTAACGAGGAAGAAGGTCTTAAAAAATGTGCCGACGACGAGACACTTTTGTTTCTTGCATCCTGTGCACACGGAGATGTAAGGCATGCGCTCACTCTTTTCGAGGGTGCGTATTTTGCAAGTGAGGACGAAATTACAATTGAAGTGGCAAAGGAGTTTATCCCCTCTGTTTCAGCGGGAATGTTTGACAGAGACAGTGATGTACACCATAATTTGCTCTCAGGACTGCAAAAATCAATCCGTGGCTCTGACCCTGATGCCGCTGTGTTTTATCTTGCAAAGTTGCTTGAGGGTGGAGATATACTTTCTCCAATAAGACGCCTTCAGGTAATCGCAAGCGAGGACATTGGTCTTGCGTACCCACAGGCTGCGCAAATTACATATGCCCTTTGTGAAAGCGCAAAGTCCTTGGGTCTTCCCGAGGCTAGGATTCCACTTGCAAGCTGTGCTATAATGCTGGCAACTGCTCCAAAGTCCAATTCTGCATACATGGCGATTGCTAAAGCCAGCGAGGACATAAAGACCGGCAAGGGCGACACTATTCCAAAGCATCTTGTTGCCCCATTGTTCAAGGGCTATAAATACCCACACGAATATCCAAACCATTATGTAAATCAGCAGTATTTGCCTGACGACATCAAAAATGCAAAATATTATGAATACGGCAACAACAAAACCGAGCAAGCCGCAAAGGCTTATTGGGACCTTATCAAGGGAAATAAATAAAAAATCGGCGTAGATACCCAAAATCTACGCCTTTTTTGTGAATTTTTATATTATTATTTGTTCATATGTGCATATTATAATCATTAAAACTCCCATTTTACAAAAGAAAACGCACCATTTTGGTGCGTTTTGTGTTTTAGTCCTTGGAATCCTCTTCTATCCTTTGTCTAATTGCCTTTCCATACTTTATTCTGAAAACTATAGAGCCTACAATATATGTAAGAAGCACTGCAGAAAGAGAAATTGCAATTTTAGCCCAAATATCAAAAAAGATAAGTGCCGGAATAACTAAAGGAATTATGTAAACAGTCGAGATACCTATTGTTTTTAAGTATAAGCCCTTTTCGCTACCGGTTAAATCAAAATCAACAGTTGAATAATTATCAGCTTTCTGTGCAGACTTTGAGCAAAGAAGCACCGCTTGAAAAGCAAGCACAGCTATAACAAATAGTGGTTCAAGCGAAGACAAATTTATTTGCAACGAGTCCTTAAAAGCAAATGCACAAGCAATTGTAATAATACCAATTACGGCATACGGAGTTATTCTGATTGCAATCTTCTTCATTTTAATCACCTCTTCTTTTTTATTTTATCATAAAGCAATTGGTTTTGCAACAATTTTTAGTCAAACAAAAACAACGCAGTATTTCGACGCTTATAGAGTTTCAGCTTTATAGAGGAAATAAGGCAAGGCGTACCGCAATATGCGGACGAAGGCTATCTTGTGATAGTCGAGGTCGCATACGAGGAACAACGCAGCATTATGATGTCTATAAAGTTAAACTTTTGCAGCTCTAGAAGCTATGAAAGACAAGGCGCACCGTAAACAGACGGACGACGTCGTACTTTGTGTACGTCAAGATCGTCTGTGCGGAGCAACGCAGTATTTCGACGCTTATAGAGTTGCAAACATTACGGCTTTGATAGTATGCATCCTATTCTCAGCCTCTTTGAAGACGATAGACTGGGCGGACTCGAACACCTCGTCGGTAACCTCCATTTCGGTTCTACCGAATTTTTCGCCCATTTCCTTACCTACTGTTGTCTTCATATCATGGAATGCAGGTAGGCAATGCATAAATACTGCATTTTTGTCTGCCTTTTCCATAAGAGCTTTGTTTACCTGATATGGGGCTAGGTCGTTAATTCTTTCCTGCCAAACCTCTGTTGGCTCTCCCATGGAAACCCAAACATCAGTATAGATTACATTTGCATCTTTAACAGCTATTTCCGGATTTTCCTCAAAGGTTAAGGTTGCACCTGTTTCCTTTGCGATTTTTTCGCACTCGTCAATTAGCTTTTGATCCGGAAAATATTTTTTAGGAGCGCAGGCAACAAAATGTAGACCCATTTTTGCAGCGCCAACCATTAGAGAGTTGCCCATATTATATCTTGCATCGCCCATATAAACAAGCTTAATGCCCTTGAGTTTTCCAAATTGTTCCTTAATAGTTAGGAAGTCTGCAAGAATCTGTGTTGGGTGGAACTCGTTTGTAAGACCGTTCCAAACAGGAACGCTGGAATACTTTGCAAGCTCCTCAACAATTTCTTGTCCGTAGCCACGATACTCGATACCATCATAGATTGAGGAAAGAACTCTTGCTGTGTCAGCAATGCTTTCCTTTTTGCCGATTTGTGAGCCTGTTGGGTCAAGGTAAGTAACGCCCATGCCCAGGTCGTATGCGGCAACCTCAAAGCTGCAACGGGTTCTTGTACTGGTTTTTTCAAATATAAGAGCAATATTTTTGCCTGTATGAGTTTTTTCTATAATGCCACTTTTCTTCTTCGCCTTAAGGTCAGCGGCAAGGTCGATAAGACCACCGATTTCCTCAGGAGTGAAGTCAAGAAGCTTTAGAAAATCTTTTCCCTTTAAGTTCATATTCTACTCCGATAAAGTTTATTTATTTTCCTTTGCTACCTCTTTGATAATATCAACTGCTTTTTTAAGCAGGTCAAAAGGAATATTAAGAGGTGGCAGAAGCCTTAGCTTGCTTTTTGCCTTGATTGGAAGGATGCCCCTTTCCATACATTTGGAAAGAATAACGGACACGTCCCCCTCTGTTTCAATACCAATCATAAGTCCAAGTCCGCTAACGGACACAATGCCCTCGGCACCGCTTAAGGTGTCAAAAACGTACTTGGATTTTTCCTTAACCTCACAAAGGAGCCTGTTATCTATTCTTTCAATAACAGAAATTGCACCTGCACAGGCTATGGGGTTGCCACCAAAGGTGGAGCCGTGAAGTGTTGGCTTTAGTGTGTTTTCTGTCTTTTCAAACATAAGGCATGCGCCGATAGGAAGTCCGCCTGCAAGACCCTTGGCTGTGGAAATAACATCAGGGTTAATTCCATAGCTTTGATATGCGTAAAGTGTACCGCATCTGCCGTTGCCTGTTTGTACCTCGTCAATTACCAAAAGATTGTTGTATTTTTGGCAAAGGAGCGACACTCCCTCAACAAAATCACGGTCAAGAGCCACAACTCCGCCCTCACCCTGAACAAGCTCCATAATAATTGCACAGCACTTGTTTTCTTGGAATGCCTTTTCAACGCTTTCAAGATTATTTGCCTCTGCATATACAAAGCCCTCGGTAAGAGGATTAAAGTATTTGTGGAACACATCCTGTCCTGTTGCGGCAAGAGCTGTAATTGTCCTTCCGTGGAAGCTGTTTTTAAGGGTAACTATGTGATAGTAGTCCTCCCCCTTATTTTCGCTTGCCCAAAGACGTGCAACCTTTATAGCGCACTCATTTGCTTCAGCACCGGAGTTTCCAAAGAAAACCTTTTTCGCCCCTGTTCTTTCGCAAAGGATTTTTGCAAGCCTTGCACAAGGCTCGGAATAATAAAGATTTGAGGTGTGTTGGCACTTGCGAAGCTGAGCTTCAACCGCTTTTATCCACACAGGGTCGCACATACCGAAGGTATTTACTGCAATTCCGCTGGACAAATCTATATACTCCTTGCCGTCGCTATCGTAAACATATGAGCCGTTTCCGTGGTCAATTTGCAAGTCAAAGCGACCGTAGGTGCCTGCTACATATTCCTTATCAATATTTTTAATGCTCATCGTCTGACATATCCTTAACTACCATTGTGCCGGCGCCCTCATTTGTGAGCATTTCAATAAGAAGCTCGTGAGGAACTCTGCCATCAAGAATAACTACCTTTTTAACGCCCTTGTGGATTGCCTCAATACAGCACTCTACCTTCGGAATCATACCGCCGCTGATAACGCCTGTATTAAATAGCTCCTCAGCACCCTTAATGTCGATGCAGGGGATTAATGAGTTAGGGTCGTTTTTATCTCTTAAAATGCCCTCAATATCGGTCATAGTAAAGAGTCTTTCAGCCTGCAAGCCGCCTGCAATATATGCGGCTGCTGTATCGGCATTAATGTTGTAAACATTACCCTCATCGTCGCAGGCAACTGTTGATACAACAGGAATATAGCCCTTTTCCAAAAGGTCCATAATCGGGGTAACATCAACCTCTGTAATCTTGCCCACAAAGCCAAGGCGTGGGTCCTTTACCTCTGCCTTAATCATTTGTCCATCAAGACCGGAAATGCCAACAGCCTTTCCACCCTTCAGACCAAGCATATTTACAAGAGTTTTGTTGATTTTACCTGCAAGAACCATTTGAACAACATCAGCAGTTTCCTTGTCGGTAACACGAAGTCCGTTTACAAATTGGCTTTCCTTGCCGATTTTCTTTAGTGTATCTGTAATTTCAGGTCCGCCACCGTGAACAAGAACAACCTTAACGCCAATCAGGGAAAGAAGAACGATGTCCTCCATTACCTGCTCCTTAAGCTGTTCGTTTATCATTGCGTTTCCACCATACTTAATTACTACAAGCTTGTTGTAGTATTTCTTAATATATGGAAGGGCTTGGGTAAGCACCTGTGCCCTTTGGGCGTTTGTTATTTTAATTGGTAGATTTTCCATTATGTTCTGTAATCTCCGTTTATTTTTACATAATCATAGGTAAGGTCGCAGCCCCAAGCGGTTGCTTGTCCGTTTCCGTCCCCCAGCTTTACTACTATTGTAATCTCGTCCTCTAAAAGGATTTCCTTTGCCTTTTCCTCGGAGAAATCAACGCCTGCGCCGTTTTGGCAAACGATAATTTCGCCCTTATTTGACTTGAAGTAAACATCAACCTTGTTAACGTCTACATCAGCACCACTATAACCGATTGCACAAAGAACACGTCCCCAGTTTGCATCAGAGCCGAACATTGCAGCCTTTACAAGGGATGAGCAAATTATGCTCTTTGCAATAATCTTTGCGTTTTTCTCGTCGCAAGCGCCGCTAACCTCACATTCAAGGAGCTTAGTTGCGCCCTCGCCATCGCCTGCGATTTTACGGCAGAGGTAAACTGTAACTGTGTTAAGAGCCTCCATAAACGTCTTGAAGTCCTCGCCCTCACAGGTAATTTCCTCATTTCCTGCCATACCGTTTGCAAGGATTGTTACCATATCGTTTGTTGAGGTATCTCCGTCAACGCTAACCATATTGAAGGTCTTTTGAATGTCAGAGGAAAGCGCCTTTTGTAGCATGCTTGAGGAAATATTGCAGTCGGTTGTGATAAATACAAGCATAGTTGCCATATTAGGGTGAATCATACCCGAGCCCTTGGCAATACCGCCGATTTTGCACTCCTTGCCACCTGCATTAAAGCTAACGGCAATTTCCTTAAGACGTGTGTCTGTGGTCATAATGCCCTCGGCAGCAGCCTGGCTACCTGCGTCGGAAAGTCCCTTTACAAGGGTGGGAATACCATTTTTTATTGGTGTGATATCAAGAGGCTGACCGATAACGCCTGTTGAAGCAACAACAACGTCCTTTTGGCAAATATCAAGCTCACCTGCAAGGAGCTGACACATTGCTTCTGCAATTTCAATGCCGTTGGCATTACAGGTGTTTGCGTTTCCGCTATTGCAGATAACTGCCTGTGCATAGCCGTCCTCAATATTGTTTTTTGTAACGGTCAGGGGCGCACCCTTAACCTTGTTTGTGGTGTAAACAGATGCAGCTGCTGCCCTCTTTTGTGAATATATAAGGGCTAAGTCCCTTTTAGACTTATTTTTGCGAATACCACAATGTATGCCATTGGCTAAAAAGCCCTGTGCGGCACAAACACCGCCATTTATAATATTCATGCGTACCTCTTTAGATTTCTAGTGTTTTTGTCTTGTCTGTGCCTAAAACGATGTTAAGGCATTCAACTGCGGCGCCGGATGCGCCCTTGCCCAGATTGTCGTATCTTGAAACAAGGATAATTCTGTCCTCGTTACCATAAGCCTCAATCTGCATTGAGTCCTTGCCGCTTAGCCTTCCTGCGGAAAGGAAGCCACCCTCGTCCCCTGCTTCAGCATAGGAAACGATTGGACCTGTGTATGTTTTTTTGTAAATTTCCTTAATTTCCTCAATGCCACCATAATTAAGCTGGGACTTAAATAGTGGAATTGTAACCTCCATGCCCGAATAAAAATCTGACACGATTGGACAGAAAACAGGCTTATTTTCAAGTCCTGTAATTTTGGACATTTCGGGCAGGTGCTTATGTACCTGCATAAGACCATACTGTCTTGGATATTCGTACAGCTCCGGCTTATTTTCCTCATACTCGCCAATCATTTTCTTGCCGCCGCCGCTATAGCCTGTTATAGAGTGGACAGAAAGAAGTGCATCCTTTGGCAAGATGCCTGCCTTGATCAGAGGATAAACAAGGGCGATAAAGCCGCTTGCGTGACAGCCGGGAACTGCTATTCTCTTACTGTTTTTGATTTTCTCCTCGAAGGTGGGGTCAAGCTCTGCAAAGCCATATGCCCAATCGGGATTTGTGCGGTGGGCTGTTGAGGTGTCAATAACCACCACATCGGGGTTTTCTATCATTGAAACGGACTCCATTGATGCCGCATCGGGCAAGCAAAGGAAGGCAATATCAACAGAGTTGAGTATTTTTTTCTTGGTTTCGGGGTCTTTTCTTAGCTCCTCGGGAATAAGCACGATTTCGATATCGTCTCTTCCGCTAAGGCGCTCCTCTATCCTAAGACCTGTTGTACCAGCCTTGCCGTCTATAAATACCTTTTTCATTTCTTTAGCTGCTCCGTAACGTAGGTGATTTGTTCTTTTACCGATTCATAGCCTGTGCCACCCTTGGAAATACGCTTTTTAACGCAGGTTTCAAGGGAGATTTCCTCGTAAAGGTCCTTTTCAAAAGCCTCTGAATGTGCCTTGTATTCTTCAAGCGAAAGCTCGTCAAGGGTTTTGCCGCTCTTTACACACTGTCCAACAATTGTGCCGACGATTTTGTAGGCGCTTCTGAAGGGCAAGCCCTTCTTGGTTAAGTAGTCTGCTAGATCGGTTGCGTTAATAAAGCCACGCTTTGCGGCATTGTACATATTTTCCTTAAGGGGCTTCATTGTCTTAATCATAGGAATAAAGACCCCAAGGCATTTTATAACTGTTTCGGTGGCATCAAAGATAGCCTCCTTGTCCTCCTGCATATCCTTGTTGTATGCAAGCGGAATGCCCTTTAGCATTGTAAGGGTTGCCATAAGGTCGCCATATACTCTGCCTGTTTTACCACGCACAAGCTCTGCCATATCAGGGTTTTTCTTCTGCGGCATAATCGAGGAGCCTGTTGTATAGGCATCATCAAGCTCAACAAACTTAAACTCCCAGCTTGACCACAAAATGATTTCCTCGCTAAGACGGGAAAGGTGCATCATAATGATTGAAAATGCGCCCTCAAGCTCCACACAATAATCTCTGTCGGAAACACCGTCAATGGAGTTCATACAAACACCGTCAAAATCAAGTGCCTTGGCAACCATTTCTCTGTCTGTTGGGTAGGTTGTGCCTGCAAGGGCGCAGGAGCCAAGTGGGCTGTAATTCATACGGGCGATTGCATCCTTAAGCCTTGTTATATCACGAAGGAGCATCATACAGTACGCAAGAAGATGGTGGGCAAAGGTAATGGGCTGTGCCCTTTGAAGGTGTGTGTAGCCGGGCATAATTGCGTCCTGACTTTCCTCAGCCTTGTCCTTGATTGCTCCCACAAGCTCCTTAAGCAGCTCTATAATTTTGTTTGCCTCATCACGCATATAAAGCCTTAGGTCAAGTGCAACCTGGTCATTTCTGCTCCTTGCGGTGTGAAGCCTTTTGCCGGCATCACCTATTCTTTTTGTAAGCTCTGCCTCGACGAACATATGGATATCCTCTGCGTCCTCATCAAAGGAGAGCTTACCGCTGTTTAGGTCGTCAAGAATGGAGATAAGACCCTTTCTTATCTCTTCATATTCGCTTTCCTTAATAATTCCGCAGGAGCAAAGCATAAGCGCGTGCTCTAGGGAGCCGCAAATGTCCTGCTTGTACATTTTTTTGTCGAAGTGAATTGAGGAATTGAAGTCGTCAGCCTGCTTATCAAGCGCCTTTTCAAACCTTCCTGCCCACATTTTATCCATAAAATTTCGCCTTTCTAAAAGCACCTAAGCCTCCCCTTGTTTTGGGGAGGCATGGGCTTATTATTTCTTATTTTTCGCATTAACCTGCGCTTGAACCTTGATTGGAAGTCCAAAGAGGTTGATAAAGCCTGCGCTATCAGCTTGGTTATAAACATTGTCCTCGCCGAAGGTTGCAATTTCCTCGGAGTAAAGTGAGTAATCGCTCCAAACGCCTGCCTTAATGATGTTACCCTTGTAAAGCTTTAGTCTTACCTTACCTGTAACGTTTTCCTGTGTCTTGTCAACGAATGCGGAAAGCGCCTCACGGAGTGGTGTGAACCATTGACCGTTATATACAAGCTCTGCAAAGGTGATGGAGAGCTTTTGCTTTTCGTGCATTGTCATCTTGTCAAGACAAATTGTTTCAAGGTAGCTGTGTGCTGCGTAAAGAATTGCTCCACCCGGGGTTTCGTATACGCCACGGCACTTCATACCTACAAGACGGTTTTCAACAATGTCAAGTAGACCAATACCGTTAGCACCGCCAAGCTGGTTGAGCTTAAGGATTATTTCCTTTGCGCTCATCTTCTTGCCGTCAATTGCAACAGGAACACCCTGTACAAAATCAAGCTCTACATAGGTTGGTACGTCCGGTGCCTTGATTGGGGAAACGCCCATTTCAAGGAAGCCTTCCTTGTCGTAAAGCGGCTCATTGCCTGCATCCTCAAGGTCAAGTCCCTCGTGGCTGAGGTGCCATAGGTTTTTGTCCTTTGAGTAGTTTGTTTCTCTGTTTATCTTAAGTGGAACATTGTGTGCCTCTGCATACTCAATCTCCTCCTCACGGGACTTGATTGTCCACTCTCTCCAAGGAGCGATGATTGGCATATCAGGAGCGAATGCCTTAATTGTAAGCTCAAAACGAACCTGGTCGTTACCCTTACCTGTGCAGCCGTGGCAAATTGCATCTGCGCCCTCAGCAAGTGCGATTTCAGCAATTCTCTTTGCGATTACAGGACGAGCAAAGGATGTACCGAGCATATATTCCTCGTAAAGTGCGCCAGCCTTAACGGTTGGGATTACGTAGTCGTCAACAAACTCGTCTGTAAGGTCCTCAATGTAGCACTTGGAAGCGCCTGTCTTAATTGCCTTTTCCTCAAGACCCTCAAGCTCATCAGCCTGTCCAACGTTACCTGAAACTGCGATAACCTCACAGTTATTATAGTTTTCCTTTAGCCATGGAATAATGATAGAGGTGTCAAGTCCTCCGGAATATGCCAAAACTACCTTTTTAATATTTTTCTTATCCATTTTCTTTTTCCTCCAATGAAAGAATATTCATTTTTACGAGTTGTATTATATACTCTTATTTTCACTTTGTCAAGGGGTTTTTGCAAATTTTTGCATAATATTTATAAATAAGGAAGATTTTTTGCTCCAAAAGAGTAAAAAACGAATATTTATTGCATATCGTTGTATATTTATTCAATTATTTTGAATTTATGCAAAAAGAAAAGGACCTTGCTTGAAGGTCCTTTTTTCATTATTATTTAAGCTTTGCAAGAAGGTCAAGCATTTGAAGCTCTGCTTGGAGCTTGTTAAGGTCTGTGTTTTCGTCGATAACAACAAGCTCTGTATCTGTGAGCTTTGCAAAGAGTCTTACGTCCTCAACGGTAACAGCTGTGGAAACAACTGTGTGGTGTGCGCCACCTGCGTAAATCCACGCTGCTGCGCCTGTCTTATGGTCAGGCTTTAGCTTCCACATAATTCTTGCAACAGGAAGCTTTGGCATTGGCTTTGGCTGCTTTACAAGCTCTACGCTTGCGCAAATGAGTCTGAAGCGATTGCCCATATCAATCATACATACAGCAACACCGTCGCCCTCTACGCCGTCAAATACAAGTCTTGCCGGTGGCTCCTTGCCACCGATGCCAAGATGATGAACCTCAATCTTTGGCTGAGTTGATGCAAAGTCAGGAGAAACCTCAAGCATATGGGAGCCAAGAACAACCTCGTCCCCTCTTGTAAAGTCGTAGGTGTAGTCCTCCATAAAGCCTGTGGAGCCCTCTCTACCCTTTGCCATTTCACAGAAGATTGCATTAAGTGCGGCTGTCTTATAGTCGCCCTCTGCACCGAAGCCGATGCCCTTTGCCATCATTCTCTGTGTAGCAAGTCCCGGAAGCTGCTTCATACCGTGAAGGTCCTGGAAGGTATCTGTGTATGCGCCAAAGTTGCCGGCGGTCAAGAACTTATCTAGTGCGATTTCGTACTTTGCCTGCTCCTTAACTGCGTCTATGTTATCTGTGTTCATTATGTAGAGCTTTTGATACTCTGCCATTTTTGCATTCAGCTCGTCCTCGGTTACTGCGTTTACAAGGTCAACAAGGTCGCCAATGCCGTAGTAGTTTACGTTCCAGCCGTATTTGATTTGGCTTTCTACTCTGTCGCCATCGGTTACAGAAACCTCTCTCATATTGCTACCGAACATAGCAACATTAAGGTTCTTTGAAAAATCAACTGCTCTTGCAACGTCAATAAACTTCTTAATCCTCTCAATAACCTCTTCGTGCTCGTAGTAGCCTACGATAACCTCACGCTTAACGTCAAGACGAGTGCACATAAAGCCGTATTCACGACCACCGTGAGCAGTTTGGTTAAGGTTCATAAAGTCCATATCAATTTCATCATATGGAAGCTTTTCATTTGCCTGTGTGTGGAAATGAAGAAGTGGCTTTGTAAGGAGCTGAAGTCCCTTAATCCACATTTTTGCAGGGCTGAAGGTGTGCATCCATGTAATTACAGCGATACAATCCTCATCGTTGCTTGCAGTCTTACAAGCCTCAACACAGCTCTTTTCATCTCTTACTGTTCCGATATACTCGATTTTTACGCCGTCAATCTTTGAGTCAAGATATTCAGCAATTTTCTTGCTATCTCTAGCAACGTCAAGAAGGCACTCCTCACCGTAAAGGTCCTGGCTACCTGTTAAAAAATAAACCTTTTTCATTATAATCATTCTCCTTGAAATTATTTATTTTCAAGCGCCATAACCATATCAATTCTTGTCTGGTGTCTGCCGCCCTCAAAGCCTGTTTTTACAAATGTTTCCGCAATATCGCAGGCAAGACCTACGCCTATTGTTCTTGCGCCCATGCAGAGCACATTTGCGTCGTTGTGGAGTCTTGTAAATCTTGCACTAAAGGTATCGCTGCAAAGTGCGGCACGAATGCCCTTGCACTTATTTGCCGCCATAGACATACCGATGCCTGTGCCGCAAATGAGAATGCCCATTTTGTGCTTGCCTGCATTTATAGCATCGCAAACCTTTTCTGCATAGTCAGGGTAGTTACAGCTATCCTTTGTGTAGGTGCCATAGTCCTCACACTCATAGCCGAGCCCCTCTAGGTATTTGATTACCTCTGCCTTCATATCAAGCGCTGCGTGGTCGCAGGCAACTGCAATTTTGTTACTCATCTTTTTGTTCCCTCTTTAATTTTTCTTCTCTTTCACGCTCAGCCTGAGCCTTACGCAAGTATTCGACACGAAGGTCGCTGTCGGAGATATGTTCTCCATTCACAATTTTTCTGTACGCTATTTTGCCCACGGAGTATGCGTTTTGATAAATAAGCAGCTCCGGAGTGGACATTTTATTTTTAATTTCCTCATTTAAGATAAGGTCGTAGCCATCGCCACAGAAATATATTGGTCTTTCATATTTTTCAAGCATTGGAATAAGGTCGCAAAGCATAATGCAACAGTCCTCAATAATGCGCTTGCCATCAAGGAATGCGCCTGTGTAAACCTGTCCACGACGAGCATTCATAATTGGGCAAGCAACGCCTGAAAAGCCCTCTAGGTTTTCGGACAAAGCTTCAATGGTGGAAATACCAACGCAGGGCTTACCTGTTGAAAATGCAAGACCCTTTATAGTAGCAACGCCTATTCGCACTCCCGTGAAGGAGCCGGGCCCCTCGGACACCGCATAGGCATCTATGTCCTCGTTTGTCAAATTAAGCGAGGCAAGGGCTGACTTTATCATAGGTAAAAGCGTTTCGCTATGGGTGTTTTGAATATTGGCTGAATAAAGGCAAAGCAGCCTTTCATTCTCAAGCACGGCAACGCTGGAGGTTTTAGCCGTTGAATCAAGTGCTAAAATTTTCATAGCTCAACCCCCTCAATTGTAATACATCTTTCATCCGGTGCTTCTGCCCTTTCAATAGTAACCCTTACCGCATCCTTGGGTATGGAGTCAAGAATATTCTCACTCCATTCAACAACGCAAATGCCCCTTTGAAGGTAATCGAAAAAGCCGATGGAATATAGCTCATCCTCATCCTCTATTCTGTACACGTCAAAGTGGTAAAAGGGTATTTTTTTGCCCTTATGCTCATTTACTATTGTATATGTAGGGCTTTTGATACGAGCACCCTCGCAAAGGACCGAGGCAATGCCACGGACAAATGCTGTTTTGCCAACACCAAGGTCGCCAAACATTGCTATAAAGGTAGGCTTGCCGGAGTCAATTTTCTCGGCAAGTCTACTTGCGATTTTTTCTGTTTCTTCCACGCTTGTTGTATGGAATTTTGTTATCATATTAAAATAGTCCTGTAATCTTTCCGTTATCGTCAACGTCAATGTTAAGAGCGGCAGGAGCCTTTGGAAGTCCCGGCATTGTCATAATTGTGCCTGTCAGCGCAACGATGAAGCCTGCGCCTGCTGAAAGCTTAACCTCTCTTACTGTAAGAGTAAAGCCCTCGGGTCTGCCCAGCTTTGTTGGGTCGTCAGAAAGTGAATACTGTGTTTTTGCCATACATACAGGGAAACGGCTGTAGCTTGGGTCAAGTGCCTCAAACTCCTTAATAGCCTTCTCTGCGGCAACATCGAACTTAACGTCCTTTGCACCGTAGATTTCCTTAGCTACTGTTGTAATTTTGTCCTTTATTGACATTTCGTCAGGGTAAAGAACGTGGAAGCTGCTTTCCTTCTCGCAAGCCGCAACAACCTTGTGGGCAAGGTCAATACCACCCTCTGAGCCCTTTGCAAATACCTCGGAAAGGGCAAATTCTGCGCCCTTAGCAATACAGATTTCCTCAACTGCCTTTAGCTCAGCCTCGGAGTCTGTGCCGAAGCGGTTAATTGCAACAACAACAGGAACACCGTACTTTTGCAGGTTGTCGATATGTGCCTCAAGGTTAACTGCGCCACGCTTCAGCGCCTCTACGTTTTCGCCGGCAAGCTCTGCCTTTGGCACGCCGCCGTTATACTTAAGCGCTCTTACAGTTGCAACCAAAACAACGCACTTAGGCTTAAGGTTAGCAAAGCGGCACTTAATGTCAAAGAATTTTTCTGCACCAAGGTCAGCACCGAAGCCAGCCTCTGTAATGGTGTAATCTGCAAGCTTAAGTGCAAGCTTAGTTGCCCTTACAGAGTTACAGCCGTGTGCAATATTTGCAAATGGTCCGCCGTGAATAATTGCAGGAGTGTTTTCAAGAGTCTGAACAAGGTTTGGCTTAAGGGCATCCTTAAGAACTGCCGCCATAGCGCCATTAACTCCCAGGTCCTTACAATAAACCGGACTACCATCATATTTATATGCTACAAGGATTTTGCCAAGGCGCTCCTTTAGGTCAGCAATCGACTCGCTAAGGCAAAGGATTGCCATAATTTCGCTGGCAACTGTAATCATAAAGTGGTCCTCTCTTGGAACACCGTCAACCTTTGCGCCAAGACCGATAACTACATTACGAAGTGCTCTGTCGTTCATATCAAGAACACGTGGGAACAAAACCCTGCGTTGGTCAATACCGAGCGCATTTCCCTGCTGAATGTGGTTGTCAATTACTGCGGAAAGCAGGTTGTTTGCTGTTGTGATAGCATGGAAATCTCCTGTGAAATGAAGGTTGATATCCTCCATTGGGAGCACCTGTGCATAGCCACCGCCTGCAGCGCCACCCTTTACACCAAAAACAGGTCCCAAGGAAGGCTCGCGCAGGGCTATAATTGTTTTCTTGCCAATCTTGCTCATAGCCAT
Source organism: Clostridia bacterium (assembly GCA_017468115.1). The sequence goes on along the minus strand of JAFUJS010000004.1, from coordinate 39,579 downwards.
ACCAAGACCAACTGTTGTAGTGGTCTTGCCCTCTCCTGCAGGGGTTGGGTTAATGGCGGTAACAAGTATAAGCTTGCCGTCCTCCTTAGTGGACATTCTGTCTAGAAATTTGTCTGTGATTTTTGCCTTGTAATGACCATATGGCTCATACTCCTCAGGAAGCAAGCCGATTTGGTCAGCAATCTTTGAAATGTGTTCAAGCTTTGCGCCCTGTGCAATTTCAATGTCTGTTAGCATGGTTTTTTCTCCTTTTTCAACCATAAAAGATACTTTAACCCTATTGTAGCACAATATATTATAAAATTCAAATATTTTCGCACAAATATTTACAAAAATATTTAAGTGTGATATACTTTAAGAAAAATGATAAAATTTCTACCCGTAGCGTAGCTGGATAACGCACAAGACTCCGACTCTTGAGATCGTAGGTTCGAATCCTATCGGGTAGGCCAAAAACCGACAGATTTCGACCTGTCGGTTTTTTATCCAAGCCACAGGCTTGGTATATCATCACGCTTTAGCGTGTATCTCATCGCCGAAGGTGTATATCATCACGTGAAGTGTGTATTCCCTGTGGCTTGATGATATACAAAACTGCGTTTTGGTGATATACACGCCCCTGCCGTGATTTTTAAGACAAGCATTTGCGTGTCGTAATATAGTTGCTTTTTAGTCGAGAACGTGATATAATTGAGTGCAGAAGGGATGGTGGCATCATGAAGGAATTAGACTCTAAGCTGGAGCCTTGGAGCGATGGCGAGTTTAGGCGGATACATATTGAAGATGAATATACCTATTCCGGTTGGTGGCAAGAGGAAGAGGACCCCGGCTACAACTACACCAGAGATAAAAGCGAGCAGCTTTACTCTGCTTGTGGCTATGTATGTCAGTATTTTGACAGCAATATAGAGGGATTTGTAGGCAGCGCACTTTATGCTCTTAGTGAGGACAAGTACGGCTTTTCTAAATACGACAGATACGTTGAAATGGTTGAATTTGGTTGGGACGACTCATGTCTTATCAGCTCTTCTTATTTAATTGATTACTTTATCGAGTATGCACGATATGTGGGTGCTAAATTTATCAGAATTCCAAACAAAGAGGATTTTCCTAAGTTTTATTCAAAAATAATCCCGTGGGTTGACGATACATATGAGAACGACTGCTACATAATTTCTATAGACGACCCTATTGTTTACGACGAATATATTCATATAAAGCACTACGACGAGGATTTTGTTACAGTTGAGGACCTGTATTTTCTACACTATATAGGCTATGAGATTGGCAGAGACGCTTGCTTTTTTAAGCTTTTTGATTGCGAAATTTCTATTGACAGACACACAGGAATTATCACATTTCCAAGCTATATTTACTCGGAATGTGAGAGTCCAACGATTTTTTCTACTCGCTACTACCCTCTTTTATGTATGATTAAGTACTACTGCAATAGTATTAAGATACATTCGCTTGTATATGACGTAAAAATTGACGGGTTCGATTATGATTTTGCCTATATGGGTAACGATAGGCTTGTGGTGTTTGAGGATATTACCAGAAGCGACACTATGTTTGACACGGTTTACAGAATCAGTAAGACCACTAATTTTGAGAAATATACTACATTTACAGCTCGTATACTTACTGAAACACTATTTGCAAGCTATTCGTATTGTGACAGAAAGATTTCCTCAGACCTTTATAACTGTGGTCTTTGCCTTGAGCTTGATGACTGTATTGTCTACCCTCCACACGAGAATAAACTTGCAGACAAGGAGTTGAATCAAAGGCTTGAAAAAATCAAGTCCTTTGGATTAATTCTCGAGGATGAAAATAGTGCCCTTAGCGAGGCTTATATTTTCTTTGAGCCGGGTATAGCCAGTGTTGTTTACAGGGGCAGGTCTTATGAGCTTAGAATCGAGGGTGATGAAATTATAAAAATTCTACAAGGTGCACACTTCTCAACCTGGAAGCAGGAATTCTGCGGAGAGGGCAAGGTGTCCTTCGGTATTACACTTGAGCTTGAGGACGAAGCTATTTCCTTCAGAGGAAATGGCAGTACCCCCAGAATTTGGGAATATTTTATCAAGGATTTAATTAAGGGGTTAAAGCTTGATGAAATATAGTAGAATTGTTAAAGGGATTTTTATTTCAAGGCCCAACAGATTTATTGCCAACGTGGAAATTGACGGACAGGTGCACGTTGTCCACGTAAAGAACACAGGCAGATGCAAGGAGCTGCTTATTGAGGGCGCAACCGTGCTGCTTGAGGAAGGCAAAAATCCCGAAAGAAAAACGAAATATGACCTGGTTGCCGTTTACAAGGGAGATATGCTTGTAAATATGGATTCACAGGTGCCAAACGATGTGGTGTATGAATGGCTTTGCGAAGGAAATTTGTTTTCCAAAAGCGCCAAAATCAAGCGTGAATTTACGTATGGCAAAAGTAGGTTTGACCTTTATGTTGAGGATGGGGAAAGACGTGCCTTTATTGAGGTTAAGGGTGTTACCCTTGAGAGGGATGGTATAGCATCCTTCCCCGATGCTCCTACCGAAAGAGGGGTTAAGCATCTTTTACACCTTATGGAATGTGTAAAAGACGGATACGAGGCTTATATTTTCTTTGTGGTGCAAATGAAGGGACCCTGCGCCTTTGTCCCAAATGATATAACACACAAGGAGTTTGGACACACCCTGCGCCTTTGCCGAGAAAATGGCGTAAATATACTCTGTTATGACTCAATTGTTACAGAGGACAGCATAAAAATAAGCGACCCTGTGTCTATTTTAATCTAAAAAAAGCTGAGCAATTTGCTCAGCTTTTTGTTTTATTTTTCAATTTTGATAAGTGTGCCATTTTCAATTTTGTAGCTTGCGTTTTCGCTATCTACTGTAATTGTGGCTTGGCAATTTTCAAAGGCATTTTCGCCAATTTCGCTTACATTTTTAGTAATGTGGATTTGTAAGAGCGATGTGCAATCCTTAAACGCCTTTTCGCCAAGCTTTACAGTTTCCTCAGCAAGAGTTATGCTTTCAAGAGCTGTGCAGCCATCAAAGGCGTGTGCCTCTACTCTTTCAATTGTGCTTGGAAGAATTATTGATTTTAGTGAGGTTGCATTAGATAGCATAGATTGAGATATTTCTGTCAGCCCATCGGGTAAGGTTAATTCCTCAATGGCACCGCAGCCATAAAAGGCAGAGCCTTTAATTTCCTGTAGGGTTGATGGCAGAGATATTTCACTTAGGTAAGGTGAATTTGAAAATGCACCTACATTAATAAGTAAAACACCCTCGCCAACTACGATTTTTTCAAGGTTTGAGCCTGCAAAAGCAAACTTGCCGATTTCCTCCGCGCTGCCTGCTACGGTATATTCATTGTTAGCTGTGTTGCCAATCAGGTACTGAATAAGCACCTTACCGTCCTTTGAATAAAGGGCATTGTTAGTTACGGCGTATGCGGTATTTTCTTTGCTAACGCTCATGCTTGAAAGCTTTATACAGCTACGGAAGCAGCCCTCCCCTATTGTAATTAAGCCCTTGCCGATTTCTACGCTTTCCAGCTCCTGTGCGCCATCAAAGGCGGACACGCCAAGATACAAAACCGAGTCGGGAATTACAACGCTTTTAAGCGAGGTGCCTGCAAAAACACCGGACGCAATACCCACAACGCCACCGTTTATGGAAAGCTCTGAGGCAAGCTCATCATTATCACAAGCAACAATCCAGTTGCCTATGTAGTAAACTCCGTCATATTTAGATGTTAGTTCCTCGCAGCCCATAAAAGCCCTGTCGCCTATATAGGTAGCATTGGAAAGGCTGATGCCTGTGAGCCTTGAGCAGCCTCTGAAGGCGCCGTCGCCAATTTTGGTAAATTCGCTTGCGTGAATAACAGTTTCAAGCAGTGCGCAGCCGCTGAACAAGCTATTTGGAACCTCTGTAAGGGTTGATGGGAGTCTTGCGGTTTTTAGGCTTGTACAGGAGAAAAACGCATGCTCCTCAATGCTGGTTACCGAGTCGGGAATGCTTATAGACTTTATTCCGGCATTCAAAAATGCTCTTGCTTTAATTTGGGTCAGGTTGCCGTGCAGGGTAACGCTTTCAAGAGAAAAGCAGTTTGTAAAGGTATTTTCCTCAATTACTGTAACCTGAGACGGAATAGTAATGCTTGTAAGAGATGCACAGCCATAAAAGGCGCTTTCGCCTATTTCCTTTAAGCTTTCCGGCAGAACTATTTCGTCTATTTGAGTAAGATAAGCAAGTCCGCCCTCGGCAATATATGTAAGGCTGCTTGGCAATGTAATTTTTGTGATATAAGGTGCATCATCTGTATCAAAGCCACGAATTCCTAAAACGGGCAAACCGTTATAGGTGTCGGGAATTACAACCTCCATTTCGGGAAGGTAGTCGCCGCCGTTATAAATTCCTATAACCTCGTAGCCATTTTTGTCCTCGGTCAAGCTATAATACAGGTCTCCAACCTGATATTCTCCCTCGGGTGTATTCTGACATCCACAGCCAAAGAGAGCAAGAATTGATAACAAAAGAACAAATGAAAGTAAAAATATTTTCTTCATATAAAATTCCTATAATAAATATTTGTAAAATTCTCTTAGATATTCAAAGCTGATATATTCCTTAAGGTCCTTTAGTGTACCCTGCCACTTGCCCTCCTTGGCATTCTTGTACAGGGTTTCAAAAACGAACCAGCGAATGTTTGAAAGCAAGGATTTTTCAATCCAATAGCAAAACTCCACGCCCTTATTGATTCTTTCTGCCTTTTTCATACGGGTGTATATATCAACACCGTCGGAAACATCGTGCCAAAGGTCAACAAAGGCGCAATCAAAATGCTCGTTTATCATTTTTTCCCTTGCATAATCTATGGCATCTGCTATAACAATTTTGATTTTGTCCTTGTTTTCAAACTGGGGCAAAATATGCTTTTCAAAAAGTCTGATAACGCTTTTGTCTCTTTCAACTATCGTGATGCTTTTTACCTCTGGCTTTAGGCTTGCCATATATGCAAAATAGCCTATTCCTAAGCCGAAAACACACACGTCCCCCCTCATTTTTTCAAGATGAGGCTTCATGGTTTCTATTTCGTTTGGCTTGATTGCCATCCATTCCACACCGTTTTCAAAAACGGTTGGGAAGGAAAATTTCTCTCTGAAAAAGCCGATTTGCGGTATTTCACGATAGTCGCTGTCAATAATGATATCATCCCAAATAAAGCCCTCATACGGCTCGTAGGACTGGTAACCCAGCTCCCACTCTTCATCCTTGACCTTGGGGATTTTTATGTTTTTATAAAACGGGTTATCATAGTAGCAAGCAAGGTCAAGCTGCTTTACGGAGCGCTTGAAATATTCTCTTTCAAAAATCTCTATCTCGCCCTCGTCCTCACTTAGTGCGTTTGCAAGGAAAATTGCAAAGGCATATTCCTCGTTTTCAGCCACTCCCCCGCCTATTTCGTCCATAATCTCCTTGGTAACAAGGCAAGGGAAATTATTAAGATAAGCGGCAACGGCACGGAAAACCGAGAAGTTTTTTGCCCGCATTTTATCAATTTTTTCAAGCTCTAAAAGCTCTTTTTTATCCATATTATTTCTCGAAGGATGAAAGGGCTGCGCCTATAACTGTGCTGAACTGTGCGTTTTTCGGAATTACAAAGTTCATATCAAACATTTCGTTAAGAACCTTGAAAATATTGGGTGCTTGAGACATTTGTGTAAGGTTTCCTGTTAAAACAATATCCTTAATGTTAAACTGCTTTGATGCAAAATAAGCCACCATACCGATGGTTTCAAAAACCATATTTACAAGACCCAGCGCAAGGTCGCCATTGGTAGCCAGGTCGCTGAGCTTACCAAAGTTTGAAGCGGTCATATGGCTGGTAAGTCCGATGTCTCCCTTAGACATATCGCCAACCTTAAGGTCGATATTTGTAATATCGCCTGTCTTTGCAAGGTCGTCTATATGCTCTATCTTATTAAGTCCGAGGAGCTTTTGGGAAAGTCCCATAATTGTGCCACCGCCAACGCCTGTGCCGCCCAGATAATCCGGTGCAAAGCCACGCCTTGCATGAACGAGAGCCGTACCTGTGCCAAGGCTGGCAATAATTGCATCATCCAGCCCTGAAAGGTAAAGTCCGCCAAGACCGATACACTTAAATTCAGGTGTAACCTCGCATTTTAGGTTGTAAATGGGCTTATTTACATAAGAGGAGCCAACACCTGTTACCATAACCTTTTCTATATCATTAAGACCCAGTCCGTTTGTGTCTGTAAACTTACCAAAGGCACCGTAAATTGATGTAATTGGGTCATCTGCAGTTACGAACATTGGATTTATTAGATTTTTATTACTGTCGAAGCCTACGATTTTAGTTGTGCTTCCACCGATATCAATACCAATAACTACGCTCATTTGTCTATGTCTCCTTTGCGCATTTTTATTAATTTTACCACAGGAACGAGAAAAAATCAATACTATATATAAAAAGGACACGCCTACGGCGACCTGCTTTATCGCAGGTTAGCCGAACGATGTTTGCCCCCGCAAGCCCCGAAGCTCGACTATGCTCGCTTTGGGGAAATTCGATGTGGGCAAATGATGTCGGCTTCACCCTGTGATGTTTACTGCGTAAATGATGTTACGCCTTGCGGCGTAGTGGGCAAGCATCACATCATTGCGACAGACGGGAGCAACATCATTATGAGCGGAGCGAATAACATCACTTTTGCGTGAGCAAAACCATCACTTATCTACCGCCAAGAACGAAATATGGTTAACACACTATGCTGGTAAGAAGTGTGAAAAAAGGACGAGAATTTTTCTCATCCTTTTTGTTTTTTTATAAAACTGCTTTATCGCACCTCGCCCATATGGCGTGTCCTTTGCTACATTAAAGCTGTATTTCTCTGCCAAGCTCAGCTGATTTATAGATTGCCTCTAAAATCTTAACCATATTTACACCCTGCACAGGTGTGAAATCCGGCTCTGCCTTGCCCTCAATAACATCAATAAAGTGGCGAATATTGCCCTCGTGATGAGGCATTCCACCATAATCATCAATGCTCGGCTTAATAGTTACGTTAGTGCCACATTCCTCTGTGAACACCTCGAACTTTCTATCAATGCCTGACATACGAGAGCCTGCCTTCTCTCCCCTTAGCTCAACAAACATCTGGTCGCATTCAATGTTGGATGCCCAAGAAAATTCTATCTGCAGGCAAGCGCCGTTATCGAAGCGAATGAAGCCCATTGCAAGGTCCTCAACGTCGGTTTTTGAGTGTGAGGTGTGTGCAAACTTTGAATATGTAGAGCCGCTAACTGTAACAGGCCTTGGGTTGCCCATCAAGTACATAGCCAGGTCGATAATGTGAACACCGAGGTCGATAAGAGGACCGCCGCCTGACTGCGCCTTGTCGGTAAACCAGCCGCCCCAGCCCGGGATACCTCTGCGTCTGATCCAGCCGCAGCGACCTGCATAAATCTCGCCCATTTTGCCCTCGGCAATAAACTGCTTTAGGAACTTTGTTGATGCACGGTAACGGTTGTTTCTGATAACCATCAGGGTTTTGCCGCTTTTCTCTGCTGCCGCCTGCATCTTTTCAGCCTCTTCTGTGTTTATGGCGTCAGGCTTCTCGCAAATTACATTTACACCCTTATTAAGAGCATAAATTGCAGCCTTTGAATGTATGTTGTTTGGTGTACAGATATCAACCGCATCAAGGCTTTCCTTATCAAGCATTTGCTCATAGTCAGAGTAAATGCGTGCATTTGGGTATCTTTCCTGCGCCTTTTTTTGCTTTTCATCATTTATGTCGCAAATTGCAACGATTTCCACATTGTCAAGCTTGTCGTACGCCGGCATATGACAGCCCTGACAGATTTTGCCTGCACCGATTATGCCAAGTTTTATCATTATTTTTCCTCTAGTCTCGCAACCCATGGGCACTGAAGTGTGATTTTGCAAACAGGGTTAGCCCATCTTACTGCGTTTGTAATAATTTTTTGTACGTTTTCATTATAGAAGGTTGGGAAGGTTTCGTGACCGGGCTGGAAGTAGAACACCTTACCGTTTTCTCTGTGCCAAATTGCCGCAGAACGGAAAACCTCGCCGCCGTTGTACCAGCCAATCATAAGGAGCTTATCAGGGTCGGGAATGCCAAATGGTTCAGAATATGTTTCCTCTGCCTCAAGCTCAATAAATCTATCGTTAAGACCTGCCATAATTGGGTGATTGTGGTCAAGAATCCAAAGCCTTTCCTTGTCGTTGCTCTCTCTCCAGCCAAGATTACAGGTTGTACCCATAAGAAGCTTGAATGGCTTTGAGTGGTGTGCAGAGTGAAGGAAAACAATACCCATGCCTGCAAGCACAGCCTCTTTTACCTTAATTGCAATTTCGTCAGGAACCTCGCCATGTCTTACGTGTCCCCACCAGAGCATAACATCTGTGTTAGCAAGAAGCTCGTCTGTAATACCTGCATCCGCCTTCAAATTACCCTCCTCATCGTGAAGGGTTGCAACAGTAACCTCCATATCCTCGTTTGTGCCAAGGAAGTCCTTAATTGCGTTGTGGATGCCATTAGGATAAACCTCTTTTACCTTTTCATCCTTAAGCTCATGCCAATATTCGTTCCATACAGTAACCTTAATCATTTAGTGTACCTCGCTGTTTTTTTCTTAGTATAACATATGAGCCATTATAATTCAAGTAAATACCTTAATTTTATTGACTTTTTTTAACAAAAATGGTAGGATATAATTGATATGTAGGGGGTGATTTTTATGGTTACTTTGGGTAACGATTGGGACCAGGTTATCGGCGAGGAATTTAAGAAGGAATATTACCTTAAAATCCGTAGCTTTTTGAAGGAGGAATACTCCACACGCAAAATTTATCCGTCTATGTATGATATTTTTAATGCCCTGAAATATACCTCGTACAGAGGCACTAAGATTGCTATCTTGGGTCAAGACCCGTACCATGAAGAGGGACAGGCGCATGGTCTTTCCTTTTCGGTAAAAAAGGGTGTAAAAATACCGCCCTCCCTTGTGAACATTTACAAGGAGCTTGAAAGAGATGTTGGTATGAAAATTCCGTCTCACGGAGAGCTTACCTCTTGGGCAACGCAGGGTGTTCTTTTACTGAATGCCACCCTTACCGTGCGTGAGGGAATGGCTAACAGCCACCAAAATATCGGTTGGTCTGTTTTTACCGACGAAATTATCAAGAAGCTGAATGATGCGCCACAGCCCGTTGTGTTTATTTTGTGGGGTGCAAACGCCAGGTCTAAAAAGAAATATATTACAAATCCGCATCATTTGATTATTGAGTCAGCACACCCCTCGCCGCTTTCAGCACACAATGGCTTTAACGGCTCAAGACCCTTTTCCAGAGCTAATGATTTTCTTATTAAAAACGGCATTGAGCCGATTAATTGGAACAGCGTAAACGAATAAAAAAAGCAGACAGCCTAGTGCTGTCTGCTTATTCTTTTTTTGATAGCCCTTGAAAGGAAAAAGGCTAGCACCACAAGAATAATATCCTTTATTATATATGGAAGAGATACGGCAAAAAACGAGGTTAAAAAATCCACATTTCCCACATAGCTATACTGTAACACTCCCAAAAGATGACATATAAGCACACCGAGAATACCAAGCAAAACGCCCTGCCATTTGTCCGGCACTATTGCGCACAGAACACAAAGGGGCAAAAAGCCTATAATAAATCCACCTGTAGGACCCAAAAAGGCATATATTCCGCCATTTAGCATAGAAAACACAGGGACGCCAACCGCACCTAAAGCAAGATAAACAAGAAGGGAAATTGTGCCCCGCTTAATACCCAGATAATAGCCGCAAAGACTAACCGCAAGGCATTGTAAGGTTATCGGTACAAAGGGAGTTGGAATGGAAGCCTGTGAGGCTACTGCCATAAGTGCCACAAAAATTGCGCACTCGGTAAGAAGCCTTATATTATTTGCTCTCATTTTTTCTTACCCTTGCCTCGCCTGAGTTGAATTTTTCAACTCCGGAGTCGGTTTTTACCACAAGACGAGCCTCCTCATCTATATCGGTTGCAATGCCCTGCACAATTCTGTTGCCTACGTGCACATCAACACTTTTGCCTATAATTGAGGATTTTTTGCGATATGGTTCTATATATTCTCGCTCTTCAATTTTGTTGTAATGATAAAACAATCTTTCAAGGATTTTTGCGCACAGCCTTGCCTTAAAATTCGGGGGCGCATTGTCCTTAAAAATTGAGGTGGCTATATCCTTTATTTCCGAGTCAAAGCCGCCCTCCGGCTGGCTTATATTGACACCGATGCCTATCACAGCGTATTCAAGCCCGGCACACTCAAAATTAATTGACGCCTCGGTAAGAATGCCCGAAACCTTTTTATCATTTATATATATATCATTTACCCATTTGATTTGGCATTGACAAAGGGCTACCTCCTCTATCGCCTCAGCAACGGCAACAGCGCCCAAAACAGTAATGCTAACACACCTGTCAACGGGAATTTTAGGTCTTAGAACAACGGACATATAAAGTCCATTTGTGCTGCTTGAAAGAAAGCTCCTGCCCATTCTGCCCTTGCCGGCACTTTGCGAAAGCACCACAACCGTTGTGCCCTCCTTGGCGCCTGCCTGCGCCAGCTCTTTAGCAATATTATTTGATGAGGGCGCATTTTCGTATATGTGAATAGGTATAGCATTTGAAAGATAGCTATTTATATTCTCCTCTGTGAAAATGTCGGCAGGATTTATCAATGCATAGCCACGGCTTGCGTGAGACGAAATATCATAGCCCTGTGCTTTAAGCGCCATTACCGCCTTCCAAACACTATTTCGGCTAATACCAATTAGCTGTGCCAGCGTTTGACCCGATACATATCTGCCTACATTATTATTTAATATTGAAAGTACCTTTTCCTTGGTGTTCATATTTCTCCTGCTGTAACCCTGTAAACATAAACAGGGTGACAAGTTATATAAATTGAAAACGGACTATGAAAGTCCGTTTTCTTTATGTAATTATTTTGTTCCGTAAAGTAAAGACTGAAGTGCTGTTCTCTCTGTTGCATAATCGCAAGAGTCTGTATAAAGATGGAAGTTAATGCGTGTTGCTGTACCAACCTCTGCTGTACCATCATTCAAAGCACCCTGCGCAGCAAGAGCGAGCTGAATAAACATACCAAAATCTTCTCTTGGAATAGATGCGTTTACAGAATCCTTTGCAATATCAAGTGTAGTCTTAAGTCCATTAAATCCGCCAGAAAGCATTGATGGAACAAGACCCTTAACTACATCTGCAATAGCAGCATTCTTGTTTGTACCGTTTGATCTAATGTAAGCAACAACCTGCATACCATCGAGATTTACAGAAGAACCGGCGCTAACTGTCTTAACAGCATTTTCGCCCTTGTAAGCATCAAGCTCGTTATAGAGAGCGATTTCAGCATTCATAGCAGCTGCAACATCTTCGGAAACATTGATGTTAACTCCACCGTATGAACTAATAAGCTTAGAAACTACACTAAAGCCCATTTCAACGTAACCGTTAATATCTACGCCATAGTTGTTCTTGATTGTTCTGGCAAGAAGTGGAGCACCACCCCAAAGGTAAGCATCTGCCATTGGACCAACAACATCTGCACTTGGAATATAAACAAGTGTTCTTGTGTCGATTGTTGCATATGTAACCTTGTTTGTTGACTTGTTTACAGATGCAAGAAGAATTGTACCTGCAGCCTTTGCATCAGCAGTTACATCATTTACAACAAAGATTGCGTATGTGTTTACGTTTTCGCTGGTCTTAATATTGCTTGAAGCGTAAGCATAGTTTTCAATAGCAGCGATGTGCATGTTTTTGTATGTGGAATTTGTCTTGATTGAATCTTCCCAAGAACCATAGAAATCTTGAGCAGACTGTGGCAACTTATCAATTGTTGCGGTTGCCTGTGCGTTATCAATGTCAACCTCTGCAAATGCGTTTGCATAGCTGTCAATAACTGCGTTGATTACGAGAAGGGCGATAGCAACGATGATTGCAATTACCAAAATTGCCATCAAGAACTTCTTTGCAGAAGAGCCTTGCTTTACCTCAGCTTCGTTTGTTTCAGCCAATTTAGCCTTGTTTTCAATTTCCATTTCGGCTGTTCTTTGTCTTCTTTCATTTATACTGCTCATTAAAAGCCTCCTTGTATCAAAAAGAACTCTAATCTTTTATTTATAATAATTGTATAACAAAATAGGAATATTGTCAACACTTTTTTTATATTTTATGGGAAAATTTTGTTATTGACTATTTCCCTTGCTCTGCTTGAAAACTCCCTTAGGAAGTAAATATCCTCTGCACACACAAAGAAGCTTTTGCCGTTAAGATAGGATAAAGCATCCTCTGCCTCGAGGAATGTAAGCTTGTATGCGCATAGTGCCTGGTGCTTATAACCAAGCCGCTTATCCTTTTCTATGCTGCCGTATTTTCCGTCTCCAAGAAGGGGGCTGCCGATTGAGGACATATGTGCCCTGATTTGGTGCGTGCGTCCTGTTACAAGCTCAATTTCCACAAGAGAAAGGTTGCTCCTTTGGTTATACTCAACAAGGGCGTATTTGGTTATTATTTCCTTTGCTCCTGCCCTTTTTTCCTTAAGCACTTTTACCGTGTTTGTTTTGCTGTCTTTTATCAAAAAGTCCGACAACGTGTCGTTCTTTTTGGGTAAAGAGCCGTGAACGGCGCACAAATATTGCTTTCTGATTTGGTTGCTTTTTATCCTTTCGTTTACCACCCTTAGTGCCTCTGCATTTTTCGCAGAAATAACCATACCCGCAGTATTTCTGTCAAGCCTGTTGCATAGAGCCGGGGCGAAGGAGTTTTCCATTGCAGGGTTATATTCGCCCTTTTGAGCAAGGTATGCCTGTATGTGATAAATCAGCGTGTTTCTGTCGTCTGCACTACCCTCTCCGCTGGTTTTGCCATCCCCGTCTCCGCTGTGGACAAGCACGCCTGCGGGCTTATTGCAGATTAAAATATTTTCGTCCTCGTAGACAATATTAATTTCTGCCCTTACAGACAAAAGCTCATTTGAAGAGATTTTGTCCTCAAAAAGGTCCTCGGAAAGGAACATTTGAACTGTATCCCCCTCAAGAAGCATTTGCTTTTGCTCCGCCCTTTTGCGGTTGACCTTTATTTTCTTCAAGCGAATAGCCTTATACATTAAGGAAACAGGTATGCCCTTTACAGTTTTTTGAACGAACTTATCAAGGCGCTGTCCTGCATCATTTTTATTTATAGTAAATTCTCTCATTTTACACTCCGAAGCTTGCTTTCGATTTATTTTAACATTTTATAGGTGCCTTTTCAAGTGAATTTGTGGTTTTTTGTTTACATAATAAAAAAAGTGTGTTAAAATATTGTAGAAATTTCTTGCCGAGGAGGTCAAGCTATGAATAATATTAAAGCAGCCGTTTTGACCCTCGGCTGTCGTGTAAACCAATATGAAAGTGATTTTATCATTAAGGAGCTTGAAAAATACGGGGTGGAGATTTGCCCATTTAGCGATGTTTGCCACATTTACATAATCAACACCTGCTCCGTTACAGGCGAGAGCGACAGAAAATCCCGCCAAATGATAAGAAGAGCTGTTAAGACAAATCCACAGGCTAAGGTTATTGTAACCGGATGCTATTCTCAGATAAATCCCGAGGAAGCAGGTAAAATACCGGGGGTTAGCTATGTTTGCGGAAGCAATCTGAAATCACAAATTCCCAAAATTGCAATGGAGCTGTTATCAAAGGACCAGCCTTGTGTTGTAAATGTGCCAAGCATTTTTGAGGGTGGCTTTGACACAATGTGTGTTGGTGCCTCTCACACAAGAACCCGTGCCTTTGTAAAGATTGAGGACGGCTGTGATTCCAGATGTGCCTACTGCATTATTCCCTATACAAGGGGAAATGTGCGCTCAAGCCTGCCGGAAAATGTTATAAGCGAGGTAAAAGCTATCGCAAGCGAGGGCTGTGCCGAGGTGGTGCTTACAGGAATTGAAACGGCAGCCTATGGCAAGGACTTAAAAAACGGCTATACGCTTGCCGACCTTATTGTAGAGGTTGGAAAAATAGATGGGATTGAAAGAATCCGCCTTGGCTCCCTTGACCCTGCCAGCATAACAAAGGAGTTTGTTGACAAGGTTAAGACAGTAAAGTCGCTTATGCCCCACTTTCACATTTCTATGCAAAGCGGAAACACAAAAACTCTTAATGCTATGAGAAGAAAATATAACATTGATATGGCAAAAAGAAATATTGATTATCTTAAAGAAAGCATTGATAATCTTATGCTTTCTGCCGATGTTATAACCGGCTTTCCCGGTGAGAGCGACGAGGATTTTGAGAAAACTCTTGAATTTTTCAAGGAAAACAGGTTTTTACATCTTCACGTGTTCCCTTACTCAAAAAGGAAGGGTACCCCTGCCTGCGATATGGAAAACCAGGTTGACGAGGGTATAAAGAGACAGAGGCTACACCTTTTGGAAAAGCAGCAAAGGGAGATAAAGCTACAGCTGCTTTTGGAATATGTAGAAAAAAATCCTGTTGTGCCTGTGCTATTTGAATCCTATAACGGTGGAAGTGCCCAGGGGCACTCCCCAAGCTTTGTGGATATATGCGTAAAAAGCAGCAGGTCGCTTGGCGGACAAATACATAACGTAAAGCTAACTCACACAGATGGCAGCCTTGTTTTCGGAGAGCTGATATAAAAAAAGACCTTGCGGTTTTGCAAGGTCTTTATTTCTTATTTGTTTTCCTTTGTGCTCTCGGAAATTGCATTTACAAGTCCTACAACACCTTGAAGGTCGCTTGGAATAATAACCTTTGTTGCGTTGCCGTCTGCAACCTTTTCAAAGGATTCAAGCTTCTTAAGCGTGATGTATGCCTCATCGGGAGACGCCTCATTGATAAGCTTGATGGATGCTGCCTGTGCCTCGTTAATCTTGAGAATAGCCTCAGCCTCACCCTCTGCCTTCTTGATTCTTGCTTCCTTTTCTGCCTCTGCACGAAGGATTGCAGCCTGCTTTTCAGCCTCTGCCTCAAGAATTTGGCTTTCCTTCTTACCCTGTGCAACAAGAATGCTGCTTGACTTTTCTCCCTCTGCACGAAGGATTGCCTCACGTCTTTGACGCTCCGCCTTCATTTGCTTTTCCATAGCATCCTGAATTTCAGCCGGTGGCTTAATGTTCTTAAGCTCTACTCTGTTAATCTTAATGCCCCATGGGTCTGTTGCCTCGTCAAGAATGGAACGAATCTTTGCGTTGATTGTATCTCTCGAGGTAAGTGTTGTATCAAGCTCCATTTCGCCGATAATGTTACGAAGAGTTGTTGCTGTCAGGTTTTCAATAGCTGCAAGTGGGTTTTCAACGCCATATGCGAAAAGCTTTGGGTCTGTAATCTGGAAGAATACAACTGTGTCAATTTGCATAGTTACGTTATCCTTTGTGATAACAGGCTGTGGCGGGAAGTCTGCAACCTGTTCCTTTAAGGAAACCTGCTTTGAAATCTTGTCAACAAATGGCACGAGCCAATGTAGTCCTGTATCCCATGTACGATAGTAGGAGCCAAGACGCTCAATAACATAAGCCTTTGATTGTGGTACAATTTTGATATTTGCGATAGATATTACAGCCAAA
This sequence comes from Clostridia bacterium, assembly GCA_017468115.1. The sequence goes on along the minus strand of JAFUJS010000004.1, from coordinate 23,881 downwards.
AGCACCAAAATTGAAACGATGATAATAATTGCCGGAATCATATTTTCTCTCCTTTATATTTATTCAACGATTGCCTTGTTGCCATCAATCTCTCGAAAAACAACAATCTCATCCTTGAAAATTTTTCTGCCGTCAAGGGACCTTGCGCTCCAGATAGCGCCGCCGATTTTTACAGCGCCCTTGCCCATTACGTTGTCGATTTCCTCCACAACAACTGCCTCTTTTCCTATAAGAAGCTCTAAATTTGTTTTTTGCTTTTCGCTCCTTTTTGCTAAAAGCTTCTTAACAAGCGGTCTTGTAGCAAGCAAAAGTGCAATGGAAATTAAAGCAAAAATAACTATTTGCCAATAAATTTCGATATTGGTAAGTGCAGTTATAAGCGAGGTAACACCTGCGCCAACGGCAAACCAAATAGTAACGAGCTGTACCGTTGCAACCTCAACAACGATAAGTGCAATGGTAAGAGCAAGCCAAAACCATTCCATAAACGCACCTCCTCTAATGATATTTTACCACAAAATAGGTTAAAAGTAAATGTTTTTTATGCCTTTACTGCTTCCTTTTCAATAAATTCCTTGCTGTAATGAGCAAGATTTTCCTCTAAAACCGAGCTAAGGCTATATTTTTCCACATCGTACTCGGAAGTAGCTTTCTTTATGCTCTTGATTTTTTCAACAAATGCATTTTTGTCAAGCGGACAAAGGCATTCCTTTGGCAGAAGGTCGCTGTGTCCCTTTATGTCAGATGCGACAATGGGCAGCCCAACCCTCATTGCCTCTAAAATGTTGAAGGGCAAGCCCTCAACCCTTGAGGCGGAAAGGTATATATCAGCGTCCTGTAAATAGGGCTTAATATCCTTAGTATAACCGCAAATACGTACACGTCCCTCAAGATTTTGCTTTTTTATCAGTCTTTCAAGGTCTTCTCTCTCGCTGCCGTCTCCTACCAAGGTAAGGGTGTGGCTTGGCAGCTCCTTCATTATCTCGATAAGGAAGCGCTGGTTCTTTCTTTTACTCATTTCCCCCACAAACAATGCATTTTTTGGTGGTAGACTTTCTGTACGCACTACGCCATCGCATCTTGCAAAATCAATACCGATGCCGTTGATTTTTGTAACGTCCTCAAGGCAAAGCTTGTTTTTTGTGGCGATTTCATAATCCTCATTATTCATAACAAGGATTTTGTCTGTTTGCTTTCTTACAATTTTTTCACAGCTTAGGTATACAAGGTTATGTAGCGAAGAAAAGCCCTTGCCAAACAGATAGCCGTGAACTGTGTTTACAACCCTTGGGCGATTTTTTATGCCCTTCAGGGCATATCTTACCAAAAAGGCGGCAAGCGTTGTGTGTAAGAAAATCACATCAGGCTCTATTTCTATAATATGCTTTTTGATTTGAGATATTAATTTAAGATTTTTAAGAGATAAAAAGCGCTTTTTAAAGGCAACATTACAGTCTGCACCCTCTCCATTTGCCATAATGAGAACCTGATGCCCGTCCTTTTGAAGCCTTTGGATGTAGGGACGGTGAAAATTGTTTATATGCACCATATTTGATGCCACAATAAGTATTTTCATTTTACGTATTTCTCGTTCCTATTAAACATCTTAAAGGGAGTAATAAGAATAATTTTTATATCGTTAAAGGCTGACCATTCCTCAATGTACTTAATGTCAAGCTCAATACGTCTTTCGATAGAGGTGTCTCCCCTGTAGCCGTATATTTGTGCAAGTCCGGTAATGCCGGGCTTTACCTGATGCTTTACCTTGTAAAGCGGAATGGTTTTTGAATATTCCTCAACATACTTTGGTAGCTCCGGTCTTGGCCCGACTATAGACATAGTGCCAAAAAGCACATTGAACAGCTGCGGAAGCTCATCAATACCGGTTTTGCGCATAAAGGTGCCAAACCTTGTTTTTCTTGGGTCCTCGTTTGTTGTCCATGCAGAGTCTGACATTTCATTAACCCTCATGGAACGGAATTTATACATTGTAAATTCCTCGTTATTTTTACCTACTCTCTTCTGCTTAAAGATAATTGGTCCCTTTGAGGAAAGACCAACGCCAATTGCCGCAATAAGCATAATCGGTGAGGTCAAAATTATGAGGATTAGGGATATAACAATATCCATAATTCGCTTTATTAAGGCATTACTAATTCTGTCAAGCGGTGTGGTTCTTGTGTTAATAACAGGCATCGTGCCGATCATATCAACCTGACACTTTGACTTAAAGTAATCGTATGTAAACGGAATAATCGCCGTGCGCACACCATTTGTGTCGCAAATGTCGATAAAGGCGCCAAGCCTATCTCTTTCTTCGTGCTTTACCGCAATAACAAGCTCGTGTGGGTTATATTCCTTCAAAACCCTGTCAAGCTCGTTGTAATTACCAAGCTTGGTAACAAACTCCGGGCTTTCCTCATCGGTTACACAGCCCAGAATATTATAGCCGTAGTGTGCATTTTCTCTAACCTGCTTCTCGTATTCCTGAGCGCTACTACCTGAGCCGAGAATAATGACCTTTTTGGTTTTAGGGCTTTTCTTTCTTATTGCGTGTACTGCCTTTGTGGCAATGATTTTCTTGACAAAGAGTGCCGCTGTCGAGCAAAGGGCAGAAATAATTGCAATGACATAATAGCCCTGTGGCATATTTATAATTGCCAATATTGATACTGCCAAGGCAAGCAAAACCACATTGGCAATACCATATCTTATAAGCTGATTGTGAAGCTTTACAAAGATGCTGGTCGAATAAAGGTCGCAGAAGGAATAGATAACAATGGTAACAACGGAAATAGCAATTATAATAGCAAGTCCTATACTACCAACGCTAACGCCTGCGCCAATATTTTCAAGTGACATAATTAAAAAGAAGCCTATACAAATTGATACAAAATTTAATATAGCATCTAAAAGCGCACTAAACGCCTTACTGATAAGTCTATTGGTTTGTCCCATTTTCATCCTCCTTTCTAAAAAGATTAAAGCACTAACCCGAAAAGATTAATGCTTTAAGCTATCGCAATATTTCTTGTATTCAGCGCATACCTCATTAACCTCGCCGTATGCCCTAACCTTAGAGTCCTCAATCCATACTGCCTTTTGGCAAAGCTTTTTAATTTCATTTATATTGTGAGATACGATAACAAAGGAAACTCCCTTTTGACGAAGCTCCGCAATCTTTGCCGAGCATTTACGACGGAAGCTTTCGTCACCAACCGACAAAATTTCGTCCACCAGCAAAATGTCCGGGTCTGCATCAATAGCGATTGCAAAGCCAAGCCTTGCCACCATACCCGAGGAATAGTTCTTTAGTGGAATGTGCATATGCTCATGAAGCTCTGCAAAATCAACAATTTCCTGATACTTTTTGTCAAGCTCCTTTTTAGGGTAGCCAAGAATAGCACCATTTAGGTATACATTTTCCTTGCCGCTTGCCTCGTAGTCAAAGCCGGCACCAAGGTTAAGTAGTGGTGCAACCTTGCCCTTTACCTTAACTGTGCCCTCGGTAGGCTCATAAATCTCGGCAAGAAGCTTGAGCATTGTACTCTTTCCTGCGCCGTTGTGACCGATGAGTGCAATGGACTCACCCTTCTTTACCTGGAAGGAAATATCGTCAAGGATTCTCACCTTTTTGCGCTCAAGCTTGCCACGAAGAAGTCTTACAAAAAATTCCTTAAGGTTATCGACCTTTTCATCTCTTGTATAGAAGTCAAGGCTAACGTTTTTAACGTCTATGACAATTTCCTCTTCGGTGCCTTGAGTATCCTTTTCCAAATCAACGCCGTCTACCCTTTCGGTAGGCTGCACGTTTTTATTTTCTAATTCCATTTTAATCTCCAATTAAATGTAGAATATGAACTTACGTCTTGTAAGAAGGAATATGAGCGTGCCAAGAAGGAACGCACCAATACCCCAAGCATAAAGAACTAAATATTCTGTTGCGTTTGGCAGTGAGGCATAATTTTGCACTACTGAAAGTGTTTCCTCTATTGACATGCCGTAATCCTTAGCAAGTGAGGCGAGATATGTCGCATCCTCATTACATTTTTCAAGGACAACTGTATACTCTGCACATCTGTATGTTACATCTCTGAAAAATTCAACAAAGTGATACATTGGGTTCAGGTTAATTACGCCTGTAATAACCTTGGCACTTAGCTCGTCCTTATTTGCAAACCTGTCTATTTTATAGAACATAGGTGTAAGGTATGTCCACAGTGTAAGGAAAACGTTGTAAAAATGCTGTACATCACGGAAAAATACGTAAAGTGCAGAAAGAATTAATGAAAGGCCGTAGCTAAAGAGGAACAACGCCGGTAGCATTGCCAAAATCAAAAGCAGGTTTGCGCTGAAAATTTCAAACACGTTGTTGAAGAATGCCACAAAAAGCATAACCGCAATAAGGGCAATCAATGAAAATGAGAAGTTTATAAGCGCAACTAGGTTGTTTGAAACAGGGAAAACAAAATATGAAATTTTGTTCTTTGTCAAAAGTCCACGATTGCGAACCAAGGATGTCATTGATTGTGTTGTGCCCGCCCTCATTAGCGCAAAGGTAATTGTACCACAAAGAAGATAAAGGGCATAGGTTCTATCATTATGGTAGCCCAAAACATTACTAAATACGAAGTACATAACAAGCATATTCAGAAGTGGGTTAAGAACAGTCCAAATAGCGCCGATAACGGAGTTTCTATATTGAATTTTTACATTCTTCTTAACAAGTTCACGCACGATATTTGCGTTCTTTTTGAAGCTGAGGCTCTTTTTTGTAAAGAATTCCTTGAGCCTTGTAAGAAGCTTTGGAGTTTTAGTCTTTTCCATTTTTTCTCCCTTGTGTAAAAAATTGAGTATAACAAATATACAGTACAATTATATCATATATAACATTTCTTGTCAAGTATTGCGGACTTATTGCAAAAATTGTCAAAATCAACAATTTTTAACTTTTAGTCTTCAAAACAGCCTCATAAACGTCGTTATACATATAGAGTGAACCAAGAGCGACAAGCGGTAAATTTTCTCCCCTTGCGTCCTTAATTGCCTCACTTACTGCAAGGTCTATTGTTTCATAGCCTTTTGCATCAACACCCAGGTCGCAGAAAACCTGCGCATATTTTTTCGAGTCAAGCGCCCTTGGGTTATTTGGAGTTACGGTGTACACCCTTTTTGCCACAGCCTTAAGCTTGCTTGCAATGAAGGTATAGTTTTTGTCCGCCATAACGCCTGTCAGAATAAGCACCTGTCCCTTGAAGTATTTTTTGATGCTTTTCAGCGCCTCAACAATGCCCTCGGGGTTATGTGCGCCGTCAAAAACAACGGGGGGAGTATCTAAAATTCTCTCAAAGCGAGCGCTCCAGCTTGCCTTTTCCATTCCCGCCCTTACAGCCTCGTCGCTTATTTCATAGCCCATTAATCTCAGCTCCGAAATGGCGGAAAGTACATTTGATGCATTCAAAATCTGATAGCTGCCAAGGAGCTTTATTTTTATGTTTTTGAATTCCTTATAGCTTATTATTGTGCCGTCAAGGTCTGCCTTTTTCACCCTTGCCTCGTCGTGATTAACAAAGACAACAGATGCGTTTTTTTCCTTGGCAACCTTAAGCATAGCATCCACACCCTTGTCGCCTGCACACCAAATGCAGGTGCCGTTTTCCTTGATGATACCTGCCTTTTCATATGCAATCTTTTCTATTGTGTCGCCAAGAATTGCAGTATGCTCTAAGGAAATGCTTGTGATTACCGAAAAAATTGTTGTGCTTACTATGTTTGTAGAATCAAGTCTGCCGCCAAGCCCACATTCCAAAACCACAATATCACAGCAGTTGTCCTTGAAATATTCAAGGGCGATTGCTGTAACCAGCTCAAACTCAGTTGGCTTGTCTGTCATTTTGTCGGCAATTTGCTTCACTCTTTCTGTTATTTTGCAAAGCTGGTCGTTGTCTATCATTTCTCCGTCTATTGCCATTCTTTCATTAAAGCAACGGATATACGGAGAGGTGTAAAGTCCCGTCTTATAGCCTGCCTCGGTTAGCACACTTTGCAGCATGGAGCAAAAGGAGCCTTTACCGTTTGAGCCAGCCACGTGTATGAATTTCAGCTTATTTTGTGGGTTTCCAAGCCCCTGACAAAGCTCGCTAATACGTTCAAGCCCGGGCTTACAAAACTCCCAGTTTATAGAGTGTATATACTCTAGTGCCTCATTGTAATTCACTATTATTTACCTCTTTTTCCGTCTTGGAATCAACCCTGTACCCTACTATCTTGGCAAAGCTTTTTCTTTGAAGAAGCCTGCAAAGGAGAAAAATTTCCAGAGTACCTATTACAAGGTAGGTGGGTATGCGCAAAAGCACCATAAAGCTATAAAACTCAAAAAGTCCTATGGACTTTATTATCATTGAGCATATAACGTGAGAAAGAGCGCCTGCGGCTATTATTTGGGTGTTGCCGTTTTTCTTGATAATAAATTTTGATACAATGCCGGATACCACGCCAACTAAGGTGGCACCGATTGTAACAATTATGTTGATTGGATAGATTTGCGGAGAAAGCATATAGCTTATAAGGTCGGTTGACAAGCCAACCACACCGCCAATGATTGGGCCATACAAGATACCAGCCATTATAATCGGTAAATTTTCGAAGGTGATACGGAAAAGTCCGTCCCCGAAATTTAAGTAGGTTTTACAAAAAATACCAATTACAACACTAATGGCGGTAAGCATGGCTGAAACTGTAAGCAGCCTAACGCCGCTTAAAGAGCCGTTGCCCTTTTGTCCTTTGGACATAAAAAAACACCTCCATAAATGTAGCACAGATATTTGCACCATTTTGGAGATGAGTCCAGCGGGATGCAACATGCGAACCGCAACCGAAGTTTTCGTCCCAAGGGCAACTCCCCGTCCCTTGAACACTTAACGCTCGCACATTTACTCTGTTTACTATATTAAATTATTATGTAGCATTCACTACATAACTATCATAGCACAGCCCACCTATTTTTTCAACATTATTTTTTATTTTTTATTGACATTTTTTTGATGTTGTGATATTATACTTTTGCAATTTGAGAATGATTATCAAATTGAGAATTAATTTGAGAAGGGAGAGCTGCTATGAACCTGTTTTTAGAAGCGCACGAGCATGGTCATTCAAGCGGAGTTATAGATTGTCTTTTGCACTCGCTGGAGCATGCGCTTAAGGACACGCTTATTGCTATTCCACTTCTCTTTTTAGCTTATCTTTTAATGGAGTTTTTGGAAAGACGTGCCTCCGACAAAATGGAGCGCACTCTTAAGAAAATCGGCAACAATGGTCCCTTTATCGGTTCCCTGCTTGGTTGTATTCTACAATGCGGCTTTAGCGCCTCTGCCTCTAACCTATATACTGCAGGACTTATTACAGAGGGTACCTTGATTTCTGTTTTTCTTGCCACCTCTGACGAGGCGTTTGTGGTTCTTCTTTCCTCTCCAAATGCTTTTCCCGAAATTATCAAGCTGCTGATTACCAAAATCATAATCGGTTTTGTTGCAGGCTTTATTATTGACATCGTGCTTACCTCTTTGCGCATTAAAAAGACTCCTGTTGAAATGTGCCAAGATTGCGGCTGTGAGGAGGAAAAATCCATTTGGCTGCCAACAATTAAGCATACTTTAAAAATGACCCTTTTCATTTTTGTAATCAATCTCGCCCTAGGCTTTGCTATGGAGATGCTGGGGGATGAGATGCTCAGCCAGCTTTTGCTTAGTGGTTCTGCGCTCCAGCCCTTTGTTACCGCACTTGTCGGTCTTATTCCAAACTGCGCAGTTTCTGCGGTTATTACCAAGCTTTATGTTGCCGGACACCTTTCCTTCGGCTCCGCCGTTGCGGGGCTTTGCACCGGCGCAGGCATTGGTGTTGCGGTGCTTTTCAAGTCAAACCCTGTAAAGAAGGAAAACTTCAGAATTCTAGGTATTTTATACCTTGTTGCAGCATTTTCAGGTTTTCTTCTTTCAGCCTTAGGAATATAAAAATCCCAACCGAGGTTGGGATTTTTTATTATTCTAAATAGTTCTCAAAGGCTTTTACAAAGCCATCATAATTGGTAGCACCGTTAATGGTGTTTACAATTTCGCCGTCCTTGTTAAGAATAACCGTGTATGGGTAGTACATATAGCCGCCCATTTCTGCATAGTATCCCTCCTCCTCGGTATCTACGGCAAAGATGATTTCGGAGTTTTTGTAGTTTTCCATAATGAATGTGGGCGCCTCGTCCTTGCGGCTGTAGGTGTGAACGGCAACCACAGAAACCTGACCCTTATAATCGCTTGCGATTTTGTTCAGGTAAGGCATTTCGTAAATACAATATGGGCACCAAACACCCCAGAAGTTAACAATTGTAACTGTGCCAAGAGCCTTTGGGTTTACTCTTTGTGTGCTTTCCCCTGCTTCGTCAACTATAACAAGCCCCTCGTTGCCACTATCACAGGACCCAAGACAGAAAATGAAGGTAAGCACCAGCAAAATTGAAATAACTCTTTTCATTTACTGCTCCAATCTCGCAAGCCTGATAGAGGAAATTGCGGAAGTGAAAAACGCAGCTGCACATATGGTAAATAGAACGTAGGAGCGTGAATAAACGGTGAGCGCGCCCATAGCGGCAAGTGTAAAGCTAAGGGCAAAGGAAAGCTTTGAGGTCCTTGGCTTTAGCTCCTTTGAGGCAATGCCCCAAATTGCGTTTGCAACGCCAAAGGCAGAGCCGATAGTTAAAAGAAGCATCAGTATTGCTGTAATTGTGTAAATATCGTTTGAAATGTAGTGAAAAAGATTTATAAAGTTGGTATATTCAAGTGTGATACCAAGGTTTGAAAGCCTTGTTTCGCTGACTCTGATTACGGGAAAAAGCATTGCAAGGCAAACGGAAAAATGGGACGCCAAAATGAGCCAATAATATTTCTTGTGCATAATGCTCTCTCCTTTCCTTTTTTGTTATTTTAACATCTTTTTATTTTCGTGTCAAGTTTTATTAAGGTGCTTGACAATTCTTTTTATGAGTGCTATAATATCATAAAAGCTATGACGGAAAGAGTAACAGTTTTTCCATTTTCAGAGAGAGTGGCATTTGGTGTAAGCCGCTTATTTGGGGAATTGTGAAGACCACTCCTGAGCCACAGGCGGTAAAAAGCCTTGTCGTATTCCTGCGTTAAGGGGTAAATGAGTTAATGTACGGGTGGAACCGTGCGGATTTTTGTTGATTCTGCACCCCGACAAATGATTTTTCATTTGTCGGGATGCTTTTATTTTTAGGAGGTATAAATATGAAGGTATTTATCGGTGGAAAAGAAATCGAATGCGGTGCAAACGAAACCGTTTATGATGTGGCAAGAGGCGCTGAGCTTATTGACAGAAGCGTTATTGCTGCAAGCGTAAACGGAGAAACTGTTGCACTTACTAAAGCGCTTTGCGAGGGCGATAAGGTTGAGCTTTTAACCTTTAATCAGCCAGCGGGTAAGCATGTATTTTGGCATAGCGCATCACATATTCTTGCACAGGCAGTTAAGAGACTGTTCCCTGACACTAAATTGACAATCGGTCCGGCTATCGAAAGCGGATTTTACTACGATTTTGACGCATCTGTTGCTATCAATGCCGAGGTTCTTAAGAAAATCGAGGACGAGATGAAGAAAATCGTTAAGGAAAACCTTAAGATCGAGCGCTTTGAGCTACCGAGAGCCGAGGCAAGAGCCTTGATGCTGGAAAAGGATGAGCCATACAAGGTACAGCTTATTGACGAGCTTCCCGAGGATGCTGTAATCAGCTTCTATCAGCAGGGCGAGTTTGTTGACCTTTGCGCAGGTCCCCATCTTTTCGCAACAGGCGCAGTTAAGGCACTAAAGCTCCTTCAATGCACAGGCGCATACTGGAAGGGCGACCAAAATAATAAGCAACTCCAAAGAGTTTACGGTGTTGCCTTCCCTTCCAAGGATGAGCTAAATGCACACCTTACCGCACTTGAGGAAGCAAGAAAGAGAGACCACAACAAAATCGGCCGTGAGCTTGAGTTCTTTACAACCGTTGACTCTATCGGTCAAGGCTTGCCAATTCTTATGCCTAAGGGCGCTAGGGTTATTCAGCTTCTTCAGCGTTGGATTGAGGACACAGAGCAAAAAAGAGGCTACCTCTTGACTAAGACACCTTTGATGGCTAAGCGTGAGCTTTACAAGATTTCAGGACACTGGGACCACTACCTTGACGGCATGTTTGTCCTTGGCGACCCTGATGATTACACAAAGGAGTGCTTTGCGCTCCGTCCTATGACCTGTCCATTCCAATATCAGGTATTTTTGAACAAGAAGCGCTCATACAGAGACCTTCCGATGCGTCTTGGCGAAACCTCTACTCTGTTCAGAAACGAGGACAGCGGAGAGATGCATGGTCTTATCCGTGTGCGCCAGTTTACAATCTCCGAGGGACACCTCATTTTGCGTCCCGACCAGCTGGCTGAGGAGTTCAAGGGCTGTCTTGAGCTTGCAAAATACTGTCTTGAAACACTTGGTCTTTGGGAGGATTGCACCTTCCGCTTCTCACAATGGGATCCGAAGCGTACAGATAAGTACGAGGGTACTGCCGAGCAATGGAATGAGGCACAGGAAATCATGGGAAGGCTTCTTGACGAAATCGGTCTTGATTACGAGATTGGTATTGACGAGGCGGCATTCTATGGTCCAAAGCTTGACATTCAATGCAAGAATGTATTTGGCAAGGAGGACACTATTGTTACAATTCAGATTGATATGCTTCTTGCAAAGAAGTTTGGTATGGAATATGTAGATTCTAACAACCAGCTTGCAACACCATATATTATTCACCGTACATCTATGGGCTGCTATGAAAGAACACTTGCTCTCCTTATTGAGAAGTATGCGGGTGCGTTGCCCCTTTGGATATCCCCGACACAGGCAACCATTATTCCTATCAACTCTGAGTTTGATGGCTACGCTAAGGAAATCGAGGCGAAAATGCTTAATCGTGGCATGAGAGTTGAGGTTGACTGCCGTAACGAGACTATGGGTAAGCGTATTCGTGAGGCGCAGCTACAAAAGATTAACTACGTTATTGTTGTTGGTGCAAACGAAAAGGAAGCAGGTACAGTTTCTCTACGTGCCCGTGGCGGTATTGACCTTGGTGTTATGCCTATTGACGAAATGATTGATAGACTTGACAAGGAAATCACAGAAAAGAAAAGATAATCTTGTATAAATGAAAAATGCCCTGCAAAATAATAATTAGCAGGGCATTTTATAAAACGGAGGCATTATGGAGCAAAGAATTGAAGCAGGCGCTTTATTTAACATAGGCTATGGTCTTTATGCGATTACCTACAACGACGGGCAAAGGGACAATGGTCTTATAGTAAATACTGTTGTGCAGGTAACCAGCTCCCCACTTAAGGTTGCAGTTACTATCAACAAATCAAATTACTCTCACGATGTGATAAAAACCAGTGGGAAAATGAATGTTTGTCCCTTAACTATCGACACTCCCTTCGAGATTTTTGAAAAGCTGGGCTTTCATAGCGGAAGAGATACAGACAAGCTAAATGGGCTTCTTACCTGGTCAAGCACAAACGGGCTTGCTGTTTTAAGTGCCGACTATATAAACTCATTTTTCTCCTTGACGGTTGACGAATATATAGACCTGGGCACCCACGGCATGTTTATTTGCAGCGTAAGTGAGGCGGTTGAGATTTCCCAAGTGGAAACAATGACCTACACCTACTATCACAAAAATGTTAAGCCAAAGCCACAGCCTAAGGCAAAGGGCTTTGTTTGCAAAATTTGCGGCTATGTTTACGAGGGAGATAGCCTGCCGGAGGACTTTGAGTGCCCTCTTTGCAAGCACGGCGCCATTGATTTCGAGGAAATAAGATAAAACAAAAGGAACAGATTTTTTAGTCTGTTCCTTTTTTATTTACATAAAATGTGGCGACCTGTGTCGTTAATCCGCTTGGTTGTCGTCCTTATATGCCTGCACCTTTTCGCCGCATTCGGGGCACTTTAGGGTGTAGCAGGTAATGCCGTCAACGGTTTCAAAAAGGAATTGGGCAATGAGGCAACTATACCATTTCGGCTTAAAGCGATGCTCACAGCTTTTGCACACAAAATACCTTCTTGACATTGTTATTGCCTTAATTGTTACGTGCAAAACCAAATATACGCCAAGGACTACCAGGATAACCCACCAAGGAGTTTCGATAACCTTGTCGCCCACATGAGTTTCACAGGATGCAAACACGCCAAGTGAAAGCACCGATAATATTACTAAAACAATCTTTTTCATTTATACCTCTCTTGCTTGTGCGCCTGCTATGGCATCAAGCTCTTTTCTGGTTTGCTCTATGTCTGTTGTTGAATATTGAATTGTCAGTATGTCGCCGGCGCTTATTTCCTTGCCACCGTGTCCGTCAACCTCTGCGCTCCTGCTCTCTGCCTTCTTGACAGAAAGGACAAACAGGTTTGCAGGCCAGAAGATGTCTCTTATCTGCTTTCCGACTGCAAAGGCGCCTTCCTTAATTTCGAGTTTTTCGTTTACAATTTCAGCCACCTTGCCTTGGTTAAGCTCCTCTATTCTCTCCTCCATTGCCCTGTCGTTAATGGATTTTGTACCAAATGCCTCGCTTACCAAATACGCAACAAGGCTAACGATAATAACGGGTATGATATTGTCCCAGCAGGACAATGCCTCAACGGCAAAAACGATTGCAGTAAGCGGAGTTTTTACAACACCGGAAAGGCAGGCAACCATACCAAGCACAACGATAATTGTCATAAGGCTTGATTCAAGCCCTAAAGCCACAAGCACCTTGCCTATTATAGATGCCACAAGGGCGCCTATTGCCAAGGTCGGCAAAAACATACCGCCTGTAATACCGTTTGCATTGGCGCTGAGAGTCAGGGTTGTCCTTACAATAAGGAGCACTATCAAAAGAACTATGCTTGGGTTGCTGTAAAGCAGGCTTTCAATAAGGTGGTGTCCTGTTGACACGCTTGAAAAGGTAAATACACCTGCTAAAAGAGTAAGCGTTAAAACAATGAAAATCTTTATAAAGCCCGGCACCTTGCTTAGTTTTTTCTTAAAAAGCGTGCTAAGAAGCCCGTAATATTTAAGGAGTCCAACGCCGAATATACCAACTGCCAAGCCTACCACCACAGGAATCCAAAGCTGTGAAAGCTCAAGCGCCTCCAAGCCGGACAAGTCAAACAGCCTTGTAGAAACGCCAAGGTGCGGGGACAAAAGCTCACTTGTAATATTACCGAAGATAACCGAGGATGCGGCAACCATCATTATTGTAGGAGATATTCTTTGATGTGCCTCCTCAACGGCAAATAAAATGCCTGAAATGGGTGCGCCGGTTGCAACAGAAAAGCCTGCGCAAGCGCCGCCTGTCATTGAATATCTGTCCCATGCCCTGCGTTTTCTGTAAAAGATTTCTGTTGTGCCCCTACCGATAGATGTACCGATTTGGACCGAGGGACCCTCGTTACCCAAGGGAACACCAACCAAAAACGAAACCATGGACATAAACGTAACGCTAATAAGAGTGCGAAGCCACTTGAAGGTGATAAGACCTCTTAAAATACCAACCGAGGTAGGAATGCCGCCGCCTCTTATGTTAGGTATTCTCTTGTTTACGTGATGAATAAGAAGGCTTGCAAGAAAAAAGACCACAAGCGCAACGGGAATTAAGTATGGCAGCCTGCGAAGGACGCCATAGCAGCTTTCGGACAGGCTGATTATATAGCCTGCGCCAAGCTTAAAAAGGATTACCGTAAGCGAGGTAAGAGTGCCAACCAAAAAGCCTAGCAAAATTGACGGCACAACCAGGTTAGCTATATAGCTACCAAGTCTTTTCAGTTTCATTTCTTGCACCTCCCTGAACTTTTATTATATAATATTACCACATAATATTTCTAAAATCAATAGGACACCCAAATTGGGTGTCCTTTTTTTATCAGTAATTACTACCGAAGGGTGTTGACCAGTTGTAGGTAACTCTCTCTTTATTAATCAGATATTCCTCGGGACGGGTTGTTTCCATCCAGTCAAGAGGAATTAGCTCATCACTTTGACGGGATGCTATTTCAAACGCCTTTCTTAGCTCCTCATTTTCCTTTTCATTCAGCACATTCGGCTTGCAGGAAACAAACAGGGCTGAGCCGCTTCTTGCAAGAATATCAAGCCATTGACGGTTCAAGGACCAATCAATTGCTCCCGTAATTCCCACACAATCGGCATCGGCGCCAAAGAATGCATTATTCTGCGCAAGCCTGAACGCAAGGGTATTAACGCCCATTTTTGCAGTTCTGTTCCAATCAAAGCCACTTGTGTCGTCGCCTGTACGATTAAGCTGATGAAGCTCTGCACAAAGGTGTCCGATTACATTACAGCCGATTATGACAGCTCCATTTGAGTTGTCCTTTATGGTTTTATAGAAATTCTTAATAATTTGGGCGCTGGTTTTGGTTCTGTCGTAAAAGCCCCAGCTTCCCTTAGCAGGTGTATCGGTAATTTCAAAGCCCCATTTTCCAAAAATATCAAAGGTTGAAAAGTCGTGCTTGATAAGCTGATAGCCCCAGGACACAATTTGTCTTGTGGTGGTTGCAACATACTCCAAAACCTCGGGTCTGGATGGGTCCAAAACCTTGTTACAGCGAGATAGATACCACTCCTCAGGGAAGGCGTCAACCTTTCTTGGCTCATCATCTCTGCCGTTTATAAGGTATCTTACCCAAATGCCCGGGCGAACGCCGATTTCCTTCATTTCCTCGGCTAGTCGCTTCATATCCGGGAAACGGTCATTTCCTATCCAAGGGGCATCGCAGGGGTTAGGTTGCCAGCCGTCGTCAATTACCATATATGGTATATTTTCGTTGTTTTTGCAAAGCTCCTTGACAATTTTTGTGTCGGAAATAATTTCCTCGTGGGAGCTTTTACCATATGCATAATACCAGTTATTTGAGCCATAAACCACGTGGTCCGCCAAATATGGATTTGGGCTCATTACCCTGCAAAATGCCTTAAGTGCGGAAAATGCGGACATTTCTCTGTATTCCTCAAAGAAAATTGTAGCGCATTCAAGCTCGTTTTCAAGCAGGGTGGGGAGTGCTCCATTTCTTATATCAAGCCAAAGGGTAACTCCATAGCCGTCGCACTGCCAATAAGCCAATGAGTTTATACCAACTCTGACTCCAAAGCCCTCGGTAAAGCGAGAGGCATAGTCCATTACCATATCGCTTCCGTTAGAAATCATAAAATACCATGGCATATTTCTTTCCGGATTAACTCCACGCCATTCCAGATCGCCATATCCTCTTTCCCAAGCGTCGCCAAGTATTTTTACGTCCTTGCGAATTTTCTCATTCCAGCGAAGGCGAAGAAATCTTACCGCCTGTCCCGGCGCCTTAAGGGTTACTGTAAGTCCTGTACCCAGCGTATATTCAACGCTTGCCTTGCTTGTACTTCCGATGGTTACCTCTTCATTTTCTAAATAGAGGGTTGTTATATCAGGTAATCTAAGCTTCATTTTTCTCAAAAATCAACCACAGGGTCGACTATATTTCTCCTAAAAGTATTTTTTCCAGCTCTTTGGTAAGGATTTTTCTTGTGTCGTCATCTACCAAGCTGAAGCGATTTCCGTCGTTAGGTGTGCTAAGGTAATTCCACACGCAATACGGAATATTGTCCTCCTTGAGAATGGAAATTACGTCTCTCATCCAGTTCTCTCTTGACCTTATGTCTGCGTGGCGGATAGTTCCGAACTCACCACACCAAAGGCATTTATCTGGATGCTTTTTAACAAACTCCTTGGCGGGGGAAAGAATATGGCTCATATATTTCTTGTCCATTATATCGAAGCCTTGGTATGCGTTATTGTTATTGAAGGAGAGTCTGTAATACTCTCTGAACTTTTCAATATCGTCCGGATAATGCATTACTCTGTTGTAGTATAGCTGGTTTGCGTGTAAAACACCTCTTTGATGAGTAAACTCAGAGGGGTCGTACATA
Source organism: Clostridia bacterium (assembly GCA_017468115.1). The sequence continues at coordinate 7,834 of JAFUJS010000004.1, read as the reverse complement.
TGGAAGGTGTAAATAATATTTTCGTCGTCATACAGACGGAGCTTATCAAGCCGCCAAACATTATTCCAGTTAGTTGTGCCGACTATGATTACTCTTTCCTTGTTTATCTCTCTTATTTTGTTAATTGTCTTTTCGGCAAGGTCGTTCCACAGCTCCGGGTCTACATCTCTTACCTCGTTAAGCAGCTCAAAATACACACCCGGATCCTTTGAAAAGCGCTTTTCCAGCATAAGCCAGAGGGCGATAAATCTGTCTTGAAGCTCCGTGCTGTCAAGAAGCCCCACCTCTTCCTCAATATCGCAGTAGTTGCCGATTGCCTTATGCAGGTTCAAAATTGGGGTAAGGTTGTACTTGTGGCACCAAGAAACAAAGCTTTCCACAAGATAAACTGTAAGCTCTCTGTACTCGTATGGGCTTTTTTCCAAAACAATTTGGTCAAAGCCGAGGCGAATGTGGTCAAAGCCTGTTTCGGCAATATATTTTATGTCTTTTTCTGTTATGTAGCTTTCAAAATGCTCAATATCTCCGATGGTAATATCAAGCCTTTTGTCTATTGGGAGAACATTGAAGCGCTTGTAGTTTGTAAGCCAACCGCCAATGCCCATGCCCCTTCTTAGCTTAAAATCCTTCATTTGCAAATTGCTTCCTTAATATATTCTGCATATTTCAGCCTTGCCTCGTAGTTAAGGTCGCAGTGTCCTCTGTTTTCTACTATGTCGTATGTTATGTCAAAGCCCTTTTCTCTCATTTTCTCAACAAAAATGCCCGAGTGCTTATCAATATTTACGGCATCGTCGGTATTACAATGGAAAATGTGATATTTTACCCTTGGCAGCTTGTCTATCAGGTGCAATGGGGACAAGGATTTTAGCCCTTGCTCCAGTGTACCATCTGTACCGTAAAGGGCGCTATAAAGCGTTCTTGGCAGATCTACCCTTTCTGTGTAATGATAGGCAACGTCGCAAACAGGACAGTTTGCAACGCAAGACACCGGTGTCCTTTTGGCGTATACCATATACGTAATGGCGCATTGTCCGCCCATACTTCCGCCGCTTGATACGATTGGAGTGCTCTGTGGCAGGTCAAAGTGGTCAAATATAACATCTATAATCTCGTCGGTATAGTCAACCTCTTGTCTGTTCATCCAGCCCCAAGGATTATTGTATGGCACTACGTAAAGTATGCCGTCCTTGCCGTAAAACTCACCCTCGGTGGTGTCGGCGCCGTTGTACATGCTTTGACAGCCAAGACCGAAGAATGAGATTACTATTCCCCTAATCGGCATTTTTACTACTTTATCATTTATGTAGGTGTAGTACCTTATTTTATCATAGGTAATTTGCTTTTCCATAGCTGTTCTCCTTAACCCCACACACCAAGATTTGGCTTTGGGGTTGATATAACGGTAAGGGGCTTGCCCTCAAAAATCTCGTTTGCGTTTTTTACAAAGTCCTCTGCTACCAGCTCTCTTGGGCGAATAATTGTGCTTGGCAGCTCCAGGTTGATTTCGTACATCCAAGGGCCGCTATAGCCGATATTCTTTAGGGCATTTAGAATTGCCTGCCAATCAAGCTTACCCTCACCGGGGAGCCAATGCCTTTCGTTTATAAAATCGTAGTCGGAAATGTGGGTAGTAACAATCTTGTCTCCCACCTTGCGAATAAACTCAATTGGGTCCTCGGAAAGAAGATGGTTAGTATCAAAGCATGCCCTTAGGTCCTTATGCGCACTCAAAAGTTCAAGTATATCATCGGAGCTTCTGCCAAGGCAGGTGCGTGGCAGGTTTTCAACACAGATTGTTGCACCCTTACTGCTTGAAAGCTCTTGAAGCTTAAAAAGGCTTTCCTTAGCGCAGGCTAATCTCTCTGCTCTTTCGCTCTCCTCAATAGGTTCTCCGCTTGGATGGATAATAAATCTATAAATACCGTTACTTGTTGCCTCTTCAATCAGGGAGCTAAGATATTTTACACTATAGTCAGCCAAGGACCTTTTTGAAATATCAAGTGCGTCAAACGGAAAAAACGGAAGGTGGTAGGAAAGCACCCTTACACCATATTTTTCGCACCATTCATTAAGTATGTCGTAGTCAAGGGTTTTATACGCCTCTGCCTCAATAGACAATTCTACAATTTTAACTCCTGCCCTTTGATACATTTGAAAGCGCTCTTCGGTAATTTTATTTGTGGTTGACATTCCAATTTGATACATACGGTATTCTCCTTTGTGTTTACTAACCTTATTTTACCATTTAAATATTCTAAAATCAATAGAATATAGCAAAAAATCGGACACAGGGTCCGATTTTTTTATTAATTATTGGTTTTCTTGATTAATGAAATCTTCAAGGGAAATTGCGCCCTTTGAAAGCATAAAGAACTTATCGTTATAGTTGTCGATAGTAGATGCGGCAAGCATAATAATGTGCTCGAATATGTCTGCGCCAAGGCTTGAGCCCTTGTAGCAGTTTGCTAGCTTGAAAATAATCTCTCCGCTTCCTATATCGTAGTCAAAGCTACCGCAAATAAGTCCATTGTTTGCAACGCAAACGGCAATTGCACCATCAACCCTCTTGTCCTCTGAAATTGCAAATGGCAAGCGAGACAGGAATTGAACGACCTCCTGCTCCGCCTTTACCTCTACAATAAACTCAATTGGAAGGTCGTCGCCCTTAATGCCACTTACAATTAAGAGGTCCTCCTCCTTTTCATCAAAGTTCCAATTTCTTTCCTTGAGGGAGCTTACCATATTATTGTATACGCTTTTTGCCTTCATTAATTTAATTTGATCTGCCATTTTTCTACCTCACTGCTTTGCATATTTTGATAAAATTTCATCAATTTCATTTTCCTTCAAATGGTTCCTCTGAATAAGAGCCTCTACCAGCTTATCAAGCGCTTCCTTGTTTTCGCTCAGCTGATCAATAGCAATTTCCAGTTGAACATCTAAAATTTCCTTAATCTTGGCTCTTACCTCAGGTGTTTCTGCTCCCTTTGGAAGATATACAAGTCCTATATCAGGGTCCATACCATAATTGCAAATCATTCTTTCAGCTCTTTGAGTTGCATTATGAAGGTCCCCACTAGCACCTGTGTCAATGCCCTTTTCTCTGCCATAGTACAATATTTCAGAGGCTCTGCCAGCCAAGGAAACACGTATTCTGTCAAGAAGCTCCGACTTCTGATATGTACCCTTGTTTTCCTTGACGTTGTGCATCATATATCCACCGTGGTCGTCTCTTGCCACAATGGTCAGATATGATGGCTTTTCTCCGCTTAGCCAGCAAACAAGAGCATGGCCAGCCTCGTGCCTTGCAGTACGTTCCAGCTCCGATGGGTCCCAGGTCTTTTTTTCGCCGCTTTGGAAGGTTTCAAACGCCTCGTCAAAGGCAGCATCATTTACAACACCGCTATCCTGACGGATTGAGTTTCTAAGCGCCATTTCAAATATGGATTCAAGGTCGGCAAGGCTCATTCCTGTTGAGCGGATAGCAATATTTTCTATTTGCTCCTGGCTCAGCTGAACATTTGCGTTCTTTGAAATCTTCATATTGAGGTACTTTTCACGCTCCTCCCTGTTTGGAAGGTCCACGTATATTCTTCTGTCAAAGCGACGGAGCAATGCCGGGTCAAGGCTTCTTTGTCCCTCGCCATCTACGCTGAAGTTGGTTGCAGCAAGAACAAATACGGGCTTTGTTGTGTCCACATTAAAGCCATCAAGCTCTGTTAGCAACGCTGTTAGTGTGTCGCCAATAGATGTGTTTGTATCCCCTGTTCTATTCTTACCGATTGCATCAATCTCGTCAATAAAGAGAATTGATGGCGCATATTTACGGGCAGTTCTGAAGAGCTTATGAACCGCCTCGGAGCCTTCTCCAACATAGCTCTTTAGGAATTGGTTGCCCTCTGCTGTGATGAAGGTAACATCGCTCTCCCCTGCCATTGCCTTTGCAAGCATTGTCTTACCTGTGCCCGGAGGGCCATATAGAAGCACGCCTCTTGGCGCCCTTACGCCCTTGCGCATAAATTTGATTGGGTCCTTAAGATACTCTACAAAGTATTTTAGCTCATCCTTAGCATCGTTTGCGCCGATAACATCATCAAACTTAACGTTTGGCTTTGAAATATCGTCAAGCATACCCTTTGTATCGTCTGTGTCAGTTGACACAGCAAGCTTAAAGTCAAACATACTGATTTGCGCTGTGGTTTTGTCCTTGGAAATAGATTGCACGGTCTTGAAGGTAAGCACCTTGTTAGCCTTTGCAAGCTTTTGCATATTGTGCTGCTGGTACGCAATATCGCACTTTTCTTTTACATTTTCAAGGAATGCATCATTTACGGTAATGATGCCTCTTACGCCCATTTTTGCAAAGGACAAAAATTCCTCGCTGGAGATGTCCTTTTCGTTTTCACGAATAAGGTATACAGGTGTGCTGTATCTAGCAAGCACGTAGTTAAGAAACTCTCTGCCCTCTGACCTAATGTCTTCTATGTTCAGGTAATTGATTTCATTCTTTTCTTCCTTGCAGTTAAGGTCGCAAAGAATAGCGTTGATGTCGTAGTTGAAGAGTATTTCCTTAGCTTTTTCTATATCATCCGCAACATGACAGCCAATTTCCTTAAGTCTCTTCTTGCAGCTTGCAGCCATCTGCTTTTCAGCGAAAACAAGAACCTGCGGCTTTGCTGTATTTACAAACATTTTAACAATGTTTTCCTCACTATCCTCAAGGGAAACATTGATAATTATTTTCTTTAGGTTTTTAACGCTTGCGCCAACGCCATCACTGCTAAGAAGTCTGAACAGCTCATAAAGCTCGCCGTGGAAAAAGTTGTTTGCCCTGCTCTTAACTGTTCTTGCATCAGCCTTACCGCCCTCTGCAAGCATAAGTGCAGCAGGCACCTTGTCGTCAACCTCAATGTTAATTGAGTTTTCCTTTACAAAGCATTCAAGATTCTTGTCAAGCTCTCTTTCAGCGATGGTATAAAGCTCATTTGCGCCAAGGCGATTGAACATAACCACGTTACCCGATGCAAATCTTGAACAGATTGCTGATGGGAAAAGCGGGCCGTCGTTGCTTGGGTGCTTATCCTTTGAAAGTGCGCTCATAATTGTTTTCTTGGGCAGCGCAGAAAGATTGGTTACAGTTGTATCGTCGTAAAGATTTTTGCCTGCGTTTGTTGTGAAAATTACAATTGCCTTCTTAAACGAAACCTCTTTGTCGGTATAGTTGTCCCTTAGTCTGCCTGCATCCAGCATTTGAAGGAACAATTGAATTACATTAAGATGAGCCTTTTCAATCTCGTCAAAGAGCAAAACGCAATTTGGGTTTTTGTCAACAAAGTCAGTTACATTACCGGGGCTACCGTTCTTGTATACCTTGTCGGAGCCGCAAAATTCCAAATTTGCTTCCTTTTCGCAATATTCGCTCATATCGAAGCGTCTGAATGGAAGTCCAAGCGCCTCTGCAACCTTTTCAGAAAGGAAGGTCTTACCTACACCGGGAGGGCCAGCAAACAAGAAGGTCGCCTTTGGCTTATTTTCCTTTCTTGTATATGCCATAAGCTCTGATTGGAAGTAGCCTGAAACGAAGGTATCAATCGCTTCATCCTGACCGAATACATTTTCAAGAAGAGTATTTTGAATTTTACGTGTGTTTTCTACAATTACAGCAAGCCTGTCAACTCCTGATTTCTCCGGAATTTCATCAATTTTTTCTGCTTTTGTTGCAGTTTTTTTGATGTCAGTAGGCTTTTTTGTGCTACCATTCAGCACAAGTCTGGACATTTCCTCGGTTGGCTCAGCAAAAATTTGGCTCAAATACATTACAGAGTCAATCTCGCCCCTGCCTTCCTTACGTGCCTTGGTTTCAAGCACGAAATCTATCTTTTTGAATACAAAGCTGCTGGCAGTTGACTTGTCGCCCATTTCCTTTATAGCGTCCTTCAAGCCTGTTATAGCTGCTTTTCTAACAAATTTATATTTGCCCAGCTCCTTTTCAAGAAGCTCCAGCTCCTGCTTGTCGGCGCTATTATTCATAATCGCCTCGGGCTTTTCATCAACAATTTCAAGAACGGACAGAACAAAGTCGTTTAAGGAAATTTGCTGTTCCTTCAAGCCAAGTGACTTTCTGCTTTCAGCGGCCCTCTTAATGATAAGCTCTAATAGATTGGTCTTTTTCATTTTTCTCTCCTAAATTATTGTGTATTCAAAAAATTCATACTTTAGTTTGGTGCCAATGTCAACATTTTGCGGTAAAAGCGCCATGGCTATAAAAAGCTCCTCGCCACTTTCTTGCTCCACAAGATAGGCATATTCTCCCTCAATACGTGAAACTATGTAAAATCGTGTTTCCATTGCCCATCCTCGCATTTTTCTATCATTTATTTTATTATAGCATAATAAGTTTTGCTAAGTCAATATAAAAAGACCATCATAAGCAGCATTGATGGCCTTATTAATTTTTATTTCTATGGTTTAGTAATCGTTTTCCAAATACCATTCGTAGCTTGTATAGCTTTCAGATAGATATTTGGCGCCGGTAGAATAAGATTGCATTTCTTCATTATTAAGATGTTTTGTTGTGTTTAGCTTGCCCTCGCTTGATACAACTTTCCACCCTGAGGGGTTTTCAAAATTAGCCTCTGTAAGATTATCACATTGCGAAAATGCACTTTCGCCAATGTGCGTAACTGATTCAGATATAGTTACAGAAACCAGATTATCACAATAGTATGCCGCAAAGCTTGAAATGCGAAGACATCCATTAGGAATAACAAGTCTTGTTTCTTCTGTTGACACGCAAAGACGCAAAAATGTTTTTCCATCCTTACTGTACAGATTTCCTTCAAAAGATTTATACGTTTGATTGTTCTCGTTTACTGTAATTCCTTCTAATCCGTTGCAAAAAATAATTGCATTGTACGGGAGCTGATAAACAGATGCAGGTACAATAATTCTTTGCAATTTTTCGCAATGGGAAAAAGCGTATTTATGAACTATTTCAACTCCACTTGGAATCGCAAATTCAGTCTGATTCCTTCCCGGTGGATAAAATATAAGCTCTTTTAGGTTTTTTGTGTATAAAACTCCGTCAACCGAGGAGTAGCTTGGATTATTTGAATCTACATCAATGGTTTTGAGTGAATTACAGCTTCTGAATGGTTCTCCCTTCAAATGCTCTAATTTTTCCGGAATATAAACGCTCTCAAGATAGTTGCAGTCAAAAAATGCACCTGACTCAATTGTAGTTATACTATCGGGTATTGTAACGCTTTGCAATACTTGGCAATTTCTAAATGATTCAAATCCTATTTTAGTTACAGGAAGACCGTTATATTCGGAAGGAATTACCAAATTTATCATTTTCCAATTGTCTTTTTGTGTTTTCCACGCAATATTTGAGCCTTTAATGGTGTATGCTGTTTTTTCTTCATTCAGTGAATATTCAAAGCTTACGTCGCTTGAATCCTTGACAGAAGGCGAGCATGAAGCCATAGTAACACCTAAAAGCGAAAAAATCGTAAATAATAAAACAAATCTTTTCATAAATCGCCCCCCTTTCAACTCAATTGTAGCACAATAATACATAAAAATCAATCATACTGAAATTAGAATTTGACAACCATAAGTTTACATTCAAGCCGCTCAACACAGCAGGGTCTTGTTGTGGCTGGGCTCTCACACCCGATAAATCGGGACGGCTACTACGTAGCTCGCAGCTTCCCCTAAAGGGACACTGTTTTTCGCCACAACAAGAGGGCGAAAGAAAAAGCAGACCGATTTTGGTCTGCTTTTCTTTTGGCTCCCCCTGCTGGGCTCGAACCAGCGACAACCTGAT
>JAFUJS010000001.1 GCA_017468115.1 Clostridia bacterium | reverse complement strand
CTCTGCGCCAAATAAAAAAGGTAGTACTCAAACACGAGTGCTACCTTTTTTATTTCGTTGTTAAATGAAATAGAGGGATTCGAACGCAGCGTTAAGCGACTCTTCCGGGGGACGAGTCGTAGCGGTGACCGAAGGATTTTGTGAAACATAAACAAACAACTCGCACTCCTTGTTTCGCAAAATTCAAGAGCGAAATCCCTCTCTCTACGCCAAAAAAAGGACACCTTTTGGGTGTCCTTTTTTGATTTAGTCTACTAGGATGTAGATTGGGTTTTCGGAAACGTTTACTGTTACGTAGCCAAGGCTATCGGCGGTGAGGGTGGAGTGTACTCCGTCGATGTCGCCATAGACGTTTTCAACAAGGGTTGCGCCCTCTGCATCTATGCCAAGCTGGTAGCCCTCTACCTTTGTGCCGTCAGAGGTCTTGCACCATACTGCGTATGCTGTCTTGCCCTCGGCTGTCTTGTATTTGTAAATCATTACGTTGTCGTCGTATGCCTCGACCTTACTATCGAAGGTGTATGCGCCTAAGGTGTTTTTCAGAGTGTATAGGTAGTAGTAGGAGTCCTTCTTTACCTTTACCTCGTTGCCGTTTTCGTCAATTTCGATACCGATAACACCACAGGTGCCGTACTTGCCTACTGAGGTTTCATCATTGCCACCGTGGCACATATACATATCTGCCTTGTCAACACCTGTTGCGGAAAGAATCAAATATGTACGGGTCAGCCACATTGCCTGCACCTGTCTGCCTGTGTACTCGCCATAGGCGTGTGCTGAGGTAGCTGTTGCATAGCTTTGGTTAGTGTCCCAGCCGAACTCTGTAATCCAAACCTCTTTTTCCGGGTAGTACTTATCTCTGATTTCTACAAGCTGTGAAAGCACCTTGTCAATTTGCGCTTCCTCAGGGGAAATACCAACTGATGCGCTTGAGCCGTTTGGAAGAGTTATTGTTTTTGTCATATAGTGGTGCACGTTGAAGGCATCAAAGGCGGTCTTGCCGTCTTGACGATTTGCCTTCATCCAGTAGCAAAGTGCTGTTATATACTCGTTGCTAACACCGGAAACGCCTGCCATTGCCAGCTTGATGGTTGAGTCAGCATTCTTACCGCCAAGGTGGTAGCCCTTTGTTGACGGAGTAACCATTGTACTGCAGTGTCCGTCATAGGCTGCAGAGGTTGCGGCAGCAAGCTGATATGCTGACAGGTAGTTGTGAATACCGTTCCAGCCGCCCTCAGGCTCGTTACCCATTTCCATCCACTCGATAGTGCCCTGTCCAACGGTTGGCTCGCCCTGAACATAGTTTTGTGCTATATTATAAAGCTCTGTTGTGCCGTTGTTTCCATATCTTGCGGCAAATGCAAAGAAGCAATCCGCATATACGAAGTAGGTGTTGGGGTCAAAGCGCTCCCAGAAGGATGCTCTGATTAGGTTGCCGTCTGTATCATATACAGGCAAATTGTCCTCGCCAACCTTGTAGGAGATTGTTTCTCCAAGTCCGTTTATTTGGTTTCCAAGGCTCCATTGAATACAAGGAATAACCTTTATGCCTGCTTCCTTGTAAACTCTGTACTCGTAATCGAAGTATCCCATCCACCTTTCATTATTAAAGAAGGATGCCTGCCCACCGTATTTTGATGCATCGTAGGACCAGCCGAAGTTGTGGTATTCTCTTAGCACTGTGGTACAGCTTACCTCGTCAATTGGAGTGTGTCCGCCACCTGCTGCAACGAAGCCGCACATACCCATAAGGTCGCCAACGGTTGGAAGTGAGCCTATGGAGGTTGCAATTTCGTCGCCATCACCGCTTTGGTAGCCATATGCCTTTACCTCGCAAGGACCATGGCCATCTACATAGATGATTTGAATATATCTTGCGTTTGCATAAACTGTAACATCGTTCCAGCCTATTACCGAGCTAAAGGTTCTGTAGCCGTCCCAAAGGCTGTTTTCCGACATAAAGTCAAGAGGCGTGTCGCTCCATCTGACTGTAACCTCCTGAACATCCTCGTCAAAATATACGCTAACCTTGGTTACAAAGTGCATCAATTGAAGGTCAACAATTGGACGAAGATTTGAGCCGTAAAGCTCCGCTGTGGTACCGCTATTTGGGAAGAACAAGCCAAGCTTGGTTGTAGTGTCGCCATCAAACATTTTCTTGAACGAGCCAAGAACCTCACCATGGTAAACCTGCGCCTTGTCGTAGTCGATTGGAATTTCCTCATCGCCGCCAACACGTACGCTTGCCATTTTACCGTAGTTTTCGCCATGGTATGGCTTAACTGCCACATAGTAGCCGCTAGTCAGGCTTGCGCCAAGGCTTATCTGAAGTGTAACAAGATTTTCGCCATCAACGATTGCGTTAATTATTGTTGCGTCGTTATAATTTTCCTCGGTAATCGGGCTTTGGCTATATCTTACCTCGTAGCTTGCCCTCTCGCCGTAAATGTTGAGCAAAAGGTAAACCTTGCCGTTTTCTATTTTGTCAACTCTTAGGTACTTAATGTCCTCAAGAGGAAGTGGGTCAAGAGTAACCTGGTCGGTCAGGCTGCAATTTATGCATTTGTAGCTTGCCCTGCCGTAGCTGCTATAGGTTGGCTGAATGCTGCATTCAACCAGCTTATAGAAGATATGTCCCTTTGCCTCGGTTTCAACGGTGGTTGTAAGACCGCAATCGCATTCATAAACACTCTTGCCGTTTTCGCCGCAGCTAACATTAAGAACGGATTTTAGTGTGCTGTAATTGTGGTCGCCAATGCCTGTTTCAATCTCCTTCTCGTAGCCGCAGAAGCATTTGTAAAGTGAAAGACCTGAAAGCTGACAGGTTGCCACCCTTGTTTCTTCTATGTAATCTCTGAATGCGTGTGTATGAGCAATTCTTGTGTCCTGAGGTGCCGCTGTAATAACCACCTCGGAGATTTTGTGGGTCCTTGCATCATTCCACTTCAAGCCTGTAATTTCAATTTCAATTGTGTAAGCCGTGATTTGCTTACCCGAAACGATGGTTTGCACCTTACCTGCGCCACCGTTTGTATAGGCATCTGTTATATAGCTCTTTGTTGCAGTTGCATTTCCTGCAGAGTCCTTGACTGTAACCTTTGCAGAGGTATAGTTACCTGCTGTGTAAAGCTGAAGGGTGGTCAAAACCATCTCCTGCTTTAATGTAATTGTAAGAACGTCGCCCACATTACCAAACCAGTCGTTGCCGGCACCATAAATGCTACCTACATTGGTGCTACCGTCAATAACCTTGTATCTGTTATCGTATGCCGGGTTATATATGTTTGTTTCTATTGAATAAATATCGTCCTTTGTCAAGGTATTTGTAGTTAGCTTTTCAAAGGTGAGGCTTTGTATATAGCCACACCTTGTGCAAGCAAGAGTACCTGTTCCGCTAGATGAGGTTGTGGGGCTTTTTGTAACTGTGGCAAACTCAGGGTAAACGTGGTCTGAGCTTTTTGCCACGGTTGTTTGCGCCACAAAAACCTTATTGCAAACCGAGCAATGGCTACCCTCTGTAAGACCTGTATCTGAGCAGGTGGGGGCAAGTGCCTTGTCTGTCACAACTGTGTGGTCGCCAACAGGAAGCTCCACGCTTTCAAGCGTAACCTCATGACAAACGCTGCATTGTCTTTTCTCTGTTGCGCCCTTGCTTTGGCAGGTGGGGGCAACTGCCGGAGTTATAACCTCATTATGGCTGGTTTTGTCAAGTGGCACCTGCTCTACCGTGATGCTATCGCAGGTGGAGCAATATTTACCGTCGGACAAGCCGTTTTCCGAGCAGGTTGAGGCATAGCCCTTAATTATTGTTTCTGTGTGTGGAAGAGGGGAAAGTGTAATCGGCGCCTCAATTTGTGTGCCGCAGATGAAACAACTGGAGCCGCCCTCATAGCCTACGCTTGAGCAGGTGGGGGCTATGTCCTTACCCTTTACCTCAACATGCTCCTCCATGGGAAGGGACTCTTGGGCAGAGATAACCGTGCCGCATACGCCACAATGGCTGCCTGAGGTAAGTCCCTCACTTGTGCAGGTGGCGGCAACTGCCCTATCAAAAACTATATTGGGATGGGTGCAGACCTCCGGGTCAACATCCAGTGGTGGGTCCTGTATTTCCCCACTTCCTGTGCTTACATTGCTACCGGATGATGTATTTACAGGTGGGGTCGGCTTGCCTGTGGTAGACAAAAGGTTACATGATGCCAGCATAAGCATCAGTGCCGATACAAGCGCCAGCGCAAAAAGAAGATATCTTTTCATTTTTATTCCCTTTCTTCCAAGGTTAAAATCTGTTTACAATGTTATTATACAACTTTTGTATAGCTTTGTCAATTTATATATTATAAACAAAAATTTACATAGACTCAACAGTTACGGTTATTGATTTATACAAGAAAATGTGGTATAATAAATTGATTTTGCTTCATTAATGAAGAGCATTACTGCGATAATTTCATTGATGGAAATTGTTTTGGGGGTAGACTATGAAGCCACTAATTTATGTTGTTGAGGATGATGAGGGCATTTGCGAGGTTTACGAGGGTGCCTTTGAGGACGACTATCAAATAAGGTGCTTTGAAAACGGTAAGACCTTTTTAGATGAGTTCTCCAAAAAAAGACCGGAGCTTATTGTTTTGGACATTATGCTCCCCGATATGGACGGCTACACTATTCTTACCAAAATAAGAGAGCTGGACGAGAGGATGCCTGTTATTATCGTTAGCGCAAAAAGTGATGAGCTTAGCTTTGTTAAGGGGCTTAACAAGGGGGCTGACGACTATATGGCTAAGCCATTTTCTGTAATGGAGCTTCTTGCCAGAGTAAGAACCAACCTAAGGCGTGCTAATCTTTATATATCACAGGTAGACGGCTTCCTTGTTGATAACAATGTGTATAAGATTTTCCACGAGGGCATTGACCTTGGTCTTACCCTTAAGGAATTTAAGCTCTTTAAGCTTCTCCTTAGCCGTGCGGGAGTTACTGTTGAGAGGGAAACCCTTTTCCGTGATGTTTGGGAAGAGAGCTTTGTTGGAGAGACAAGAACTATTGATATGCATATAGCCTCCCTACGTGAAAAAATCAAGGATGCGGGCGGACCTGACAATATTGTTACTGTCCGTGGCATTGGCTATCGCTATGAGGTAAAATGAAAAGAAAGATATTTATAAAATTTTTCTCAATTATACTCGCCTCTACCCTGCTTATGTTTATCTTCGGTCTTGTGGCTGTAAGCATAAATGCGGAAAATGTGGTTAAGGGCAGGCTTATTGAGGAAACCAAGATAGTTGCCCTGCTCCTTGACTCAAGGGACGACTTTAAGGAGTTTAAGGCATACGAGGGTAACGACAAATTCCGTATTACTGTATTTGATACGGAGGGTAACGTGCTTATTGAAAGCGACACGCCCGAGGAGCTGGAAAACCACAGCGACCGAATTGAGGTGCAAAACGCATTAAATGACACGCCCGCAACGGTAAAAAGATATTCCGAAACCTTTAAGTGCGAGATGACCTATTATGCTATGAAGGTTACGCTTGATGACCAAAGCGTGGTTGTTTTGCGAATAGCTATTCGCAGCAGCGAGGTTTCTGCTTATTTGTCGGTTACTATTCCGTTATTTATTGTGGTGCTTATTGTTGATATTATTTTGGCATTGGTTATAGCTCACCTAATTTCCAAGAGTATTTCCTCAAGAGTTGTAGAGGTGGGAAACAGCCTCAAGAGTGTTAACAAGGGCGAGTATGTGCCTATTGAGGCAGACGACAGCGAGCCGGAGCTATACTCTGTGCTTTGTGAGATTAATGAGCTTAGTGAAAGCACCCACTCTCACATTCTGGAAATTGAGGGCGAGCACAAAAAGCTGAATATGGTGCTTGAAAGCATATCTCAGGGAATTATCGCTATTAATGAGGTGAAGGAAATTGTTTTTGTAAACAAAAGCGCCCTTACTATTTTCAGCGGCAACGAGGACTCCGTTGGCAAGGAGCTTGCCAATTTGATTGACGAGCCTGACATATACAACCGAATTTCAAGGCACGTAAGCGAAAGCTACACCTTTGAATGCGAATACAAGGAGAGGGGTCTTGCTGTTTCTGTAAACAAAATGACAGACGGGCTGGCTATTTCCTCAATTATTGTTATTACAGATATTTCTGCAGAGAGGGCTGTTGCAAAGCAAAAGAGCGACTTCTTTGCCAATGCCTCTCACGAGCTAAAGACACCTATTACCGTTATGCAGGGGCTTTCCGAGCTTCTTTTGGAGGATGAGGGTGTTAGCGAGGGAGCCTCTAAGAAAATTGAGCGCATACACAAGGAAAGCGTGCGTCTTAGCTCCTTGATTTCCGATATGCTTAAGCTGAGTAAGCTGGAAAGCGGCGATGAGGTGGAGCTATCCTCTGTCAGCGTCAGCCTTTACACCTGCTTTGCCGAGGCTTTAGAGGAGCTGGCGGAAAAGATGAGCCAAAAGAATATTACCTACACCCTAGAGGGAGATGCCACTATTATGGCTGACCCTAAAAAGCTTTACGAGATTGCCCAAAACCTATGCTCCAATGCTGTAAACTACAACAAGGACGGTGGCAGAATTGACGTTATTATCAGCTCCACCGACACACAGGCTAAGGTTGTGGTAAGGGACACGGGCATCGGCATTGAGGAAAAGCATATTCCAAGGCTTTGTCAAAGGTTTTACAGGGTTGACAAATCCCACTCGAAAAAGACAGGTGGCACAGGTCTTGGTCTTGCTATTGTCAAGCATATTTGTGCGCTCTACGGCGCAAGCATGGAAATAGAAAGCCGACTTGATGTGGGCACCTCTATTTCGCTAACCTTCAAAAAATAGAATTTCGGGGACAGCCAAGGAGCTGTCCCCTTTTTAGTAGGCACAGTCCCTCACTTTACACAAATTTTACATTGCAATTACTGTTTTATTGTTTACATTTTTTCTCGCAAATGATAAAATATTGTCGACTTATTTGGGTCGCAAATTTTATTTTGAAAGGAAATATCTTATGTTGGATTTTTTCAGCACCGGCTGGGACGACGGAAACTTTGGTTTCTTTGATTTAATGCTCCTTATCGGTGGTCTTGCACTCTTTATGTATGGTATGAACCTTATGGGTCAAGCCCTTGAGCGCTCTGCAGGAAACAAGCTCCAATATATGCTTGGCAAGTTTACCACAAACAAGGCTGCCGGCTTTGCAACAGGCCTTGGTGTTACTGCAGTTATTCAAAGCTCCTCTGCTACTACCGTTATGGTTGTTGGCTTCGTGAACTCGGGAGTTATGACGCTAAGACAGGCTATCAACGTAATTATGGGTGCTAATATAGGTACAACCGTTACCGCTTGGCTTTTACAATTAAACTTTCTTGGCGAGGGCACGACAGACCATCTTGCACAGGTGCTTGCGTTCCTCAAGCCTATGGTTTGGACGCCTATTCTCGGTCTTATCGGTATTGTTATTCATATGTTTGCAAAATCAAGCTTTAAGAAGGACATCGGCTCCATTATGCTTGGCTTTACAACACTTATGTTTGGTATGGATATCATGTCAAGCTCTGTTAGTGAGCTTGAGCATAACGAGGCATTTACAAGCCTGTTCACAAGCTTTATCGGCAACCCGATGTTCCCGATTATCGGTGTTTTGGTTGGCGCTGTTGTTACCGGTATTATTCAATCAAGCTCTGCTTCTGTTGGTATTTTGCAGGCGCTTTCAAAGACCGGTGTTATCACAAACGCAATCGCAATTCCGATTATTATGGGTCAAAACATCGGTACCTGTGTAACCGCACTTCTTTCCTCTGTTGGTACAAACAAAAACGCAAGACGTACATCCTTTGTGCACCTTATGTTTAACGTAATCAACACCGTGATTATTCTTATAATCTACTGGATTGTTTGGGGCATTACAAAGGACTCACTTGCATTCTGGGGCGAAAATGCGCAGAGCATGATTCCTGTGTTCCATACTCTCTTTAACGTAATCGGTACAATTATTCTTCTTCCTTGCTCCTCACTTCTTGAAAAGCTTGCTTATGCGGTTATTAAGGACGACAAGAGCGAAAAGAAGGAGGTTTTGGTTCTGGACGAAAGACTTCTTCAAACACCTGCAATGGCAATCTCCGTTTGCCACAACGCCATTACAACTATGGCAAACGATGCTGTGGGCGCTCTTAAGGACAGCCTTGATTCCCTTGGGGAATATTCAAAGGAAAAGGCGCAGCACATCCGTGATATTGAGGACAAGACGGACAAATACGAGGACATTATCGGTACATATTTAGTTAAGCTAAGCAGCCGTGAAATTGGTGATAGTGCCAGCGACGAGGCGGCTAAGTATCTAAGGCTCATTGGCGACTTTGAGCGTATTTCCGACCACGCAGTTAATGTTCTTGAATCCGTTGAGGAGCTGAAGGACAAGGGTCTGGAATTTACTGCCGATGCAAAGGCTGAAATCAAGATTCTTGCAAGCAGCGTTTCGGAAATTGTTGACATTTCTCTTAAGACCTTTGTTGAAAACGACCTGGAGCTTGCATATAGAATTGAGCCTTTAGAGCAGGTTATTGATAACCTTAAGGAGCAGCTGCGTGCAAGACACATTTCCCGTCTTCAGGCAGGTAACTGCACAATTGAGGCAGGCTTTGTCTGGTCCGATATTCTTACAAACCTTGAAAGAACCTCTGACCATTGCTCCAATATCGCAGCCTGCGTTATTGACACCTCAAAGGACAGCCTTAATCTCCATGAGTCTGTTCGTGAGCTTAAGGACGACGCAAGCTTTGATTCTCTTTACAAGGAGTACACAGAAAAGTACGCACTTCCGGCAAATGTATAACAAAAAGGAGTCCTCGGACTCCTTTTTTCATATTTCGCTACCCCTTTTGCATATTATTTTCTAGGGGGTGATATTATGTGGGCTAAAATTAAGCCTTATGTTATTTCGATTTTAATTTCTGTTGGTGTGGGACTTTTGTCCTCTCTTTTCACAATGGGTAATATGGACATTTATTCGACCTTGAACGTGCCGCCGCTTGCTCCGCCATCAATTTTGTTTCCTATTGTGTGGACTATTCTCTATATTCTTATGGGCGTTTCTGCCGCTATCGTTTTTACGTCCGGCAAGGACGCCACAAGGGCGCTTACTGTATATGGAATCAGCCTTTTTGTAAACTTTTTATGGTCCATTATTTTCTTTAACCTAGAGGCTTATCTCTTTGCATTTATATGGCTGGTGCTTCTTATTATTTTAGTTGCCTTGACAATTTACGAGTATTCAAAAATAAGCAAGGTGGCAGCGTATCTGCAAATACCCTACCTTTTGTGGGTTGCCTTTGCAGGATATTTGTCCTTTGGAATTTTTTTACTTAATTAAGGTTGATTTTTAATCAAATTATGATATACTAGTGAAGGTGCCCTTTGGCGCCTTCACTTTTTTGAAGGGAGAGGCTTATGAAAAACAAAACTGCCCTCGGCGTTGTTCTACTACTTATCACAGCATTTGTTTGGGGCCTTGCATTTGTTGCTCAAAGCGTTGGCGGCGAGGCTATCGGCGGATTTACCTTTAGCACCGCTCGTATGCTCCTTGGTGGGGTGGCTCTTTTGCCTGTGGCTCTTACCAAGTTCCTTCTGGACCGTAAAAAATCACAGGACAAGCCCTCTGTTGTAAGGCTGTATAAGCTCTCTGTCATTAAGGGGCTTTTGCTTGGCGTTGTCTTTTGTATCGCTTGTAATTTTCAGCAGTTTGCCTTTGTTTATTCCTCTGCGGGAAAGGTTGCCTTTATAACCGCTATGTATATGCTTTTTGTCCCCTTCATTTGCATTTTCCTTAAGCAAAAGGTTGCCTTTATGAATTGGCTGGCGGTGGGGCTTGGCATTGTTGGAATTTTCTTTTTGTGCATTGATTTTAGCAGCTTTGACGGCATTAACACAGGCGACCTTTTGGCGCTTTGCGGAGCTGTTTTCTTTGGTATACATATTGTAATGATTGACCGCTTCGGCAAGGACACCGACGGAATTACCCTTGCCACCTCTCAGTTTTTGGTAGGCGGCGCTATTTCCCTTGTGCCTATGCTGATTTTTGAGCTGCCCGTTTCATTTGAGGCTATGGGGGATGCGATTATTCCTATTCTTTATGCGGGAATTTGCAGCTGCGGTATTGCCTACACCTTCCAAATCCTTGGACAGAAATATGTGGAGTCCACCTTTGCCTCTATCATTATGTCAACGGAGTCGGTTTTTGCGGTTATCTTTTCCGCTATTATTCTGAAGGAGCAAATGACTCCCTTTGAAATTCTTGGCTGTGTTATAATGTTTATTGCTATACTCACACCGCAGGTTTACGATTTGATAAAAGCAAGAAAAAAGAGGTAATCCATATGAAAATACAATTTCTTGGCACGGGGGCTGCTGACTTCCCTATGGAAAAATGTGAGGGGTTCAGGCGCAATGCCTCTGCTCTGATTGATGATGTTATTTTGATTGACCCGGGTCCTTGGGTTATTGATGCCATTGAGGAAATGGGAATTGACCCCAAAAAAATCAAATATGTATTAAACACCCACAGCCACTCCGACCACTTTAACCAAAAATCCCTTGACTATCTATGCTCCTTTGGTGCAGAGCTTGTTTCTGTACCTGTTGGCGAAACGGTTATGCTGGGAGAATACAGGGTTGATGGTCTTAGGGCAAACCATACTGTGCCCTGCGTCCATTTTATTATTGAAAAGGACGGCAAGCGCATGTTCTATGGGCTTGATGGCGCTTGGCTGCTTTACGAGGAGATTGATGCAATTTGGAAGCGTGGGGTTGACCTTGCTGTTTTTGATGCCACAATCGGCTTTATTCAGGGGGATTGGCGCATATTCGAGCACAACAATCTGAATATGGTTTTAGAAATGAAAAAGAGCCTTAAGGACAGTGTGAAGCACTATGTTATAAGCCATATGGCATATACTCTCCACACCGACCACAAGACCCTTGAAAATGAAATGAAAAAGCACGGGGTTACTGTCGCCTACGACGGGCTGATTATTGAATTTTAATAAACAAAGAGCTTGCATTTTGCAAGCTCTTTGTTTTTATCTGTTAAGAATAAGCTTTGTAAGCTCAACAGGGTTAACGATTTCGTTGCCCTTGTAAACTCTCATATTACCGGAAGCGATTTCGTCGATAAGAACTACCTGTCCGTTGTTGTAGCCAAACTCAAACTTAATGTCCCAAAGGTCAAGACCGATGGTCTTTAGGTCGTCAGCAACAATCTTTGTAATCTTAAGTGTCTGCTCCTTAAGGCTCTCAAACATTTCCTTTGTCATAACCTTAAGTGCAACAAGACCCTCTCCTGTAACTAGTGGATCACCCTTCTCGTCATTTTTGAAGGTGCACTCTACATAGCCACCCTCAAGTGGTGTGCCGTTCTTAATATACTCGCCATATCTGCGAATGAAGCTGCCTGTTGCAACAAGACGGCAGATAACCTCAAGTCCGCCACCGCCAAGCTCCTTACCGAAGCACTCTGCAGGCAAAACCTCCATTGTTGCATTTTCAAGGTCAGCAGATACGTAGTGTGTCTTAATGCCTGCCTTCTTGCAAAGCTCAAAATAATAAACAGAGGTTTCAAGGTTAGCTCTACCAATACCCTCAATTGTAAGACCTACTGTGTTTTCGCCTGGATCAAAAACGCCATCCTTACCTGTGCAATCGTCCTTGAACTTCAAAAGCACATTGCCGTTTTCAAGCTGGTAAACATCCTTTGTTTTTCCTGTGTAAAGTTTTTTCATTTCTTAATACTCCTAAATGTGGGTGTTAAGAGAGAAAGGGCGAAAACCTAACATCTCTTACACAAATATTATAATGGCAAATATACTATTTTTCAATAGGTTTTTTGCAAAAAATGCACATTTTGCTTGAAAAAATTTCCTGCTTATTTCCTATCTTTTTGTGCAAATTAAACTAGTTTATAAGAAAAAGACCTTGGCAATAGCGTGATGCTCTTAACGAAGCATTCGCGCTAAACGATGTTTGCCCTTAAGGGCAAATGATGAAGCCTTTGGCAATGATGTTCACTGCGTGAATGATGTTACGCCTAGCGGCGTAGTGGCAAACATCACATCACTCGCGAGCCTTGGCGAGCAACATCATTATGAGCAAAGCGAATAACATCACTTTTGCGGTAGCAAAAACATCACTAATAGAAAAAGAGAGGACATTACGGATTAAACCGTTTTGTTCTCTCTTTTCTGATTGTATATGGGTTTGGGCTCAGCCCATTCTCGCAAACCCCTAAAATTCTATGAATTTTCAGGGAACCCCGAGGCGCGTTTGTCTGGTCAAATGCGATGCTCGCACTTTTGTCAAAGAGTAAATTCTCCGCTAAGGATATCACCATATCCCAAAGCCTTTTATATTTATCTAACTCCAAAGAGCAGCTCGCCATAGTCAGGCATTGGCCAATACTCACGGGCAGTCAGGCTCTCCGCCTCGTCAACAACAGCCCTTAGGCGGTTCATTGTTGCAAGAACAACCTCTTCGTAGGCACTTGCCTTTTCGTAAGCACCCTCGATTTTCTGCACCTCTGTGCGCTTTTGTTCAAGCTCCAGAGTGATTTTATATGCCAAGGAAAGAAGCTCTGAAAGCTTTTTGCCAACCTCTTTTTCGTAGTAGGACTCTACACCAAGCTCGTTCTTGATTTTCTCTGTCTTAAGTAGGTCCTTTGTGTACTTTGATACGGCAGGAATAATCAGCTTCTTTGCCATATCTATCATAGTCAGCGCCTCAATGTTAATAACCTTTGAGTAGCTGCCAAGCAAAATTTCATATCTTGACCTTAGCTCCTTCTCGCTAAATACCTTGTTGTTTGTATAAAGCTCAATGTTCTTCTCGTCTAAGAGATGAGAAAGCGCCTTTGGTGTGGACTTAAGGTTTGAAAGCCCTCTTGACTCTGCCTCCTTAATCCAAGCATCATCATAGCCATTGCCGTTAAAGAAGATTCTCTTGTGCTCCTTAATGGTTTTGCGAATAAGGTTGTGAAGCTCCTTGTTAAAGTCGTTGGCGGTTGATAAAACGTCATAAAATTCGTTAAGGATTTGAGTAACTGCAGTATTTAATGCTGTATTTGTGTCGGCGATTGATGCGCCTGAGCCAAGCATACGGAACTCAAACTTATTACCTGTGAAGGCAAAGGGAGAGGTTCTGTTTCTGTCCGAGGTGTCCTTAGGGAACTTTGGAAGAATGTGAACGCCAACACGCATTTGCTCCTTCTGTTTAGAGCCAATCTTCTCATCATTTTCGATGGCGTTAAGGATTTCTGTAAGCTCCTCGCCAAGGAAGATGGAGATAATTGCAGGCGGAGCCTCATTTGCGCCAAGACGGTGGTCGTTACCGGCTGAGGCAACGGAAATGCGAAGGGCATCCTGATACTTGTCAACAGCCTTGATAACTGCGCAGAGGAAAAGCAAAAATTGTGCGTTTTCGCTTGGAGTTTCGCCCGGCTCAAACAGGTTAATGCCTGTATTTGTGGACAAGGACCAGTTATTATGCTTGCCACTACCGTTTACACCATCAAAGGGCTTTTCGTGAAGCAAGCAAACAAGCCCGTGCTTCTTTGCCAGCTTTTGCATAAGCTCCATTGTAAGCTGGTTGTGGTCGGTTGCCATGTTGGTGGTTGTGAAAACAGGAGCAAGCTCGTGCTGAGACGGTGCCGCCTCGTTATGCTCTGTCTTGGCAAAAACGCCAAGAGACCAAAGCTCATAGTCAAGGTCCTTCATAAAGGACTTGATTTGTGGCTTGATTGTACCAAAATAGTGATCGTCAAGCTCCTGTCCCTTAGGTGGCTTTGCGCCAAAAAGGGTTCTGCCTGTATATACAAGGTCAGGGCGCTTGTTATACATTTCCTTGTCTACAAGGAAGTATTCCTGCTCCGGACCTACTGTTGCCTTAACCGATGTAACATCCTCGTTACCGAAAAGGTGCAAAATCTTGACAGCCGCCTTGTTAAGAACCTCCATTGAACGAAGGAGTGGGGTTTTCTTATCAAGCGCCTCACCACCGTAGGAGCAGAAGGCGGTTGGAATACAAAGTGCGCCGTCCTTGATAAACGCATAAGAGGTTGGGTCCCAAGCGGTATAGCCTCTTGCCTCAAAGGTAGCACGAAGTCCGCCGGACGGGAATGAGGAAGCATCACTTTCTCCCTTTACAAGCTCCTTACCAGAAAACTCCATAATTACAGTAGAGTTGCTCTTAGGAGATATAAAGCTGTCGTGCTTCTCTGCAGTAATGCCTGTCATAGGCTGGAACCAGTGAGTATAGTGGGTAGCACCCTTTTCAATAGCCCAATCCTTCATAGCATTTGCAACAATATTGGCAACGGACAAATCCAGATGCTTGCCGTTTTGAATGGTGTTTTGCAGGGAGTCGTACACTTCCTTCGGAAGGCGCTCCTTCATAACCTGGTCGTTAAACACCATAGAGCCAAAAAAGTCAGTTACTGTTCTCATACATATCTCCTGTATAGCAACAAAAGATTCGGACTACATTTTCTCGGAGCGATAAATCGCTGAGCCTTTGTCCGACTTTTGTATTGAAAATTTTTTAGATAAAAAAATTATACCCTTTTTTATAATATTTGTCAAGTAGGCAAATGTGCTACTGTTTTTGTCGAATTTTTTTGAAAATTTTATCAAAATATGTAAAAGCTAAAATAATCCTTGAAAAATCCTGTCTTATATGCTAAAATAACAGGGTGAATGTTTTTTTACGGAGTTGATTTAATGAACTACTTTTTTGGTGCACCCGGTGCCGCACCCGCTTGCGGTGTTTTCAGCCCTGCACATCTTATCTCCCTTGGCATTTGCATAGTCGGTATAGTTGTTGCCTTGTATTTTACAAGGAATATATCAAAAAAGCATCTGAGAGTCGTCACAAGAGTGATGGCGGTTGTCTTTACTGTGCTTGAAATTATTAAGATAATTTTCAAGTTTGTAATTGAAAAGCCCCACGTGCTTGGAAACGGCGGCATTTGGCAGGTTGACCATTGGCTTCCTCTTGCCTTTTGCTCCTTGTTTATTTACGTTCTTTGGATGTGTGGCTTTGGCAAGGGTATTGTTTATAGGCTTGGCGCCTCATTTATTTGTGGCGGCTGCTTTGTTGGCGGTCTTGCGTTCCTTATTCTGCCGCTTACATCGCTGCAAAGCTACCCAATTTACCACTTCCTTTGCTTACATTCTATGCTCTTCCATTCCTGTATGATTTATATGGCAGGCATTTACATAAAGCAAAGCGGCTACAACGTAATCAACAAAAATAACTATAAATATTATGTTGCTATAGTCGGTGGCGCAGGTGCCTTGTCAATCATTATTAACGTAATTACATATTTGGTTCCGGGCTTGAATGCCGCAAACGTTATGCTTCTGCGCCATTTGCCTGTGGGACCTGAATTTCCTATAAGCTTTATGTACGACTTTGTGGGAGATATTAAATTTCCATTCACCTTCTACACAATAGGCGGTCTCATCTGCTATACGGTTGTTCCATACTTCTTTATGTACTTTGTTGTTAGAGTTTACAGGCTTATCAAAAAGCAAATTCTCAAATCAAGGGCAAAAAAATCAGAGATTAATAAAGGAAATGAAGAGGTCAAGGAGCTTGACCCTCAAGTGAGGTGATTTTATGAGATGTCCACATTGCGGCTTTGAGGAAAGCAAGGTTATCGACTCAAGACCTATTGAGGAGAACTCCAGCATCAAAAGGCGCAGAGAGTGCCTTAAGTGCCAAAGCAGATTTACCACCTTTGAAATGGTTGAAACCATACAGCCTATGGTAATCAAAAAGGACGGCTCTCGTGAGTATTTTGACAAGAGTAAGCTACAGGCAGGAATTATTAAGGCTTGCCAGAAAAGACCTGTAAATGCGGCGCAGATTGCCGATAAGGTTGAGGCAACCATTCTTAATGCTCTGCGTACTGAAATTACCTCTACCGAAATTGGTGAGCTTACTATGCAGGAGCTGAGAAAGGCTGACCCTGTTGCATACATTCGCTTTGTTTCAGTATATCGTGATTTTGACGATATTGACACTTTTATGCAGGAGCTTAAAAAGTTTTTATAAGAAAAAAATCCCGACACGTGTCGGGATTTTTTGTTTATAGGTACTTCTTGGAAAGCTCCATAATTAGGTCGTAGTCAGCCTTATTTGGAATTAGGTGCTTGTACTTCTCTATGTAATTTTTAAGCGCCTTTTTGTTTATTTGACGAGGGGTTTTCCCCACACGTCTTATAAAGTTGCCGGAAAGAATTTCCTTTGCCTTGTCGTCGGGGAGCAAAATGCCCTCGGTCAATGTGTCGTCAAACGCCATAAGCTTATCGTCGGTTGCAAGGTAACGATAGATTCTGTCAACAAGCCAGCTCATTGCCTCAACGTGCCTTGGAAAATCTCCGTCGGTGCCGAAAAGGATTTTGTCGCTGTATTTTCTGAAAAACTCCTTGTAAAAGTCGTGGTTTGCCTCAAAGTCTACATACATTTCTCCACCGGGAGTAATGTCCACTGCAACGTTTTTGTATTTTGCAAACATATCCTCAAGCTTTTCGGGCTTACCTGAGCAGAAGTAAAAATGCGCCAATGTTATACACAGGTTGGGGTGTTTTTCCAAAAGATTGTCCACCTGCTTATACATATCCTCGCTTGGCAGATATGTACCGTCTCCGTAATACCAGCCCTTTGCCTTCAGCTCGTCTGACACCTTATCGCCATCCCAGAAAAACTCCGGGTCGTTTATGTGGGCAAGAATGTGTGTGCCGTCCTTTTCAACCTGGTTCCAAAATGGCTCGTAAAAATCGCTGTCAAGGGGCATTAGGTTGCGCTTGTAAATCTCAGGCTTGCCCTCTAGGAACTTTATTCCGTCAAAGCCGATTTCCATCATTTCTCTGTACTGGGTAAGCGGGTCCATATTGCCAATGGTTGCAGGGTTTACAGGGCTTTCGGGGTAAACGATACAGCCGTGGGCATAGGTGCTTTCGTTTGCCGCCTTGTATAGTGCAACCGCCATATTATTGCTGGCGTTTCTTGGCAGAGACGCAATGTTAATCGCCTTAATGCCACAGCTCTCCTTATACCATTCGTGACCGTCTATAAAGTTCATTTGTCTTTCTTCCTCAAAAAGACGATGAATATGCAGGTGGCTATCAATAGCCTCAAATTTCTTTGGAATTTTTACGTACTTTGACATTTTCTTGCTCCTTTTTCCTTATATGTTGATTTTAGCATAATGAAAAGAAAAATTCAATACTTGACAACCATTTTTTGGGGGTGTATAATAAATGCAGATGTCAAGGGTGGGAAAGCATGGTGTAATTCCGTCGCAGCTGCCTCTACGGTAAAAGTCCGAATGCCACCCAGACACAAGATTTCTTGGTAAAATTAGTCTTGGGCAAGCGGGGACTAAAGCCAATATTTGCAAAAAACAGACACGTGTCCTCGTTTTTTGTATCTATTGCTCTCTTTGCCCGTCAAACGACGGGCTTTTGTTTTATTCGAGTAAAAACGAAAGGAGAAACATATGAAAAGAGTTATATCTATTGCCTTGGTGCTTATAATGCTGTCCCTTGTGGTGCTCGTTTCCTGCAACACACCCGATAACGAAACCGCACTTAATTTCACAGTTAAGGTTGAGCATCTTGACGGAAGTGTAAAAACCTTTGAGTACAGCTCCCAAAAGGCTATGCTTGGTGATGCTCTTTTAGAGGAAGGTCTTATTTCCGGCTATGAGAGCCAATATGGTCTTACTGTTACCACTGTTGACGGTACTTACTACGACTGGGAAAGCAGCAACACCTACTGGGCGCTATACATAGATGGCGAATATGCCATGACCGGCGTTGACTCTACCCCGATTACAGAGGGTCAAACCTACACCCTTAAGGCTGAAACATACTAAATAAATATCCACCCGCCTAGCGGGTGGTATTTCATTTTCGGGCATAGCCCTAAACACTACTGGCTACGCACAAGTGCGTCTAGAATTGGCCTGCCAGCCCTGCATTTGTTACTTACTACCCATAAATGGGTCCTGCGGGT
>JAFUJS010000063.1 GCA_017468115.1 Clostridia bacterium | reverse complement strand
GTTTAGGTAGTAAACCTGACCGTCAACGAAAATGTAAGCGCAAAGGTAGATAGATGTGCCCGCATTGTTGCCTGTAAGGCCTGTTACACCCATTTCAAACAGGTCGTAATTTCTTTCTGTAAAGTCAACGTGTGCAACCTTTTCCTTAGCGGTTAGCACACCCTCGTTTACATCAAAGAGGGTACCTGTGTGGATTGTGTTCGGTGTGCTGTCTACATAGTAGGTGTTAACTGCAGCCACAAGACCGTAGCTAATAGCGCCAAATCTTTCAGTATAGAAGTCTAAAACGCTCTTGTCAATAGCAAACGCTTGCATTACCTTGCCACTATCTGTGCCTTCCTCGTAGGAGAAGCCATTGAAGTGGAACAATGGTGCAACTGTTTCAATTGTTTCTGTGTTGCCACAGCGAGTGCAGGCAACCTGCAAGGTTGCAGTTGATACAAACATGTCGTCAGCAAACTTTACTGATTCCTCACCGTCGTGAACGCTCTTATAGAATGCTGTGCAAACGTCGACGAGAACAGGCTCAGTAATGCTAAGGAATGTTCCGTTGTTTTTATTTGCAACCTCATTAACCTTTGCTAAAACGTCAGTCCATTGTTTAGCTGTGCCGGTATAATAAATTGTAGGGGTTGAACAGCTGTTAATAAGCTGAATCCAGTCTGCAGTAACATCGTCAGCGGTTATAGCAGGGAAGGTTATAGATTTTAGGTTTGGTTGGTTATAGAAGAACCAGGTGTCTCCGCCGTCGTTAATAAAACCCTTGAAGGAAGGACCTAAGTTTACTGTTTCCAATGCACCCTTTGCGCTACCGGTTGAAGCCTGGAAGGCACGGTTGTGAACATACTCAACCTTGTGAGGAAGAATGATTTCCTTAAGAGCAAGACAACCTTGGAAGGCAGAGTTGCCAATCTCGGTAAGAGGACAGTCTAAATCAAAGGAAATAGACTCAAGAGAAGAACAGTTTTTAAAGGTGTACTCTAATTTACCGGTAAGCTGCGAGCCCTCTTCAAATACTACGGTTTGTAGGCTGGTGCAGTTGGCAAAAATACCATAGCTCTGGTAGCTTGTGCTTAGGTCGGAAACGGCAGCAGGAATATATGCAGAGGTTAGGTTGTCAGCGCCATAGAATGCCCAGTTTCCAAAGGAGGAAACGCTTGTGTTTTCACTAAGTGGCCAGTTGATAATTCCGGAGTTTCTAAATGTTTCATCAGGGATAGTTTCCAAGTCATCGGGAAGAGGTGCGCTTTCAAGGCTTGTGGTGTTACTAAAAATACGCACACCCATGCTGGTTACTGTGCTTGGAAGTTCAATGGATTTAAGGCTGGAACAGCCGTTGAATACGTCGTTTAGAAGGGTGGTTAGCTTAGAATCAGGACCAAATGTAACACTCTCCAAGGATTTGCAATTGTAAAATGGGGCGCCGTTTTGTGCGCTATTACCATTGATTTTTTCAACGCTGGAAGGAATTTTTATAGAGGTCAGATTAAACGCACCGTGTGCAAAGTTTTGAGGAATTTCCTTAACTGGCGTTTCGAAGTCAATGTCTACAACAATAACATTTGACTCCTGAACAAGGTTGAAGGGAAGCGCTGTTAGTGTGTTTGGCAAATAGCAGAAAAGAATAGTAGAGGAAGAACGCTTGCCGTTTCCTGCGTAGGTGCTGAAGCTAAGTGTTTTAATGCCCATGTTGTCAGGGAAGTTTGCGCTTACTACATTGCTTGTTTCAACGGGAGAAGCGTATGAATATGCGCCACTAGCATTAATTGTGCTGCAACAACACTTGTCTCGTCGCCATCTACAGGAAGTGTAAGCGCAGGGGCAACGGTATAAGTGATATTGCCACTGCCGTCGTCTACCTTGTCAGTAATGTACCAGGTTAGTGCATTGCCGTTCGCATCCTCTTTTGCAAAGCCGACACCAGCCTTGTTTGAAATGATATAAGAGCTTGTGTCATAATCATAGCTATAAAGCTCGTTACCGTCAGCGTCGTTATATGTATAGGAAACAGCGCTAACAGAAACTGCAAGCATTAAAACTGCAAGTACAGTTAAAACAAGAAATAAGAGTATTTTCTTTTTCATATTTATCTCTCCTTTAAAAAAGATTATTTCTATACTATTATATTAACACGGGCGCACACTATATTTCAATAAAATAAACGCAAAAAGAAAATTTTTGCCAAAATTGCACAAAAAATCCCTGCGCCAAAAGGTGCGCAGGGGTTTATTTATTGTGCAAAAAGCGCAAGACCGGATTTTTTAAGGAAGGAGCTTATCATTTTCGGGGCGCTGTTTGGAAAATGCTTATACATAAAGTCCATTAGCTTGGCATCAAAGCCGATAACAGTTCTTCTTTTCCTCTTTCTTGCCTTGGCAAGTATCTTTTTTGCCACCTTGTCGGCATCGGCGCTGAATTTGTCAATCAGGCTCTTTTCCCTTTGGCTGGGGTTTTGTCCCCTCATAATGTCGGTTTTTACGAAGCCGGGCAAGGCTGTGGTAACGGAAATACGGGTGCTTTCGCAGGCAAGAGCCTCGGAAAAGCGCTCAAAGGCCGCCTTGGAGGCAGAGTAGGCGCTAACAAGCCCAAAGGGACAAAGGGCAGAGGAGCTTGCGATATTAATCACTATGGAGCCTTCATTCATAATGGGCATAAACGCCTCACAGCCATAAACGCCTGCCATAAGATTTATGCTTATTACCTCTAAAAGCTTTTCGGAGCCGCTTTTCAAAAAAGGCTCAAACTTAGGTAAAACTCCTGCGCAATTTATCAAAATATCTGGGGGAGTGTCTGATTTTTTCAAAAAATCTCTAAGCTCCTGCCACCCCTCCTTGCTGGTTGCATCCATAGGATAGGGCACATAAAGGTCCCCCAGCTCCTCTTTTGCAAGGCGTAGCCTTTCCTCATTCCGAGCAATGGCAAAAACTGTGCAATTGTACCTTTTGATAAGCTCACCTGCAAGGGCCTTGCCGATTCCGCTTGAAGCCCCCGTGATTATGGCAACCTTATCCTTATAGTCAAAGCGTTTCATAAAAACCTCTTAAAATCAAAAATATGATGTAGGGGCAAACCGTCCCCGACTGCCCGTTGCCCGTAGGATTGCTATAAAAAATCGGTCTATTGCTTTTGCCATAGACCGATATTTTTTGCAGGTTATCTCTGAACTCTTCCGCTTCCGCCGCCCTTGATAAGACCCTCAACCTCGCTAACGGAAACAAGGTTGTAGTCGCCAAGGATTGTGTGCTTCAGGCAGGATGCCGCAACAGCAAACTCGATAACATCCTGTGAGGACTTGTTCATAAGTGAAGCGTAGATAAGACCGCCACCAAAGGAGTCGCCACCGCCAACACGGTCAACAATGTGAATGTTGTAGGAGCGAGAGAAGTAATACTCGCCCTCAGCCTTATCGTAGAGCATAGCAGCCCAAATGTTGTCGTTTGCGGAAATGCTGGTTCTTAGTGTGATAGCAACTCTCTTAAAGCCGAATGTGTCGGACAGCTGCTTAGCAACGCTCTTATAGCCGTCGTGGTTAACAACGCCCTTATCAACGTCGGTGTTTTCAGCCTTGATGCCGAATACCTTTTCAGCATCCTCCTCGTTTGCGATGCAAACGTCAACAAGCTTCATAAGCTGACCCATAACTCTGCCGGCTTCCTCGGTTGTCCAAAGGTTTTTGCGGTAGTTAAGGTCGCAGCTTGTGGTAATACCCTTTGCCTTGCAGGCTGTAAGCGCATCCATACAAATTTCGGGAAGCTCTCCGCCAAGAGCCGGAGTAATGCCTGTAAAGTGGAACCAATTTGCGCCATCAAGGATTTTATCCCAATCAAAATCTTCTCTCTTTGCCATAGCAATAGAGGAGTAGGCTCTATCATAAATAACCTTTGAAGGACGCTGAGATGCGCCTGTTTCAAGGTAGTAAATACCAACCCTGTCGCCGCCTCTTACGATATCGCTTGTGTCAACGCCGTATCTTCTGAGAGAATTTACTGCCGCCTGACCGATTTCGTGCTTAGGGAGCTTGGTAACGTAGGATGCGTCAATGCCGTAGTTAGCAAGGGACACAGCCACATTAGCCTCGCCGCCGCCATATGTAGCGCCAAAGGTATCGGTTTGAACAAATCTTGTGTAGCCGTTTGGGTTAAGTCTTAGCATAATTTCGCCAAAGCATACTGTTTTCATATCATTTACCTCGTAAAGTTTTTTAACAATTTAATTATATAACAAAATCGCCCTTTATTCAAGTGCTTTATTATATTTTTCGTAATAGAAAAGATACTGCTGTGCAAGGCCTGCGTGCTCCCCGAGGGCGCAAACATCAAAGCCGTCCTTGAAATATTTTTCAAGGGTGCGCTTCATATGCACGTCAATGGGGAAGGCATCTCTTCTCTTGGAGCTGAAAAGCAAAATGCAGGAAGCCACCTTAAGACCTATGCCCTTGACCTGACAAAGGGTTTCAATGTCGTCCTCAAGGGAAGAAAGCCCAAGGGAGAAAATTTTGTCCGTTTCCTTAAGATAAAAGCGGCAGGCATCGTACACATACTTGGCACGAAAGCCCATTTTCAGCTGAAAAAGCTCCTCAACCGTGGCTTTTGCCAGCACGTCCGCCTCGGGAAAGGCATAGTAGGTGCCGCCCATAAACTCTATTTTTTCACCGTATTTTTCCGAAAGAGCAGAAATAATCTTTTTTATTCGGGGAATATTATTGTTTTGGGAAATAATAAAGGAAATCATACACTCCCAAAGGCTTTGGCAAAGCAGCCTTATGCCGCTTCCGTACTTAACGCACCTTTCCATATGCTCCGAGGGTACAGCCTCAAGGATTTTTTCGTTTGCCCGTTGGTAATCAATCAAAAAATCAAGATAGATGCACCAGATATTCTCAAAATCAAGGGCGTCGGAGTTATAAATATACAGCTCATCCTCTCGGTCCTGGGCAAAAACCACATACCTGCCAAAGGCAACGCCGCCCCACTCCTGCTTGTGCACGAAGAAGGAAACAGGGTCAAAGCGAAAGG
>JAFUJS010000062.1 GCA_017468115.1 Clostridia bacterium | reverse complement strand
CCGCCACCGATAATGGTTGCCACCATTGTAAGGTCGTAAATACCGAACATATAAACGATAGATGTCTCCTTGATAAGTGCAATAAGCTCATTACCAATAGCAGGAATAACATTTTTAATAGCCTGAGGAATAACAACCTTAGTCATTGTCTTTGTGGAGGAAAGACCAAGGGCACGGCAAGCCTCTGTTTGACCAATATCAACAGACAAAATGCCGGCACGGATATTTTCAGCCACATAAGCGCCGGAGTTAATACCAAAGGCAATAATCGCAGTAAGCTCACGTGGGAAGCCTCTGATGGCGAAAATTACAAACACCATAATAAATAGCTGCAGAGCCATAGGTGTGCCACGGATAATTGTTACGTAGAAATTACAAATGAACTTTGGCACAGCCATAGCCCTAGACTTTTTCGCAATGGAAACCATAGCAACAAGCGTACCAAGCACAAGTCCAATAATTGCGGCAAAGACAGAAATCATAAGAGTAGTGCCTAAGCCCTTCATAAGCATTTCCCAATACCTGGGTGTTGAGAAAAGCGTACCTAATTGCTCAAAAAAATTCATTATTTTATCCTTTACAATGAAAAAGAACTATGCAAAGTGGCACAGCTCTTTTTCGGTTAAATTATTACTGTTCCATACCCATGTGTCTCATAACCATCTTTTCGATTTGTGAAACACCATTTTCATCTTCAACTAAAAGCTCTGTAAGAACTGCATTGATAGCATCAAGAAGCTCTGTGTTGCCCTTTGTTACGCAGATTGCGTAGTCTTCCATAACAGGAGCGTCGTCAGCATCTGTTTCGCCTGAGTAGTAGAGAGGAACACACTTGAAGCTGGAGTTGTTAGAAACGATATACTGAGCAGGAAGCTCGTCAACGATAACAGCATCAATTTGGTTTGCAGTAATGCCGTCAGCAGCAAGCTGAGCTGTGCTGAATGGTGTGCAAACTGTGTCAGTGCCGTAAAGAACGCCTGCATAGCCGTAGTCGTTGTCCTCTGTTGCGTTAATTTCGCCGTCTGTGTAGATGTAGCCTGTTGTGTCCATTTGAACACCGATGGTCTTGCCTGCAAGTGCTTCCCAAACCATATACTCAACACCGTCAACAGTCTTTGTAGCAAGAGTTGAGTCAACAGGGATAATTACATACTGAACAGATGTGTAGTAAGGAATAGAAAAGTCAACCTTTTCCTTTCTTGAATCTGTGATGGTAATACCTGCGGCACCGGCATCACAAACTGTGCCTTCCTTTACGTTGTCGATAATAGCAGAGAAGGAAACGTTGTCAAACTGAACGTTCTTTCCAAGTCTTTCTCCAACCATAGCCATGATTTCAACGTCAACGCCTACGATTTCTGTGCCCTCATAGTATTCGAATGGTGCGAAGAATGCGTTTGTTTGAACAATGATGGTGTCCTGATTACAGGAAGAAAAGCCAACAACTGTGCAAACGAGCATAAGAGTTGCAAGTACAAGTGCAATAATCTTTTTCATTTTGAATTCTCCTTAAATATTTATATATTTGCTTATATAGTATAGCATAAAAAATATATTTGTCAAGTGTGATTGAATATTTTTGCAAAAGGTGTGAATATTATTCAAAAAATATTCACTTGAGGCTCAAATTCCGAAGCCTCGCTTTCCTTTGTCTTAACAAGAAGCACAATAAGAATGCCAAGAAGCAAAACGCAGGTAGAGGCAATACCGCCCTCAAGACCGAATGCGCCGCCGCTTATCAAATCCTTGCCCTCATTTACTGTGGTTGTAAAGAAGGACGGCATAATGCCAAGTCCACTTACACTAACGCCAAATACATTACCCTGTATAAAGTTCCACATGGTATGAATAGCGCAGGCGCCCCACAGGCTGCCACGCTTAAACACATAAATGCCAAGGAACACACCGAAAAGAATAATGTTTATAAAGCCGATAACACCGAAATTAGGATTGCCTAGGTGCATAAGTCCGAAGAACAGAGAGGATAAAAGTATAGCGACAAACACCTTTGTATCCCTTGCTAAGGATATCATAAGATAGCCACGGACCAAAATCTCCTCAGAAGCGCCCTGAACCACAAAGCCAAGGAAGAAGAGAATAATAATCGGGCTTATATATTCGCTGACTGAAATATCAACGGAGCCAGTAAGATAAGCGATAAGATAGGTAAGCCCCATCATAAGAGTACCGATACCTACACCAATCAAATATTCAAAAAATGCGCCCTCTTTTCTTATTCCCATAGAGGAAATGGGTCTTTTTTCAAACTTCTTGCAGTAGAAGATTGCAGCCGCAATAGTGGCAGCAGTTGCAAACAGATTAACAACAGTCAGCCAAGCAGGCATGCTTGCGAGAATTTCCGTTGTTACCTGCTCGATTACTTCTTCATAGCCTTCTTCGGTTACAGTGTCGTTTTTTACACCTTCTATAAACGCTTGAAAGGCTTCGTTTGAAAAAATAGCGCTGACGGCATAAACAGCTGTTGGAATGGCTAAGATTACACCCTGTATGGTATTTCCGATAAGAAATACGAGCATAAAGATGAGGACAACGAGAAATATGCTTTGCGGCTTGTGTCCAAAGGTTGCCTCATCAAGCATTTTTGTTTTCTTTATTTCAAAAATGTTCATTTTTTGCCCCCTAAAATCTTGTCTGCCTTCAGTATGGCAATTTGTGTTTTTGCGTCCTTAATTTCTCCGTTCATAATCATTGTAACAAGGGTGTCAAGAGGGATTTTTGTAACCTCTACAAATTCGTCCTCGTCAGGGTGGGAGTCCTTAAAGGTTAAGTCTGTGGCAAGATAAATTTGTATTTTCTCGTCAAATATAGCAACGGTAGTGTAAAGCTCTCCAATATGCTGAATTTTTCCGGCAACAGCTCCGCTTTCCTCCTCAAGCTCACGCTTTACAGCCTCAAGTGGGTCCTCGCCGGGCTCCAGCTTTCCTGCAGGAATTTCCAAAAGCACCTGTTCAAAGGGGTATCTGAATTGACGGACCATAATAACCTGACCGTCATCGGTTACAGGCACAACGCAAACAGCGCCCGGATGTCTGACAATCTCACGTGTAGCCTCATTTCCGTTGGGAAGCTGTACTGTATCTACAAAAAGCTTAACTATTTTTCCGTCAAAGATTTGCTTTGATGAAAGCTTTTTTTCAAATAACTCCATATTATTTTATCCTTTCGTAAACCTGCTCAATGTAGTTGCCGTTTGAATCGTTACCATATATGGTAAGCCTGTCGTCCTCAATTCTATAGCCGGGGGCAATAATACTGCCTGTCGGAATGTCGGGCGTGCCCTCAAATCTGATTACATAGAGCATATAAAGCTCATTATCTCCACGCCAGGAGTATGCAAAATCGTCCCTTTCGTTAGGACTTGAAACATAGTATAGATATCCGTATGAGTCGCTGCCAAAGTGCATATTAACGTCATTGTTTTCCAAAAGGCGCCAATCTCCTAAGAGAGGGTTTTCCCCCTTGGAAAATTCCAGGTCGTTTTTCACATAGCCCAGGTGTCTGTAGCCCATATCGCCAAGAGTATAAAGCACAAGCGTGCCCCACTCGTCAATAGAGAAATTGCTTGTTTCCACAGGCTCATCCCCCTCGCCCTCATACCTGATGGTAATGGAGTTAGGCATAGTAACAGTATATGTGCCAACAATCTGCTGGTCCTTTATACCGTAGGTATAGGATGTTTTTGTTATGGTATTGTCAGCCTTGTATTCGTACAAAATATAGCCGCTATCGTCGTGCTCATATTCACGCCAGGTGCCAACCAAGGAAAAGCCGTCGTATACATAGCTTTCGTCATACTTAGGGCCGCTGTCCTCGGTAAATTTAATTACCGAAATAATAATGAAAACTATAATAGCCGCAGCTGCCAATACACCCAAGGCGCCAAAAAGCACCTTCTTAAAGGTCTTGTTTTTTGAAAGTGGCACCCTTGCCACATTTTTTTCTTTACTCATTTTCTATCCTCACAAACGATTCTAAATCAGCAGGGGACAGGTTATACCCCTCCATAATCACCCTGCTTCCGTCAAAGGAGTAGGCAATCATATGGCAATTTTTCAGAAGCTCATTGTAATTTGTAACGCAAGGAGCTTTTTCAATCGAAAGCGCAAAGATTTTAGTGGCAGAGCCGTGGCTGACTGCCAAAACACTTTCGCCGATTTTTACATTATCATAAACGAATCGGCTCACACGCTCCAGCACATCTCCCATAGGCTCCAGCCCCTCAACGGACACGTCCTCGGAAATAGCCTTGCTGTTTGGGCTATATTGTGTACCTGAAAGCACGCCAAAATCCCTTTCGGTAATTCTTTCGTCGCATACGCAAGGACAGCCGACAGCCTCTGCAATCAGCTCCCCGGTTTTCCTTGCACGAAGAAGGGGACTTGTAACAACCCTATTAAAGGTAAAGCCTGTTTTAAGGCAGGCATTTTTTATTCCCTCTGCGGCTTCTGTGGCTTGACTAAGCCCCAGCTCATTCAAAGGAATATCATCTCTTCCTTGCATTTTCCTCAGCACATTCCACTCGGTTTGTCCGTGCCTTATAAAGAAAATGTAGCCCTTATTCTTATCTATCATTTTCTACCTGTTGAGCCAAAGCCGCCTTCCCCACGGGTAGTGTCGGAAAGCTCCTCTACAACTTCAAATTCGGCAGTAATATATGGGGCAATAACCATCTGCGCAATCCTTTCGCCCGCAACAATGGTTTGCGGAGCCTGGGAATGGTTGTGGAGCGCCACCATAACCTCTCCACGATAGTCGCAGTCAACAACGCCAACCTTATTTGCAGGGGCAAGACCACGCTTTGAGGCAAGACCGCTTCTTGCATAAATAAATGCTCCATAGCCAACAGGCACCTCAATAGCAAGACCTGTCTTTACAAGCACGGTTTGACCCGCCTCAATAGTAAGCTCCCCGTCAATGCATGCGTAAAGGTCAGCGCCTGCCGCATACTCGGAGCCGTAGGTTGGTATAATTGCGTTTTCGTTTAGCTTTTTAATATTTACCTTCATTTTCTTTTGA
>JAFUJS010000061.1 GCA_017468115.1 Clostridia bacterium | reverse complement strand
AATAATCTTATGTGATTTTATTCTATACTATGAATGTGAAAATTGTATGAAGATAAAAGAAAAAATAATTGAAAAAATAATAAATATATCTTGCTTTTAGCTCTGAATTGTGTTAAAATACACACATAAATGCGTAGATGAAGCTTGCAGAGGTGAAAAACCCATCTAAAGAGAGGTCGCCCTTGGCTGGGAGGCGGCTGGTGGATTATCTCTTGCGTTTCCCTTCGGAGCAGGGCCCTTGAATATAACAGTAGGGGGCTTCGGTAGGTCACCGTTATTTGTCAGAGAGGTTGTTGCCTCGGAAAAGTGCTATACATAAGATATGTATGGAATATGGGTGGTACCACGGATGCTTTAGCTATTCGTCCCTACTGTAATCGCTATGCGATGCGGTAGGTTTTTTATTTTTCAAGACTTAATAAGGCGTCGAATATCGGCGTTGCTCCTCTCCCACAACCTCGGAGTACGTAAGTACACCGTCGCCTGTGGTATGCGGTGCGCCTAGATATTCTTGCTTCTTAAGCCTTGAATAAGATAGCGACGTCGAATATCGGCTCATCTTAAAGCGGTAAATAATTCCAATAGGAGAAAAATATATGAAAGAAACATTACTTAAAATCAAAGCCGAGGCGCTGGCTAGCCTTGAGAGCTGCGACGCAAATCTTGAGGAAATCAGAATTAAATATCTTGGCAAAAAGGGTGAGCTTACATCTGTCCTTCGTATGATGGGTCAGCTTTCCCCTGAGGAAAGACCTGTTATGGGTCAGCTTGCAAACGAGGTTCGTGCAGAAATTGAACAAAAGCTTTCCGCCCTTGCTGAAATCAAGAAGGCAAAGGAGCTTGAGGCTGCTCTCGTTAGCGAGAAAATCGACGTTACCGTTCCCGGTAAGGTAAGAAAGGTTGGCAAGCTCCATCCTCTTACACAGGTGCAGAGAAGAATGGAGGACATCTTTATCGGTATGGGCTTTTCCATTGCAGAGGGTCCTGAGGTAGAGTACGACTACTACAATTTCCAAGCGCTTAACATTCCTGAAAACCACCCTGCAAGGGACACTCAGGACACCTTCTATATCACAGACAACATTCTTCTTCGCTCCCAGACCTCTCCTGTTCAGGCAAGAGTAATGGAGAAGACCCAGCCACCTATCAGAATTATCTCTCCCGGCAGAGTTTACCGTTCTGACGAGGTTGACGGTAGCCACTCTCCGCTTTTCCATCAGCTTGAGGGTCTTGTAGTTGACAAGGGCATTACAATGGGCAACCTTCGTGGTATGCTTGAAACCTTTGCAAAAACTATGTTCGGCGAGAAGACAAGAATCCGCTTCCGTCCTCACCACTTCCCATTTACAGAGCCAAGCGCAGAGGTTGACGTTTCCTGCTTCGTGTGCGGCGGCAAGGGCTGTCGTCTTTGCAAGGGCGAGGGCTGGATTGAAATTCTTGGCGCAGGCATGGTGCATCCAAATGTATTAAGAACCTGCGGCATTGACCCTGAGGTATATAGCGGCTTTGCCTTCGGTATGGGCATTGAGCGTATTACTATGTGCCAATACGGTATTGATGATATGCGTCTTCTTTATGAAAACAATATCAAGTTCCTTGAGCAGTTTTAAGGGGGTACTAAGATGAATCTTTCTAGAAAATGGCTTACCGACTTTGTTGACGTAAGCGAGGTTAATAATAAGGACTACTGCGACAGAATGACCGACACAGGCTCCAAGGTTGAGGGCTTCCAGGTTATGGGCGAGGACATTGACAACGTAGTAGTTGGTAAAATCACAAAAATTTCAAAGCACGAAAACTCCGACCACCTTCAAATCTGTATGCTTGACGTTGGAGAGGGAGAGGACATTCAAATTGTAACAGGAGCTCAAAATGTATTCGAGGGCGCAATTGTTCCGGTTGCTAAAGCACCTGCAAAGCTTCCCGGCGGTGTTGTAATCAAGGCAGGCAAGCTCCGTGGTGTTGAGTCCAACGGTATGCTTTGCTCCATTGCCGAGCTTAATCTTACAACCCACGATATGCCAACCGCAATTGAGGACGGCATTTTCATTCTTAACGACCTTGAGGAGTCAAAGGACTTTACCTTGGGTATGGACATTAAGGACGCTCTTATGCTCAAGGACGACGTGGTTGAGTTTGAAATTACACCTAACCGTCCCGACTGCCTCAGCGTTATCGGTCTTGCAAGAGAAAGCGCAGCTTCCTTTGACAGGGAGCTAAAAATCCCCGACCCTGTGGTTGAAAAATCAGCTGACGACGACAAAATAGAGAACTACATTAAGGTTGATATCGAAAGCGCACTTTGCAAAAGATACTCCGCAAGAGTAGTTAAAAATATCAAAATCGAGCCATCTCCGCTTTGGCTCCGTATGAGACTAAGAGCCTCGGGCGTTAGACCAATCAACAACATAGTTGATATTACAAACTATGTAATGCTTGAGTATGGTCAGCCAATGCACGCATTTGACTATAAGTGCCTTGACGGCTCCCACATTATTGTAAGAGAGGCGTCCGAGGGAGAGCAGTTTAAGTCCCTTGACGACATTGACCATACACTAAAGGCTGGTATGCTTGTAATCTCCGACGAGAAGAAGGCAGTTGCCTTGGCAGGTGTTATGGGTGGCGCAAACAGCGAAATTACAGAGGACACAAAAACAGTTGTGTTCGAGAGCGCAAACTTTAACGGCACAAGCGTTCGTGTTACATCTCGTGCCCTCGGTATGAGAACAGAGTCCAGCTCCAGATTTGAAAAGGGCATTGACTCCGAAAACACAATTCCTGCAATTGAAAGGGCTTGTCAGCTGGTTCAAATGCTTGGCGCAGGCGACGTTGTAAACGGCATTATTGACGTATATCCAAATCCTAAAAAGGCTCACGTAATAAAGCTTGACGCTGACAGAATCAACGCATTCCTCGGCACAAGCATTGAAAGAGCAAAAATGGTTGAAATTCTAAAAAGCCTTTGCTTCACAGTAAAGGGGGACGACATTTATGTTCCTTCCTACCGTGAGGACGTAGAGGGTATGCAGGATATCGCCGAGGAAATTGCAAGAATTTACGGCTACAACGAAATTGAAACAACAAATGTTGTTGCGGCTCTTACACAGGGCGAAAGAACTCCGCATCAGCTCTACGACGTAAAGGTTAAGGACACCCTTTGCGCTATGGGTATATATGAGATTAACACCTTCTCATTCATCAGCCCTAAGTATTACGACAAGATTTGTATGCCCGCAAACGATAAGAGAAGAAGGAGTGTTGTTATTTCCAATCCGCTTGGTGAGGACACAAGCGTTATGCGTACAACCTCAATTCCTTCTATGCTTGAGGTTCTTAACAAGAACAGCAACCTTAAAAATGAGGAGGCTATGCTGTTCGAGGTTTCCACAATCTACATTCCAAACGAGGACATCACAAAGCTTCCAGAGGAGCCAAAGCAGCTTGTTCTCGGTATGTATGGCGGCTGTGATTTCTACGATATGAAGGGCGTTATCTGTGGACTCTTTGATGCTTGTGGCATTAAGAATTACACAGTTAAGGCAAAGTGCGATAACCCAACCTTCCACCCTGGCAGATGCGCTGAAATTTACCTAAATAACGACACGTGTCTCGGTGTTTTTGGAGAAATCCACCCATCAGTAAGCGCAAACTACTCCTTCAACAAGAGAGTTTATGTGGCAGAGCTTGACTTTGAGGCTATGTTTGAAAACCACGAGGCAGAGGCACATTACACACCACTTCCAAAATTCCCAGCTCTTACAAGAGACTTTGCGTTTGTAGTTGACGAGTCCCTTGAGGTTGGCACAATCGAGGCTGTTATCAAAAAGTCAGGTGGCAACCTGCTCGAAAGCGTAAAGCTCTTCGATATTTACAGAGGTGTGCAAATTGGCGAGGGCAAGAAAAATGTTGCCTTCTCCGTATCGCTCCGTGCAGCGGACAGAACCCTTAACGACCAAGAGGCAGACAATGCCGTTAAGAAGATTCTTAAAAATCTCGAAAGAGAGCTTGGCATCACTCTAAGAGCATAAAAAACAAGAAATAGCAGGCACCTTTTGGGTGTCTGCTTTTCATTTTCCTTCATTATTATCAATAGTTATTATATATTGCCGTCAGAGGCATTTATCATTTCCTCAAGGGCGGAAAGGGCATCGCTAAGACCGCCCACGCTGTCTATCAGCCCAAAATCAACAGCTTCCTTTCCGTCCACCACGGAGCCGGTGTCGGTGGCAATCTGGTCCGTCGCCATCATAAGCTGTGTAAACCTGTCAGCGCTGATTTTCGAGTGGGCGCAGACAAAGTCCGTTATGCGCTCCTGCATTCTCTCAAAATAATAGTAGGTTTGGGGAGAGCCAACAATGGTTCCGCTTACCCTTACAGGATGGATTGTCATGGTGGCTGAGGGCACAATAAAGGAGCGCCTTGCAGAAACCGCCAAGGGCACACCGATGGAATGTCCACCGCCAAGCACTAAGGAAACGGTTGGCTTTTTCATGCTGGCAATCAGCTCGGAGATGGCAAGCCCTGCCTCTACATCTCCACCCATAGTGTTAAGAACGATTAACAGCCCGTCAATGTCCTCGCTTTGCTCCACGGACACAAGCAGGGGAACGATGTGCTCATACTTGGTTGCCTTTTGCCCGTCTGGCAACGCATAATGCCCCTCAATTTGCCCAATAATGCTCATACAATGTATTCGGCTTCCGTCGCCTTTACAATCAACGCCTCCGGTCTTCTCAATTTCTTCAATCTGGTTCAGGTTAAGGTCATCTTTTTCCTTTTCCATAAAAATCACCTCAAAAAATTCAAAAATTCTTTAGAATATCATTACCAAAACGGGAAGAAAATATACCAAAAACCCTTGTATTTATTGAGGTTTTAAGATTTTTTCAAAAATTTCAAAAAAATTTAAAAAAAGACTTGACAAGAAATAAATGTAGTGATATAATAGCAAGGCTGACTTGGGGGGGAGAGACCTTAAGTTGGCATGAAAAGATCCTTGAAAATTGAACAATGAACAAAAAGTTTTTTGAAAAGAGAACTGATGTACTGAAAGAAACGGAACTCTTAAGAAAATT
>JAFUJS010000060.1 GCA_017468115.1 Clostridia bacterium | reverse complement strand
ACCACCGAGTGATGCATATATGCCTGCCATCATTCCGGCAGGTCCAGCCCCCACAATGGCAATATTCTTTTGTAAATAGTCCATCGTAGGCTCTCCTTTTGCTTTGAAAGTAACGCAGTATTTCGCAGCTTACCTGCGCCTTAATTAAGTCCTTTGGATTTTTTGTACTCCAAATACTCCTCGTATGTTCCACTGTAATCGTAAATGCCGTCCTCTTTGATTTCGATGATACGGTTTGCAACGGTGTTTACGGTTTCGTAGTCGTGGGAATAGAAGAGTATGTTGCCCTTAAAGTCGGCAAGTCCGTTGTTTACGGCAGTAATTGACTCAAGGTCTAAGTGGTTTGTTGGCTGGTCAAGAAGCAAGAAGTTGGAGCCGAAAAGCATCATACGTGAGAACATACATCTTGCCTTTTCTCCACCTGACAAAACGCTAACCTCCTTAAAGATAGAGTCGCCGGAGAAAAGCATTCTGCCAAGGAAGCCACGAAGATAGGTTTCTGTCTGGTCCTTGGAATATCTTCTCATCCAGTCAAGGATTGAGTCGTGGCAGCCGCTGAAGTAGTCAATGTTGTCCTTTGGGAAGTAGGATTTAGTTATACTAATGCCCCACTTGAAGCTACCCTTGTCCGCCTCGTCCTCCTCCATAAGAATCTTAAAGAGGGCGGTAATTGCCATTTCGTTGCCAATAAGGGCAATTTTATCTCCCTTGGCAACTGTGAAGGAAATATTCTTAAATAGCGACACTCCCCCGCTTGATTTTGAAAGGTCGGACACGGTAAGAATATCCTTGCCTGCCTCTCTGTCCATATCAAAGCCGATAAACGGGTAGCGCCTTGAGGATGCGGGAAGCTCCTCAATAGTCAGCTTGTCAAGAAGCTTTCTTCTTGAGGTTGCCTGTCTTGATTTTGATTTATTTGCCGAGAAGCGGGAAATAAAGCTTTGAAGCTCCCTAATCTTCTCCTCATTTTTCTTGTTTTGTTGCTTAATCATACGCTGGATAAGCTGGCTGGACTCATACCAGAACTCATAGTTACCAACGTACATTTTAATGCCCGAATAGTCTATATCAACGATATTTGTGCAAACGTCGTTTAAAAAGTGCCTGTCGTGGGAAACAACCAAAACTGTGCCGAAGTAGTCGGACAAGAAGTCCTCAAGCCACATAGTTGCCTCCAGGTCAAGACCGTTTGTAGGCTCGTCAAGCAAAATAATGTCAGGGTTGCCAAAAAGCGCCTGCGCCAAAAGCACCTTAACCTTTTGTCCCTCCTTGAGGTTTACCATTTGCTCGTAAAGCAAATCCTCGCTAAGTCCAAGGCCTTGAATAAGCCTTGATGCATCGCTTTCAGCCTCCCAGCCGTTCAGCTCCGCAAACTCGCCCTCTAATTCGGAGGCACGAATACCGTCCTCGTCGGTAAAGTCCTCCTTCATATAGATGGCGTCCTTTTCCTTCATTATGGAATAAAGCCTTTCATTACCCATAATGATGGTGTCAAGAACCGAGTATTCGTCAAACTCAAAGTGGTTCTGCTTAAGAACCGACATTCTTACTGTGTCGGGAATATAAACCTCGCCCTTGGTCGGCTCCAGCTCCTTGCAAAGAATACGGAGAAAGGTACTCTTTCCTGCCCCGTTTGCGCCGATTACGCCATAGCAGTTGCCCGGCGTGAATTTTAGGT
The DNA here is from genome assembly GCA_017468115.1 of Clostridia bacterium. The sequence continues at coordinate 3,661 of JAFUJS010000060.1, read as the reverse complement.
TAACATCCTTAAAAAGAAGCTGTCCGCCAAAGTTAAAGGATAAATCGCTTACTGTTATCATTCGTCAAACTCTTTTCTAACTGCCTCGAGAGCAGAAATAATTACCTTGTCCATATCGTAATACTTGTACTGACCAAGCCTACCGCCAAAGATTACATTTGGGGTGTTGTCGGCAAGAGCCTTATACTTTAGATAAAGCTCGTTATTTTTGTCGTTGTTGATTGGGTAGTATGGCTCGTCCCCCATAGTCCACTCACTGGAATACTCCTTGGAAACAACGGTTTTCGGCTGCTTACCAAACTCAAAGTGCTTGTGCTCAATAACTCTTGTGTATGGTACGCTTGCCTCGGTATAGTTTACAACTGCGTTACCCTGATAGTTTTCCATATCTAAGGTTTCGGTTTCAAATCTTACGCTACGGTATTCCAAAACGCCCAGCTTGTAGTCAAAGAACCTGTCTATTTGACCTGTGAATACAGTTTTACCAAAGGTAAGGTCTGTATTTTTGATAAAGTCAAAGTAGTCGGTATCAAGCATAACCTCTGTGCCCTCAAGCAGACCGTCAATAATCTGATTGTAGCCGCCAACCGGTATGCCCTGATATCTGTCGTTGAAGTAGTTGTTGTCGTAGGTAAAGCGCAGAGGCAGCCTTTTTATAATAAAGGCAGGAAGCTCACAGCAGGGGCGCTGCCATTGCTTTTCGGTGTAGCCCTTAATCAGCTTTTCGTATACATCCGTGCCAACTAAGGAAAGCGCCTGCTCCTCCAGATTTTTCGGCTCGGTAATATTAAGCTCCTTTATTTGCTCCTCTATCTTTGCCTTAGCCTCGGCAGGGGTCTTAACACCCCACATTTTAGAAAAGGTGTTCATATTGAAGGGCAAATTATAAAGCTCGTCCTTGTAAATTGCCACGGGGGAGTTTATATAGTTATTAAACTCGGCAAACTGATTTACATACTCCCAAACAGCCTTGTCTGAGGTGTGGAAAATGTGGGCACCGTACTTGTGCACATTAATGTCCTCTATTTTCTCACAGTAAATATTTCCGCCTGTGTGGCTCCTTTTGTCAATCACAAGACAGCTTTTGCCACGCTTTTTTGCCTCATAGGCAAATACACAGCCAAAGAGTCCTGCGCCAACGATTAAATAATCATACCTTTTCATTTTGAACCTCTTACTAATTTTGGGAATTATTTTCCTCAGAAGCAGTATTTCTTGATTATATCAACTGCCTGCTTGGACGCTGTACCGTTGTCGTAGGCACCGCCGTCCTTAAGATGCTCCTCAACCCTTGACTTATAGTCAGCCTCGTCAAAGGACTCAATCCTGTCAACAAGTGATTCGTTTGAGTCTGTAATTGGGAATGGCCACTTTTCGATTGGGTAAGCAAAGGAGCGCTCATTCTTCATATAGTTTTCAATGTCTGTTGCATAGACAAAGGCAGGCTTGCCTGTAAAGCAGAAATCGTATAGGCAGGACGAATAATCGCTGATTAGCACGTCTGTCATATACATAAGCTCCTGCATATCGTGGTAGCCAGAAACGTCGATTGCTCCTGGATATTTGTTTTTCGCCTTTACAAAGTTGTGGTTTCTGAACAGAAGCACCCACTTGCCGCCAAAGCGCCTTGAAAGCGCATCGCAAATCTTCTTGAAGTCCATACCGAAGGTGCTGGACTTCATACCAACACGGAAGGTTGGGGCGAAAAGAACAGTTTTTACCCCGTCCTCAATGCCATAGAATTTACGCACCTTCTCTACTATATCAGGACGGTCCTGGAAGAAAATGTCGTTTCTTGGAAGACCTGTTGGCACAAACACCTTTTTGTTGTATCTGAAGGATACAGAGGTGTCCTCGGTAAAGAATTTACTGCCTGAGAGGTAGAAGTTTGGCTGACGGTTTTTGATTCTGAAGGTTTTTGAATAAACCTTGCTCATTGGCATCAGATAATCGTAGCCGATGTGCTTATAGTTCATACCTGCGTGCCATGTGTTCATCCAAAGCTGATTTGGCTTGTGGAGTGCCCACACCGGGAAGGAGTCATTTGTTATAAAGAACCTTGTACGCAGGTACTTGAAAAATTGCTTTGATGAGCCGCTGTGAATAACATTAATGCCAAGTGCCTTAATGTCATCGCAGGTGTCGGGATGAGAGGTAGCCCAGATAATTTCGGCACGATCGCCATACTGTCTTACAAGCTCCTCTGCAATATATCTTGGGTTACAGGTAAAGCCCTTACGATCGTGAACATAGAACATAATACGATTTTTCTTCATTGGGAGCCAGAAAAGGCAGCCCTGAATGAATCTTAGCCATCTTGAGGCATTAAGCACCTTTTTTTGCTCCTTGGTGCTTTTTGGGCGCTTAACCTTGTCAAGAGGTGAGCTGATTTTTGGCACAACTCCGTTTTCAAACAGATAGCTGTTCCAGAACTTGATATTTGTCAGCTCGTCGTATCTGTCACGATACTCCGCTGTAACCTTCTTGTACTTTTTCTTAATGAGCTTAACTGTCTTGCGATACAGCTTTATAATGTAGAACAGGGAGCTAAAGCTCTTTTCTGTAACGAAGGCGGTATTTGAGGCCTCCTCGTAGTTAATAACTCTCTTCGCACGGTAAAACAGGTGGGATGCAGGCTGATATGCCGGCACAACCACGTTATCAAATATTGGCTTTTTGAGCCAGCCGTTTAAGCTCCATCTACGCTTTTTCATTTCCTTTTCGTTTGGCTGTGGCTTTCTCAAATTTGCCTCGTATACGCCGTGGGTAAACACAAAGCCGTCAATTTGGTCAACGGGCACCTTCTTGTAGCCCAGCTTCATAATCTCCGCATTGAGTCCCTCTCCATCAAGGGATTTGAACCAATCAATGCCGTTTAGATAGTGCTGGATACCAATCAGGCTAAGCTCTGCATCACGGTACCTGTACCTTAAAAGGAAGTCCTTGATTCTAACCTTAACCTCCTCAATAAGGCGCTCTGCTGTGAAGCTGAGACGATGGCGAGAGTTGATTATGCACATATTTCTGAAGTAGTAATACTCAAGATAGGTTGCATACTTGTACTCAAACGGCTCGTGCCATACGCAAATACCGTTTAATGTAATAAACTTTGTGCCGTTACGTAGACCGTACTCAATATCGTCCCTCTTAATGAAGATAGGAAGGGGTAGGTTGTTTTCGCTTGGAACATTTATCGGCATACAGCAGTACCACCAGCCAAAGTGGTTTACGCTGTCCTCAATCTCGTTTTTAACAAGCATCTCCGGCTTTTCAAGATTGTAGTTGTACTTTACCGGGTGGTGCTTTGCAATATCCCAATGGTCTGCAGCCTCTGACTGAATATGCTGGGAGTCGATTTTAAGCATATGTCCGCCTATGAAGGCATCTCTTTCCTCGTCCTTAAGGAGCCTTAGCATTCTGTAGGTTCTGAGGATTGAGTCGGGGTTGAGTCTTACGTCATCATCCATCATCATAATGTGGGTAATGCCCTTTTGCTCACGAGCCTTCATAATCTCTATCATAGAGCGTGTAAAGCCGCCTGCCCCACCAAGATTCTTGTTAGGGAAAATGTGTATCTTTTCTGTTTGAAGGTCGTCAATTTTCAGTGTTTTTCCGTTATCGCTGATAAACACCTCAAGGCGGTCCTTCATTTCACATTCCG
>JAFUJS010000059.1 GCA_017468115.1 Clostridia bacterium | reverse complement strand
AGCCAGTCGCCATATATTGGCTTGTTCGGGTCTGGCTCCTCCTTGCCATCCTCTGTTTTGGATTTATCATAGCCTACTACAACCTTACCAAAGGAGCCCTCAAGGTTAAGAGCACCAAGTGCGCCACCTGCTGAATAGAACTTACCGTCCTTAACAAAGAAGTATAGTCCCTCAGACTGGTTAGCCTTAGACTGATATGCGTTCATATTACCCCAGTTAACCTCTTTTGTATATTCTGCAAGAAGGTTGAGGTATGTTCTGTCGCCACCATTACGTCCACACTGCATCAAGCCGTTAATGTAGATCGCTGTTGTGTCAGAGGTTGCACCGTTTGGTGTTGCAAAGGAAAGAAGCTGCTGACCTCTGAACCTAGACATAAACCAGAAATGAGCGCTATTAATATCTGTGAGATAGTAGCTTTCATTGATTTGTGTCGAGCTATATGAGCCTGAGTGGGTTTGTGTATGGCTACCAAGATCAAATGCGCCTGTTGCAAAATATTTATGCCAGTTATCAACATAAATATCCATCATACCAATAGTCATAAGAACTGTTGCTTTATAACCAACGCCGTTGTTCCTTGCCCTATACTCGTTAAGAACAGGTGCGAACCACTCATATGTTGAAATATAGTTACCGTCGTCAAGACCCTGTGCCCAAGCGGCAGGAGCATTCTTAAAGTACTTTGTAACAACAGCAGGAGCATAGGTATCAGAATATGCTCTTGTCTTTGTTGCACCGCAGGTACAGGTTGATGTTTGTGTGCCCATTTCGGTTTCGGTAGCAACTGCAGTAACCTTAAAGTCGCTCCAGGTATGGCCTGTTGCCGAAACACGGTTTGTTGTAATTGTATATTCTCCGCATCTACACTGAACTGTTGAGTAGCCCGCTGTTGTACAGGTGGGGGCAACCTTAACAGTTGATGAATGCTTATCGCTTTGGAAGGATGAATGTAAGCATCCAGAATACCTGTCAAGATTCTTTGCTTCTTCAATTACTGTATATGGGTCAAATGAGTATACATAGCTTTCCCAATAAACAGGCTCGTTCAAGATTTGGAGCTGGAGCTTGCTTGTTCTTACACCATCACCATTATTAATGACAGCCGAGCATATAGCAATATTTGTACCACCAACATTGCAGAAATCGAAGGCGCCATTTGGATCGCCTGCGGTTGTAACCTCATATTCTCCAATGGTTACCCACTCTCCGCTTGCGTCCTCATAAAGCAGGCGGAACTTTCTGCCCTTGGTCTGTGCTGTTGCGAACTGAACAGCCGGTACAAGCTTTTCTTCACCAAAGTCAAGAATAGCCCAAGCCTTAACCTCTTGCTCTTTGGTAGCATGCTTTGCATTTGTGTACCATTCGGTACCAAGGTTTCCATCTATAAGAGAGCTACCACCGGAAGCATATTCATTATACTTTCCACTTACTGAAACATTTGTGGCGGAAGCAAAGCCCTGCGGAAGTCTGTATATTTCCTTGGTTTTTGCATAAACCTCAAACTCGTGAATCTTTGCCGGTGTAAATCTTGAACCATGAGTTACAACCGCTCTTACGGAGTCTGTATTAACAGGCTCTGATAAGATACACTCTAGGTATGCATAAACACCTGTATTCGCCGGTGCGTTTCGGTCATCAATTTCTCCAATCTTAACCCACTTGCCATCAATCAATGCCTCTATGTCGTATGAAACATAGTGGTTTTCTCCAAGCTGCCATGAATAGTAGCTCGGTACACTTAGTACTATCTTTCCAATATCAAATTTCTCATTGAAATTCAACTGCAAATATTCACCGGTGTATTTTGCGCCATCAACAAGAGTGTCAGCCTGCCAGTATGTTACATAATCTCTGTCGTTGGCATAACTACTAAGTGCAACTGTATAAAAAGAGGATGCAGTTGTTCCTGCAAAGTTATTAATATTAACAAACGGCTCATTTTCGTACTTTCCGCCTGTGTAAAGGAAGTTGTTAATTTCCAGGTCCTTCAGGTAGAACTGCTCACAAAGCGGTTCAATCACCTGTGAAATTTTGCCATGGCATACAGAGCATTCCTTTTGCTCCAATCCTGCAGTATAGTCGGTTGCCTCGTATACTATCTCGAAACTTGAATAGTCGTGCTTGCCTGTTGCCTCAATATAGTTGCTCTTTGTGTCCATGCCACAGCCATTTTTACAAACGGTGTGTGTATAGCCCTTTTCAGCGCAGGTTGGCTGATATGTCTTTACGTCAAGGTCGTGTCCAAGCGCATCAAGCTTTTCCTTAAATGGGCCTCTGCAAATTGTACACTTGTACTGAATCCAACCACCTTGTGTACAGGTAGCGTCCTGTTGCTTTGAAATCTGATAGTCATGTTCGCAGCTACTGGTTGAACCACTACTGTCGCCGGACCACCAAGCATCAAGTGTTATCTTTTTGGTAACCGTGTCGTTTTCAAAGTCCCATTTTTTAGCGCCATTGTACCAGCCATCGAAGGTAGCGCCCTCTTTTACCGGGTCCTTGGGTTGCCAAAGCTTATCGCCCTTCTTAACGGTAACATTGGAAAGGTCCTCGTCTGTTGTGCCACCTGCAAGATTGAACTCAATCTTGTATGATGGGCGGTTATCATCGCCACCGCAGGAGGCAAGGATAACAACACCGAGAAGCATAACCATTACCAAAAGAAGAGTTAATAATTTCTTCTTCATTTATCTACTCCTTTAGTAAAAGTTCCCCCAGCCTTAGCTGAGGGAACACTAAAATGCTTTATTTTACTGATTATTCAGCTACGTAATTTTCGCTTCTAACAAGAAGTCCAACCTCTTGCCAAGCCATCAAGCCCTGGTGTGAGGAGTTTTCGGAAATTCTGATACCGTCGATTCTTTCTCCAATATCAAATTTTGCTACACCAACAGAGCCGGATCTTGTAAGAAGCTGCCACTCTGTGCTACCCTCAGGTAGGTACTCTATTGTAAAGCCTACACCGGAGCCATCGGTAGCTGTAACAAGGAAGTCTGCGTATACTGTCTTTTGGAATTCGAATGTAAGGATAAGAGCAGAGTTGTTGCCCTGTAGTGTAGTTGTCCATGCGTCATCCCAAGCACCATTAGTAACACAACCATACTTGCTATCTCCACCAAAAGCTGTGCCGTCAACCTTTACAAGCTCACCGCCCATAGCTTCTTTACCCATGATGTTCTTAAATTGGTCTTTTTCAACAAATTGACAGTTTCTGCATGTTCTTTCTGCGCCAAGAACCTCAAGTGAGAAGTTATCAACCCAGCCAGCGCCCCAGTCGTGGCCTGTTGCAGGTGTCTCAGATCTTGTCTGCTTACTACCGCATTTTTCGCAATAGCTTACAGATATACCATCTTGTGTACAGGTTGGGAGCTGATATGTATCGTCCCAGAAGCCCCAAGCATGGTTGTATGTGTTATCGCTACACTTAGGAATTTCTTTCCATCTGGCAATAGCAACGATGAACTGCTGTGTCATAACTGTTGTAGCTCTTAGCTGAACAGTGTTGCCCTTAGAATCCTCGTAGAACCAACCCTCGAAGGTGTAGCCTTCTTTTTCAGGCTCAGGAAGGGAACTAACTCTATCATTGTAGTCAACGTCACGAATAAGCTCGTCAACCTCAACCTCTTCGCCATTCTCGTCTGTTTCGAGAATATGTCCGCCGGCAAAGTCAAACTCTACAGAGCCAACGGAGCCCGGTTCGCCCCAGTTAACCTGCTTCCACTTCGCAACGAGAATCATATCAAATTCAACCTTTGTGGTCTTTCTGATCTTGTCCTCAAAATCCTCGTCCTCTTCCTCGTACCAGCCGTCAAAAACGTAACCCGGTCTTGTTGGTGTTGGGAGTGTGCCAATTCTGTCGTTCTCTGCAACATATTTTTCCCACTCGTCGTATTCCTCGCCATCAACCTCGATAATACCGCCGTTAGCATCAAAGGTAACAACCAAGGAGTTACCACCGCAGGCAACAATCATAGGAAGAACGAGAACACATACAAGTAGAAGGCAAAGAAGCTTTACTAAAATGTTCTTTTTCATGATTTGTATTTCCTTTCAATATCATATTACAAATATTATAAGGGGGAGAACCGCCCCCTTTTCTTGCCCTTTTATTATATCACTTATAAAATATAAAGTCAATTAGGGTTTGAATTTTTGAAAATTTTCGACCTTTTGCACAATTTTTCAATAAAAAACAAAAGTGCACAAGCCGAAAAATTGTGCACTTTGTATGCCTTGTGAGAGTGATACGAACCAATTTTGGAACGGTCAAAACTCCCGTCTTTGGCGTTAAAATTTTTTGAAATATTTTTATATGTCGGCAAAATTTTGCCTTAAACACGAGCTTTTTGACTCGTTCTAAAATGCCTTGCACCTAAAACCTAACTATTTAAAGATGGTTTTTGGTGCGGAGGAGGAAGTTTTACCTACGTAAGACAACGACGACAATCCTAAAAACGCTTCAAATAGCAGGCTCTAGGTTGGTTTGCTTCGCTCTCGCAAGGCATACGAATAATTGTCTTGTTTACAGGCTGTTTACATTGTTATCCTGTGGGCAATTTCCTTCAGCTTTTTGTTGATTTTCGCATCGGTTCCATCAGGCTCATATGTAACATCAAGAGGGCTCTTTTTTGTAAAGAAGCCGTACATTGTAAGGGCTGCAAGATATCTTCCGTAGTCGAGGGAAAGGTGGAAGCCGTCACGGTTCATATTAAGTGCGGCGCCGGGTCTGAACTCGTCCAAATCTCTTGCCAGCTCGATAGCATCCCCACAGGGGATGATTCTTAAGCCGTGATTGCTTGCATGCTTGGTTGATGCGGCAATAATTGCATTGTACATTTTCTTTCTGTCGTTGTCGTAGCTGGCAAATCCGCCGTGGGTGCTCTTGTCGTCGTAAGCCCAGGTGCGGTGGAATACAATTTCAGCCTTAGGGCACTTGCTTCTTACAAAATTGATAATATGGGTCATATAAGGCTCATAGGTCTCTTCCATACCGGAAAAATGGCTTACCTGCTGAATGGTTACAAAATCCCACTCGTCCTCTAAAAGAGTTTCCTCAATAGCTGCCTTTCTTACGTACTCGTCGTCAATCTGATAGTCGTAAAATTGGTTGTTTTCAACTATGTTGTTGTAGTGTGTTTCAAGAGAACAGCCGCCTATGTAAAGGTTTCTTACGTAAAGCTCCCCACCGCCAACCTTTTGCAGATATCTTGTTGCGTCAGAGGAAAAGCTGTTTCCAATGCAAAGAATTTTCATTTTTTATTTCTCCTTGTAATATATTCCTTGAAAGGTGCCTCTTCTGAAAAGCTCCTTATCAATATCATTAATAACCATAACCTTTTTTCTGCTCCAAAGAGGCGCTATCAGCTCGCTCTCCACCCCGTCGCCTGTAACCCTTTCGATTACCGTGTCGGGCGGTAAAAGCTCCAGCTGGTCGCACACAATGCCAACGTATTCGTCCTTTTCCAAAGGAGTATACTCTCCTGCCTCAAAAAGCTTGGCAAGGCGTGTGCCCTTAAGAACGTGAAGAAGGTGTATTTTTACCACGTCGGGATGCAAATTAGCGACACTCCTTGCGGTGTTTTTCATATTTTCACTATTTTCCGTCGGCAAGCCGTTTATGATATGAATGCCGATTTTTACGTTGGGCGCGCCCTTTCGCAGACGATAAAAGCAATCCTCAAATTCGCTAAAGCTGTGGCATCTATTTATAAGGGTAGCCACCTTATCATCCGAGGTTTGCAGCCCAAGCTCCACCGTCACGGGGATTTTCCTGCTAAGCTCATCAAGCACAGCTATCTTTTCATCCTCAAGGCAGTCGGCACGTGTTGCGATATCTACCATCACAGCACCCTCAAATTCAGACACGTGGTTGAGTATTTTCCTAAAGTTGTCCACATCTGTGTAGGAATTTGTGTATGCCTGAAGGTATGGTATAAAGCTATCAAGCTCCCATTTGCCCTTTAGCTTTTCTAT
>JAFUJS010000058.1 GCA_017468115.1 Clostridia bacterium | reverse complement strand
TTGACACTGCGTGCCATGAAAAACGAATTGATGCTTTGCATCATTGAAATTATACGATTTGTAGGCGTGGGGGGTTTATCTCTTGCCATTTTCTTAGATGTTTTTTTGTATATAATTGACAATCCCCCCTCCACTATCGTGGCCCTCCCCAACACAAGGTACGCCCTTCGGGTGCCTTTCACAAGGGAGGCTTGAGTTAAACTCGCCCTACGGGTTTTTGCCTTTTTTTGGGCAGTCGAGGACGCCTGCCCCTACATGGTTTTTTGCAATCCGCAAAAAAGGCTCCCTTGTGTAAAGGGAGCTGTCAGCAAAGCTGACTGAGGGATTGTTTTATCTTTAAGAGCAAGCTTTTACCCCAATGTTCGGCGGGAGCAAGCCCCCACCCTACAAGGCGTCTCACGCGGGTGCATTAACAATAGGAAAATCCAATAATCCGGGCAGTCCAGAACGCCAGCCCCTACAGGGGAATTTTTGCCGCCTAAAAATCAAAAAATGCGACACAGGGTCGCATTTTTTTACTTTTTCTCCATAAGTCTTTTGCTTATGCCCTCTATGTCATAGGGGGTCATTTGGTAAACATAATAGTTCAGCCAGTTTGAGTAGATAATGTTTGCTGTGGAATACCAGTTTGGCGCAATTTTTGTTTTCTCCGCATCGCGGAAGTAATGCTCCGGCTCGTCAATAGGCAGTCCCTTTGCAAGGTCTCTTAGGTACTCGTTTTTCAAGGTATCTCTATCATATTCCATATGTCCCATAAGGAAGATTCTTCTGCCGTCCTGCGAGCGAACAACGGACGGTCCGATTTCATCGGAGCCTGCAAGAAGCATCAGGTCGTCAACGGCACGAATCTCCTCCTCCCTCATAGAGGTGTGGCGGGAGTGAGGCATATGAAACTCCTCGTCTGTGCCCTTTAGCAGAGGGTCAAACTGAACATACTTAGTATGCTTGAAGATGCCAAAAATCTTTTTGTCAAGAATGTACTTATCAAGTCCATAGTAGTAATGGAGTGCCGCCTGTGCGCCCCAGCAGATAAATATGGTGCTTGTTACGTTTTTGTCAGCAAAGTCAAATATTTCGCAAAGCTCCTGCCAATATTTAACGTCTTCAAATTCCATCATTTCAACAGGAGCACCTGTGATAATCATACCATCAAAATGCTCATTTTTAACCTCGGAGAAGGTTTTGTAAAATCTTTGAAGATGTCCAAGAGGAGTATTCTTGCCCACATAGCTCTCTGTGCCGATCAGTGTAACCTTAATTTGCAAGGGAGAGTTGGAAAGAAGTCTTATGAGCTGTGTTTCCGTTTCGATTTTAGTAGGCATCAAATTGAGAATTGCAATTTCAATAGGACGTATATCCTGGGTCATCGCCCTTTCGTGATTCATAACGAAAATGTTTTCCTCTGAAAGGGTCTGATAGGCAGGAATGTCCTTTGGAATAATAATTGGCATAAATTTCTCCTTTTAGCAACCCTGTGTCGATAATTAGATTCTATCGAGGGCTTGCTTTATGTCGTTTATAATGTCCTCTGCGTTTTCAATTCCCACAGAAAGACGGATAAGATTTTCCTTAATTCCAATAGCCTCAAGATCGGTAGTTGAAAGTTGGCGGTGAGTTGTTGAGGCAGGGTGCAAAACACAGCTTCTTGCGTCTGCAACGTGTGTTACGATAGCAATCATTTCAAGGTTTTCCATAAACTCGGACGCCTTGTCCTTGCCGCCCTTAACGCCAAAGCTCATCATTCCGCCCTGACCCTTAGGCATATATTTCATAGCTACGTCGTGATATTTATTGCTTTCAAGGGATGGGTGCAAAATCCACTCAACCTTCGGGTGGCTTGCAAGGAAGCTTGCAACCTTTTTAGCATTTTCCGAATGCCTTTCCATGCGAAGAGCAAGGGTTTCCATACCAAGGTTGGTAAGAAAAGCGTTTTGTGGGCTCATAATAGCGCCAAGGTCTCTCATCATCTGAGCTCTGCACTTAACGCCAAATGCGGTTTTGCCAAGATTTGCATAAACTAAGCCGTGATAGCTTTCGTCCGGCACTAAAAATTCCTTATATCTGTCTGTTGCGTTAAAATCAAAGTTGCCGCCGTCGATAATTACGCCGCCAAGGGCAACTGCGTGGCCGTCAAGATATTTTGAAGAGGAATAAATAACTACGTTTGCGCCAAAGTCAAGGGGTCTGCACAGAACAGGTGTAACAAGGGTGTTATCAACCATAAAGAGCACCTTATTTCTCTTTGCAATATCGGCAATTTTTTCAAAGTCAAGAACAACTATTGTTGGGTTGGCTATTGTCTCGGCAAAAATGATTTTTGTCTTGTCGTCAACTAGCTTTTCTATGTTCTCTTTTGTGTCGTCAGGGTCAAAAAAGCGACACTCTATGCCATATTTTGGCAGTGTAACGGAAAACAGATTGTAGCTTCCGCCATAGATTGCCCTTGAGGCAACCACGTTGTCGCCTGCATTACATACATTCAAAACCGCAAGCAGCGTTGCGCTCATTCCAGAGGCGGTTGCAATACCCATAACGCCGCCGTCAAGCTCTGTCAGCTTCTTTTCAAAAACGTCAACGGTTGGGTTGGCTAGTCTTGTGTAGAAATAGCCGTCTGCCTTCAAATCGAAGAGGTCAGCCATCTCCCCTGCCTTTTCATAATAATAGGTTGTGCTTTGAACGATAGGTGCTACACGTGGCTCTCCGCTTTTGGGAGTGTAGCCGCCCTGCACACAAATTGTATCTAGGTTTTTCATAAATTTCTCCTTTAGTTCTTAAGGCTGTGGATTGGCGCAGGGATTCTGCCTCCACGGTTTATAAATTCCTCAGAGGAATACTCGCTTAGCTTCATAATAGGTGCGTGGCCAAGAAGTCCGCCAAACTCAACGCTTTCGCCAACGCCCTTTCCGTGTACAGGAATAAGCCTTACTGCTGTTGTTTTGTTGTTTACAACGCCAATTGCAATCTCGTCAGCGATAATGCCGCTAAGGGTTGCTGCGCTTGTATCTCCGGGCACGGCAATCATATCAAGTCCAACTGAGCAAACTGCGGTCATTGCCTCCAGCTTTTCGATAGACAATGCGCCCATTTCTGCCGCCTCAATCATACCTGCGTCCTCGGAAACAGGAATAAATGCGCCGCTAAGTCCGCCAACGTGGCTTGATGCCATAACTCCGCCCTTCTTAACCGCATCATTAAGCATAGCAAGTGCGGCGGTTGTGCCGTGGGTGCCGCATCTTTCAAGACCCATATTTTCAAGGATTCTTGCAACAGAGTCGCCCACTGCGGGGGTAGGAGCCAAGGAAAGGTCAATAATTCCATAAGGTGTGTTCAGCTTCTTTGATGCCTCGTAGGCAATGAGCTGACCCACTCTTGTAATCTTAAATGCTGTCTTCTTTATAACGTCCGCAAGCTGTGAAAAGTCGCAAAAGCCCTCACGCTTAATCGCAGATGCCACAACACCCGGACCGGAAACGCCAACATTTATTACTGTATCAGGCTCGCCAATGCCATGAACTGCGCCTGCCATAAAAGGGTTGTCCTCGGGTATATTTGCAAAAACAACAAGCTTTGCACAGCCGATGGAGTCATTTTCTCTTGTCAGGTATGCGGTTTTTTTCATAATCTCGCCCATTTGCTTAACCGCATCCATATTGATGCCTGCCTTTGTGCTGGCTACGTTTACGCTGGAGCAAACCTTTGTTGTGGTGGAAAGCGCCTCGGGAATCGACTCGATAAGGTTTTTCGAGCCCTTAGTCATACCCTTTTGAACAAGGGCGCCAAAGCCGCCGATAAAGTTAATTCCAACCTCGTTTGCAGCCCTTTCAAGCACTTGGGCAAGACGCACAAAGCCCTCACTGTCGCAATTTGCGCCGACAAGCGAAATTGGAGTTACGGAAACCCTTTTGTTAATAATCGGAATGCCGTAGGTTGCTTCAAGCTCATTTGCCACGGGCACAAGATTCTTTGCGCATGTGGTTATTTTATCGTAAATCTTTTGTTCAAGTCTTTTTTGGTCGTCGCTAATACAATCAAACAAGGAAATGCCCATGGTAACAGTACGTATGTCCAAGTTTTCCTGCTTAATCATATTGACCGTTTCAAGAATATCGTTAATATTAAGCATATTTACCTCTTAGATTCTGTGCATGGAATTGAAAATGTCCTCGTGCATAGCACGGATGTCAAGGCCCTTCTTCTCGCCAAGGAGAGAAAGCTCCTTTTGGAAAACCGCAAACTCGGTTTCCATCTTCTCAATCTCCACAAGCATAATCATAGCAAAGTAGTCCTTAAGAACACTTTGGGTTATATCAATAATGTTCGCATTATGCTTAGCGCACTCAGCACTAACATCAGCAATAATGCCAACAGAGTCCTTTCCGATAACAGTAACAACAGCCTTCATAATAAGCTCTCCTTTACGCGCAAAATTTATTAAGTAAAGTATAACACCAATAAATAGCTATGTCAAGGATTTTTTCGGGGGCTATGGCGCTGAATTTTCTGAAAACTGTACCGTTCGGTACCGGTTTTTCTGTGCAATAATGGTCTTGCAAGGGGCGAAAGGAGGTAAAAATAGAGCTAACCCTTTGGGATTTAATCAAAAAACGAAAAAGCCTGTGGGAAAAGCACAAGGACCCATCGCTTGATAGGGAGCTTGTAGAGGCAATAGCCGACGAGATACTTGACAGGGATGAAATCAGAAATCAAGTCCTTGAAAAGCCCTATCTTTTAATCGAGGCGTGCTTTTCGGTTGTAAGCAAGGAAAGGAAGACAATTCCCTTCTTTCTAAACCCAATTCAACGGGACTTTTTAGACAAATTACAGACACAGGGTCGGTCAAAACCCTACTTTATCTTAAAAAGCAGACAGCAGGGCTTTACTACTCTGATAACCGCAATAGGTCTATCATACGCTATCACAACCAAGAATTTTTCAGGCTTTACTCTGGCAGACAGAGAGGACAACGCAAAGGCGATTTTTATGGACAAGGCTAAGCTGATGTACGATATGCTACCTGACAGGCTTAAGCCCTCGGAAAAGCTAAACTCCGCAAACGAGCTTTACTTTGACAGGCTTAATTCCTCTTGGAGAGTAGCCACAGCAAGTGAAAGCGTGGGCAGAAGCCGAACTCTTTCCTTTATACACTACTCCGAGGTTGCATTTTACAAGTGTCCGCTTTCCCAGCTTCAAAAATCCATTTCCGAGGCAGGGGTCAAGGATGCGCTTTGCATCTACGAAACCACAGCCAACGGCTTTAACGAGGCAAAAGCACTTTGGGACAGCGGTGTGTGTATCAACCTTTTCTACCCCTGGTACTTAAGTAGCGAGTACCGAGAAAAGGATGAGTCTTACATAAAAGAGGCGGACACGTGGCTGTTAAACCGTCTAAACGCCCTCAAAAAGCGAGGGCTGGACAAGGATCAGCTGTGCTGGTACGCGAGGAAATACAAGATGTATCTTGACAAAAGCTCAATAAGGCAGGAATACCCCTCATCCCCCGAGGAGGCATTCGTTGCAAGCGGCAGCTCAGTCTTTGATAGCGATGCTATTTCCCACTATCTTAGCCACTTTGATATCAAGTCAACTAGGGGATATTTTCAATATGAGGAAAGCTTTTGCCCTGTCTATCTTCCCGATGGCAGGCTTGCAAGCACAAGCCTTGAAATTTCCAACATTAAATTTATCCCCGACCCCAATGGATACATTTCCATAGTAGATATGCCCTACCGCCAAGATTTAGGCAGTCAAATTGTCGTAAAGCCCTACGTAATAGGGGCAGATACAGCAGGGAGCGGTGAGGACTACTTTACTGCAAAGGTGCTTGATAACACAACAGGCAAATGCGTTGCCACCTTGCACAAGCAGCACATTGACGAGGACTTATTTGCAAAGCAGCTATACTGCCTTGGCAAATTTTATAACGATGCGCTAATCGGCGTGGAAACCAACTTTTCCTCCCACCCGGTCAGGGTATTAAAATCCCTTGGCTACCCCAGCCTTTACTCATCAAAGGGCAACGGCTACGGCGAGGAGGGACGCTACCTTGGCTTTATTACCACCTCTGTTACAAGACCAATTATTATAGCAAGCCTTGTTTCGATTATGAGAGATAACCTATATTTGGAAACAGACCGTCAGACCTTACTTGAAATGATAAGCTTTGTCCGCCACGAAAACGGACGGGCAAGCGCCGCAAGTGGTGCCCACGACGATTTGGTTATGGCAAGCGCAATTGCCCACTTTATCTCTAACGAATTTCCTAAAAAATCCGAAATCATCGACACAGGGTGCGCTGTTTTGGAAAACAACTTTAACAAAATCCCCTTGCAAGAACAAACCTTTATGGAGTGGTAAAATGACAAAAATCACTAAAAAACTAATGGAGCTTGAATGCCGCATAAAGGCGCTTGAAAATGCTGTAAAGCAGGCTTCAAGTGCCGAAATCGGCACCACACAGGACCAAATTACCTACAAGGAGGTGCTTGAGGAGTGGCTCAATGGCAAGAAAACAACCTAAATCAGGTAACTCA
>JAFUJS010000057.1 GCA_017468115.1 Clostridia bacterium | reverse complement strand
AATTTTAATGAATTTAGAGTGAGGTATTTAAGTGTTTGTTTTAGCCTTTGAGTCCTCTTGCGACGAAACTGCCGCAGCAGTTTTGGAAATGAGCGAGGACCAGCGCACGATAAAATCGAATATTGTGGCATCTCAGGTGGATATTCACGCCCTTTATGGGGGTGTTGTGCCGGAAATTGCCAGCCGTGCCCACATTGAGGCTATTTCAAAGATTACCTATGAGGCACTTGACAAGGCTGGGCTTACAATTAAGGACATTGACCTTATTGCCGTAACCCAGGGTCCCGGTCTTATCGGCGCCCTTTTGGTGGCTGTAAACTTTGCAAAATCCTTGACCTTTGCAAACAATATTCCATTAGTTCCTGTTGACCACATAAAGGGCCACGTGGCGGCAAATTACCTTAGCCACAAGGAGCTTAAGCCACCGTTTTTGTCGCTTGTGGTTTCCGGCGGACACACATCATTTTTTGATGTAAAATCATACACGTCCCTTGAGGAAATTGCATCTACACGTGATGATGCGGCAGGAGAATGCTTTGATAAAATCGGACGAGTTATGGGTCTTTGCTACCCCGGCGGTGCGGCTATGGATAAGCTTGCCTGTCTTGGTAACAAGGATGCTATTGCCTTCCCATCCCCTGCAATTTCCAAGGACACCTTGGACTTTTCCTTCAGCGGTCTAAAAACCGCAGTTGTAAACTATTTGAACACAAAGAACCAAAAGGGCGAGGAAATCTGCCGTGAGGACGTTTGCGCCTCTGCAACAAAATCTATTGTTGAGGCAGTTAAGGAAAAGGTTGCTATGGCAATTAAATCAACCGGCTACAAGAAAATTGTTCTTGCGGGCGGTGTCAGCGCAAACTCCCACATAAGAAAGGGAATTTTGGAGGTTTGCGAAAAAATGGGTGCAGAGTTTTATGCACCTGAGCTTTATCTCTGTGGCGACAATGCGGCAATGATTGGCGCACAGGGCTATTACGAATTTTTGGCAGGTGCTTTGGCTGATGAGAGCCTGAATGCCTATCCGAGCTAAGAGGTAAAAATGAAAATAGAAATTAAATATAGCGGTGGTATTTTGAACCTACCTGCCTCTGTTTCGGAGCACGTGAGGGATGCTGACGAAGCTCAGCTTAAGGTTCTTCTTTCCATCTTTAATTACATGTCCTGCTTGTCGAATTTTGACGGATGTATTGACAAGCTTGCAACGGATTTAGACCTTGAAATAAACGATATCAAATGTGCCCTTGCCTTTTGGGCTGAAAGAGGTGTTATAGCGGTAGAGGGCTTAGATGCAGGCATTTTGGCGGCTAGCGCCATTGAAAGTGCCGAGAAAAACTCTATGCCTACCTACACAGGCAAGCAAATTGCCGCATTTATTGAGGAAAACAAGGAAATTGAGGCGCTTTTTGTGGGCTGTCAAGCCGTGCTTGAAAAGAGCTTTAATACTCCTGACTATAATAATGTAATTAACCTAAAGAGCTTTTACAGGTTCAGCGACGACTATATTTTGCTGCTTCTTGAGCATTGTAAGGAATGCGACAAGGCAAGCTGGGCTTACATAAGAAAAACCGCAAAAAATCTTTACGATGAGGGTGTTGACACCTACGACAAGCTTGAAAGCCACTTCTCGGCTCGCAAAAACAAGCGCTCCCTTGAATATAAAATAAGAAGGCTTTTTGGCATTGGCGAGCGTGAGTTTATCAAGCGTGAAAGAGATATTTTTGAGGGCTGGATTAATGCCAAGGTTAGCTTTGAGCTGATTGAAAAGGCGTATGAAATCACAGTTGCCAACACAGGCAAGCCATCCCCCTCTTATACTGCAAAGGTTATTGAAAACTGGCTTTCCAGCGGTATTAAGACCGCAGAGGCGGCTGAGGAAGCTATGCAGGCTTACAAGAGCAAGGTGTCCGAGTCCAGCTTTGATGCTGACGACTTCTTCGAGGCTGCCTTGAAGCGCTCCTCGGAAAAAATTGCGAAAGGAAAGAAAAAATGAGCTTTCTTAAAAAGAATGTTATAGCCGTTCACGACGAATTTGAAAACCGCCGCAGGCTTAACGAAAGCGAGGCAAATATGCGCCTTGCCCAGGTTTATGATAAAATCCCCGAGATTATTGATATCGACAATCAGCTTTCCAAGACGGGCACAGAGATTATGGCTGTGGCTATGCAGGGAAAGGACGGTCTTAAGGAGCGACTTGATGAGGTAAAGGCAAAAAACCTCGCCCTTCAAGAAAAGCGCTGTGCCCTTCTTGTGGCAAACGGCTTTGATTCCAATTATACAGATATTAAGTACAGATGTGAGCTTTGCAACGATTACGGCTTTGCAGACGGCAAAATGTGTAAGTGCTACCGTGCCGCCCTTGTTGAAAAGCAGCTGGAAAGCTCCGGCATCGGAAACCTGCTCAAAACCCAGAGCTTTGACTCCTTTAGCCTCGAATATTATGAGGACAAGGGGGAAATGGAAAGGCTTGTAAATTATCTTAAGGACTACATAAGAGATTTTGACAAGGACAAGGAAAACCTGCTTTTTGTAGGCGGCACAGGGCTTGGTAAAACCCACCTTTCCACCTCTGTGGCAAGGGAGCTTATCGAAAGGGGCTATAATGTAGTTTACGAAACGGCACAAAATATCTTCTCCGACTTTGATAAGGACCGCTTCAGGGACCGCTTTGATGAGGATGCAGAGATTTTGGGCGACAGATATTTAGAGGCTGACCTGCTTATTATCGACGACCTTGGCGTTGAGATGGTTTCCGGCTTTACAAAGGCGTGTCTTTACAACATTATTAATACAAGGCTTAACAAAAATTTGCCTATTATTGCAAGCACCAACCTAAAGGGTGCGGAAATTCAAAAGCTTTACGACGATAGAATTACAAGCCGTCTTTTTGGCGACTTTACTATTAAAAAATTCGTGGGCTCTGACATTAGGAAATTAAAATAAAAATTTTTCAAAAAAGCTATTGACAAGCCATATTTAGTGTGCTATAATGTCAAGGCTAATCCAAAGACAGCAGGTCTCAGTAATTGCGTATGCTCCCTGCCGAGGAAAGAATTAATAACTTAAATAATTAAATCTTTTTTCGGTGTGGATATTTGCGTCTTTACTCGGAAAAAGATTTTTTCTTTTGCTGTCGGAAATAACTAAGGAGGTTGTTTTATGCCAAGCATTTCAGTTCTTGAACAAAAGAAGGCCGTTGTTGCCGAGCTTGTTGAAAAGATGAAGAGAGCTCAGTCCGGTGTTCTTGTTCAGTACCAGGGTATCACTGTTGAAAATGATACAAAAATGCGTGCTGCTTTCAGAAAAGCAGGTGTTGACTACATGGTTGTTAAAAATACACTCATTGGTCGTGCTTGTGATGAAGTAGGTTACAGCGCTATGAAGGAAAATCTTAACGGTATGAGCGCTATCGCTTTCGGTTATGATGATCCAATTGCTCCAGCAAAAATCGCTAAGGAATACGCTGATAAGGTTAGCTCCTTTGAAATTAAGGGCGGTTTCCTTGAGAATGCAGTTGTAGATGCAAACACCGTTGTGGCTCTTGCTGAAATCCCATCAAGAGAGGTTCTCCTCGCAAGATTCTTGGGAAGCATTCAAGGTCCTATCTCCGGCTTTGCTCGTGCTATTCAGGCTGTTATTGACAGCAAGGGTGGCGAGTCTGCTGCTGAATAAGGCTTCATACATTGCCTAATAAATGTATAAAAATTAAAAAAATTTATTAATTCAATTTTACGGAGGATTATTTATCATGGCTAACGAAAAGATTACAAATATCGTTGAAGAAATCAAAACTCTTACTATTCTCGAGCTTGCTGACCTTGTAAAGGCAGTTGAGGAAGAATTCGGCGTATCCGCTGCTCCTGTTGCAGTTGCTGGTGCTGCTGTTGCTGCTGCTCCTGTTGAGGAGAAGACAGAATTTGACGTTGTTCTTGTTGAGGCTGGCGCTTCCAAGCTTAACGTTATCAAGGTTGTTCGTGAGATCACCGGTCTTGGCCTTAAGGAAGCTAAGGAGCTTGTTGAAAGCGCTCCAAAGGCTATTAAGGAAGCAGTTTCTAAGGAAACAGCTGAAGACATTGCTAAGCAGCTTACAGAGGCTGGCGCAAAGGCTGAGGTTAAGTAATTATAAAACAATTTCCTACTTAAAATGGCTACCCAATCGGGTAGCCATTTTTATTTGTACTATTAAAAAAGAGTAGCCGTGGCTACTCTTTTCTTGTTATATCAGTCTTCCTTTGTTGGAAGGACAGCATCCTGTACTGTTGGCGCTGTTGCTATTGTTACTGCGCTGGCAGTATCGCCTACGCCCTCTTGACCCATATAGTAAACATTGTCGCCTACTGTATAGTATGCACAGCAATATACCTCTACATCTGCGTTTGCTTCTGTAAGTCCGGCAATTACAAGCTCCATAATATCATATGGACGATTTGTGAAGTCAACTGTTGCAACCTTTTCGTTAATCTTGTTGCCCTTGCTTGTAAATAGCTTGCCGTCAAGTGTACCAAGCTTTTCGTGCTTTACAGCAGCGACAAGGCCATAGGTCAAATCATTGCCTGCGTTAATATACTCTTCAAAAGCCTCTCTGTTAATTGCAAAGCTTTGTGCAAGGGAGCCTGTTTCTGATTTTGTATAGCCATTGATTACAAAGATTGGCAGGGTTGGCTCTCCCTCCTCAAGAGTTGAGGTACAGCCCTGGCCTGCGCACTTAAGAGTTTTAAGTCCTGCGCTTGTAAAGCCGTCATTATAAACAATAACTGCAACCGTGTGGCTGTGTTCTGTGCCCTCGCCCTCTGTTCTCACTCTCTTACAATACTTACAGGTGTAATTAACCACTGCACCGATTGGACAGTATAGGCTATCTACAACACCCTCATCTGTGTGAACAGGTGTAGCTATTGTTGCCACGGTGCTATCGCTTGCAAGAGTTACCTTACAATCTGCACCGCAAGCACCGTAATATGCATAGTCGTGTGCTGTGATATTGATTACGTTTGTTTTGTTAATTGTTGTATTTGTTGTAAATGCGTTGGCATAGCAATAAAGGTCAACTGTCTTGTTGAAAACATCTGCACCTGTTACATCAATCGAAGAATCCAAAATAACAATCTTAGTAAGTGTTGATACATCGGAAAGTGCGCTACCCTTTATTGTTACACAATCTCCTGTAATAATAAGAGTGTCAAAGCTATTTCCTCTTAAGGACCAGTTTGAAATGCCTCTCGTTGTGTTTTCAGCAAGCGCCTCGGTGGAAAAATTAAGTATCATTGTGCCTACTATGTTGCACTTTCTGAACTGCTGACCGTCGCTTGAGCACTCCATAACCTTAATTTCTTTTGGCCAAATAATTTTCGTAGGGTCGCTTGCGCCACCACCCAGGTTAGAGGACGCAAAAGCACTTTGCGGAAGGGTTGTCAAGCTATAAAGGTTAACAAGCCTTTCCCCATCGGGAGTATACCAAACGGTTTTTGTGTTTCCTGCATCGTTTTTGCCTGTAAACATAAAGGCGCTGTACCCAATTGTCGTAACGCTTGACAGGTCAATGTAAATTTTTTCAAGACTTGTAGTGCCGCTAAATGCAGAGTAGCCAATAGTGGCAAGGTTCGGTGTGTTTGCAAATTTAATCTCTGTTATAGCGGAGCAAACGTAAAACGCCTCAAAATCTATGGTTTCGAGTTCGGTTGCATTGGATATATCAACGCTCGTAATACTCTTACAGCTCTTAAAGGCCTTGTTGCCAATTGTAACCAAGTCTGCACAGTTGGACAGGTCCACCTTGCCGATTAAAGCGCAGGATTCAAATGCACTACCGCCTATTGAGGTAAGCTTGGAAAGGTTTGCAAAATTAAATATTGTAAGGCTGGTACAGCCACTAAAGCTGTTACCTGTTGTTTCAAGCAGACATCCCTCGGGAACAACAACCTCTGTAAGTGCCGTTGAGCCGGAAAAAGCCCAGCTGGCAATGGTTTTTACATTCTTAGGAAGTGTGATTTTTTTGCAGACAGGCATCTTCCTAAAGCACTGTGCGCTCATTTCGGTAATAGAGTCAGGCAAAACAATTTCCACGCAATTTGTTTCATAAGCGATACCGTTTTCTCTACCGAAAATGTAGTTTTGGATTGCCTTTGTAACGCCGCTTGGAATTTCCGCATAGTAAATGCTACCGCTAGAATACTGCGTTTCTTGATTTGCGTTGACAAAGGAATAATCAACTCCAGGGTTTTTAGCGTCATCGGCGTAGTTAATATAAACCGTGTCGTTACTTACAACAAAGCGGAAGATGTAGTAAGATGGAAAAGCCTTTTTATTTCCGTCGGCATCCTTCAGAATTACAATAGAGTCCTTGTCTGTAATTTTCTCAGCAACGGTGCCTGTATACCAGGAAGGGTCGCCCAGATTATTTACCAGTTCAATCTCCTCATTCTCATAGGTAATTGTTTCTGCGCTTACTGAAATTGCAAGCAGGCATACAAGCATGGTAAGCATAAGAGCAAATATTAATAACTTCTTTTTCATAAAACTCTCCTGAGTACTATTTATTGTTTATTATATTCTAACATAGATGTGGAAAACTGTCAAGTTAAACAAAAAAAAAAAAAAAACAAATGTTTTTTTGTGTATTTTGCATAACAATTAACGAATTTTTGTTGATTTGTCTCCGAATTCAAAAAATCAGGCTTGTTTTTCTTGTAAAT
>JAFUJS010000056.1 GCA_017468115.1 Clostridia bacterium | reverse complement strand
GGTAACCATGGTTATGGACCACTTTGCACCAAACAAGGATATAAAGGCGGCAGTTCAATGTAAAATGTGCCGTGATTTCTGTAACGATAAGGAAATTACACATTTCTACGACGTTGGTCGTATGGGAATCGAGCACGCTCTTCTTCCCGAGAAGGGACTTGTTGTCTCAGGCGACGTTGTAATCGGCGCAGACTCCCACACCTGCACCTATGGTGCACTTGGCGCATTTTCAACAGGTGTCGGCTCAACCGATATGGCTTGCGGTATGGCAACAGGCAAGGCTTGGTTCAAGGTGCCATCTGCTATCAAGTTCGTTCTGAAGGGCAAGCTTAACAAGTACGTTTCAGGTAAGGACGTTATTCTACATATAATTGGCAAAATCGGCGTTGACGGCGCACTTTACAGGTCAATGGAGTTTGTGGGCGAGGGTGTTTCCTCTCTTACAATTTACGACCGTCTAACAATTTGCAATATGGCAATTGAGGCTGGCGCTAAAAACGGCATTTTCGAGGTTGATGAGCAAACAATTGCTTATATAAAGGACAGAAGCGACAGAGAAATTGTTTCCTACAAGGCAGACGAGGATGCAAAATACGACGAGGTTTATGAAATTGACCTTTCCGAAATCAAGTCCACAGTTGCATTCCCACACCTTCCCGAAAACACAAGAACCTTCGACCAGATTCCTGACATTAAAATAGACCAGGTTGTAATCGGCTCCTGCACCAATGGACAGTACAAGGACATTGAGGAGGCGGCAATGATTCTCAAGGGCAAGAAGGTAGCAAAGAATGTTCGTGCAATTATTATTCCCGCTACGCAGGACATTTACCTGAAGGCGGCAGAAAACGGACTTATCAAGATATTTATCGAGGCTGGCTGTGTTGTTTCCACACCAACCTGCGGCCCATGCCTTGGCGGTTATATGGGTATTTTGGCGGCAGGCGAAAGAGCAGTTGCCACAACTAACAGAAACTTTGTAGGTCGTATGGGCGATGTTACAAGTGAGGTTTACCTAGCTAGCCCGGCAGTTGCCGCAGCAAGCGCAATCGCAGGTAAAATCGCAGACCCAAATAACATATAAGGAGGCAGTATTATGAATTTTACAGGAAAAGCTATCAAATACGGCGATAATGTTGACACAGACGTTATAATTCCGGCAAGATATCTGAACACAAGTGATCATAAGGAGCTTGCCTCGCATTGTATGGAGGACCTTGATAAGGACTTTACCAAAAGAGTAGAGGCTGGCGACATTATGGTTGCGGGGGACAACTTCGGCTGCGGCTCCTCAAGAGAGCATGCGCCAATTGCTATTAAGGCAAGCGGTATTTCCCTGGTAATTGCAAATACCTTTGCAAGAATTTTTTATCGTAACGCAATCAATATCGGTCTTGCTATTTTGGAATGCCCGGAGGCAGTTGCTAATATCAGCGACGGCGACAAGGTAGAGGCAGACCTGGACAACGGAATTATTTATAATCGCACCACAGGAAAGAGCTTCAAGACTCAACCATTCCCTGAGTTTATTCAAAGAATAATCCAAAATGGCGGACTTATTGAAAGCATCAAAAAGGGCGAGCTTAACTAAAGAGGAAACAAAAATGAACTACAATATAGCATTACTAAAGGGCGATGGCATCGGTCCTGAAATCGTTGATAGTGCCACAAGAGTTTTAGAGGTTATCGGCAAAAAGTACGGACACGTGTTTAATTTTACCCCATATTTAATAGGTGGCTCAGCTATTGATGCTACCGGTATGCCACTACCACAGGAAACAGTTGAGGGCTGTCTTGCGGCTGATAGTGTTCTCCTTGGTGCAGTTGGCGGACCAAAGTGGGACACACTCCCAGGTAACCAAAGACCGGAAAAGGCTCTTTTGGGCATTCGTGCCGCAATGGAGCTGTTTACAAACCTTCGTCCGGCAAAGCTTTACCCCGCACTTAAGGGCGAGTGCCCTCTTCGTGAGGACATTGTTGAAAACGGCTTCGACATTATGATTGTACGTGAGCTCACAGGCGGTATTTACTTTGGCGAGCGTGGTATGAGACAGGGTCAATATGGCGAGGAGGCGTACGATACAGAATGCTACTCCCGTATGGAAATTGAAAGAATTGCCAAGGTTGCATACGAAACCGCAAGAAAGAGAAGAGGTAAGCTTATCAGCATTGATAAGGCAAACGTGCTTGAAAGCTCCCGTCTTTGGAGGAAAATCGTTCACGAAATGGAACAGACCTACCCGGATGTAGAGTGCAAGGATATGCTTGTAGACAATGCGGCAATGCAGCTTGTTCGCAACCCTGCACAGTTTGACGTTATCGTTACATCTAATATGTTTGGCGACATTCTTTCCGACGAGGCTTCACAAATCACAGGCTCCATCGGTATGCTCCCATCAGCATCCTTAGGCAACACCACAAGAGGCCTTTACGAGCCTATTCACGGCTCTGCACCCGATATTGCAGGCAAGAATATTGCAAACCCAATCGCAACAATTCTCTCCGCCGCTATGATGCTACTATATTCCTTCGACCTTAAGGAGGAGAGCGAGGCAATTGTAAATGCAGTTGACAAGGTTTTGGAGGCTGGTTACAGAACAGCAGACCTTGCTCACGGTGGAGAATACCTAACAACCACAGAAATCACAGACAAAATTATCGAGAATATTTAAGCTATGTCAAAGGTTACAGATGTTTACACAAGCCTGTGCCTGCTTAGCGTTTTTAGAGGTCTTTTGGACAAAAAGCTCTTCAAGGATTTTATGTCCTATTGCGAGGAAAACGATCCTAAAATCAAGCTGAAACGGTATGGCGAGCTTGTGGCAGAAATTTATAAAAATGGCGCAAATCTGGCGGGGAGTGTACGAAAATACCTCTTCGAGGACGAAAATGTGTTCGTTGTTGCCACCTCAAAGGGACAGGAAATTTCTCCTGTTGTGAAAAGAAGCGTGGAGAAGGAGCTAAACGCACTTTCGGAATTTGCTTCACTAACAGCCAGCTCCTTCAAAATTGATATGGGCACAAAGGCAACCCTACCGGAATATGAAACAGAGGCTGTCAACCTCAAAAAGGAATACGACTCTCGCCTTTCAAGCATAGACAAGTATGGCTATGGTATCTTTGCGTCCTATGGTATGTTCTCCGTTGGAGAAAACGGCGAGATTATACCGATTATGTCAGCAGATAAAATTTCTCTTGATAGCTTTGTCGGCTATCACGAGGAAAGACAAAGGGTTATTGATAACACCCTAGCATTTCTCTCAGGCAAGCCTGCCGCAAACATTTTGCTTTACGGCGATGCCGGTACAGGTAAGTCTTCAACAGTCAAGGCTGTTGTTAACCACCTGTTCGACAGGGGCCTGCGCCTTGTGGAAATCAGAAAAAATCAATTGCTCCTGCTCCCGAAAATTATGGGAGAAATCAGCAAAAACCCACTTAAATTCATAATCTTTATTGACGACCTTTCCTTTAATCAAAACGACGATAGCTTTAGCATGCTTAAGGCGACCCTAGAGGGCTCTGCATCTGCAAAGGCAAGCAATGCCGTTATATACGCAACAAGCAATCGCCGTCATATTGTAAAGGAAAGCTTTGGAGACAGAGAAGGCTCCGACATTCATAGAAACGACACCGTGCAGGAGACCCTTTCCTTGTCAGAGCGCTTTGGCCTTACCGTTTTGTTTGGCAAGCCGAACAAGCTGCTTTACCTCGAGATAGTAAACGAGCTTGCCCAGCGTGCAGGCATAACAATGGATAAGACAGAGCTTGAAACCAAGGCAGAGGCGTTTGCCCTGAATCGTGGCTACCGTTCTGCAAGATGCGCAGAGCAATTTATAGATAGCTTAATCTAAAATTAGTGAGGAATATATGTTGACTATTGATAATGTGTATCGTGCAAGCTACGCCCTGAAGGACGTTGTTCGCAAAACCGATATTATCTACGCTCCAAAGCTCAAAAAGGGCGCAGAGCTTTACCTGAAAACAGAGAACCTTCAAACAACAGGCTCATTCAAGGTAAGAGGCTCATATTACAAAATATCTACACTCTCTGCCGAGGAAAAAGCTCGTGGTGTAATTGCTTGCTCAGCAGGCAACCACGCACAGGGTGTGGCTCTTGCCGCCCAGAAAAACGGAATTAAGGCGGTAATCTGCCTGCCGGACGGAGCACCGATTTCCAAGATTGAGGCTACAAAAAGCTATGGCGCAGAGGTTTGTCTTGTAGAGGGCGTTTATGATGATGCATACAAAAAGGCTCTTGAATTAAGAGACGAAATGGGATACAGCTTCATCCACCCATTTGACGATGAGGATGTTATAGCAGGTCAGGGCACAATTGCTCTCGAGCTTATCGAGCAGCTTCCGGACCTTGACGCAGTTATAGTTCCCGTTGGCGGTGGCGGACTTATTTCCGGTATTGCCTTTACCCTGAAGACACTTAACCCTCGTGTTAAGGTTTACGGTGTACAGTCGGCTGGTGCTCCATCTATGTACAATTCCGTTAAGGACGGCAAAATTGAGGAGCTTCCAAGCGTTTCCACAATCGCAGACGGTATAGCAGTTAAAAAGCCCGGCAATCTTACATATGAGCTTTGCTCAGAATACGTTGACGAAATAGTAACTGTTACAGACGACGAAATCTCTGCAGCTATTCTTGCTCTTATGGAGCAGCAAAAGCTTGTTACAGAGGGTGCGGGCGCTATTGCAGTTGCTGCCGCAATGTTTGACAAAATCGACATAGCCGGCAAAAAGACAGTTTGCCTGCTTTCCGGCGGTAATATTGACGTTACAATTCTTTCAAGAGTAATTAAGCGCGGTCTTTTGATGTCAGGCAGAACAGCACAGCTTATGATTGAGCTTGTTGATAAGCCGGGTCAGCTCAAAAACGTTTCAAGAATTATCG
This sequence comes from Clostridia bacterium, assembly GCA_017468115.1. The sequence goes on along the minus strand of JAFUJS010000056.1, from coordinate 2,117 downwards.
CAGACCTTGGCGGTAATGTTACATCTGTTCATCATGAAAGAGCAAACGAAGGCTCTGACGTTAACGGCTGCTACCTGAGAATAGTTATGGAAACAAGAAACTTTGAGCATATTGAGCAAATCAAAAAGGGGCTTACCGATTTTGGCTTTAAGCTAATCTAAGGAGAAAATTATGTTAAAGAAAATCGCAACAGATAAGGCACCGGGTGCTATCGGTCCATATTCACAGGCAATCGTTTGCGGAGATATGGTATACACATCCGGTCAAATTGCAATCAATCCGGAGACAGGAAGCATTGATGGCACTAATATAGTAGAGCAAACAGAGCAGGTTATGAAAAACCTTGGCGCTGTATTAGAGGCGGCAGGCACAAGCTTTGAAAACGCAGTAAAAACCACCTGCTTCCTTTACGATATGAACGACTTTGGCGCATTCAATGAAATTTACGGAAAATACTTTACCTCAAAGCCGGCAAGAAGCTGTGTAGCAGTAAAGACTCTTCCTAAAAATGTGCTTGTAGAGGTTGAGGTTATTGCAAAAATCTAACATAAAGGGCTCGTTTTTTGAGCCTTTTTTATTATTTATATAATAACTATTGACAATCAAAAATAAAAGTATTATAATATTTTAGTACACTAAAGCGTTAAAACACAAGGTAACGAAAGCGAGGTTATAAAAATGAGCAAGATGCATACTAAAGAGGTTGATCAGCTTTTTGAGGCAATTCTTTCATTGAATAGCATAGAAGAGTGCTATAAGTTCTTCGAGGACGCATGCACAATTAAAGAGGTTTTGGAGATTGCTCAAAGACTAAAGGCTGCTAAAATGCTTAGAAATGGCGTAAACTATGCAGAAATTACAAAGGAAACTGGTATGAGCACAGCAACCATCAGCCGTGTTAACCGTTGTCTTGAATATGGTGACGGTGGATACTCAATGGTGCTTGACCGCATATCTAAGGACTAAGAAATGTTAGACGAAAAGTATCTTAAGAGTGAGGAGAAAATTATTTTCGCCCTTCGCTCTCTTTATAGTAAATATGGCTACCTGCCATATAAAATGAGCAAGTTTGAGGAATACGACCTCTATGCTAAAAACAAGGAGTTTTTGGTTAGCGACAGCGTTATTACCTTTACCGATACAAACGGTAAGCTCCTTGCTCTGAAGCCTGACGTTACACTTTCTATCATCAAAAATGCCACAGAGGCAAGGGGAGTAAAGCAAAAGGTTTATTACAGCGAAAATGTTTACAGAATTTCTGGTAGCACAAGACAGTATAAGGAAATTATGCAAACAGGTCTTGAGTGTATAGGAGACATCGACCTTTACGATGTTTGTGAGGCTGTGTCCCTTTCTGCAAAAAGCCTGGGGGCAATTTCCAAGGACTACGTGCTTGAAATTTCCCATATGGGCATTTTGTCTGCCATTCTTGAAAAAATCGGCGGAAATGAGGGCTTTTGCCAAGAGGTAACCGAGTGCATTAAGAAAAAGAGCAGGCACGAGATTTTAGAGTGCTGTGAAAAATACGGTATAGATAAGGAGGGCACCGACCTGCTTTGTGAGTTTGTTACCGTATATGGCTGTCCTAAGTCAGTTTTTGAAAGGCTTGACAAAATGGGCATCGGCGCTCTTACCGATGCAATAGAGGAGCTAAAGGCACTTTGCAGCCTGCTTGAGGGCAAGGCAAATATTCGCCTTGATTTTTCCATTGTAAACGATATGAACTATTATAACGGCATCGTGTTTAACGGCTTTATTAAGGGCGTTTGTGAGTGCGTGCTGTTCGGTGGCAGATACGATAAGCTCCTTGCCAAAATGGGCAAGAGCGGTGGCGGCGTTGGTTTTGCCATTTACACCGACCTGTTAAATGGTCTTAACAAGGAAACAAAGGGCTACGACGTAGATGTTCTTTTGATATATAAGGACACAACCCCCTACAAAAAGGTAGAGGATGCCGTAGAGTGGCTTGTTTCACAGGGCAAAACAGTAAGCGCCCAAAAATCAATACCGGATAAATTAAGATACAAAGAGCTAAAGGAAATGGAGGACTAAGCCGTGATTAATGTAGCGCTACCCAAGGGCAGACTTGGCGAAAAGGTATATAAAATGTTTGCACA
>JAFUJS010000055.1 GCA_017468115.1 Clostridia bacterium | reverse complement strand
ATCCTCCTCAACAAGACCACGTGAGGTAACCGCAGGAGTACCGATTCTTATGCCGCTTGTAACAAATGGCTTTTCAGGGTCGTTGGGGATTGCGTTTTTGTTAACTGTAATGTAGCACTCGTCAAGTCTCTTTTCAAGCTCCTTACCGGTAATCTTGAAGGGACGAAGGTCAAGAAGCATAAGGTGGTTGTCTGTGCCACCGGAAACAAGGTCAAAGCCTTCCTCAAGAAGAGTGTCTGCAAGAGCCTTTGCGTTCTTAACGATTTGAGCCTGATAGTCCTTGAACTCGGGCTTAAGTGCCTCGCCAAAGCAAACAGCCTTAGATGCGATTGTGTGCATAAGAGGACCGCCCTGTGTGCCCGGGAAGATTGCCTTGTCAATAGCCTTAGCAAGCTCCTCACGGCAGAGAATAAGACCGCCACGTGGACCTCTTAGGGTCTTGTGGGTTGTGGTTGTAACAATGTCAGCGTACGGAACGGGAGATGGATGCAGGCCTGCTGCAACAAGACCGGCAATGTGAGCCATATCAACCATAAAGTATGCGCCGACCTCTTTAGCAATTTTTGAAATTCTTTCAAAGTCAATTGTTCTTGGGTAAGCGGAAGCACCTGCAACGATAAGCTTAGGGCTGTTTTCCTTAGCGATTTTCTCAAGCTCGTCGTAATCAATAAAGCCGTTTTCGTTTACACCGTAGGGAACAAAGTTAAAGTAGCTACCGGACATATTAACAGGGCTACCGTGTGTAAGGTGGCCGCCGTGTGCAAGGTTCATACCGAGAACTGTGTCGCCGGGCTTTAAAAGAGCAAAGTAAACTGCTGTGTTAGCCTGCGCACCGCTGTGTGGCTGTACATTTGCATGCTCAGCGCCGAAAAGCTGACAAGCGCGCTCGATAGCGATTTTCTCAACCACGTCAACGCACTCACATCCGCCGTAGTATCTTTTTTCGGGATAACCCTCTGCATATTTATTTGTAAGTGGAGTGCCCATAGCAATCATAACTGCCTCGGAAACCAGGTTTTCGGAAGCGATAAGCTCAAGACCTCTTCTTTGCCTTTTAAGCTCTGCCTCAACGCCGTTTGCAACGTCCACGTCAAATTCCTTTAGTCTTTCGATAATCTCATTTACCATTGTGAAATCTCCTTCGGTATTCAAATTTTCATAGGTATATTATACATTAAGCGGCTTAAAAAATCAATAGAAAAATTCTCTCGCCTCGCAACAAGACGGGTTCGCTGTGGGAAAAACACCCGAAAAATGGGGCAAAAAGTGAAAAATAGCCGACCAAGTGTATGTTTTTTTGAAAAAAATAGCAAAAAAATTATTGACAAAAAAATACCATTAGTGTATAATTATAATACAAATAAATATACATTGGAGGACAAAGATGAATCTGGTTAACGGTTTATTCTTAAGCATTGGCGGCTTCGACATCTTTAATGTTGATGTTGTTGGCTGTGCCATCTTTGCAGGAGTTTGCTTGCTCCTTGCAATTCTTATCGCCACCGTAAAGTGTCAGGTTGTTTACGTTGACACAACCGAAGAGGGCGAGGAGTACGAAATTGATTATGAAAAGTACAAGTTCCTTTCTATGGTAAGGGTTAGACCTGCCGAGAAGGAAGGAAAAGAGTTTTTGGGCTGGAGCCTTGATCCGGAGGGTCAGTATATGCTCACAGAGTCTGAATTCCTTCTTACTCGTACAACAGTTCTTTACGCTATTTGGGCTGCAGAGGCTGCTGTTGAGGAAACAGAGGAAGAGACAGTAGAGGGCGTATTCATTCAGCTCAACTATATGGACGCAAATGGTGAGCTTCTTGATTCTGAGGCGATCAAGATTAACACCCTTCTCCCTGAGGAGCAGGATGTTCCTGTAGAGGTTAAGGGCTGGAGCTTTGAAAAGAATGGCGACGTTGTTATCAGCAAGAATGATGCAACAGCACTCTTTGCAATCAACCTGTACCCACTATTTGACGAAAATGCAGAGCCAAACGATAATGAGCTTGATACATCATCTGTAATTGAGCTGCTCTTTGTTGACAGCGAAACGGATAAGTTTATCTATAAGGAAGCTCACTACGTTAAGCTAAACACACCTGCTGACTACGACTACGACAGCGACTTTATCGGTTGGGGTGTTGAGCCTGAGGGCGAGGCTATTATTGAAAAGGCAGAGGTTGATTCTGTATTTACACTTCAGCTTTACTCCGTTGCTGCTGACGCTGAGGAGGCAGTAGAGGAAACCTACGAGGAAATCGTTGAGGAGCCTATCGTTGAGGATGCTGTTGAGGAAGTTGTTGACGATACTGTTGAGGAGCCTGTTGTTGAAGACACCGTTGAGGAAGCTGTTGACGATACCGTTGAGGAGCCTGTCGTTGAAGACACCGTTGAGGAAGTTGTTGACGATGCAGTAGCAGAGGAGTCGGTAGAGGAAGCACCTGTATATGAATTTGCTGAGGACAATGCTGAGGAAGCAGGCTCTGAGGCTTCAGAAGAGGGTGGCGAGGCTGATGGCGATGCTACTGAGGGTGAGTCTGATAAGGCTGAGGAAGCAGCAGCCGAAGCAAATGCCCAGGATGTTTCCGAGGCAGTTGCAGACACAAATGTAACCGAGGAAGAAGAAACCGTATTTGTTGCACCAGCACCTGTAATTGTTCCTACATATATAGATAACGAGGGTAACACCATCGATATTAAGTACAACCGTAGCTTTACCGCTAACCTCATTCAGAGTGATGATGGCGTTAAGGATTACTACGGTCAGCTAAAGAACCACATTCTTTCCTACAAGGGTGTTAAGTCCAGAATCAGCTGGAAGTTCGATAGCTACAACAGAGGCAGAGATCAGCTCTTTAAGATGAAGCTCCGTGGTAAGACAGTTCTTATCTACTGCGCTATTGATCCTAGTGAGCTTGATAAGTCTAAGTACCACCACGAGGCAAAGGACAATAAGCTCTTTGCTGACGTTCCAACACTCCTTAAGGTTAAGAGCGGACTTGGTCTTAGAAAGGCTAAGGAAGTTGTTGACATGGTTATGGCTAAGTTCGAGATTGAAAAGGACGAAAAGGCTAAGGTTGTTGACTACGTTAAGAAGTACCCATACGAGGAGACAGATGCTCTTATCGCTCGCAAGCTTGTTAAGGCACTTGTTCAGGATAGCAACGTTGTTATCGTTTCCTCTAAGCCAAAGGAAGAACCAAAGGAAGAGCCTGTGGTTGAGCCTGTATACGAGGAGCCAATTGTTGAGCCTGTTGTAGAAGAACCAGTTGAGGAACCGGTTGTAGAAGAACCGGTTGAAGAGCCGGTTGTAGAAGAACCTGCTGAAGAGCCGGTTGTAGAAGAACCGGTTGAAGAGCCGGTTGTAGAAGAACCTGCTGAAGAGCCGGTTGTAGAAGAACCAGTTGAGGAACCGGTTGTAGAAGAACCAGTTGAAGAACCGGTTGTAGAAGAACCAGTTGAAGAGCCTGTTGTAGTAAGCGTTGCCGCTGAGGACGCACATGCTCTCGTTGAGGAAAAGCAAATCGAGGTTGTTGTTGAAGAGGATGTAGATTACATCACAAAGAACGACAATAAGAAGGCTATTGTTAATATTGACACACTTGCAAAGGCGTTTGAGGCTGGTGCAGTAGTTGATATTGATGCCCTCAAGGCGAAGCGACTTGTTGATAAGAAGGCTAAGAGCATTAAGGTTCTTGCAAGAGGTGTTCTTGACAAGCCACTTACCATTAAGGCAGGAGAATTCTCCGACACAGCACTTGAAATGATTGCATTGACAGGCGGTAAGGCTGTTCATGTAACCTACAAGGTAAAATAATCTTAAACACAAAAATCACGCAGGCATTTCTGCGTGATTTTTTATTTTTATCGTTGATTTTAGTAAAGCTTTGTGCTAATATTAGCATATGCTTATAAATATAACTTATAAATTTAAAAGGGAGGTGGCTGTATGCAGAGAGTCAAATATTCAAATAAAATGATAGTTTTTCTTTGTACTGTTGCGTACTTTGCCAGCTATTTTTCCAGAAAAACCTTTGCTGTTGTAATGGTGGAAATGCTGGAAAAGAGTGTTATTGACAAGACCACAGGCGCATCTATTGGCGTTGCCCTTTTTGTTTTTTATGGCTTGGGTCAGCTGGTTAGCGGAGTTTTAGGCGATAAGCTGCCGCCAAAATACCTTATGTTTGCAGGGCTTATGACCTCAGGCGTGTGCAACCTTTTGCTTCCTCTTGTTTCCCCACCGCTTATGGTGGCTGTCTGGGCTGTAAACGGCTTTGCACAGGCACTTTTGTGGCCACCCATTGTCCGCATTCTTTCCGACAAGCTTTCCCACGAGAAATATGTTACCGCCAACCTTATTGTTACCTGCGGCGCACACGTTTCTACCATTTTATTATATGTATACGCACCAATCTGCATCAGGTTTATGTCCTGGCAGGCTGTGTTTTTCTCCTCAATGGTGTTTTCCATTGTAGTAGGCATAATCTTCCTTATTGCAATGACTCTTGTCCTTGGCAAGGAGTCAATTAGGAAAAAAGAGGTGTCCTTGGAAAGGACAGAGAGCACCCCAATTATAAAAACAGCTGTGTCAACAGGCATTGTTCCTGTATTTCTTGCCATAGTTGCAATGGGCTTTATGCGTGATGGAATAGAAAGCTGGCTGCCAACCCTTTACTCGGAGGAGTTTGGAGTTAGCGCCGAGGAGTCAATTCTTGTTTCGGTTGCCCTTCCAATCTTTTCAATCATCAGTCTTTTCCTGGTAAGGGCAATTCACAAAAAGCCCCTTTTCAATAATGAAATCACAGGCTCAATGGTGCTTTTCGGCATCAGCTGTGGGCTTTGTATAATACTTGCCGTGCTTATTAACATAAACGACCCCGTCATAAGAATGGTTTGCCTGATTTTGGCGGCACTGACAAGCGCCTGCATGCACTCCACAAACTTCCTTTTAATCTCCTGCCTGCCGGGCAGATACGCAAAAACAGGAAGGGCGGCAACCGTTGGCGGAGTATGTAATGCCTGCACCTACGTGGGTGCGGCAATCTCAATGTATGGCATTGCCATAGTGTCGGAGCGTGGCTGGTGCGCAACCGCTGTCCTTTGGGTAGCAGTTTGTGTAATGGGCATCGGCTTCTGCCTCTTTGCCCTTAGCAAGTACACAAAATTTCTTAAATCCAACATATAAAAAACAGGAATCCTTGCGATTCCTGTTTTTGTTATACAGCAAAAGCCACACGACCCAACGAAAAAGACAAGTAATAAAGGAAAGCGAAAAGCATTTTGCCAAAAAGCCTCGCTTGCTCCCTCTTAAAGCCTCCCTTGTGCGTAGTCGGTAGTATTAGGGCTAAGCCCAAAAATGAAATACCCCGCGTAAAGGCAGGTTTTCATAAGGATATTAATTTAAATCCAAGAGAAAATGCCGATTGAGAGTGTCTAAACAAGAAAAATGCAACATGGACAAAAAGTCTGTGTTGCATTTTTCTTTATGCTTTCGCTCTCCAAAATTTGCGTCGCAACAAACAAAGAATAGACATACGAAAAAAACTTTTTTATTATGAAAATACTTATAATATGAAAGAGTGTTGTCAATATCCTAAAACTTGTTGACATTTCAACTTCTTAGTGGTATACTATAAAAGTTGTAATTTCAACTTTTTGATTAAGGAGTATAAATCAAATGTTAGACAGATTTGAAAGATTTTCATTTGCAATTTTCGAGATATCTCGTTGTTGGCGTAAGCTTGCCTCCGAAGAGCTTTCGAAATATGGATTAAAGAGTTCTCACGCCATGTATCTCACTACAATGAACAAATATTCAAACGGTATTACTGTGCCGAAATTATGTGAGGTCAGTGGCAAGGATAAATCTGATGCATCTCGTATGATAGCCATTCTTGAGGAAAAAGGACTTGCCAAAAAGAAGGATGTCGACGGAAGCCTCTATCGTGGACTTTGGGTTCTCACGGAGCAAGGAAAGAAATCCGCGCAGGAGATCAGTCTGCGTGCAAGCAGAGCCGTTGAACTTGCGGGTAAGGATTTAACCGATGAAACAAGAGATATTTTCTATCAGGCGCTTGAATCAATTACCGCAAATTTAACCGAACTCAGTAAGGAAGGAATACCCAAATAATGAACATCGATCAAATCTTCTTGGTCGTGAGTTTTAAATAAAATAAGATAAATAAAAACAATAAATTGTTGGAGGAAACTATCTATATGAACAAAATTGATGAAAAGTATGAGGCATTATTTACTCCTTGGAAGATCGGTAATGTGGAGATTAAAAACAGAATCGTAATGTGCCCTATGGGAGGCACTTCGCTGTTCGGTTGGTTCGAGCTTACGGGTTGCCATTTTGACAAGGAAGCGGCAAAGCTTTTCCTTGAAAGAGCAAACAATAATGTAGGACTTATAATCCCCGGCATTGCTCCCTTGCGTGATACCTTTTGGGGGAAATGGCTCTGGCAGAATCCGAAAATGTTTGATGAGCTAAAGGTCTTTATGGATGAGATTCATAAGACAGGCGCAAAGCTCTTTATTCAGCTCACGGCAGGAATGGGGCGCTCTTGGGCAATCACCGAGCTTGTTGCACCTCTGCACAAGAACAAGTTCACCCGTGCGTTGATTAAGCCTATCATTGATACTTCCCACGAGCTTGCCTCTCCTTCTCCACAGCCGTCAAGATGGGCGCACGATATCGAATGCCCCGAAATGACGGTGGAGCAGATCCACGAGATCATTGAAGCTTTCGCCAAGACCGCAAAGCTATGTAAGGAGGCAGGCGTTGACGGTGTTGAGGTTCATGCCGTTCACGAGGGATATCTGCTTGACCAATTTGCAATAGAATTTTTCAATAAGCGTACCGATGAGTATGGCGGGAGCTTTGAAAACCGCTACCGTTTTGCCGCAGAGGTCGTAAAAGCAATCAAGAAAGCCTGCGGAAACGACTATCCCGTATCTCTCCGTTACTCTGTAGAGTCCAAGATGAAGGGCTTCTGCGAAGGAGCTATGCCCGGAGAGGAATATACCGAGGTTGGCAGAAATATGGAGGAATCCGAGCGTGCGGCAA
>JAFUJS010000054.1 GCA_017468115.1 Clostridia bacterium | reverse complement strand
TTACTCCTTCCTGAGCCTGATTTTTGGAATTTGCTTGGTTAGCTCCCTTTTATTTAATGGTGCCCAGCTTTACTGCCTCTAGCATAATTTCTGCGCTCTTTACATTTGTTGCAAGAGGAATTGATTGCACGTCGCAAAGGCGCAAAAGCGCACTTACATCCGGCTCGTGGGGCTGTGAGGTAAGCGGGTCACGGAGGAACACAATAAGGTCAAGCTTGCCCTCTGCAACCATAGAGCCTATCTGCTGGTCGCCACCGAGAGGTCCGCTTTTCATTCTCTTAATCTTAAGTCCTGTTTCTCCCATAACGAGAGTGCCCGTTGTTCCTGTTGCATAAAGCTCGTGCTGAGACAAGGTGTCCTTGTATTTTATAGCCAGCTCTATCATATTATCTTTCTTTTTATCATGAGCGATGAGTGCTATCTTCATAATAATTCAGGGCGGTATAGGAGTCATAGAACAAAAGACATAATTTTTGCCTAAAGCCCCGTTCCGCCAAATCCTTTCCTTTAATTAAATGTTACATTTATAGGTAACTGATTTTTCTGTGGTTACATATGTGTCGCCATTTGGCATATAGATGTGCTTTTCCAGGTTCTTTTTGTCGCTTTCAACAGCTAAAACAAACACGTCCCCGTCCTTTTTCCAAGAAACGCTTACATTTCCGCCGATTGTGGAAACTGTTCCCTTGGCATAATCTCTGTCCTTTATGTATGGCTTGATTGACACGGATTTTTTGCCTGTGTCGTAGGTTCTTACGCCCAGCACGGTTGCACTGAATTCATAAATTGCAAGGGCGCCCCATGCGTGGCAATCACTTCTTGAATATTCCGGTGTTTCCGGCACGGTTGTGCAATCCAGCTTCAAAAGATTACGATAGGAGTTCATCATTTCCTCTGTTTTATCGTAAAGTCCAACGGACTCAAGGGCTCTGAAGTAGAAATATGCAAAGGCATATGTGCTCTTTGCCTCCAAGTCAAGGGAGTTTAGCATAATGCTTTTTGCGTCCTCGCCCTTTACAACTCCGCTAAGCACGCACCAGGTTTGCATATGCTGTGAATACCTTGTGTGCTCTATGTTGTCAGCAAACAAGCCTGTTTTCTTGTCCCAGAAATATTTTTTAGTGTTCTTCTTAATGTCGTTTGCAACCTTTAGGTATTCCTTTGCGGTGTCTGTCCTTCCGCACAGCTCGTTAAGCTTTGCAGCGCACTGCAAGAAATATGCCATCATTGGGTTATAAATACCGATAACGCCCTCGCCAACATTTACAGGCACGCCACCGTCGTTCTTACCCTCAACGTAGCCCCAAGGCTTTGCCCAATCAACAAAGTTCCAATACTTGCTTTGTCCCACAAGGCCCTGCTCGTTTATATGGTTTCTGAACCACTCAATAACGCCGTCCATAGCACGAAGGTGCTTTCTTACAAGGCTAAGGTCGCCAAAGCGAATGTAGTGGGCATATACCATAAATATGAAGTAAAGCTGGAAGGTTGGAATATGCTGCTCGCCAACTGACGGTGTTCTTGACGGCATAAGTCCATCTGCGTGTTGGTCAGCGGCAAAGTCGTCCATTGCCTTTCTTGCAAGAAGGTCGTCGTCTGTCAGCTGATAGTTAAACAGCATTTGTGTTGAGGTATCCATTGCGTATTGAAGCTGCTCATAGAAGGGGCAATCCTCATAGGTTTCGTGCATACAACGCTGAAGAGTGCGTACGCTGATATCCCAAAGTCCGTTGTCGTCCTCTCTGCCAAAATCATAGCCAGAACGAACCTCCATTGGGTAGTTAACCTCAAGGAATTTATCAAGCTTTATCGACACGTCCCCCGTTTTTTCCACCTTTATGAAGCGGAAGCAGCGGAACCAGAACGGCTCAAAGGTAAACTCGCCATCTACCTCAATTGTATCAATCATCTCACGGCAAATTCCAAGGGAGCGGTCTGTTCTCTTGTTGTTTGTTTTGCCCTTGTCGGAGTCAAAGCACTCGAAGTAAACAAGGTCAATCTTACCCTTGCCGCTTACCTTAAAGCGAGGGAAGCCGAAGGTTAGATATTTTGCCTCGAAGTACTCTCCGTCAAAGGAGACAATATCAAGCTTATCCTTGAAGGAAAGCATTGGAATAGGTCTTTCAAAAAGGAAGGTCTTGTTTGTGCCGCCCCACCAATAATGGTCTGCTGAACCGTCGGAAACGCCGCAAAGCACTACTGCATTTTCGTATTTCAGCTCTCTTTGCTTTGCTGTATCAATCTGCTGTCTTGTTGTGGCGGAATAGCAGCTCCTTGCGCTGATTTCTGTAATGCCCTCGCATTTTGCGCAGAGCCAGCTTGTATCAGTCCTTACAACCACGTCTCCGCAAGCAAGCTCACAGGCGAGCATTAGGGAGTCTGCCCTGATAACACCCTCAATCGGGGACATTTTTCCCTCAACGTCGCTGGCAACAAGCTGCAAAACCTCAACAAAAAGCTCATTTGTGCCCTTTTTCAGGTAGGCAGTTACGTCAAGTGTGTCAAAGTAGGTCTTTTCTCTTGTACCCTTACAGGGTCCGCAGGCAACAAATTCTCCATTAATAAAAAGCTTATATCTTGCCTGAGCGGAAATATCAATTTTAGCCTTTTTTACACTCTTTAGCTCAAACTCCTTCTTGAAGTAGTAAAGCTGGTTTTGCGAGCAGGGCTTACTTTTTTCGGTAATCCAAACGCAGTCCTTCATTTTTATCTCCTTAAATTTCCTTTATAACCTCACAGACATATACTCTGTGAAAATCGTTGTCCTTGTACCACTTAAGTGGCTCCATATCTGTAAAGCATTCCTTTTTAACGTCGTCGCAATACAGCTTTTTAAGTATGAGGGTCCTTTTTGCATCCTTGAACACAACGCCGCCCTCGACTATGTCAAATTTTAGGTCGCAGGCCCGAAATTTGTCCACGTCCCTGCCTGTTTTTGTCCCGCAGAATGCTAAAGTGTCCTTGCGGCTCTCGTCAAAAAAGCTAAGGGTCATTGTGCTTCCGCTCTCGGAAAATTGGTAGGTGTAGCGAGAGTGCCTTACAAAAACAAAGCACACATCCTTGCCCCACAAAATGCCTCTTGCACCCCAGGAAACGGTCATCGGATTGTGCCCGCCGTCCTTGTCCGTGGCGCAAAGGAGCGCACCCTTACCTATCATTTCATTAAAATTTTCGTGTATCATAAAATCACCTCTTTTTTATTATACAGCAACTTAAGCTAAATTTCAATAATCAACCTCATTTTGCCTTACCCTATTTTATGAATATTTTTGTCATAAATATTAAATATCTTTAAATTATGGCTTGACTTTATTGAATTTATATTATAAAATCATAGTATGTAGAATTTTGGCATGTGAGATTTGTGTAGCTCACCTCTGCCCTTTACATACCTTTTTGGCGCCATGTGGATGTTTTCCCACATGCGCACCCACACAAAAACATTAAAAGGAGGTATAGTGTTATGGGAAGTCCATTAGATATTATTCTCATTGTAGCAGGAACTGCTCTGGGCATTGTTGTCGGTATTATCGCCGGCATTCTTATCAGAAAAGCTGCCGCTGAAAAACAGCTTGGCTCTGCTGAGCAGCAGGCAAAGAAGCTACTTGAAGACGCTATTAAAGCCGCCGAAACCAAACGCAAGGAATCTACTATTGCTGCTAAGGATGAAATTCTCGCTTTGAGAAAGGAATTTGATGCCGAGGTTAAGGAAAGACGCTCCGAGCTTGCAAGACAGGAGCAACGCCTTATGAGCAAGGAGGACCATCTTGACAAGAAGGTTGATGCCCTTGAAAAGAAGGAAGAGGCGCTACAGAAAAAGGTAAAAGAAAACGAAGAAATCAAAGAAAAATTAACACAAGCACACGAAACACAGCTAAAGCTGCTTGAAAAAATCTCAGGCTATAGTGTTGAGGAGGCAAGAGCCCTTCTTATCAAGAACCTTGAGGACGACGTTAAGCACGAGCAGGCGCAAAAGCTTATTGAGCTTGAGGCTGAGTTTAAGGAGGAGGCTGACAAAAAGGCTAAAAACATTATCTCTCTTGCTATTGCAAGATGTGCTGCCGACCACGTTTCCGAGGCTACTATTTCCGTTGTTCCTATTCCAAACGACGATATGAAGGGTAGAATTATCGGTCGTGAGGGTCGTAATGTTAGGGCTATCGAAAACCTTACAGGTGTTGAGCTTATTATTGATGATACCCCAGAGGTTATCACAATCTCCGGCTTTGACCCGGTAAGACGTGAAATTGCAAGAATTGCTATTGAAAAGCTTATTGCTGACGGACGTATCCACCCAACAAGAATTGAGGATTGCGTTGAAAAAGCCAGAAAAGAGGTTGAGCAAACCATCAAGCAGGCAGGCGAAAAGGCTACATTCGAGGCTAATGTTCACGGTATTAACATTGAGCTTGTTAAGCTACTTGGTAGACTTAAGTACAGAACCAGCTATGGTCAAAACGTGCTTACACACTCTATTGAGGTTTCTGCTCTTGCAGGTGTTATGGCTGCAGAGCTTGGCGCAGATGTCACCCTTGCTAAGCGTGCAGGTCTTTTGCACGATATTGGTAAGGCGCTTACTGCTGAAATTGAAGGCTCACACGTACAAATCGGCGTAGACGTTGCCAAGAAGTACAAGGAGTCTAAGGAAATTCTACATGCTATCGAAGCTCACCACAACGATGTTGAGCCACAATCACTTATCGCTGTTATTGTACAGGCTGCTGACGCAATTTCTGCTGCCCGCCCGGGTGCAAGACGCGAAAACCTTGAAAACTACATAAAGAGACTTGAAAAGCTTGAGGAAATCGCAAAGAGCTTTGACGGTGTTGAAAAGACCTTTGCAATTCAGGCAGGCCGCGAAATTCGTATTATGGTTAAGCCTGAGCAAATCAACGACGACAGAATGGCGCTTGTTGCCCGTGATATCGTTAAGAAGATTGAAAGCGAGCTTGAATACCCCGGTCAGATTAAGGTTAACCTCATCAGAGAAAGCCGTGTAGTTGACTACGCAAAATAATAACACAACAAAAAGGAACAGCAAAAGCGCTGTTCCTTTTTTGTTATATTTGTGCCTTATTAAAAAAATAAAAAAATTTTTATTTTGCTATTGACAAACATTATTTTATATGATAGAATATTGCCGTTGCGAGACGCCTATGCTGGTGTGGCTCAATGGCAGAGCAGCTGATTTGTAATCAGCAGGTTGATGGTTCGACTCCGTTCACCAGCTCCAATCTCGCAACATCTGGGGGATTTCCCGAGTGGCCAAAGGGGGCAGACTGTAAATCTGTTGTCAACGACTTCGGTGGTCCGAATCCACCATCCCCCACCAACAAAAAAGCACTTGCTTCAGCAGGTGCTTTTTTGTTGGTCTTAAGGACGGGGGACGGGGTTCGGACCTTCTTTTGTGGCTCTGCCACAAATGTGGTTCGTAAGTGCGGCGAAAGGCGTCTGCAAGCTTGTTTGCAAGAGCCTCGACGCATCTCGTTCCCAAAGGGAACGCATCCACCATTGGATTACAGGCTTGACCTGTCTTTTTTGTTGGTACGGAATGGGTCTTCGGACGCCATTTGTGGCTCTGCCACAAATGTGGTTCGTTTTTTGTCCGTAAGCCATTGTCCCAGGGGTCCTCGAAGCGAGCCTGTGAGCTTTGGGGTTCTCGTGGGCTTGCTAGTGTGTGCGTCGGGCAAAAGCCACGCTTCAGCAAAACCCGCCTCTCGACCTGTCTTTTGCTGAGGGGATATGGCTTTTTTGATATATACAATGTATAAGGAGGTTATTTATGATAGACTGCGGATTTATCGAAGGTAACAAATGGTTTCGATACAGAGCCGGTGCCATTATTGTCGAGGATGACTGTGTTTTACTTGTTGGCAATTCAAATGAGGACTACCTTTACTCCGTAGGTGGCGGTGTTCACCACGGCGAGTGCGCCGAGGATGCTGCTATACGTGAGGTCCTTGAGGAAACGGGTGTAAGGTATGAAATTGACCGACTTGCAGTTGTACACGAAAACCTTTTTAGCCAGTCGGGCGGTACTCTTGACGGGCTCATTTGCCACGAAATAGCATTTTATTTTCTTATGAAGCCAAGAGGAACCCAAAAGCTAAACAGCAACAGCTACACCCACGGCGTAAAGGAAGAGATGATGTGGGTTCCTATTAAGGACCTGCACAAGTACAAGGCATTCCCCGCCTTTTTACAGGATTATTTGTCAAGGGAGCATGCAGGTCCTGAGCATATTATCACAAGGGAATGAAAAAAGGGAGCCTAGCTCCCTTTTCTTTTTTCTAAAAATTCCTTTAGCCTTTCAAAGCTTTCCTTACTGATAACGTGCTCGATTTTGCAGCTGTCCTCTAAGGCTGTTTCACGGTCTACCCCGAGCGCCATTAGCGCCTCTGAAATAACCTGATGCCTTTCGTAAACTCTACCTGCAACTGCCTCGCCCTTTTCGGTAAGGGACAAAAAGCCTGCCTCATCAACTGTAACGTAGCCGTCCTCACGAAGCTTTTTCATAGCCACAGAAACGCTGGGCTTCGAAACGCCGTGATAGTTAACAACGTCTATACTACGCACGTTGCCCTTTTGCTTTTTCAGAACATATATAGACTCTAGATAGTCCTCTGCGGATTCCTTAATTACCAAGACAAAGCCCCCCCTTTTTCCGTTTTCCTTAATATTGTATCACAATTTATGGCTTTTGTCAAACAGAAGCGGCAAAGCCAAGGTCCTCAATTACTCTGATAATTTCGTTTACATCTACATCGGAGCTTGCCTGTACCCAAACCTGATTATTTGTGCGGTCTGCCTTTACCGCCTTAACGCCGTCCATTGCGTTAAGTGCCCTTTCAACACTCGCCTCACAATGGGAGCACTGCATACCCTCTACATTAAGCATAAATTCCATAGTTTTTTCTCCTTTTTCCTCAACCTGTGTCGATAATTCCTCAAATTTTACCTTTGATTTTCTTTTATATTTGTACTTGTCGCTAAAGAAATTCAGCCTTAGAGCATTAAGCACAACGCTAACGCTGGAAAGGCTCATAGCAAGGGCACCTATCATAGGGCTTAGCGTAAAGCCCAGCGGTGTAAACACACCGACTGCAACCAGAATTGCAATAGAGTTATAAATGAATGCCCAAAACAGATTTTGACAAATGTTATTAAAGGTGGCACGGCTAAGCTTTATTGCTCTTACCGCATCCATAAGGCTACTCTTAGTTAGCACCACCGAGGCTGTATCAATAGCCACGTCTGTGCCTGCGCCGATTGCAATGCCTATGTC
>JAFUJS010000053.1 GCA_017468115.1 Clostridia bacterium | reverse complement strand
AAAATATTTGAGCATTTTATAGAACTATGTAAAAAGGCGCAAGGCTGAGCCTTGCGCTTTTTTATGTCATTTTATCTATTTTGGCATAGTCTATAAATGAGGGCTTAGCCCTCATGAAAGGATTTTATATGGCAACTTTTACTAACCAAGCCCAGCTTACCTACAGGGACACAGTAACCAACTCAAATGTGGCGGTTGGCGAGATTTTAGATGTGCTTTCTGTAAGTAAAACTGCGGTTTCTAATGTTTATGGTGCAAATGACACCATAACCTATATTGTTAGCATTGTTAACACCGGCTCGGTAGCTATAAGTGGTCTTACCTTAACTGACGACCTTGGCGCTTATGAGTTTGGCACAGGCACTCTTGTTCCTCTCTCATATACTGACGGCACAATCCGTTACTATATAGACGGCGTTTTACAGCCCGCCCCTACGGTCAGCGGCGAAAACCAGCTTGTAGTAAATGGAATATCTGTTCCTGCAAACGGAAACGCAACTATTGTTTATGAGGTTTCGACAAATGCACTTGCTCCTTTGGCATCCGGCTCCTCTATTACAAATACAGCCACTGTATCCGGTACAGGAGTTGGACCTATTACTGACAGCGAGGTTGTTACTGTGATAAATGCCCCCATTCTTAGTATAACTAAGTCTATCAGCCCTGTTCCCGTTAATGATAACGGCACAGTAACCTACACCTTTGTAATTCAGAACACAGGAAACACACCTGTTGTAGCAACAGACAACTCCTTTATAACTGACCTATTCGACCCAATTTTAACAGATGTTACAGCTACCTTCAATGGTACAGCTTGGACAGAGGGCAACGAGTATAACTACAATCAGGCAACAGGTCTTTTTGAAAGCGTGGCAGGCAGCATAACTGTTCCCGCTGCGACCTACACGCAAGACACTACAAGCGGAGCTTGGAGTATAACTCCCGGCACAAGCACCCTTGTGGTTACGGGTACAATCTAACAAAAAACGCGACCCCGTGTCGTTTTTTACAAAAAAAGCAGGGCTTTTGCCCTGCTTTTTACTTTAGCATTACTGTTTGTCTTGACGGAATTTTTATATTCTCGCCCTGGCAAGACATCCATACATCAATAGCGCTCGGATTGAACACTATTTTGCCGTTTGCTGAATATTCAAGTCCACGGTATGCCTCTATATAGTCGTAAATTTCAATATTGGTTGCATACCAAATGTCGTCCCTGCCTGAGAGCATTTGGCATAGTCTTTCCATCCTTGCCCAGTCCTCATCTGTTCTGTACTCATAGGAATGTCCCCAAATGTAGAAGAGCCAGCCCTCAATTGTGGACCACCTTGCAAACGGATCATCCTCAACAAAGCTTTTTGCAAGGTCAAAGATTTTTTCGTCCGCCTGATGGCAGGTGGTGTCCATTTCAAGCCACTTATGGGACTCTGTAATAGTAAATTTATGATGTGCGCCAACGCCTCTTGAATACTTGATGCCGCAATCCTTTATAACTCTTAAAACGCTTGGTCCGTATGTGCCAAAGGGATATGCCATACCACGAACAACATAGCCTGTGTACTTCTCTAAAAGCTCCTTGTCGTCAATTATTTCCTTAACGAGCAATGTTTCAGGCAGTCTTTCAAGAAATGGGTGTGTAGAGGAATGCACTGCAACCTCGTGCCCCTTATAAACCTCGGGAATTTGCTCTAGTGCAACCTTTGAGGACTTTTCGTCAACCTTCTCGCTCATAAGACCACTATTTAGGTTAAAGGTGCCCTTTAAGCCATATTTGTTAAAAAGCTGAATAAGCGGAATATCTTGCTTCTCGCCATCATCGTAGCTGAAGGTAAGCGCCTTTGGCTTGCCGTCCTTAAAGAGCATTTTGTTGTTCATATTTTTCTCCTTAATCCGGGTTTCTTTCCCCTAAAAATACGTGATATTTGTCGTAGAACTCTTGGAATTTACCCTCATCAAGCGCTTCTCTGATTTTTTCCATAAGCTCATTATAGAAATAAAGATTGTGAAGCACGCAAAGACGCATGCCAAGTGCTTCCTTTGCCTTGATTAGGTGTCTTATATAGGCTCTTGAATAGCTACGGCAAGCAGGACAACCACAGCCGCTATCAATGGGGCGAGGGTCGTCCATATACTTTTCGTTAACTATGTTCATTTTTCCGTTCCAAGTAAATAGGTTGCCGTGGCGTGCATTTCTTGATGGCATAACGCAGTCAAAGAAATCTACTCCACGATATACAGCCTCGATAATATTACACGGTGTGCCAACGCCCATCAGATATCTTGGCTTGTCCTTTGGCATATAGGGCTCAACCGCATCAATGATACGATACATATCCTCGGTTTTCTCGCCAACCGCAAGACCGCCGATTGCATAGCCGTCAAGGTCAAGCTTTGCAATTTCCTTCATATGCTCTATTCTTAGGTCCTCGTAGGTGCTACCCTGATTTATGCCAAAAAGCATTTGGTTTTTGTTTATTGTTTCCGGTAGGGAATTTAGCCTTTCCATCTCCGCCTTACAGCGTTCAAGCCACCTTACAGTTCTGTCGCAGGATGCCTTGGTATAATCGTAGGGTGCAGGGTTTTCAATACATTCGTCAAACGCCATTGCAATGGTTGATGCAAGGTTTGACTGAATCTGCATAGACTCCTCAGGGCCCATAAAAATGCGCTTACCGTCAATGTGAGAGGCGAAATATACACCCTCCTCCTTGATTTTACGAAGCTTTGCAAGGGAGAAAACCTGAAATCCACCACTATCGGTAAGCACGGGCCTGTCCCAGTTGAAAAACTTGTGTATGCCGCCAAGGTCGTGAATCAGCTTGTCGCCCGGGCGAATATGTAAATGGTAGGTATTTGACAGCTCCACCTGACATTTGAGCTCCTTTAGGTCGGTAGTTGAAACACCGCCCTTAATTGCGGCGCAGGTGCCAACATTCATAAATACAGGTGTTTCTATTGTTCCGTGGACGGTTTCAAGACGGGCACGTCTTGCCCTACCCTCCTGCTTTATAACTTCAAACATTATTTAATCCTTTCAAATTGCTTTTCTAGGAAGTGCTTTGTGATTTCAAATGCAATCGGTCTTCCGTGCGGGCAATATTTGATATTGTCAAGGGTTAAAACCCTGTCGCAAATCCACTTAATATGCTCACTATCATAAATTCTGCCTGCCTTGATGGCTGCCTTGCAGGATGTCTGATAAAGCGCCTTTTCAAAGCGCTCATATCTTGACCTGTCTGCCTCCGCCTCGCCACTTGCAAGCTTGCTTGCTAATGTTAAAAACGCATCGGTTGCTGCGGAAATTTCAATTTCTGCGGGGATTTCGTCAATTAGGACCTTGTTGCCCCTTATCTCATAGCCGAAGCCTGTTTTCTTTATTTCCTCCTGCCACTCGTTAAGTGCGCTTAGCTCCTCGCCGCTTACGATAACATCCAACGGTAAAAGAAGCATTTGCGAGGTCCTTTGCTCCATATTAAGCTTCGCCTTCAAATCCTCGAAAATTATTCTTTCGTGGGCGGCATGCTTGTCTATAAGATACATTATATCGCCAAGCTCCACAATCACATAAGAATTAAACGCCTCGCCTATAATTTTATAGTCGGGAACTATGGCTTTTTTAGACACAGGCTCGACAATTTCGTCTTTTTTCTCTATTGTAGGGGTAAGTTCGATTGGCTCTGCTTTTGGTAACGTTGGTTGCGCCTTTGCGGTTGGGAATTTAAGTGAAAAGGCATCCTCGGTGGCATAGGTATCTACCGGCAGGCTAACACTTGGCTCTACCTTTTTTTCCTCTTCCTTTTTTATAAGTGAGGAGTAGTCAATGGTGTTGTCCTGACGCAGTGTGCCTACATTTGTGTTGGTGTCAAAAACAATTCTTTGCGGCTTTGGTGCCTCGGCACTTCTGTCGGTAACAGGAAAAGGAGTGTTTACAAGCCCCTGTGCCCTTTGGCTAAGCTTTTCCTCCGGCTCCTTGTAAAGGCTTGGTCTTTCAATTTCACTTGTAAGCGCTGTTCTTACTGCGTAATATACAGCATCGAAAACCAGCTTCTCGTTGGAGAATTTAACCTCAAGCTTTGCCGGGTGAACATTTACGTCCACGGTGCTTGGGTCAATCTCAATATTAAGTATACAGAAGGGGAATTTATCGCTTGGTATGTAAGAAACAAATGCCTGCTCCAGCGCCGCCATTGCAGTTTTGCTCTTAACAAAGCGGGAGTTAATATAGAAATTTTCCATATTACGGTTTGCCCTTACAAGCTCGGGTGTGGAAATAAATCCACTCACCTTAATTCCGTTGTCTTCTCTTTCAACCTTAATTGATTTTTTAGCCACGTCCCTGCCCAAAATGGCATAAATTACGTCCTCTAGCTTGCCGTCTCCCGCGGTAACATACTTAACCTCGCCGTCAACTATGTACCTGAAGGAAATATCAGATCTTGACATAGCAACCTTTTCGACTATGGCTGAAATTGATGCTGCCTCTGTGGCATCCTTTTTAAGGAATTTCTTCCTCGCGGGAACATTATAGAACAGGTCCTCAACAATAACGGTTGTGCCCTCCGCACAGCCGGATTCCATATGATTTATTATGTTACCTGCGTGGGCTTCAAGGAAGGAGCCTAGTGCTTTGTCCCTTTGCCTCGACATAATTCTGAGCTTGGAAACAGAGGAAATGGCGGCAAGCGCCTCGCCCCTGAAGCCAAGAGTCATAATGCTTTCCAGGTCGGTGGCATTTTTGATTTTGCTTGTGGCGTGGCGAAGAATTGACACAGGCAAATCCTCGTGCTCAATACCGCAGCCGTTGTCAGCAATTCTTATAAAGGTGGTGCCACCCCTTTTAATTTCTATAACAATTTTGTCAGCCCCTGAGTCTATTGCATTCTCAAGCAGCTCCTTAACCACAGAGGAAGGACGGTCAACCACCTCGCCTGCGGCTATTAAATTGGCAACATCAAAGCCTAAAACATTGATTTTTCCCATTGTCCTTCTCCTTTTCTTGGTTAATTTATCCACACAGGGTGGGGCTTTTATTCGTTAAAGAGTCTTTTAAGCTCGAAAATAAAGTTCATAGCCTCGATTGGGGTTATGGTGTTAAGATCAAGCTTTTTAATTCTGTCAGCAGCCTCGTAAATTGCAATATCCTCAAAGCTCATTGAGGCGCTAATCTCCGGTGCCTTTTTGGTTGGCAGTTTTTCAACTGTGCCGTTTTCTATCATTTCGGCAAGGACAGCCTTCGCCCTTTTTACAACCTCGTTTGGAACACCTGCCAGCTTTGCAACCTCAATACCAAAGCTGTCGTCGGTCGGACCCTTAACGATTTTACGAAGGAAGGTAATGTCCTCTCCCCTCTTCTTTGCGGCAATATTGTAGTTTACAACGCCCTCTATCTCGTCCTCAAGTGTTGTCAGCTCGTGATAGTGGGTGGCAAACATAGACCTTGCGCCTATTTTTTTGCCTGCGGTGTATTCTGCAATTGCCCTTGCTATGCTCATACCGTCAAAGGTGGATGTGCCTCTGCCGATTTCATCATAGATTATAAAGCTCTTCTTTGTTGCGTTTGCAAGAATATATGCAACCTCGGTCATTTCCAGCATAAAGGTGGACTGACCGGAGGCAAGGTCGTCAGAGGCGCCAACTCTTGTAAAGAGCTTGTCTACAACGCCTATTCGTGCACTCTTTGCAGGAACAAAGGAGCCGATTTGTGCCATAAGCACAATAATTGCGCTTTGACGCATATATGTGGACTTACCTGCCATATTAGGACCTGTGATAAGTGCCATTTTGTCTGTGGTGGTGTTAAGATAGGTGTCGTTTGGCACGAAATAGCTATCCTTAACAAACTTTTCAACAACCGGATGTCTGCCGTCCTTAATGTCGATAACATCGCTCATATCAACCTCAGGGCAGGTATAGTTGTTCTTTACTGCCACGGTTGCCAGGGACACGTAAACGTCAAGCCTTGCCAGCATATTTGCGCTACGCTGGATTCTCTTTAACGCATCTGCCACTGTATCACGAAGGCGAACAAACAGGTCATATTCAAGGGCGCAGAGCTTGTCCTTTGCGCCTAGAACAGCTGACTCCATTTCCTTTAGCTCCTCGGTGATATAGCGCTCACAGTTGGAAAGAGTTTGCTTTCTTATGTATCTGTCAGGCACCTGTTCTATAAAGGATTTTGTAACCTCTATATAATAGCCGAAAACACGGTTGTAGCCGATTTTTAAGGTTTTAATGCCTGTCTTTTCTCTTTCGTCTTCCTCAATTCTTTCAATCCAGCCCTTGCCGTCTGTCATAATATCACGAAGCCTGTCAACCTCGTCATTGAAGCCGTCCTTTATAAAGCCACCCTCTCTTATGGAAAATGGCGGAAGGTCCACTATCATACAGTCAATAAGACTGCAAATATCCTCTAGCGGGTCAAGTCCCTCTCTGATTGTGGAAAGCTCCTTGGTGTTTACGGTATAGAGAAGATTTTTAATCTCCGGAATTACCTTTAGGGTTGAGTAAATTGCCCTCATATCCTTGCCGTTTGCTGTGCCATAGACTACTCTTGTCATAAGGCGCTCCAGGTCGAGAACATTTTCAAGAAGGGTTGCAATTTCCTCTCTCAAAACAAGGCTGTCGTAAAGGGTGGAAACAGCACCCTGGCGGTCAAGAATCTTCTTCACGTCAAGAAGAGGATGCTCCACATAGCTACGGAGCATTCTTGCGCCCATTGAGGTCTTGGTTTTGTCAAGAACCCAATAAAGCGTGCCACGCTTTTCCTTGGAGCGCATTGTTTCGCAAAGCTCCAGATTGCGCCTTGTGTTAAGGTCCATTTCAAGATATTGTCCCTCACCATAAATATTGATTTGATTTATGTAGGAAATATCTGTCTTTTGTGTTTTTAATATATACTCTAAAATGCCGCCTGTTGCATAAACAAGGGCAGTATCGCTTGCGTTTTTATCAAGAAATTCTACGCCAAATTGGGTAAGAACCCTCTCGGTGCATTTTTGGTAATCATAGTACGGCATATCAAATTCAAGAAGCGCACCTAATCTTGACTTTGCAAATTCTGAAAGAAATTTACCGTTTTGCTCGCTTAGGTTTGTGATAATTTCCTTTGGCGCATAGGTGCCAAGCTCATTAAGAACACGGCTTGCCTCGCCATCAATAACTGTGGCGCAAATTTCGCCTGTGGAAATATCGGCAAAGCAAACACCCACCCTGCTCTTTTCAAAATAAAGTGAGCAAAGGTAGTTGTTTCTTGTTTCTGTAAGCATTGAGGCTTCTACAACTGTTCCGGGGGTAATTTCCCTTACCACCTCA
>JAFUJS010000052.1 GCA_017468115.1 Clostridia bacterium | reverse complement strand
CCCCCTCATTTTTTGGGCATTTTGACCACCAAAAAATGAGTTTTTTTAGCGACAACCCTTTGAAAGTCGAGTGCACATAAAAAAAGAGTGCGTATGCGCCCTTTTTGAGGGTGTAATACGCACTCTTTTTTATGCTTTTTGTATATAGACGTCCGCCAACGCATTATGCAAGCTTGCCTTCAAGCCTTGCGCGGATTTCCTTAATGAAGGTAATTGTGTTTACTGCCCTAGCCTCAAAGCCCTCTGAAACAAGACCAACCAGGTCCTTTGTCATAACACCGTCGTTTAGTGTGTCAAGGCATGCTTCCTCCAGCTTATCTGCAAATTTTGCAAGGTCGCAAAGACCGTCAAGCTCTGCCCTCTTGCGAAGAGCACCACTCCAAGCGAAAATTGTTGCCATTGGGTTTGTTGAGGTATCCTCGCCCTTCAGGTAACGATAGTAGTGCCTTGTAACTGTGCCGTGGGCAGCCTCGTACTCATACTTTCCGTCGGGAGAAACAAGCACAGAGGTCATCATAGCAAGGGAGCCGAAGGCTGTGGAGACCATATCGGACATAACGTCGCCGTCGTAGTTCTTGCACGCCCAAATGTAGCCACCCTCGGAGCGGATAACTCTTGCAACCGCATCGTCAATGAGTGTATAGAAATAGGTAATGCCCAGCTTTTCAAATTCAGCCTTGTAGTCGTTTTCGTAAATCTCTTGGAAAATGAGCTTAAAGGTTTGGTCGTACTGCTTTGAGATTGTGTCCTTGGTTGAGAACCAAAGGTCCTGCTTTGTAGAGATTGCATACTTAAAGCAGGAATGTGCAAAGGAGCGAATTGAGGTGTCCTTATTGTACTGACCCTGCAAAACGCCCGGGCACTCAAAGTCGTAAATTGTCTGGCGGAAGCTTTCGTTGCCGTTTTTGTCGGTAAATACAAGCTCTGCCTTACCCTCGCCCTCGGGTCTATACTCTGTTGCCTTGTAAACGTCGCCATAGGCGTGCCTTGCAATGGTAATTGGCTTTTTCCAGTTGCGAACAGCAGGCTTAATTGAGTCAATTATGATTGGGGCACGGAAAACTGTGCCGTCAAGGATTGCACGGATTGTGCCGTTAGGGCTTTTATACATTTCGGAAAGGTTATATTCCTCAACCCTTTGCTTGTTTGGAGTGATTGTGGCGCACTTTACGCTAACGCCGTATTTTTGGTTTGCGTATGCCGCATCAAAGGTAACCTTGTCCTTTGTCCTTTCCCTCTCGGGCAAGCCAAGGTCGTAGTACTCTGTTTTCAAATCCACAAATGGCAAAAGAAGCTCATCCTTAATCATTTGCCATATAATTCTTGTCATTTCGTCCCCGTCCATTTCAACAAGGGGTGTTGTCATTTTAATTTTTTCCATTTCAGTTCCTCTTTTCAAAAAAGATATTTTAATTATATACCAGTCCGATTAACTTTTCAAGAGGGTGTATAAAATTTTGATTCCTACTTAAATAAATTTCCATTTAGTGGTAATATAATCTTGTAAGCGTGAGCTTACGAAAAATTGAAAGGAGATTTTTTCATGAATTTTAAGGCGTATATTGCAGAGCTTATCGGTACATTTGTGCTTGTTGTGTTCGGCTGTGGCGTTGCTGTTCTTTCCGGGGTTGACCTTGTTGCAACATCCCTTGCCTTCGGCTTGGTTATTGTTGCTATGGCATACTCCATCGGTAACATCTCCGGCTGCCACATCAACCCTGCCGTTTCTCTTGCAATGCTCATTACCAAGAAAATGAACGCAACAGATTTTGCAGGCTACGTTATAGCTCAAATTCTCGGTGCGACCCTAGGTGCTGTGGTTCTTGGTCTTTTCACAACCGACTTCCAGGTGCTTGGCGGCAATGCGGCGCAGGCAATTTTAGTTCTCCAATACAACGAAACAGGTGCTCTCTTTGTTGCACTTTTGGCTGAAATTGTTCTCACCTTTGTATTTGTAATGGCAATTTTAGGTGTTACATCAAAAACAGAAAACAAGTCCGTAACCGGCGTGGTTATAGGTCTTGCACTTACCCTTGTTCACCTTCTCGGTGTAAACCTAACAGGTACATCTGTAAACCCTGCCCGTTCAATCGGTCCTGCAATCGTTCAGGCTATTGCCGGCGATGCTACTGCTCTTTCCCAAATCTGGATCTTTATAATCGGTCCTTTGGCAGGCGCAGCTATTGCGGCTTTGGTTTATATGGTGCTCGATAAGAAAAAGGTTGAATAAATAATCTGTGGCTCTCGGTTTGAGAGCCACTTTCTATTAACACGCTAAAGTATTCTCTTTTGATGTTGACAAAACTACTTTACCATATTATAATCTAGATGGAATAAAAAATTTTCTCTTCAAGGAGCTTTCGTCGTGGAAGAAAATCAAAATATTGAAAATGAAATTGACCTAAATAAGCCCGAAACCGTGAAGGTTGACGACCCGCAAAAGGTAATTTCCTCTATTTCAAGGGTACAAAGAAAGGGTAAGCTTTACGAAAAGGTATTGAAGCCTATCAAGGAGCTTTCCGACCCTAATAACGAGCCAAAAACAATTGGCGGCAAGATTCTCAAAACAATTTGGTCCTACATAATTATTACCGTGGGTACGCTTTTTGTGGCGGCGGGTGTGTACTTCTTCAAGTTCCCTAACCACTTTACCGTTGGCGGCGTTTCGTCCCTTTCGGTTGTGCTTTCCCACTATTTCCCTAACTTTTCAGAGTCCCAGTTTATGGCTATTGCCAACGTGGTGCTTCTTATTGTTGCTCTTATCATTTTCGGTAAGCAGTTTGCTATTAAAACCATTTACTCCACCATTCTTTTGTCTGTTGCCTCTCTCGTTTGGGAAAAGGTACAGCTTCTTGAAAGAATTACAGGTCAGTATGCGGCACAGCAGACAGCCATTGAGGGTACCCCTGCCTACGACCATGCGTTTAACGAGGGACTTTGGACCCTAACCTCAAATATGGGAGAGGGTGGCGAGCCGTTTTTGGAGCTTCTTTTCACAATCGGCGGCATTGCTATCGGTAGTGCGATTTTGTTCAGCCAAAACGCAAGCTCCGGCGGCACTGACGTTATCGCTATGATTCTTAAGAAATTTACAAATGTAAACATTGGCACCGCCCTTCTTATTACTGACGTGGTGCTGGCGGTTATGGGTGGCTTTGCCTTCGGTGTTAAGATTGCTCTGTTCTCGCTTTGCGGCCTTGTTATCAAGTCCTTCATTGTTGATACGGTAATCGACGGCATCAACCTGAATAAGTGCTTTATTGTGGTTACAGATAAGGACGAGGAGCTTTGCGCCTTTATCAACAATCATCTGCACAGGGGCGCTACCGTTTCTGTGTGCCGTGGCTCCTTTACACACGACGACAAGAAGATGATTATTACCGTGCTCAGCCGTCAGCAGGCTGCGACACTTAAAAAGCATCTTCGACAAAACGACCCGCAGGCGTTTACTATTATTACAAACTCCACCGACATTCTCGGCAAGGGCTTTAGAATTGTATAAGAAAAAGGGGACAGCTCTGTCCCCTTTTTTTATGTTGTAAATTTGGGCAATTGGTGTTATACTATACTTGTAAAAACTCCCGAAAGGACTACTTTATGGAAAAGAAAAGGACTAAAATGGGTGGCAAGCTTCTTGCTACTCTTATAATCTTCAGCCTTGTTGGGCAAATTGCCTGGGTTGTTGAAAATATGTATTTTAATGTATTCATTTATGAAATGTTCGGTGCGTCGGCTGACAGCATCATGGCTATGGTTGCCGCATCCAGCGTGGTTGCCACACTTACCACAATTCTCATAGGCGCCCTTTCCGACAAGCTGGGCAAGCGCAAGGTGTTTATCTGCGTGGGCTATATTTTGTGGGGTGTGTCTATACTTGCATTTATGCTGGTAAGAGAAAACATTATCGGCGCTATTTTCCCGACAGTTACTTCTGTTTCTGCGCTTTGCATCACAATTACTATTGTGCTTGACTGTATAATGACCTTCTTCGGCTCCTCTGCAAACGATGCCTGCTTTAACGCTTGGCTTACCGACTCTACCACAGCAGAAAACCGCGGTATGGCAGAGGGCATTAATGCAATGATGCCGCTTATGGCTATTTTGGTTGTGTTTGGCGGCGCTATGCTTTTGCCAAAGCACGAAAAGACACCAAGCGCAGAGGGCATTATTTCCACAGACACCTATTGGTCCATAATCTTTGCGGTTATTGGCGCTATCGTTATAGTTATCGGTATTGTGGGCTTTTTCCTGATTAAGGAGCCTAAGCAATCAACCGAGGACAATCAAAACTACTTTAAGAACATTATTTACGGCTTTAAGCCATCTGTTGTAAAAGCAAATCCTAAGCTTTATATTTACCTGCTTCTCTTTACAGTTTTCGGCATTTCCATACAGGTATTTATGCCTTATCTGATTATCTATTACCAAAAGGCAACCCCTCTTGGGGACGGCTATGTGCTTGTTATGGTGCCTGCCATTATTTTGGCGGCGGTGTTTACCGTAATTTGGGGCAGAATTTACGACAAGCTCCACTTTAACAAGTCAATTATTCCAAGCCTTGGCTTGCTTTCGGTGGGCTACGTTCTTTTGTTCTTTAACAGCGGTATTACTGCTCTTATCTTTATCGGCTCACTCCTTATGATGTGCGGCTATCTTTCCGGTAATGCTGTCTTTGGCGCAGTTATACGTGATAACACACCCGAAAACAAGGCAGGTATGTTCCAAGGACTTAGAATTGTGGGTCAGGTGCTAATACCCGGCATTGTTGGTCCTATTATCGGCTCTGCCGTGCTTACAGGTGCTAAGGAATTTACCGACACGGACGGTGTTGTCCGCTTTATTCCAAACGAAAACATTTTCCTGGGCGCTCTTGTTGTGGCGCTGGTGCTTGCCTTTTTGCTTGTTGGTACTATCTTCTTTGTTGATTATTTAGAAAAGAGGAAGAGCTTCAATGAAGGAAATTAAGCATTTACTAACCACCCAAGGGGAAAGTATCAAGGGTAACGAGTACGACCTTTACCCCCGTCCACAGCTAAAAAGAGACTCCTTCCTTTCCCTAAACGGCAGGTGGACGCTTTGCGCCTGTGGCGAGGAAAGAGAGATTTTGGTGCCATACCCACCCGAAAGCATTTTGTCGGGGGTAAACAGGGTTTTCCCTGACGGCACACCCCTTACCTATCAAAAAAGCTTTACTCTTCCCGATGGCTTTAAGAGGGACAGGGTTATAATAAATTTTGGCGCCGTTGACGGAAGCTGCGACCTGTATGTAAACGGCAAAATGGTCGGCTTTAATGTAGGTGGCTATTATAGCTTTTCCTTTGATATTACAGACTATCTTAAAGAGGGAGAAAACCAGCTTACCCTTAAGGTGGTTGACAGCCAAAGGGGACAGGCTATGCCCTATGGAAAGCAATGCTTTAAGCGTGGCGGCATGTGGTACACCCCTGTTTCGGGGATTTGGCAAAGCGTTTGGCTTGAAAGCGTGCCAAGTAAGTATATGAACGGGCTATTTATCGACACAGGGCTGGACTTTTGCGACATTTTGGTAAGAGGCGTCGAGTGCGGTACGCTCACTCTTTTGGAAAATGGCAGGACTTATCCGGTAGAAAGCGGCAAATGCCACATTGACATTGAAAATCCTAAGCTATGGTCGCCTGAAAGCCCTTATCTTTACCACTTTATCCTAGAGTGCGGACAGGACAAGATTGAATCCTATTTTGCCCTAAGGACACTTACTGTAAAAGAGGTAGACGGTATACAAAGACTTTGCTTGAATGATAAGCCATACTTCTTCCACGGTGTTTTGGACCAGGGCTACTTCAGCGATGGAATTTATACTCCTGCCACCCCTGACCTATACAGGCAGGATGTGGCGAAAATGAAGGAGCTTGGCTTTAACACCCTAAGGAAGCATATAAAAATTGAGCCTGAGTGGTTCTACTATGAGTGCGACAGACAGGGCATGATAGTTTTTCAGGACATGGTAAACAACGGAAAATACAGCTTTTTCCACGATACTGCCCTGCCTACCATAGGGCTTAAAAATCTGCCCGAGGTTAAAAGGACCGAAAGCCAGAAAAAGTATTTTAAGCACTTTATGAAAAGGACTGTTACACAGCTATATAACCACCCCTCTATTTGCTATTGGACAATTTTTAATGAGGGCTGGGGTCAGTTTGAAAGCGACAAAATGTATGATACTCTTTTAGAGCAGGACACCTCCAGATTTGTTGACACAAATTCCGGCTGGTTTGGCAGACACAAAACACAGGTAGAAAGCCTGCACGTGTACTTTAAGCCTGTTAAGCTAAAGGGCAAGTATGATAAGCCCGTTGTTCTTTCCGAGTTTGGCGGCTATTCCTACAAGGAAGAAAACCACGTGGCAAACGTAAAGGACACCTACGGCTATCGCTTCTTTAAGGAGCGAGACAAGCTCGAGGATGCATTTGTAGAGCTTTACGAAAAGGAAATAATTCCTCTTATAAAGGAAGGGCTTTGCGGCGCAATCTACACCCAGCTTTCCGACGTAGAGGACGAAACAAACGGAATTTTGACCTACGACAGAAGAGTCTGCAAGCTAAGCAAGGAAAGACTTATTGAAATAGCCGAAAAATTAAAGATATAACAAAAAAGTGCGACACAGGGTCGCACTTTTTGCTTGTGAATATAAAAATTTTAAGAATCTGAAGGGTCAGGAGACAAGGAACCGTCCCCTGTCTCGTCCCCTGTCTCTACTTGTTGCCCCTGTCTCCATTGTCAAGACACGCCATCGTCCCCTGTCTCCACAAGTTTCTTTTTGAACAAACCAACTTCTTCCCAATGGGGTGGAAGCTCTCCGTTTTCCTTTTTCTCAGTGTAATATTCTATCAAATCGTCAATCAAGTCGTTTTGACTCTGAGCAAAATCAATCAGCGTTTTCATATTTTTATCGGTCATAGAAAACCAAATATGCTTGCCACACTTATCGTAAATGTGAACATATGGGCGTATTTCGATTGAGCCGGTGCCAATTTTTTTATTTTCTTTTCCAGGCTGTTATATGGAATCTTAGACAGAGCACTTATGACAACGCTTTCTTTTTCTATTTTAGTAATTTCTCTCCATACGATTTCTTGTTTTCCTCTGTTGTATTTTATTCCAACCGAACTTAATCTCAATCGTTTCATCATTTTTGAAAAACTAAAAAAATTGAAAATGGTAAATAGCGTCATGGCTATTACAACAAATACAGGAAAAATCACCAGCCACTCGTCAGTAGCGTTAAAGCAAACCATGCCGATTACAGCGAAAACAATTATGGTCAACCATGAGCAAATGTAACCATACATCAATTGTGGATATGCGAATATCTTTTTTATTTCCATTTCCATCCCTCCGCAAGCACCAATGAAGTTCTTGTATTAGTTAGCAATACATTGAAATTGACATCAAACAACGAATCGCCAAAAAAGTTAAAAAGTGTAAAACCTATTCCGCTAAATGATTCATCCGTAGAAAATAACAATTCTCCACCAAAATTTTCGTATCCACCACTTATGCTTATTCCTTGTCCTTCTAATTTGCGATAGTTTTTTTCTTTAGTGACAAATATGTTACTTGAAAAATTTACTGCAGGCAAGCCAACACCACCATTTTGCGTTATATCTGCATAAGAAGTCTGTAACGCAACATTGCCTTCTTCATCCAAAGTAACAAATGCCGAAATAGATATTCCAAAAACATCAAAAAATGTTATCGAAAAAGAAAGTGCAAATGAAATTGTCCACCTTCCCAATGGGTCATATCCCATAACTGGATTATTCGAACAATAAGCGTACAGGTTATATGCTTGCAAATCGCCATTTGCACCCAGGTATGATGGGTCATCGGCATTAAGAAAGCGTTTAACCTGTGGGTCGTAGTAACGACTATTGAGATAGTA
>JAFUJS010000051.1 GCA_017468115.1 Clostridia bacterium | reverse complement strand
ACAGTAACTATCAAGGAGCAGCCTAAGGGCAATACTCCACACGGCTATACAACTGCAACAACCATTTGGGGACAAACATGGGGTAATGCAACACAAAGCTACGTGATTAAGATTTATGCGGCTGACGGTACACTTATGGGTACTACAACATTGAACACAAATCTTGATGTTCCGATGGACGGCGACGTTGAGGTTACATGGCATATCTCTCTTGACCCTGCATCAGACACTGATGAATATTGGATTCAGGAGTGGTTTGTAGCTCCAAGCATTGACGTAAGGCCTACAAAGGCTGTGCTTTGCATTGACGGTGTTGACGTAAGCGAAGGCACAATTAAGCTTAACGGTCCTGACGACTTGAACATGATTTATGCCGCTGAGGTTGACGAAAACGGCAAAATCACAGAATACTGCACTATTGACAGTTTTGTAAGCAAAATAGGCGACTTGAAGGACAGAAGAATTTTGGTTCTTCGCGATGTAACTGTATCTACTGCTAAGATAAGATGCGTTGAGCTTATCTCCGGCGTAGAGGGTGGTGTAACCATTACAGATACCGACTACGAAAACTGGATTGATTTTGACTTCGTTACTGTTGGTCAAGGCGTTACTGTAAACGTTGGAAATCCATATTCAGGCGATAGCGAAAACGTAATTCTCGGTACTTTAATCGCAGAAGAAATCTACTATCACTCTGCTAATGCAATAACAACCATCAAGGACGGCGGTAAGGTTGTTGTAAATGGCTCTGTAATTCTTCGCTATAATGACAGCCCTAACGCAGGTATTTATATCTACGGTGACGGAAACGACGCAACAATAGAATTTGACTGCGATTATTATATCGGTGCATATTCAGGTACCTTCTATGCTGAAAATGCAAACATCGAAACAGGCTACTTCCTGCTTAAGAATTCATATGACGATTCAACATACGCTGATATTGCAATGACTCTTAACAATTCTTCACTTAAGGTTGCCGGCACAACCGACGGTCAGGATAGCTTCATTATTGACGACCAAGCATCGGTGACACTTATAAACGGCGCTTCTATCTCCGATGTAAGAGAATTTAATATTCTTGCTGATACAAAGCTTACACTCAGCATTGATGAAAGCAGTAAAATCAGCGCAACAAACGTATCAGTTGCACAGGGCGTTCCGTTTGAGGCATCCAAAAATGAGGACGGTACATACAGCGTAGCAGTTAAGACCTACACTCTTGAGGACATATTTGTATTCCTTGGCTATTCTAAGCGCGAGGATGATAATTCCATTACAGCAGGCTTTACAATCGACCACGAAGCTCTTGCAATTTACAAGGCTCAAAACGGTAATGTAAGCATTGATTTCGGCGCGGTATTCGCAATCGGTTCAATTGCAAACGGCTCATATGAAAAGTCACTTTCCGCATACAAGTCAACAAATAACTATAATGTTATTCTGACAAATGTAAGCGATGCAGAGACTACTGTTGTACTTTCAATGTATGTTACAGTTGGCAACGAAAAGTACTATGTTACAGAAAACGCTGTAGTAACAGATCCATCACAGGTTGGAGGAATAACCTTCACCACAGCACCTAAAAAGGAGGATGAATAATTATGAAGTATGTATCTCCAAAATATAGTATCGAGTCTATTGAAACCGAGGACATTATGGGAGCGAGCGCAAATGTTACTCAAACCGAAAACAATACAGACACATCAATGACATTTGATGACCTTATAAATATGTTCACAAAATAATAGCTGAAGGCACAGAGAAATCTGTGCCTTTTTTGCGTCTTAAAATGAATAATTTTTCAAAAAAACGAAAAATGTAGGGAAAAATGTTGACATATATAAAACATGTAGTTTATAATATATTTTAACGTACTAAAGCGTTTTTCATGGCAAAAAGGGAAAAATATTCCCTTTTTATTCATTTTAGAGCAGGAGAGACAAAAAGGACCCAAGAATATTCGACTACCTAGTGCTTGTGCTTACCGCAGGACTTCTTGTCCTCTTTGGCTACCACAAAAACGGCTTTACAGGAGGCTTTGGCGAAGCAATCCAGTCGGGGGTTAGCGTTTCTCCGCTGATTGGCGTAATTTGTATGTTTTCCTCTCTTGTGGTTACCTTTGTTGTAAGCCTGCTTACACAACCACCGAAAAAGGGAATTATTGACACAGCATTTAACAAGAAGGTGATTGAATAATGATTTGGGCAAGGGAAGAAACCCTGTCTAGGCAGGAAATGGACGACCTTCAGCTTGAAAGATTGAAGGAAACAGTAAATAGAGTATACGAAAAGGTTTTGCCATACAGAAAAAAGATGGACGAGGCAGGCATTAAGCCAAAGGACATAAAAAGCCTTGCGGACTTAAAAAGGCTCCCCTTCGTTACAAAGCAGGACCTAAGAGATAATTATCCCTTTGGGCTGTTTGCAGTTCCAAAGGAGGACCTTTTAAGAATACACGCATCCTCGGGCACAACAGGTAAGCCTACCGTTGTTGGCTATACCGAGGGAGATATGCAGGTGTGGACAGAGTGCGTTTCACGTATTGCCTGTGCAGGCGGCGCTGACAAAAACGATGTTGCGCAGATTTGCTTTGGCTACGGTATGTTTACAGGTGCTCTTGGTCTACATTACGGACTTGAAAATATTGGCGCAACAATAGTTCCCTCGTCAACAGGAAACTCCGAAAAGCAGCTTATGTATATGAAGGACTTTGGCACAACATTGCTTGTTGCCACACCATCCTATGCGTTAAGGCTTGCAGAGGTTGCAAGGGAGATGGGTATTGACCCGCAGAGGGACCTTAAGGTTAAAATCGGTCTTGTGGGCAGTGAGCTTTTGACCGACGCAATGCGTGAGGAAATGCACAAGTATTGGGGCAGCGATATGCTGGTTACCTCTAACTACGGTATGAGTGAGCTGATGGGCCCCGGTGTTAGTGGCGAGTGTGAGTATATGTGCGGTATGCATATAAACGAGGACTTCTTTATTCCCGAAATTATAAACCCCGAAACCGGTGAGGTTTTGCCTGCCGGTGAGTGGGGCGAGCTTGTTATAACCTGTATTAAGAAGGAGGCGCTACCTCTTATCAGATACAGGACAAAGGACATAACAAGGCTGATATATGAGCCATGTAAGTGTGGAAGAACTACTGTCAGAATGGAGAACCTCTCCGGCAGAAGCGACGATATGCTTAAAATCCGTGGCGTTAACGTGTTCCCAAGCCAGATTGAGGAGGTTGTCCTCGGTACAGAGGGTCTTGGTCCACACTATGAAATTATTGTTGAAAGAGATGGCTATTCAGATAAGCTGACTGTTAGGGTTGAGCTGCTTAAGGCAACCGACTCCTTTAAGGAGCTGGAGGCTATCGAGAGGGCTGTGAGAAATAAGCTTAAGGTTATGCTTGGACTTGATGCCAAGGTAATGCTTGAGTCCCCCAACACCCTTGCTCGCTTCGAGGGTAAGGCAAAAAGAGTTAGGGATTTACGAAAGGAGCAGAAATAATATGGCAGAAAAGAGAATAATGCTTGGAAACGAGGCTATTGCCCGTGGCGCATACGAGGCAGGAGTTAAGGTTAGCAGCTCCTATCCCGGCACACCAAGCACAGAAATCAGTGAATTTTTAGCAAAATATGATGAGGTATATACAGAGTGGGCGCCAAACGAAAAGGTTGCCCTTGAGGTTGCGGCAGGCTCGGCTATTGCAGGCGTGCGCTCTATGGCTTGTATGAAGCACGTAGGACTAAATGTTGCCTCTGACCCTCTATATACCCTTGCATACACAGGCATTAACGCAGGACTTGTTATTGTTGTTGCTGACGACCCGGGTATTGCCAGCTCACAAAACGAGCAGGATACAAGAATGATTGCAAGAAGCGCTCATTTACCACTTGTGGAGCCGGCAGACAGCAGCGAGGCAAAGGAGTATTTCAAGTACGCCTTTGAGCTTAGCGAAAAATACGATACACCCGTTATTTTCAGAACAACCACAAAGCTTTCTCACTCTCAAAGCGTTGTTGACCTGTGTGAAAGAGTGGAGGTAGAGGACAAGGTATACGAAAGAAGCGTGCCTAAGTACGTTATGATGCCTGCATCCGCTATCGGCAGACACAAGGTGGTTGAGGCAAGAGAGGACAAGATGGCTCTTGATGCCCCGGACTTCCCAATTAACAGAGTTGAATATAACGACAAGAAAATCGGCTTTATTACCTCAGGCGTGCCCTATCAGTATGTTAAGGAGGCTTGCCCTAATGCAAGCGTTTTGAAGCTGGGTGTAATCAACCCACTGCCTAAGGCTCTTATTGAGGAATTTGTGAAAGAGGTAGAAACGGTTTACATCTTTGAGGAGCTGGAGCCTGTTATCGAGGAGCAGGTAAGAGCCTGGGGACTTAATGTAAAGGGCAAGGAGCTGTTTACAAAGCAGGGCGAATACAGCGCAAATATGCTTAAAAAGGTGCTCTTTGATGAAGAGGTGTGCGCCTTTACTAAGGCAGAGGCACCGGCACGTCCGCCAATTCTTTGTCCGGGCTGTCCACACAGAAGCGTATTTTCCGTTCTTAATAAGCTGAAGATACACGCAGCAGGCGACATCGGCTGTTATACCCTTGGCGCAGTTGCTCCACTCAGCGTTATTGATACAACAATTTGTATGGGCTCATCTATTTCCCTGCTTCACGGTATGGAAAAGGCAAAGGGCAAGGAGTACATAAAGAATTGGGTTGCTACTATCGGCGACTCCACCTTCCTTCATACAGGCGTAAACTCACTTATCAATATGGTTTACAACAAGTCCACAGGCACAGTTATGATTCTTGACAACCGTACAACAGGTATGACAGGACATCAGGAGCATGCGGCAACAGGCAAGACATTAAAGGGCGAGGACACATATGCTATTGACCTGGCAGAGCTTTGCCGTAGCATGGGCGTTCCAAGCGTTATTGAAATCAATGCCTTTGACGTTAGCGGACTTGAGAGCGTAATTAAGGAAAGCGTAAAGAGCGACACACTTACAGTTATTATCGCAAAAGCGCCTTGCGCACTTTTGAAGGGTCAGAAATTCCCATTCAAGTGCAAGGTTGACAGCGAGAAATGTAAAAAGTGTGGCATGTGCATGAAGATAGGCTGTCCTGCAATGACCAAGGCAGAGGACGGCACAGTAAAAATTGACGAGGCTATGTGTAACGGCTGCGGACTTTGCAAGAGCTACTGCAAGTTTGGCGCTATTTCACAGGTTGAGAGATGAGGGGGGCGACGATTATGAATATAATGGTAGTTGGCGTTGGCGGACAAGGCACACTTCTCACCAGCAGAATTATCGGTAAGACTGCCCTTCAGGGTGGCTACGATGTTAAGCTTTCAGAGGTGCACGGAATGGCACAGCGTGGCGGTAGCGTTGTTACCTTTGTAAGATTCGGCACTAAGGTTTACGAGCCTGTTTGCGAGGAGGGCACGGTTGACGTGCTTATCTCCTTTGAAAGGCTTGAGGCGCTAAGATACGCGCACTTCCTAAAGCCGGAGGGCACACTCATTGTAAACGACACAAGAATTGACCCAATGACAGTAGTTATCGGCGCTAAGGAATACCCAAAGGATATTCTTAGCACGCTTGCAAAAAACCACAAGCTCTACACCATAGATGCAGGCAGCATAGCAAGGGAAATAGGCAACTCCAAGGTGCTGAATACAGTAGTTCTTGGCGCATCCGCAAAGCATATCGGCTTTGAAAAAGAGGATTGGCTAAGGGTGCTTGAGGCAACTGTACCACCAAAAACCATAGAAATCAACAAAAAAGCTTTTGAATTAGGATATGAGGCATAATATGATTTGGAATAAAGAAATGGAATGTATGTCCAATGAGGACAAGAAAAAGCTACAAAGCGAAAGACTTATAAAGCTGGTAAAATATGTTTACGAAAACGTAGAATTTTACCGCAAGAGGATGGATGAGCACGGGGTTAAGCCGGAGGACATTAAGTCCATTGACGACATTACCAAGCTCCCATACACCACAAAGGACGACCTTCGTGATACATACCCCTTCGGACTGTTTGCCGCTGACCACAAGGATATTGTAAGAATACACGCATCCTCAGGTACAACAGGTAAGGCAACGGTTGTTTGCTACACCCAATACGATATCGACGTTTGGAGCGAGTGCGTTGCACGCTGTATGGCTATGGCAGGCGTAACAAACGAGGACATTATTCAGGTTGCCTATGGCTATGGACTATTTACAGGCGGTCTTGGCGCACACTACGGCGCTGAAAAGCTTGGCGCTATGGTTGTTCCAATGAGCACAGGTAACTCAAAGAAGCTGACAACAATGATGGTTGACTTTGGCGCAACCGCAATTGCCTGCACACCATCATATCTTCTTCACCTTTCCGAGGTTTTAAGAGACGAGGGCAACCTTGACAAAATCAAGCTAAAGACAGCAATTTGCGGAGCTGAGCCTTGGACAGAGAAGATGAGACACGAGATTGAAACCCGTCTTAACATCTCCGCCCACGACATATACGGACTTTCCGAGATTATGGGTCCGGGTGTTGCCTGCGACTGTAAGGAGCATGCAGGACTTCATATCTGCGACGACCATTTCTATCCGGAAATCATTGATGCAAAAACTCTTGAGCCGGTAGCAGACGGAGAAACCGGCGAGCTTGTATTTACAACTCTGACAAAAGAGGGTATTCCTCTTATTCGTTACAGAACAAAGGATTTAACCAGCATCACAAGAGAAAAGTGCGCCTGTGGCAGAACAAGTCCACGTATTTCCCGCTTTAAGGGAAGAAGCGACGATATGCTTATTATTCGTGGCGTTAACGTATTCCCAAGCCAGGTTGAGGCTGCGCTTATCGAGGTTGAAGAGGTTACACCTCACTATATGATGATAGTAGACAGAGAAAACAACCTTGACACTCTTGAAATTCAGGTTGAAATTGATGCAAAATACTACACCGACGAAATTCGTGGAATTGAAAAGCTAACCAAGAAGATTGGTCAGGTTATTCAAAGCGCCCTTGGCATCAGCGCAAAAATCAAGCTAATGGGTCCAAACTCACTAAAGCGCAGTGAGGGCAAGGCAGTTCACGTAATTGATAACAGAAAGCTATATTAAAGGAGAAAAGGCTATGACAGTAAATCAGGTATCCGTTTTTATTGAAAACAGACAGGGCAGACTTGGACAGGTGCTTAATGTTTTGAAGGAGAACGACATAAACATTTTGTCAATCAGCTTGGCTGATACAGCAGAATATGGTCTTTTAAGACTTATTGTAAATAAGCCTGAGGAGGCAAAGGACGTGCTTCTTAAGGCAGGCTTTTCCAGCCTTCTTACGGAGGTGCTCATAATCAAGGTGCCACACAAAACAGGCGCCTTGCAGCAAATCCTTGACGTTATTGCTAAGGAAAATATCAGCATTGAATACATGTATGGCTTGAGCGTTGAAACAACAGACGCATCAATCGTTATGAAGACAAACGAGCTTGATAAGGCTTGCCAAATTCTCAAAAACAGCCACATCGGCACAATGTCAAGTAAGGAAATTGCATCTCTTTAATAAAATGATTATAGATTTTCATACCCATATTTTCCCTGACAAAATTGCAGGGGCAACAATTAAGGCCCTTTCCGAAAATGCAAGCATACCTGCCCATAGTGATGGCACTATGGCGGGGCTGCTTTCCTCTATGGAAAAGTCCGGCGTTAATATTTCTATCAATTTGCCTGTGGTAACAAGACCCAAGCAAATGGATAGCATAAACGCTTTTGCACAGCAGATAAACAGGGAAAGAGCGACACAGGGTGGTATTATTTCCTTTGCAGGCATCCACCCGGACACAGAGGACACAGACCTTTGGCTTGAAAAAATCAAGGGGCAGGGCTTTCTTGGAATAAAGCTTCATCCCGACTATCAGGGCGTATTCTTTGACGACCCAAGATATATAAAAATTCTGAAAAAGGCAAAGGAGCTTGACCTAATTACCGTTACCCACGCAGGACTTGACGGTGCCTTTGTGGGACAGGAGATAAAATGCACCCCTAGGCGTGTAATTTCAGCTCTTGACAAAATAGGTGGCTACGACAGGCTTGTGCTTGCCCACCTTGGCGGAAACGAGCTTTACTCGGAGGTTTATGAGCTTTTGGCAGGAGAGGACGTTTATTTTGACACCTCTTACGTGCTGAAATCAACCTCAAGGGATGACCTTTGCCGTATGGTAGAAAGGCACGGAGAGGACAAAATTCTCTTTGCCACCGACAGCCCCTGGCAGGACCAGGGCGAAATGATAGATATTCTTCGTGGCTACGACCTCGGTGCGCTTGCCACAGATAAAATCCTTTCAAAAAACGCAATAAAACTAATAGGTGAAATATGTTAAACGAAAAAATGTATGGCTTAGGCAGTAAGCGTTCAGTTATTCGTGAGATTTTTGAATACTGTAAGGCTCGTGCCAACGAAATCGGGGCAGACAAGGT
>JAFUJS010000050.1 GCA_017468115.1 Clostridia bacterium | reverse complement strand
ATAGCATCAAGGCACTGTAAAAATGCCATCGACACCTACACTTAGTTGCTGTAGCCAAGCCTCAATTGTTTCCAATTGAGGCTTTTATCATCTTGACAAAATGCACTTTTTGACATATAATAAAGGTAGCAGTTGCCCTCAGGCAACACCACTCACTCGAAAGAGTGAGTTATTTTTTTATAAGCCCCTAGCCGAGCAAGCGTGCCGCCTCAAAAAAGTGGCACCTTTAACAGGGGCTTGACAAATGAGCCTTTACAGTATATAATGATTGCAAGGTAGCACGGCACATTGTGTCATTGAATGGGCGGCGAAAGCTTAGCCCGTGGGGTGCTACTTTTTTTATACGTAAAAGGGAACGAGTATATCTCGTTCCCTTTTTTGGCGCAGCTTTCATCAAGGCGTGGAAAATTTTATGAAAAATATTTTAATTGTTGAAAAGCTTAATTTTATGTGATAAAATTAGCTAGTAAATAACAATTCGGCGAGGTAAATACAATGGGAAGCTTGCTTTTGGTCCTTATATATATTTGCTTTATCAGTCTTGGTCTGCCGGACTCCCTTTTGGGCTCGGCTTGGCCCGTGCTGCACACTGAAATTTGCGTGCCTGTTTCATACGCAGGTATTATATCGGCAACCATCACGGTGGGCACTATTCTGTCCAGCTTGTTTAGCGATAAGCTCCTTCGCAAATTCGGCGCAGGCTTGGTTACTGCCGTAAGCATTACTGTAACCGCAATCTGCTTGTTCGGCTTTTCTATCAGCACCCAATTTTGGATGCTGATTCTGTGGGCAATTCCTTTTGGTCTTGGCGCAGGCGGTGTGGATGCTATTCTGAATAACTACGTTGCTCTCCATTACAAGGCGCAGCATATGAGCTGGCTCCACTGTATGTGGGGCGTTGGCGCAGCTGTCAGCCCGTATATAATGAGCTTTTCACTGGTTAAGCTAGAGAGCTGGAGCGGCGGTTATCTTATCGTTTCTATTATTCAAGCGGTGCTTTGCGTAATCATATTTATCAGCATTCCTCTTTGGAAAAAGGGAAGCGCAGAAAACAATGTTACAGAAACGCAAGCGGAATCAAAATCTCTTTCCTTCAAGGAGATATTCTCCATCAAGGGTGCAGTTCCGTGCTTCTTGACGTTCTTCTGTTATTGCGCTATGGAGGTTACCACATCTCTTTGGGCAAGCACCTATCTTGTAGAGGGGTGGGGCTTTTCGCCCGAAACGGCGGCAGGCTATGCAAGCATGTTCTATATTGGCATAACCCTTGGAAGACTTGTTAACGGCTTCCTTGCTATGAAGCTTAGCGACAAGTTCCTCATCCGTATGGGGTCGGCTATTATTGCCGTGGGTATTGCCTTGATGCTGGTGCCGTTCCATTTCGCATTTGCTCTGACCGGCTTTGTCGTTATTGGACTTGGCTGCGCTCCTGTATACCCCTGCATTATTCATATGACACCCAGCGTTTTTGGAAGAGATAAATCCCAAGCGATGATAGGCGTACAAATGGCATTTGCATACACAGGATTTTTGATTGTGCCACCCTTGTTTGGCATTATAGCGGAAAATATCTCTATTTCACTTTTGCCGCCTTTCCTTGCAATACTTCTGGTGCTTATGCTCGTTATGCACGAGCTGGTGCTGAAAAAAGCAAAAAACAACACATAAAAGGGCAGAGGAATCTGCCTTTTTGTTTTGGGGTGGACAAGCGGGGCAAAAAGCCGTATAATAGCATTGAA
This sequence comes from Clostridia bacterium, assembly GCA_017468115.1. The sequence goes on along the minus strand of JAFUJS010000050.1, from coordinate 7,931 downwards.
TTAAGGGATGCCTAGCAGGCTTACCTTTCCTCTTGGCTCAGTCCAAGAGGCTTTTTTTATTGAATTACTGTGATATCGTATAAGAAAAAAGCAACCTGTGTGTGCCCTGTGGCGCACGTGGGTTGCTTTTTATTTCCAAACCTTTTTGAGGATTTGTATAATATCTTCCTTGGTCGGCTTGCGTGGGTTGGTGCCTGTGCATCTGTCAAGCAGGGCAGCCGCTGCCATGGCGTCCAGCTTAGACTCGTACTCTTCATAGGTCAAATTAGGAACCGCGTCCTGAACGCACACGGGCATTCCCATTTCGATTTGCATTGAGCGAATGTAGAAGGCAAGCGCCTTTACGCAGGCAATATCGTCATAGCCGGCAAGTCCGATACGGCGGGACATATTTGCGTATTTTGATACGCAGGGGCCGGGGTTATCAAGCTTAAAGGTGTTTTCCGCAATTCCCGAGTTAAAGCCGATTACGTCGGGAAGAACAATGGCGTTTGCACGTCCGTGAGGAATGTGGAACTGGGCGCCCAGCTGATGGGCTATACTGTGGCAAATGCCAAGGGATGCAGCGTTGAATGCGATGCCTGCCAGACAAGACGCAACGTGCATTTTATCTCTTGCCTTGTTTTCGTGAGTTTTGGGGTAATTATATGAGCGCACAAGATAGTGCTTGCAAAGGGATGTAGCCTTTTCAGCATACATATCGGTGAAGTAGTCCGCCTCAGTGCTGACATATGCCTCAAGGGCATGCGCCAAAACGTCAAGTCCTGTATCTGCGGTAACAGAGGCAGGAACGCTCTTTACCATTTCAACATCAAGTATGGCTTCGTTTGGAAGAAGAAAGTCGTCAATAATTGCGTGCTTTACGTTTTTCGAGGTGTCTGTTATAACCGCAAATGAGGTAACCTCACTTCCTGTGCCGCTTGTTGTGGGAATTGCGATAAAGCGGGGGGAATAATCGGGGTGAATATTGTGGGTAAACAGGCGCACGCATTTTGCAAGGTCAATAGCGGAGCCGCCGCCCACAGCAATTAAGCAGGGCGCCATTTCCTTAGAAAGAGCAGCAACGCCTGAAACAACCTTTTCAACAGTCGGGTCGGGAACAACGTCAGAGTAAACCTTATATTCAATTCCCGCTGAGTCAAGGTGCTTAGTAACCGCCTTGATAAGACCGCTTGAAACAATAAACGGGTCGGCAATTATAAATACCTTTTTATATTCCAGCTTGGCAAGGCGAGAGAGCGCATTGCCTTCAAAATGTATTGTAGTTTTAAGTGTAGAGCTACGCATCCTTTCGCCCTCCTTTGAAAATATATGTACAGTAAGTATACCACACTTTTGTCAAAGAGTAAATACATTTTTTGAAAAAATATGAAAATTTCGGCATTTTTTGTCAAAAAAATTTTTTCAAAAAGTGCAAAAAAGAAAAAATGAAAAAAATTTTCAAAACTAGCCCAAAAAGTGAAAAAAATTTTCAAAAACGAAAAACAGGTTGAAAAGGCAAAAAGCCGAAAAATCAGCCAAATTCAAGCGGTTATCAAAATATTTTTTCATTTTTCCACTAAAAAAGTTGACAAATATGTAATTTTATGCTAAAATCAGAATTGTGAAAGTATTTTTCATTATTTGCGAAAATTGTTTTCATTAATTGCAAAAAACGGAATGAAAGCAACTCAAAAAGTGAAAATTATTTTCAAAATCCCAAATCAACGCTTCAGAAAGGAGGCAAATTTTTGAACAGGACTTTACTGCAGGCACAGCTTATGTATGACGACATGGGCAGATCTGAGAAGAAAGTCGCTGATTGGCTGTTTTCTCACTCCGGTGAGATGCTCCCGTATTCCATAACAGATCTTGCCTCCAAGTGTGATAGCAGTGAGGCAACCATAGTCCGTTTCTCAAAAAGGCTTGGCTGTCGTGGATATCAGGATTTAAAATTAACCCTTGCAAAGGAGCACGAAAAGAAGGTTATCGCACCTATGATAACCAGCGAGGACGATTGCTTTTCTATCTTTGAAAAGGTGTGCAACGATGCGTATATGTCCCTTGAGCGCACAAAGAAAACCCTCTCCGCCCAGAGCATGACTATGGCGGCTAAGGCAATTTCAAGCGCAAGGCGTGTTGTGCTCATAGGACTTGGTGCATCGGCTCAGGTTGCGGAGGATGCAAGCAACAAGCTGCTTCGTGCGGGCTGCAACTCAAATGCCTATGCCGACACACATATGCAGGCAATTGCCGTTTCTCAGCTGGGGCAGGGCGACGTTGTTATCGGAATATCTCAGTCCGGCTCGTCCAAGGACATTGTGGAATCAATGAAGATGGCAAGAGCAAGAGGGGCTACGACCATTTCCATAACCTCAAAGGAGCGCTCTCCCATTGCAAGGCAAAGCGATGTTTTGCTTCTTACCGACACAGAGGAAACATTGCACAGCTCTTTAGGGCTTAATTCTCACATCTCAAGGCTTATAGTAATAGACGCCTTGTGCTACAAAATCGTTTACCAAAACGCAGCTCTTGCCCACAGCGTTGGCGAGAGTGAGGCGGAGCTTCAATCGAAGCGAATAATTGAATAAAGGAGAGGAAAATGAAAGTTCTCGTTGTAAATGCGGGTAGCTCATCCCTTAAGTATCAGCTTTTTGATATGGACAGCGGAGAGGTTATAGCAAAGGGCTTGTGCGAGAGAATCGGCATTGACGGCTTTATTACTCACAAAAGACCCGGCAAGGAAAGCTACAAGAAGGACGCACCCCTTGGGGACCACAAGGCGGCTATCGAGCTTGTCCTTAAGCTTCTTTGCGACAAGGAGCTTGGTGTAATATCAAGCGTATCCGAAATCGGCGCAGTCGGACACAGAGTTGCCCACGGCGGAGAGAAGCTTCGCCAATCCAGCATCATAGAGGATGCGGAAATTGAATATCTTGAAAGCATAGTTGAAATCAACCCCCTACACGGTCCGCCTGCAATAAGCGGAATCAAGGCGTGCAAAAGCGTTATGCCAAATATAAAGCACGTGGGCGTGTTTGATACCTCATATTACTCAACCATTGAGGAAAAGGCGTATATCTACCCAATTCCTTATGAGCTTTATGAGAAGTATAAAATCCGCCGCTACGGCTTTCACGGCACGTCTCACAGATTTGTTTGCCAAAAGGCAATGGATATGCTGGGAAATAAGGACGCAAGGGTTATTACCTGCCACCTTGGCAACGGCTCGTCCATAACAGCCAGCATAGGCGGCAAGGCGGTTGACACCTCAATGGGCTTTACCCCGCAGGAGGGCGTTCCTATGGGAACACGAAGCGGCTCGGTAGACCCAACAGTTGTTACTTATATAATGAAAAAGGAAGGAATTACAGCCGACGAGGCTGAAAGGCTTCTTAATTCAAAATCCGGACTCCTTGGAGTTTCGGGAGTTTCAAGCGACTGCCGTGATGTGCTTGAGGCACAAAACCAAGGCAACAAGCGCGCAGGCTTGGCAATGGACATTTTAATCCACTACATTAAAAAGATTATAGGCTCCTACATTGCCGAAATGAACGGCGTTGATGCGTTGGTATTTACCGCAGGCATCGGCGAAAACGACGGAATTGTAAGAGATCTTATATGCAGAGATATGTCTTATCTCGGAATTGAAATTGACAACGATATCAATCTGAGCCTACCGAGAGGAACACAGGCAGATATTACCAAGGCAGGCGCTAAGGTAAAAACACTTGTAATCCCAACAGACGAGGAGTATATGATTGCCCTCGACACATACAGGCTCACCAAATAATGCTTATAAAAAATTTATATATAAACCGAAAGGAAAAAAGAAAATGAAATCAGCTTACGAAATCAAAAAGGAAATCTGTGAAGTAGGTCACGCACTTTACAACCTCGGCTTTGTTGCCGCAAACGACGGTAATATCTCCGTTAAGGTTTCAGAAAACGAGTTTTACTGCACACCAACAGGCGTATCAAAGGGCGCTCTTACCCCTGATATGATTATTAAGGTTGACAGAAACGGAAAGAAGCTTGAGGGCAAGCTTAACCCATCATCCGAAATCAAAATGCACATGCGTGTTTATGAAAAGCGTCCTGACGTTAACGCAGTAGTTCACGCACATCCACCGATTGCTACCGCATTTACAATTGCAGGCATCGACCTTGACCAGTACATTCTTCCAGAGGCGGTTCTTACAATCGGCGAGGTTCCAACCTGCGCATACGGAACTCCTTCAACAATGGAAATTCCTGACTCACTTGAGCCATACATCGAAAACCACGACGCATTCCTTCTTCAGAACCACGGCGCATTGACAGTAGGCTTCAGCCTCCAAAAGGCAATGTTCGTTATGGAAGAGGTTGAGTTCAATGCAAAGATTTGTAAGTACGCTATGGAGCTTGGCGCAGTTCACGAAATTCCAAACGACCAGCTAAAGAAGCTTATGGACCTTCGTAAGAAGATGAACATCCCTGGCCGTCACCCCGGTATCGACTACGGCGAGGATGAGTGCAAGTGCGAGGCAAACGAGGACCTTGTAAACGAAATCACACGCAGAGTTATAGCTGCTCTCGGAAAGTAATTCTCCAAAAGCTAAAAAATAAAGCGAAAGGAGAGAAATAATGGCTATAAATTGGACAGAGGCGCAAATTGAAGAAATTGTTGCCTCGGTTATGAAAAGTCTTAAGCAAGAGGCGCCAGCTGCAAAAAATCAATACGACGGCGCAGGCTACAATGGCAAAAAATATATCGGCGTTTATGACGATATGAAGGATGCTATTGATGCCGCCGAGGCGGGCTACAAGGCAATTCGTGCTATGACTCTTGAGGAAAGAGAAAGAGTTATTTCCGCAGTGCGAGACCTTTGCCGCAAGGAAGCGCCTGTGATGGCAAGCCTTGGTGTTAGCGAAACCAAAATGGGCAGAGTTGACCACAAGACCGCCAAGCACATTCTTGTTGCCGATAAAACTCCGGGAACATCAGATATTGTAGCGCAGGTAAAAACAGGCGACCTGGGACTTACTCTTACCGAAATGGCTCCCTTTGGAGTTGTTGGAAGCATAACCCCAAGCACAAACCCATCTGAAACGGTTATTTGTAACAGTATAGGAATGATAGCGGCAGGCAACGGTGTTGTATTCAACCCCCACCCCAATGCTATTGCAACCTCTAACTATGCAATAGACCTTGTCAACCGAGCAAGCCAAATGGCAGGCGGACCACGAGTTCTTGTTTCATCTGTTGTAAAGCCAACCCTTGACACAGCGGACGTTATGTATAAGGATGCAAGAATCAGACTTCTTGTTTGTACCGGCGGACCGGGCGTTGTTAAGAGCGTTCTTTCAAGCGGAAAGAAGGCAATCGGCGCAGGCGCAGGAAACCCACCTGTTATTGTTGACGACACGGCTGATATAAGAAAGGCAGGCAAGGACATTATCGACGGCTGTACCTTCGATAACAATCTTCCTTGTATTGCCGAAAAAGAGGTATTCGCCTTTGCTAACATAGCAGACGAGCTTATTGATGCTATGAAGGAAAGCGGCGCATATCTGATAACCAAGGAGCAGGCTGACCAGCTTGCCAAGGTGGTTCTTGTTGACAAAAAGAACCCGAAAACAGGCATAATTTCCAAGGTAATCAACCGTGATTGCGTTGGTAGAGATGCCAAGGTGCTGCTTGCAAAAATCGGAATTGAGGCTTGCGACAAAATCCGTTGCATTATATGCGAAACCGATTTTAATCACGAATTTGTTCAAGAGGAGCTTATGATGCCTATTCTCCCAATAGTAAGGGTTAAGAATATCGACGAGGCAATTGACCTTGCCGTTAAGGCAGAGCACGGCAACCGCCACACAGCTCATATGCACTCCAAAAACATTGACAATCTTACAAGATTTGCCAGAGCAGTTGAGACCACTATTTTCGTAAAGAACGCTCCATCCTTTGCCGGCATCGGCTTTGGCGGAGAGGGACACACTACCTTTACAATAGCAGGCCCCACAGGCGAGGGCATTACAAGCGCAAGAAGCTTTACAAGACAACGCCGCTGCGTTCTTGCGGAAAGCTTTAGAATAATTTAATTTCATGCAAATTTATGTAAGGGGTCGGGAGTTTTCCCTCTCTCCCTTTGCTAAGAAAGGAAAACAGAAATGAATATTTCATCATCACAGGTAGAGAGCATTGTCCGCAAGATTCTGGGCGAGATAAACACTCCAAGCGCCAATAGCGGGAAGGTTCCTGCTACTGCTAAGGTAGCAATGCTTACAGCTCCTAAGAAAATCGAGGTTAAGGAATTTCCGATTCCACCCGTTGGCGACAACGATATTCTCGTTAAGGTAGAGGGCTGCGGCGTTTGCGGAACAGACGTGCACGAGTGGAAGGGCGACCCATTTGGAATCATTCCTGTAACTCTCGGCCACGAGGGAACAGGCGAAATCGTTGCTCTCGGTAAAAACATAAAGGCTGATACCGCAGGAAACCCAATCAAGGTTGGCGACAAGATAGTTACCTCTGTTATCAGCTGTGGCGAATGCTTTGTTTGCCGCAATAAGCCTGCAAATACCAACCTTTGCGATAAGCAGGGAGTATTCGGACTTATTCCCCACAGCGACAAAAATCCTTTAACCGGTTGGTTCGCCTCACACTTGCTCATCAGCGGCAAGGGCTCTACATATTTCGTTGTAAACGACCTTGACCTGAAGGAAAGAATGCTCCTTGAGCTTGCTTGCGTTTGCGTGCATGCACTCAAAAGAGCAAACACAACAGGCTTAATCAACTTTAACTCAAAGGTGCTGGTTCAAGGACTTGGTCCTGTTGGTCTTGTTATGATAAGCGTGCTTCGTGCGGCAGGTGTAAACCACATTGTTGCTATTGACGGCACACCGAAAAGACTTGAAATGGCAAAGAGGCTGGGCGCAAAGACTGTTATCAGCTTCAAGGAAATTACCTCTCTTGAGGAAAGAGTTAGCCTTGTTAAGAGCGTATGCAATGGCGTAGGCGTTGACTTTGCTTTCCAATGCACAGGCGCACCTATGGCGGCAAAGGACATTTACGAATACATCCGTCGTGGCGGCGGAATGTGCGAAATGGGCTTCTTCGTAAACAACGGAGAGTACACAGTAAATCCACACTTTGCTATGTGTAACAAGGAAATTTCCATAGTTGGCTCCTGGGATTACAGCGCAGACGACTATCCAACAACTATGGCATTCCTTCGCCAAGCAAGAGAAATGAACATTCCAATTAAGGAGCTTATTACTCATACATTCCCTCTCGACCAGCTTAATGAGGCGATGGAGGTTAATGTTGCTCAAGCAGGCATTAAGATTTGCTACGTTAACGAGTAATTAAGCAAAGGGGTTATCTGATATGGCTCTTGGAATGATAGAGGTCTATGGCTTTGCTACCGCAATCGTTGTTGCCGACGCTATGGCAAAGGCGGCAGACGTAAGCGTGGTTGCCATTGACAAAAACAAGCCTGCAGGGGGCGACTCTGCCAGAGTTCCCTTGGTTATGGCTATAAAAATTGAAGGCTCCGCCTCGGCAGTTGAATCAGCCATTATGGTTGGTAAAAAAGAGGCAGAAAAAAGAGAATTGTACATCACTCACAGAGTGATTGCAAGACAGAGCGAGGACATTGAGTGGTTTGCACACCTGTCTGCGCTCGGTAAGGATAAATTAAGATAATAATTTTTGAAAAGGAGAATAAAACAATGATGGAAGCACTCGGAATGGTAGAAACAAGAGGTCTTGTAGCAGCAATTGAGGCAGCTGATGCTATGGTAAAGGCAGCAAACGTTGTTCTTGTTGGCAGCGAAAAGATTGGCTCAGGACTTGTAAGCGTTATGGTTCGTGGCGACGTTGGTGCAGTTAAGGCTGCAGTAGAGGCTGGTTCAGCAGCTGCAACATCTCTTGGCGAGGTAATTGCTACTCACGTAATCCCAAGACC
>JAFUJS010000049.1 GCA_017468115.1 Clostridia bacterium | reverse complement strand
TTGTATTCTGTTGTCAGCTCCGAGCCTAAAACAGCCTCTAGCCCAAGCTCCTTCCCTGCCATTTTCATTTCGGCAAGACCGTCAACCGTGTTGTGGTCGGTCAATGCTACGGCACAAAGCCCCTTTTCCTTTGCATATTTTACCAGCTGGTATGGGGTTATGCTACCGTCTGAATATATAGAATGATTATGCAGGTCGCATATTTTCATAAAATCACTTCCTTTTCGACAAATACTGTAACACATATTTAGCATTTTTTCAAGATTAATATTTGAATTTCGGTGTCTTTGTGCTATACTTAGTATAGTAACTTTTTTGCGAGGTGAATTATGGTTTTTAACGGCTTTCAAAAATTAACACTTCTTGACTTTCCGGGCAAGGTGGCTTGTACCCTCTTTTTGGCAGGGTGTAACCTGCGTTGTCCCTTTTGCCATAACGCATCCCTCGTTACCGAAATAGATAATTCCTACCAAATCAGCGACAGCGAGGTGCTTTCATACCTTAAAAAGCGCCAAGGGATTTTAGAGGGTGTTTGCGTAACAGGCGGAGAGCCGCTTTTAAGGGACGACCTTGGAAATTTTCTTAAAGAGGTAAAATCACTTGGCTATCTTGTTAAGCTGGACACAAACGGCTCCTTCCCCGAAAAGCTAAAGGCTCTTATAGAGGCAGGGCTTGTTGACTACGTGGCAATGGACATAAAAAACTGCAAGGAAAAATATGGGGTTACTGTGGGTGTTAAGGATTTTGATATTACTCCGATTGAAAAAAGTGTAGAGCTTTTGAAAAGCAGTGTGGTTCCTTATGAATTTCGCACAACTATTGTTAGTGAATTTCACCAAATTGATGATATTGAGAAAATAGGTCAATGGATACAAGGCTCAGAGCCTTATTTTCTGCAGAATTTCGTTGATTCCGGCAACCTAATTGAGGGTAATTTACACGGCTACGACAAAGAAATATTAGAAAAAATGGCAAAAAATGTAAGAGCTTTTGTGCCAAATGCCGAAATTAGGGGAATTTAGTCAAAAACACAAGATATTGTGAAAAATGGTATTGACAAAGCACAATATCTATGATAGAATAATCACGCTGACACACAAAATATGCCCGTCAGGCATACTGTCCCGAGCGTGCAACTCAAGCCAACTCAATCCGGAGTCGGCTTTTTATTCGCAAAAAACGCTCCGGTTTAATTAGCTTATTATTAAAATATGAATAAAAAAAGGAGAAAAAACTATGTACAACGTAATCAAGCGTGATGGCAAAATTGTTGATTTTAATATCAAGAAAATCAGCGATGCCATAGCACAAGCATTTGATGCTTGCCAAAAGCAATACAACCAGGATGTTATCGACTTTCTTGCTTTGAAGGTTACTGCTGACTTTGAGCCAAAGATTGAAAATGGCAAAATTTCAGTTGAGCATATTCAGGATAGCGTTGAGTCTGTTCTCATTAAAGCCGGCTACGATGATGTTTCCAAGGCATACATCATTTACCGTCGTCAAAGAGAAAAAATCCGTAACATCAACGCAACAATGGTTGACTACAAGGCAATCATTGACAACTATCTTAACATTAACGACTGGAGAGTTAAGGAAAACTCCACAGTTACCTACTCTGTTGGTGGTCTTATTCTTTCCAACTCCGGCGCTGTAACAGCTAACTACTGGCTATCTGAGGTTTACGATGATGAAATCGCTCAGGCGCACAGAAATGCTGATATTCACATTCACGACCTTTCCATGCTCACAGGCTACTGTGCCGGTTGGTCCCTAAAGCAGCTTATTCAAGAGGGTCTTGGCGGAGTTACAGGTAAGATTACATCTGCTCCTGCATCTCACCTCTCCACACTCTGCAACCAGATGGTTAACTTCCTCGGCATTATGCAGAACGAGTGGGCAGGCGCACAGGCATTCTCATCCTTTGACACATATCTTGCACCATTTGTAAAGGTTGACAATCTTTCCTACAAAGAGGTTAAGCAGTGCATCCAATCCTTTATTTACGGTGTTAATACTCCTTCTCGTTGGGGTACACAATCTCCATTTACAAACATTACACTTGACTGGACTGTTCCAAACGACCTTGCTGAGCTTAACTGTATCGTAGGTGGTAAGGAGCTTGACTTCAAGTATAAGGATTGTAAGGCTGAAATGGACATGATCAACAAGGCATTTATCGAGATTATGATCGAGGGTGATGCTAACGGTCGTGGCTTCCAATACCCAATCCCAACCTACTCTATCACAAGAGACTTTGACTGGAGCGAAACAGAAAACAACAAGCTCCTGTTTGAAATGACCGCTAAGTATGGTACTCCTTACTTCTCCAACTATATCAACAGTGATATGGAGCCAAGCGATGTTCGTTCAATGTGCTGTCGTCTGAGACTTGACCTTCGTGAGCTTAGAAAGAAGTCCGGTGGCTTCTTCGGTAGCGGTGAGTCTACCGGTTCCGTTGGTGTTGTTACAATCAATATGCCAAGAATTGCTTACCTTGCTAAGGATGAGGCTGATTTCTATGCTCGTCTTGACAGACTCATGGACATCTCTGCCCGTTCACTTAAGGTTAAGAGAACTGTTATTACAAGACTTCTTGATAATGGTCTTTACCCATACACAAAGAGATATCTGGGCACATTCAATAACCACTTCTCCACAATCGGTCTTGTTGGTATGAATGAGGCTTGTCTCAATGCAAATTGGGTTAAGAAGAACCTTACCGAAGAGGAGGCTCAAGAGTTTACAAAGGACGTACTCAACCATATGAGAGAGCGCCTTTCCGACTATCAGGAAAAGTATGGCGACCTCTACAACCTTGAGGCTACTCCTGCTGAGTCCACATCCTTCCGTCTTGCTAAGCACGACGTTAAGCATTACCCTGATATCATTACTGCCGCTAAGGACGACGCAACAAAGACTCCTTACTACACCAACAGCTCACACCTTCCTGTTGGCTACACAGAGGATATCTTTACTGCTCTTGATATTCAGGACGAGCTCCAGACCCTTTACACATCAGGTACAGTATTCCACGCATTCCTTGGCGAGAAGCTTCCTGACTGGAAGGCTGCTGCTAACCTTGTTAGAAAGATTGCTGAAAACTATCGTCTACCATACTACACAATGTCCCCAACATACTCTGTATGTAAGACTCACGGCTATATCTCCGGTGAGCATTACAGATGCCCTGAGTGTAACTCTGTAACAGAGGTTTACAGCCGTATCACAGGCTACTATCGTCCTGTTCAGAACTGGAACGACGGTAAGGCTCAGGAGTACAAGGACAGACTTGTATATGATATTTCCAAGTCCACTCTTAAGAGAGATGGCAAGCCGGTTGAAGAAAAGTCTTGCGAGTGCTGCGAAAGTGCAGGCAGCGATGCAATTTACCTCTTTACAACCGCTACATGTCCAAACTGTAAGGTTGCTTGCGCTTTGCTTGATAAGGCTGGCGTTAAGTACGAAAAGCTACTCGCTAACGAAAATGCCGAGCTTGCTACATCCTTTGGTATTAAGCAGGCACCTACACTTGTTGTAGTTAATGGTGGCGAGGCTGCTAAGTTCACAGGTGTTTCCGATATTAAGAAATACTTGGGTGCTTAATTTATGTTTGATATTATAGTGATCGGCGGTGGCCCTGCGGGGCTTACCGCCGCCCTATATGCTCGTAGGGCGAATAAAACTGTGTTGGTTATCGAAAAGGAAGCCTTTGGCGGACAGATAACCCACTCTCCAAAGGTTGAAAATATACCCGGATTTATTGAGCTTTCCGGTAATGAGTTTGCTGACAAGCTCCTTACACAGGCTATGGAGCAGGGCGCTGAAATTGAGGTTGCCGAGGTAACTGAGATTATTGACGGCGCAACTAAGGTTGTTGTAACCGACAGCGGCAGCTTTGAGAGTAAGTCGGTTATTATTGCTACCGGCGCAAAGCACAGACTTCTTGGTCTTGAGCGTGAGGTTGATTTTATCGGTCAGGGTATTTCCTTCTGTGCCGTTTGTGATGGTGCCTTTTATGAGGGCAAAACCGTTGCGGTTATCGGCGGCGGAAACTCTGCGCTCCAAGAGGCGCTTATGCTTTCCGAGCTTTGCAAGAAGGTATATGTTGTACAAAACCTCGACACTCTGACAGGCGAAAAGAAGCTCCAAGAGCTTATTTATAAGCGTGAAAACATTGAGGTTATCTGCGGCTCACTTGTTAAGGAGCTAAAGGGCGAGAACGAGCTTTCCTCTATCGTTATTGAAAACAACCAAGGAAAGAGCGAGCTTATCATTGACGGTATGTTTGTTGCAATTGGTCTTGTACCGCAAAACGAATTTGCAAGAAATATCATTCCTCTAAACAAGTATGGCTACGCACTGGCAGACGAAACCTGCTCTGTTGATGTGCAAGGCATTTATGTTGCCGGAGATTGCAGACAAAAAAGAATTCGTCAGGTAGTTACCGCAGCTGCAGACGGCGCAACCGCTGCTTTGGCTGCTTGTGATTATATTGATAGCTTAAAATAAAAAGACGGACACGTGTCCGTCTTTTTTCTTTTTCATAATCCAAAATAGGCTATAATACAAACATTGTCACTCGAAAACTTGTTTTCGTTAGTGGAAAGCATGCAAGCAACCGAAGGGAGTTGATGAGCTGTCAGCAAAGCTGACTGAGGGATTGTTTTGTATCTATTTGCAATCCCTCCGACATTTTCTTACGAAAACGCCACCTCCCTTTCACAAGGGAGGCTCTTATTAATCCCATTTTGGTAGCAGGAGTATTCATTTTTCTAACGCTTCCTTGGTAAGCCTTGCACCTATCTTAAAGCCCTTTACAAAATACTCCTCACTATACATTTGGCAAAGCTCTGTAACAAGGTCGTCATACTCTCCGAAAAGCTCTCTGTCTATTTTTCCTGCAAAAAGCTTTTTTTCAACCTCGTAGATTTCTGCACTTTTTTCGATAATTGCTTGATTTTCAATCTTTCCGAAATAAAGCTCTCTAAATAATTCTCTGATGCAATCTGACATAATTTTCTCCTTTATGGCGTTGTTACAACTTGATTGTACACACTATATTTTAACAACTTTTAAGTTGTAATTCAAGTACAATCCAAAAGTTGTATTATATAATTTTTTCAGAAATATATAATTGGAGGGAGAAAATGTACTACTATCAACGCTTGCGAGATTTGCGTGAAGATAAGGACAAAAGCCAAGCGGACATTGCTCTGCTCCTTGGCATGAAGCAACAACAGTATGCAAGATATGAAAGCGGTGCACAAGAAATTCCTCTTCACCATGTTATTAAACTTGCAAGATTTTATAATGTTACAGTAGATTATATTGTAGGTCTTATTCAATTTCCAGAACCTCTTGACCGCATCAGAAAGTAGAGGTCTCTATGCAAAATTATAGATTAAAGGATATGCGAGAGGATAGCGACAAGACCCAAGAAGAAATCGCAACCATATTGGGCATAAAGCGTCAGCAATACGCAAGATATGAAAGTGGCTTGCAAGAAATACCTTTGCATCACTTAATCACCCTTGCGAAATATTACAATGTTTCTCTCGATTATCTAACAGGACTTATAGTTACACCAAAACCATTAATTTGACTAAAAAAGACGGACACGTGTCCGTCTTTTTTTACATTTGCTGTCTTACTGTGTAGAGGTTTCTGTGGTAATCCTGATTGTATGGATTTATGGAAACGAGCTTTTTGTATGCGTTTTCCAGCTTTGGTAGCATTGCCCTGTCTCCTGTCAGGTAATATATACCGCCAAGTGCAAGGGCAAGTGCCATGTAAACCTGCTCCTGCGGAGCCTTTGCGCCTAGCTTTTCAAGGAAGGCGCTTGCCTTCTTATAGTAGCTGAGTGCCTCTTGATATTTTTCCATTTCCTCAAGCAGGCTGCCTACAACCACGTAGGTGCTACCAAGCTCTTGCTTATCCTCAAAGGTATCTGTAATTCTCGCCAACTCCTCGTAGCCCTCAAGAGCCTTCACAAAGTATGGGTATGCGTTTTTAGAGTCTCCCTTTTCCTTGTATAGGCAAGCAACATTATTGTAAGCAAGGGTTAAATCCCTTTTGCCCCATAGAGCATCTGTTTCCTTTCTTACCTTTTCCCTTATCTGAATGCTTTTCTTGTGGTATTGAAGGGAAAGTTCCTGCTTGCCAAGCTCAGAATACAAGCTTGCTATGTTGTTGTAGGAGATGCCCAGGCTTCTTTGGTCCTCAATTGTGCCAACCTCTTTAACAAGAGCCTCGCATATTTCCATATTTTTAAGATAACAACTCTCGCTTTCCTTTTGTCTTCCCTCGTCCTGATAGGTTGCGCCCATATTGTTGTATGCGGTTGCAAGCTCTCTTTTTGCATAAGGGGTGGCAGTTTCACGTGCCAGCTTTTCAAAAATTCTAAGGGCTTTTTCAAAATAGGGTCTGCCCTGTACGCTCCTGCCTTGGTAATTGTAAAGCTCACCAAGGTCGTTGTTTGATATTGCCAGATTTTCAAGGGCAGCAATCGAGCCAAATTCTCTAACGCTATCCTCCGCAACCTCAATGCTCTTTTTGAAGTAGCTCTCGGCAACTCTGAACTCTCCTGCGGCACGCCATATTGATGCCACCTTGTTATATGCAATGGAAAGGCTGTTGCGCACATCGTCCTCTCCCTTAATCTTTATTGCATCAAGGTAATAGCCGATAGCATCCTGGTAGCTTGCTTGCGCATCGTTTAGCCTGCCCTGTCCTATGGCGATTTCGCCAAGGCTGGCGTGGCTATTTGCAATTTCATAAAGGTTATAATAGTCGGACAGGTCGTTTGCACCGTCAAAAGATAGAATTTTTCTGTTTTTCTCTCTTATCTTAAGGCTGTCAGTATAGCAGGCTCTTGCGTCCTTTAGCTTTCCTGACTTCATATAAATCCTGCCAAGGGAATCAATAAGTCTGCCAAGCAAAATACTGCTGGCAAGCGCCATTTCGCTATTCGACCCCTTAAACTTGCCAATTGCCTGCTGGCAAGCCTTTATGCCCTCCTTGCAGGTGGCAATAGCCTTGCCGGTTTTTCCCATGGAGTTTTGGCAGGCGCCCAAGCGCATACAGGAATCGGCATAGTCAAACAGGCTGTCCGCATCCTTTTTTGCTTTGTAAATTTGCTTTGCCCTCTTTACTGCCTTTTCAAGCCATTTTATGGCAAGCTGATAATCACGCTTAACACCCTCGCCGTTACTGTAAATGTCTGCCATTTTCAAAATAGCCTCATAGACTCCGGCATTGGCGGCAGACTCAATCAAGGTAATCGCCCTTTGTGTATCAACCTCAACGTCAACTCCGCCCATATAAGCAAGACCTATTAAGTAGTCGTGGTCAGGCACGCCTGCCTTGCTCATTCGCTCTACACCCTCTAACGCCTTTTCAATTGCCGTATCAAAGGCACTCTTGTCTCTTGGGTCAATCTTTGGGGGAATACCATCGTATTGCTGCTTAAGCAGCTTGGCATCTGTTTTTACAAGCTCCGCAGGGAGAATGTTTTTCTTTGATTTTTTCGCCATTGGGAACTCAACGGTGGAAATATAGTTTTGCTCATTTACAAGGTTTGGAGTTACCACCAGCGCAAACATTTTACTTTTTCCAAGGGCTGTGGAAATAGAGTCGCTAAAGCTTTCGCCCGGCACCAAAAACTCATCGTACCAAATTGCCATATCACGGCAATTTTCGTTTTTATGTATGAGCTGCATCAGCTCCTTGGCGTACTTTCTATCCTTCTTACGATAGCTTAAGAAAATATAGCCGTCAAAGGACTCTCTTATTTTCTTTGCAGTTTCGTCCCCAACCAAGACAGAGGAAACAAATCTTTTCAGCTTATCCTCGTAGCTGATTGCAGTTTCGTCCTTAGATTTTTTGTCAAGATATTGAGCATTGCCAAAATATTTACTATAAAGAGAAAGGGTTTTGTCTGTGGTTTCCTCGCAAAAGATTGGAAGAATTGGTATATGCTTATTCTCTACAAATGGGAGAATTGTATCACGTGCAAAGGATGGCTTTAGCAAAAAGCCCTCTGTAATCGGAAAAACCACAAGATTCATAAGTGAAAAATCCAAATCCAGCTCATCCTCGGATTTTGGTACTGCCTTATAATCACTTACGTAGTAAATGGTACAGTCGCTGATTTTGAACAGCTCGTTTGAGATTGTATCAAAATACAGGTCGAAATCCTGTTGATAGCAGGCAAAAAGCACTCTGGGCTTTCCCTGTGGCTTTGCGCCGCCTCTGGTTTTATAGCCTAAATACGACATATGCACTCCTTAGATACTTTCTTGGTATATTAAAATTATAGCATCTATTAGGCAAAAGTTCAATAATTTATTAATGCTGTTATCGAATCTTTTTTCGGAAAATTCAAAGATATACTCAAATCAAGAAAGTTTTGGAAGGCTGATAACCTTTATTCTGTCATCGACCAAACTATTTATTACTACAATTACATAAAACCTATTCGCAAACTAAAAGGAAAGCCACCTGTCCAATTCCGCATTGAACAGGCAGCTTAATTATTTCTCTTTTTTAGTGTCTACCATCTATTGACTTTTTCACGATGGGTGTCTTTCGTTTTGTGTTATCTTGACAAAATAGATGCTGGTGCGAGTCTTATTAAAAGCGGTGAACATCTCTGCCCACCGCCATACTGTTTTTCAAGTCTGTGCGTGCTTGGTGCGTCGCAGGCTCTTTTTATTTAGTTGTTGTTTCGGTTATTCCGTAGGGGTTTAATCGATTTCTACCAGCGTAGGATACCCATCGGTGCCGACTTGCCATTTATAAGTACATTTCCTGCCCTCGGCTGCCGAGGCATTATACTCATCAATGGCGGCATTCATTGCTGTGATGGCATCTGCTACTGCCGAGGCGTCGGCAAAGGAGTAGCACGCTTTTAGCACACTTTTATTGTTGTTATCAACTCCCACTCCATCCTTATTGGATACCTCTCCATTGCTAAGCTCGGTGGTTTCTTTCGTCCAGCACGCATATACCGGAACGCTAGAGTTGCCACCTGCAATGCCGCCAACTCCTTTTACTGATGCCTCCACTTTGCCCGTGTTTCCGCAGGCTATTATAATGGACGCATTATGATTATTGAGCCCCACGACACCACCACAATTTTGTGTATTACTTGAACCCGAAGCGGTAATATCGCCACTATTGAAACATCCTATCACAATCCCATTAGATCCATTGATTCCTACGACACCACCTGATCCCCAATTTACATCATTAACATTAACAGTAACAGCCGCTGCATTGGTACAACCTGATATGATACCACCACCATTTGAAGCTATCACACCTGCTGCTTGAATATTCCCTGAAACAGAGGAGCTGCCCGTTACATGGCAATTCGTCACATTACCGCCGCAATCGGCTGCCACAGTTGCCACATGTTCTCCGCCGACAATAGTGGCATCCTTGAATGTGAGGTTCTTCACCTCGCTATTTGGGCCAAGACTGCCCACAAAAGCAATGCAATCTCCTGTGCTGTTTATATTCAGCCCGGTGATGGTATGCCCGTTGCCATCAATGGTACCTATGTATGGATAGTAAGTGTCTTTACTGTTACCCTCAACACGATATCCCAAAGGAGTCCAGTTGTTTGCTCCCGTTAATGTGATGTCGGCTGCCAGAATAAGGTTAGGCATGTCTGTGGTATATTCGGCATACCAGTCGTTATCCGTGTCTTCAGTACCTGTGGAGATGACGGCTCGCGCTGCTTCACCCCATGCATACAAGCCTTCGGCATTGTAAACGAGGTAAGTGCCGT
>JAFUJS010000048.1 GCA_017468115.1 Clostridia bacterium | reverse complement strand
TGTTGTGTGGGTGCCTGCCTTGTAGCTTTCGTAGCTTGAAAACTTAGCCTGTGATACTCTGTTAAGACTGGACATAAGGGTCTTCATTCTCTCGTAGTCGGAGCCTGTGTAGAAGATAGTAGACGAGGAAGCAATGTTGGTAAATGAGCCACTACCTAGGGTAGTAAAGCTTTCTGTAAACACAAGCTTTGAAAGCTTTGATGAGTTTTGGAACATCTCTCCGCTGGAGGACGAGCACAAAATAACAGCACTCTCAAGCTCTGTGCATTGCTTGAATATACCCAAGCCGATGGTTTCAAGACTTGCAGGAATAACAACAGAGGTTATTTTTGCTCTTGCAAAGGCATAATCGCCTATGGAGGTTATGGTGTCCGGCAAATCAATAGAGGTAATAGAGCCGTTGGCGGCGCTTGACACATAAAAGGCGTGGAGCTTTATTGTGACGGTATTTTCCAGACGTACCGTTTTAAGCGAAGAGCATTCTGAAAACATATATGAGCCGATTGTTTCGCATTTACATTCAACATAGGTAAGCTGGGAGCAATTTGCGAAAACGTAATTGCCAAGGGTGGTTGTTGTTAAAGGAATGGTAACTGTTGAAGGAACACTAACCTTTGTAACGCCACTGTATCTGAAGGCGTGCTCATCGATGGTGAGTAAGCCTTCGGGAAGTACAATCTCTACGCCGTCAAGCGCACGATAAAAGGCTTGAGAACCGATAGATGTTACTGTTGATGGAATATAAGCTCGGTAATTGAGCCTGCGTAATATGCCATCTGTCCGGGGATTGTGGTAACTCCCTCGGGAATAATTAGCTTGGTCAAATACAGGCAACGGTAAAATGCGTCCTCGCCTATGGATGTTACTGTCGAAGGAATATCAACGCTAATAAGAGAGGTGTTGGTTTCGTTATCTTTAACCTTAAACACAAAGCCACCTATGGTTGTAACGCCCTCGGGAATTACAACGGTTTGTAGAGCGGTGTAGCCCTTAGAGGCTCTTAGAACCTCGTCCGGCAGCGTAACTGTACCCTTTGGAATTTCCAGCCTTACTACGTTTGCCGCAGCATAAGTAACGCCTGCATATTCGTTGATTTCTGTATAGGTCATAGTGAGAGAGGTGGAGTCCTTGCAAATATAATATGCAGGGTAGGTTGTATAGACGATTGTTGTTTCTCCGGTTGTCTCGTCTGTTACCTCGTGGGAGAGCATAACACGAGAGGTGGCGGCACTTGTGCCGTCCTCGCCAAAGGTAGCCTTGTCAGCCATACCGTCGAGATATTGCATAGCGGTCCATTCGGGCACCTCGGCACTTACGGAGACTGCAAAGATAGATAGAAGCGCTAATGTCAGGGTCAAAAATAGGATAAATTTTGCTTTCATCTTAAAACTCCTTATAAATAGATTTTAGTGCTGGGTATAATTTTTTGAAAAGCTGATACTTTTCTTCATATTTTTTAGTTAGCTCGGGGTCGGGGTAGGTTGTGTCCTTAGCCTTAATTAGGGAAGCGGTGGCAGCCTCAACGGTGCTGTAAAGGCCTGTGCCGACCATAGCAAGGATAGCACCGCCATAGGCAGGCCCCTCCTCGATTTGCGGTCTTACAACGGGAATACCAAGGACGTTTGCCATAATTTTGCGCCAAAGGGGGCTTTTTGCACCGCCGCCGCAAATGTTGGTTTTGTCAATCCCCACGCCACCCGCACGGGCTATTTCAACACAGTCACGAAGGGCAAAGGCAACACCCTCTAAAACAGCAAGGGTCATTTCCTTGCGGCTTGTGCTTGGGCGCATACCGATAAAGGCGCCACGGGCATTTACGTCGTTGTGTGGACTGCGCTCACCCATAAGATAAGGCAGGAAGAAAACCTGATTTTCTCCCATATATTTTTCGCATTCGCTCTCCTCGGCTCTGAAATCGGTAGTGCCGAGAATGTCCTCTGCCCACCACTTGTTACAGGATGCGGCAGAGAGAATACAGCCCATTAGATGATATTTGCCGTTTGAGTGGCAAAAGCTGTGAAGAGCGTTTGAGCCATCTACAAAAAATTTGTCCTGAGAAACAAAAACAGTACCGCTTGTGCCAAGGGAAATGTTGCACGCACCGTTTCCAACCGTGCCTGTGCCAACTGCGGCGCCTGCGTTATCTCCTGCGCCGATAATAATGCTGACCTGACCTAAGCCCAGCCTATCTGCAAGCTCACTCTTAAGTGTGCCGATTTTCTCATAGGACTCGTAAAGCTTAGGCAGTTGATTTTCAGAAACGCCACAAATATTTAGCATTTCACGGCTCCAGCATCTGTTTTTAACGTCCAAAAGGAGCATACCCGACGCATCTGAATAGTCGGTGGCAAATTCACCGCTTAGCATATATGCAAGGTAGTCCTTAGGGAGCATAATTTTCTCAATTTTCTTAAAATTCTGTGGCTCATTTTCCTTAAGCCATAGAATTTTAGGTGCGGTAAAGCCTGCAAAGGCTATGTTTGCCGTATAGGCAGAAAGGGTAGCCTTGCCAATTGCCGTATTTAGGTATTCGGTTTCCTTCTTAGTCCTTCCGTCGTTCCACAAAATAGCGGGGCGAATAACACGGTCGTCCTTGTCTAGAACAACAAGTCCGTGCATCTGTCCGCCAAAGGAAATGCCCTCGATTTTCTCCCTTTCGGTGTCTGAAACAAGCTCACAAATGCCGTCGAGGGCGGCATTATACCAATCCTCGGGGCTTTGCTCACTCCAGCCGTCCTGCGGGTAGGAAATGGGGTAGGAGCGACTAACGATTTTTTCAATGGAGCCGTCCTCTAAAACAAGCGCCAGCTTGACCGAGGACGTGCCCAAATCAATTCCTATATATCTTTTCATTGGAAAAGCACCTGATTAATAACGGACTCAAGGTATTCCTGCTTACCGCTACCCGGCAAGGACGCATTACCTAGCTTTTCAGCATAAGCGGAAAGCTCCTCTAAAGAGGTTTCGTTATTTAGAATCTTTTTGCCGATTTCGGTGTTATAGTAGCTACTATATCTTTCCTTCTTGAACTCCTCAAGCCTGCCGTCCTCTATAAGCTCTGCCGCCTTGATAAGACCAAGGGCAAAGGTGTCCATACCGAGAATAAAGCCTATAAACATATCCTCGTAGGTGTATGATGGGCGCCTATTCTTTGCGTCAAAGTTAAAGCCGCCTGTAAGTCCGCCTGCCGCCAAAACCTCAAGCATACACATTGTTGCGGTGTAAACGTCAAACGGGAACTCGTCTGTGTCCCAGCCAAGGAGATAGTCGCCCTGGTTTGCGTCGATAGAGCCAAGCATACCGTTGATAGCGCTGATTCTCAGGTCGTGCTCAAAGGTGTGTCCTGCAAGGGTTGCGTGGTTAGCCTCAATGTTCATCTTAAAGTCCTTGTCAAGACCATGAGCCTTAAGGAAGGCAATAGCGGTTGCGGCATCGAAGTCGTACTGATGCTTCATTGGCTCCTTCGGCTTTGGCTCAATATAAAAGTCGCCTGTAAAGCCGATTTTTCTGCCGTATTCAACAGCCATTTTCATAAGACGTGCAATATTTTCCTGCTCAAACTTAACGTCTGTGTTAAGAAGGGTTTCGTAGCCCTCACGGCCGCCCCAGAATACGTAGCCACGTCCGCCAAGCTTAACAGTAAGCTCCAGCGCCTTTTTAACCTGCGCTGCGGCAAAGGCAAATACCTCTGCGCTGTTGGAGCTGCCTGCGCCGTTACAGAAGCGCGGGTTAGAGAACATATTTGCAGTACCCCACAGGCACTTAATGTCTGTACCCTTCATTTTCTCAAGTATGTAGTCGGTAATTTCGTCAAGGCGGCGATTTGTTTCCTTGATGTCGTCAGCCTCGGGAACGATATCAACGTCGTGGAAACAGAAATATTTGATGCCAAGCTTTTGCATAAACTCAAAGCCTGCATCAACCTTCGCCCTTGCGTGCTCCATAGTGCCGTATTCTTTGCCAAAGGATTTGTTTGCAACGCCCCTGCCGAACATATCTGTGCCCTCTGCGCAAAGGTTGTGCCACCAAGCCATAGCAAAGGGAAGGTGCTCACTCATCTTCTTGCCGAGAATAACTCTGTCCGGGTCGTAGTATTTGAAGGAAAGAGGATTTTTGCTCTTTGGACCCTCGTATTTGATTTGTGGAATGCTTTCAAAAATAGCCATATTTGTCTCCTTAAAAAATATTTATCTAATTATATACTATCACTATATATATTGAAATTACTATTCATATGTGGTATAATTATAATCATAAATTAAGATTTTTGAGGTGTAATATGATTGTATATGAGGAGTTTCGCTCCTTCTTAAATTACGAAACCTTTACAAGAGATGATGAGAATCTTGCCTTTGGTATGCATCTGCACAACTCCTTTGAGCTGCTTTATGTCAGCCGTGGTGAGGTGCTTGTTACCGTTGACGAGGTGGAGCATTCCATAAAGGCGGGCGAGGCGATTTTGATTTTGCCTAACCGTATTCACGGATACAGAACCCCCAAGGAGTCAAAAAGCACCCTTTTTATCTTTGCCTCAAACTACATAAACACCTTTTATCAGCGTGTGCGTGGAAAAAGCCCGCTTCGCCCCGTGTTTTTGCTTGACGAGGATATAGTAAATGAGCTTAAGGTGGCAAGGGACACCCTGCTTCTTAAGTCCCTGCTTTACAAGGTTGCCTACGTGCAAATGTCCCAAACGGAGTTTGTGGAGAGGAAAAACAAGGGGGCAGACACCTATGGCAGAATCCTTACCTTTATTTCCCAGCACTACACCGAGAATATTACGGCAAAGGATATCGCCCACCAGCTGGGCTACGACCACAGGTACGTAACCTCGCTGATTAAGAAGGGTCTTCGCAGCACCTTTAGGCGCCTTCTTAACGAGTACAGAATTTCCCACGCCCAATATTTGCTTTCAACCGAGCCGAAAACAATTTCACAAATCGCCTACGAGTGCGGGTACGACAGCCTTTGCTCCTTTAACCGAAATTTTAAGGAAATCACAGGCATTACCCCCAAGGAATTTCGAGAGAAATCTTAATTTGTGATTATGTTTTGATAATAATTGAGTAGCAAAGAAACAGCGCATATTTTAATATGAAAATAGAAGCCTTTAAGGAGGAATTATGCTGAGAATAGAAGAAAACGCCCTTGTGCGTGAATATAATAACGAGCTTTTAAGAATTGAGCCATGGGGAGAAAATGCCCTGAGAATAAGATGCTCCCCCGAGGGTAGGCTCTCGGGCAAGCGCCGTGCCCTTTTGGAAATCGAGCCAAGCACAGCACGTGCCGAGCTTGTGGGCGAGGGCGGAGTAATCGAAAACGGACTTGCCAAGGCGGAAATAGACAAGGACGGCAAGGTAACAATTTACAGCTGTGGCAATGTGGTGCTAAGAGAAGCACTGAGGCTCCAGCCCCTTAAGCGCCCTGCAAGGCTTTTTACGCCTCGCCTCCTTGGTGAGTATGAGCTGACAATGAGCTTTGAGAGCGACCCAAATGAAAAAATCTTTGGTATGGGTCAGTATAACCACCCATATCTGAACCTTAAAAACTGCACGCTGGAGCTAGCCCACAGAAACTCACAGGCAAGCGTTCCCTTTTACATTTCCAGCCTGGGCTATGGCTTTCTATGGAATTTGCCTGCCATTGGCGAGGTCAGCTTCAGCAAGAACATAACCAAGTGGCACGCTATGATGACAGGGGAGCTGGATTATGTTGTAATAGCGGGAAGAACACCGAGGGAAATAGAGGAGCGCTATATGGCGCTTGTGGGCAGGGCGCCCAAAATGCCCGAATATGCCCTTGGCTTTTGGCAATCAAAGCTACGCTACCGCACACAGGATGAGCTAATGGCTGTGGCAAGGAAGTACAAGGAATTAGAAATACCCCTTTCCGTTATCGTTTGCGACTTTTTCCATTGGCCCCATCAGGGCGATTTTCGCTTTGACTACGACTATTTCCCAAGCCCCGAAAAAATGACCGAGGAGCTACGACAAATGGGCACGGAGCTTATGGTTTCCGTGTGGCCGACCATTGAGTTTGGTAGCGAAAACTACAAGCAAATGCTGGAGAAGGGCTACCTTATAAGAAACGACAGGGGTCCGTCCAACCACACCGAGTTTGTGCACCCTGCGGTGTACTACGACACAACTAACCCCGGTGCGAGAAAATTCGTTTGGGAAAAGTGCAAGGAAAACTATTATAACAAGGGCGTTAGGCTTTTTTGGCTTGACGAGGCAGAGCCTGAATACCTGCTTTACGACTACGACAACCACCGCTACTACGAGGGCAACTGTGCCGAGGTAGGCAACATTTACCCCGTGGACTACGCAAGGGGCTTTTACGAGGGTCTTTGCGAGGCGGGAGAGAAGGAGATAATTTCCTTAGTGCGCTGTGCCTGGGCAGGAAGCGCAAAATATGGAGCCCTTGTTTGGTCGGGGGACATTATGCCAACCTTTGAGGCGCTAAAGGACCAGGTAAGGGCAGGACTTAGCATGGCAATTGCCGGTATTCCTTGGTGGACAACGGACATTGGCGGCTTTGACTCCGGCGACCCACAAGAAAAGGACTATCGTGAGCTTGTGGTGCGCTGGTTTGAGTACGCAACCTTCTGTCCTGTGTTGAGGCTCCACGGCTATCGTATGCCTTATATTCCCGCAACGGGAACAACAGGCGGTGGACAATGCTATACAGGCGGCGACAACGAGATTTGGAGCTATGGCGAGGACAATTTTGAGATAATGAAGGAGCACATTTTGCTCCGTGAAAGGCTAAAGCCGTATCTTGTTAAGATAATGGACGAGGCGAGCACAGGCGGCACTCCGCCAATGAGACCTATGTTCTATGAATACCCCGAGGATGAGGTCTGCTGGGAGATTGACGACCAATATATGCTTGGACCCGATTTGCTGATTTGCCCTATTATGGAGCTCGGACAGAGAGAAAGGGCGGTATACCTGCCTAAGGGACAGGTGTGGCAAAATGCCTACACAGGCAAGGAAACAGCGGGGGGAGTGTGGATAAACGCAGACTCTCCTATTGAAAATATACCTGTATTTATAAGAAAGGGAGCAGAGCTTGATATAAGCATCTTTAAGAGCTGAAATGGGAAAAATAAAAAAGGAATACATACAGGAATATAAAAGAAGGGCAAGGGAAATGGTTTCCCAGATGACACTTGAGGAAAAGGTTAGCCAGCTTCTTTTCGAGGCAAAGGCGGTAGAGCGACTTGGCATTAAGGAATACTGCTGGTGGAACGAGGCTCTGCACGGCGTTGCAAGGGCAGGTGTTGCCACAATGTTTCCGCAGGCAATAGCACTTGGCGCCACCTTTGATACGGAGCTGATAAACAGAGTTGGACAGGTTATAGCAACCGAGGGCAGAGCAAAATACAATATCGCCCAAAGGGCAGGGGAATACAGAATATATAAGGGTCTTACCTTTTGGTCCCCTAATGTAAACATTTTCAGAGACCCACGCTGGGGCAGAGGCCACGAAACCTATGGCGAGGACCCCTATCTTACATCAAGGCTGGGCGTTGCCTTTATAAACGGTGTTGAGGGCGAGGACGAAAGATATCTTAAGGCGGCAGCCTGCGCAAAGCACTTTGCCGTGCATTCGGGTCCAGAGGCTTTAAGGCACGAGTTTAATGCGGTTGTGTCTAAGCGGGATTTACACGAAACCTATTTGCCTGCCTTTAAGGCTTGTGTTGAGGAGGCAGGGGTTGAGGGCGTAATGGGCGCCTATAACCGAACCAACGGAGAGGTGTGCTGTGGCAGCCCTGCGCTTTTGGTTGAAATTCTAAGGGGTCGCTGGGGCTTTGACGGCTATGTTACCTCTGACTGCTGGGCAATACAGGATTTTCATATGTATCACAAGGTAACGAGTGAGCCATGTGAGTCCGTTGCGCTAGCACTTGAAAACGGCTGCGACCTTAATTGTGGCTGTACCTACGAGCACGCAGTTAATGCAGTAAAGAGGGGACTTGTTTCCGAGGAGCTGATTGACGAAAGCTGTACAAGGGTGCTTACAACAAGAATGAAGCTGGGCGAGTTCGATAAGGACGTGCCCTATAACAATATTCCCTTTAGCGCTGTCGCTTGCCCCGAGCACAGGGCGCTTGCCCTTGAGACCGCAAGGCGCAGCTTGGTTCTTCTTAAAAACAACGGCACCCTGCCGCTAAAGAAGAGAAAGGGTCTTAAAATCGGTGTTATAGGCCCCAACGCAAACAGCAAAATTGCCCTTCAGGGTAACTACTGCGGAACTGCCACAAGATATGTAACCGTGCTTGAGGGAATGCAGGATTTTTGCGAAAAGGACGGGATGCGTGTCTATTTTTCCGAGGGCTGTCATATAGTTAAGGACACAATCAGCTGGCAAAGAAACGACCGACTTGACGAGGTTATCGCCATTTGCGAGGAATGTGATGTGGTAATCGGTGTGTTTGGTCTTGACGAAACCATTGAGGGCGAGGAATCCCCTGAAATGTACGGCGACCTTAAGGGCGACAAGAAGGACCTTAGCCTGCCGGGCATTCAGGATGAGATTATTAAGGAAATAGGCGCCCGTGCCAAAAAATCAATCCTTGTTATGATGTCGGGCAGCGCCATTGATATGTGCGAGTACGACCAAATGTACGATGCCATAATCCAAGGCTGGTATCCTGGAGAAAAGGGCGGAGAGGCAATAGCTGAGCTGATTTTCGGTATGTTCAGCCCACAGGGCAAGCTACCCCTTACCTTCTACAAATCATCAGAGGATTTGCCACCCTTTGAGGACTACTCAATGAAGGGACGCACCTATCGCTACTTTGAGGGCGAGCCGCTTTACCCCTTCGGCTATGGTCTTACATATACTAATCACTTTGCCTACGGAGTCCGCCTAAATGATGATAAAATTACAGAAAAACCCATTGACGTGTCTGTTTTTGTAAACAATGAGAGCGAGTATGAGGGGGCAGATATACTTCAGGTATATGTAAAGGCTAAGCGTGAGGGGGCACCCCTTTACAGCCTGAAGCACTTTGAAAGGGTGGAGCTAAGGGCAAACGAGGACAAGACAGTAAGCTTTAAGCTTGACCCAAGCGCCTTTGCCCTTGCAAATGAAAATGGCGAGTTTGTAATTGAAAGGGGAGAGTACTCCCTGTTTATAGGCTTTAATCAGCCCGACCCAAGGTCGACTATGCTGACAGGCAAGGCTCCGCTAGAGCTTAAGCTGATAAGAGAATAAAAAAATACCACTGCATCCGCAGTGGTATTTTTTATTTGGTGAACTTATTGATATCTTCTTTTAATGTTCGTTTCTCCTAAGATGTAATCAACACTGACATCGTAGAAACGAGCAAGCTTAATCAAAATATCCGTTGGGATATCGTTTTCACCGGTCTCGTACTTGGAGTAGCCTGTTTGAGACATGCCGAGAATTTTTGCAACCTGTGTTTGATTTAGGTCATTGTCCTCTCTCAAATCGCGAATTCTACGATACATAAGGTTCTCTCTTTCATCCTGCTTTTGCAGGAAAACTTAATATCACTTATATTTTACTACACGTATTGCCATTTTTTATTTATTTATTCCAAATTAGATTAAATCTAATACTTATCAAAAAGCCTAAATCGGTATTGCATTAAATTTTAACCTGTGTTATACTAATGAAGTGGAAAAAAGTGCCACAAGTGTATAAATTTTTACTAAAGGAGTTACAAATTATGTCAAGCTACACAACAAGAAAAACACCGGGAAATACAGAGTGGTTCAGGCAGGACCGCTTCGGTATGTTTATTCACTGGGGGCTTTACGCAATGCCTGCAAGAAACGAGTGGATTAAGCATATTGAGTGCCAAACCGACGAAATATATGATAAATACTTCAAGTACTTTAACCCCGATATGTACGACCCCAAGGATTGGGCAAGACAGGCTAAGGCGGCAGGAATGAAATATGTTGTCCTTACAACAAAGCACCACGAGGGCTTTTGTATGTTTGACACAAAGTATACGGACTATAAATGCACAAACACCCCTGCGGGCAGAGACCTTGTAAAGGAATATGTTGAGGCGTTTCGTGCCGAGGGGCTGAAGGTGGGCTTTTACTACTCGCTCATCGACTGGCACCACCCCGACTTTACAATCGACCAAATCCACCCAAGGCGCTACGACAAGGATGCAGAGGCGCAAAATCAGGGCAGAGATATGAAGAGATACGCAAAATATATGCGTGACCA
>JAFUJS010000047.1 GCA_017468115.1 Clostridia bacterium | reverse complement strand
TGCTCTTTAACTTAAATTACTTGTTTCGAGTAGTATTCTTCAACTTAAAAGAATTTTCTTAAGAGTTCCGTTTCTTTCAGTACATCAGTTCTCTTTTCAAAAAACTTTTTGTTCATTGTTCAATTTTCAAGGATCTTTTCGTGCCAACTTAAGGTCTCTCCCCCCAAGTCAGCCTTGCTATTATATCACTACATTTATTTCTTGTCAAGTCTTTTTTTGAAGTTTTTGAAACTTTTTTCTAAAAACTTAACTTTCATAGTGTAGGGAATTTTATTTTAACATCATTATATCTATTTGTCAAGATGTTTTTTTGCAATTTTATTTAATTTATGTATTTGAATTTAATTTTTCCACAATACTATCTATAATCGTGGGGGTTTATAATGGCTACTGTTTTTGTTAGAACTATCATTATATATATTCTCTTTATGCTGATTATTCGGCTGATGGGAAAAAGGCAGGTGGGCGAGCTTCAGCTCTCTGAGCTGGTTACCACCTTTATGCTATCGGAGTTGGCGGTTAATCCTATACAGGACATTTCCATACCGCTTTCCTATGCGGTTATTCCTCTTCTCTTTCTTTTGTCGGCTGAGGTGGTTTTATCCTTTCTTATGACTAAATCTCCCACTATCAAAAAGATATTTTACGGTAGCCCCAGCTTTATAATCAAAAACGGCAAGCTGAATCAAAAGGAGCTTGGCAGGCTGAGAATCGGTGCAAGTGAGCTGATTAGCGAGCTTAGGCTCATTGGCTTTCCCGATATTTCCAAGGTGGAATATGCGATTTTGGAGCAAAATGGTAAGCTCTCCGCCTTTGCTAAAGCTGAGGAGCAGGTTGTAACCTGCAAGGACTTGAAAATTAAAAAGGCAGAAGAGGGGGTTGCCCACCCTATAATTATTGATGGTAAATTCAACGAAAGCAATCTTGATGCTGTTGGCAAGAATCAAGAATGGGCAAGGAAATATCTTAAAAAGCACAAGCTTGATATTAAGGATGTGTTTTTGCTAACCTGCGACAACCAGGGTAAGCTGAATTTAATAATGAAGGATGAAAAATGAAGGCATTTATTGTTTCTCTAGTGGTTTTGGTGCTGGTAAGCGGAGTTATAATCGGGAATGCTATTTACGTTGATAAAACACTTGGACAAATCAGCCAAGGCGCCGAGGAGCTTTTGCCAGAAAGCGAGGATGAATTTTTGCAAATATATAATGACTGGGAGAAAAACAGAAGCTACATTGCAATTTCTGCCCCGCACGGAAAGATTGACGATGTTGATATGACTATGACAATTATGAAGGAGCTTTACGAAAATGACTCATTTTTGAACTTTTACGAGTACAAGGCTACCTTAATTGAGTATATTGAAGAAATTCAAAACCACGAAAGGCTATCCTTTGATAGTATATTCTAAAAAAAGTCACAGGCAACAAGCCTGTGACTTTTTATAATCTTTTTTTGATAAACCAAAATCCATTTCTCGCAAGCTCCGCATGCTCTGCCAAATATTTATCTCCGAGTGTTTTCACATATGCCCAGCGTTCTTCCGGAATGCTCCGCTTATGAGCTTGTATTTTTTTAGAATCACGAGACAAGAAGTCAGCGACATGTGGCGTAAAATCAGTCCAATCCCCACTATACCTCTCTCCAACAAATATATCGTTACTTAAGGCTCTATCGTTTCCATAGGTATTGACAGATATTAGTCTACTACCAACGTTAAGGGAATACTTTTCAGCATATGCTGGGGCAAATTGTAGTAGCAAAACTGCGTCCATATCTTCAGAATATACAGAAACCAAAAGTGGCTTAACGCTGACCACAACCGCCGGCTCAACAGAGCCAAAAAACAAGCACTCCTTTTCAATAGAAAAAATTTTTCGAAGTCTCCTTCTGCCCTCCATGCTTATGGAATAAATGTTCTTTATGTCGAACCATTTAACATGCGATAGCCTAATGCCACCCTCAACTGAAGCTACAGTATTTGGATCTATAAACTTCTTTTTCATATTTATATTCCTCGTTAAATACCTTCTACTAAATTCTTAAGAAGCTTTATTTCTTCTGCATAGCCGTTTAGGTCCTGAGGGGTTTCAAGGCAAATTGGCAAGCCCTTTATGTAGGGACTTGTAATAATCCTTACAATGCCATCAAGGGTTAAGTATCCCTGACCGATTTTTTCGTGTCTGTCCTTGTGGGCACCTAGTGGGTTTTTACTGTCGTTTAGGTGGATTGCCTTAAGACGATCAATGCCTATTATTTTATCAAACTCTTCAAACACCTTGTTAGGGTCGTTTGCAATGTCGTAGCCACCATCATTTACGTGACAGGTGTCTAAACAAACGCCGACACGTGTCTGTTTTTCCACCTTATCGATAATACTTTTTATCTCCTCAAAGCTTCTTCCAATCTCGCTGCCCTTGCCTGCCATTGTCTCTATAAGAACCATTGTTTTTTCACTGTTGGCAAGTATTTTATTAAGGCTATCGGCAGTTTTTTTAATGCCAATTTCAGCACCCTGCTGAACATGGCTGCCCGGGTGGAAATTGTAATAAACATCAGGGATTTTATCAAGGAGCCTTAGGTCCTCTGACATTGTTCTGATTGTGTACTCTCTTATACCATCATCTGCGGCGCAGGGATTGAAGGTATATGGTGCGTGGGCAATTATTGGAGCAAAGCTATTTTCCTCCATCATTTTTATAAGTCCGTTTATATCCTCGTCTGTTGGTGGCTTAAAGCTGCCGCCTCTTGGATTACGAGTAAAAAACTGGAAGGTATTTGCACCTATTGAAAGAGCAACCTTGCCCATATTTTCATAGCCACCTGAAACGGAAAGATGGCAACCGATATTTAGCTTCATTTTTACCTCATTTTATAAAGCACTGAGTGTTTTATCTACACTCTGTGCCACTTTTTTAATTTTTTAGATTACAAAATCAAACTCAAAGTCGTAAATTGAAACGTAATCTCCGTCCTTACAGCCGGCCTCCTTAAGTTTGTCTATTACGCCACTCTTAAGAAGAACTCTTTGGAAGAACATAAGGGATTCTCTGTCCTCAAAGTTTACCTGTCCAACAAGATTAAAGAGCCATTCGCCCTCAACCACGTAGGTGCCTGTTGAATCCTTTGTTATTGTAACTGCATGGTCGTCGCTATCTGCCAAAACTGTATCCTCGGGCATATAGTCTGCCTCGTAAATAGTAAGTGGTGGTAGCTCCTTTAGCATCTCGTCGATTTTTGCAACTAAAATATCTGTGTTTTCGCCTGTGTAAGCGGAGATATAAACAACCTCCCAGCCACGCTCTTTTACATAAGCCTCGAAGGCGTCAACATCTACCACATCTCTGTCGAGAGAATCGACCTTGTTTGCCGCAATAATGCGGGGACGTGTGGATAATTCCAATGAAAACTTAACAAGCTCCTCGTCGATAACCTTAATATCATCAATAGGATTTCTTCCCTCAAAGCAGGAAATGTCAACCACCTGCACAAGGAGCCTGCACCTTTCAATATGTCTTAAAAAGGCATGTCCCAAGCCAAGGCCATCAGATGCGCCCTCAATAAGACCGGGAATATCTGCCATAACGAAGCCGTAGCCATTTCTTACATTAACAACGCCCAAATTCGGGGAAAGTGTTGTAAAGTGGTAGTCTGCTATCTTCGGCTTCGCGTCGCTAACCGCTGCAAGAAGTGATGATTTTCCGGCGCTTGGAAGTCCAACAAGTCCAACGTCTGCAAGCATTTTAAGCTCCAGAGTAAGCTCCCATTCCTGTCCCTTTGTGCCGCTTTTTGCAAAGCGAGGGATTTGCCTTGTGGGAGTTGCAAAGTGCTTGTTGCCCCAACCACCTCTGCCACCCTTAGCGCAGATCCATTCCTCGCAATCAGACATATCCTTAAGGATTTTGCCTGTTTTTTCGTCCTTTATAAGTGTTCCCTCGGGAACCTTAATAATAATATCCTCGCCGTTTTTGCCGTGGAACTTGGCGCCTGCACCGTCTCCACCGTTTTCGGCAACGAATTTTCTCTTGTACCTGAATGCCAAAAGGGTGTTTGTGCCCTTGTCGATTTGGAACACAACGTTACCGCCGTGTCCACCGTCGCCACCATCGGGTCCGCCCTTGGCAACATACTTTTCTCTGCGGAAGGAAACGCTGCCGTTGCCGCCGTTTCCTGCCTTTACATAAATTTTTACCTTATCAATAAACATTTTCGCTCCTTACCGAATAATTACCATTATTCTATTCTTCGTCGTTTTCTTCAATTCTGATAATATCCTCGGTATTTGAAAACTCTTTTGCCTCAACTTTCTTGATTTTTTTCTTTTTTCTTAGCTTGTGTACGTATTTTCGTGTGGAGAAGGAATCACGCGCCTCGTCCTCGGAAAATTCGATTTCAATAGTTGCCCTTGAAAAATCATCCCTTGCGTAGTCGTAGCCCTCCTCTGCCCTTTCAATACGTACATAAGCAAGGGTTGCGCTAACACACAAAATTAACAGAAGCAGCATCCTGCTGTCGTAAAGAACATGGCTGAAAAGTCCCATCGCCATAAAGCCGCAGACAGCGCAAAAGCCTGAACAGCAGTTTATCATTCTGTATTTATTTTTCGCATTGTCGCAGTAGGAAAATACAAGCCTTGCAAAAACAACAGAAAAGCCTATAAATGCAACGGCTGAAAGAATGCCATATTCAAACAGCAGCTGATTTGGCAAGCAATTAATATACTCACCCGAAAATTCGGTAAACACTTGATTTACAGGTGTACCAACCGAGAATCCAAAGGGTCTTTTAATTACCATAAGGAAGGTATCCCATATGTACTTAAAGGACGCAGGTATTACGTCAAGGTCAGCGCCGATTAGCCCCTCCAGCTGATTAATTGCTATTTCGGGCAATAGGAAATATAGAACTATAAGTATAATAATGATGGAAATTGTTGGGTAAAATACCTTTCTGTTATAGAACATAAGCGCCAAAACCGTACCAACCACAAAGCCCAAAATGCCAAGTGGGGAGCCTGTAAGGCACAATGTTACAACCAAGAGTGCTGTCAGCATAAAGCCGCCAAACTTACCCATATCCTTTTTGTCGGAAAACATATAAGTAAGGGCAAATGGCAGGGCAAGCACCAGAAATTGCGCAAGCTGCTCTCCTGTTTCAAAGGTAGACGAGATTGTACCGTTGTAGGGGAAAGCCACCAAAAGCTCCGGTATTACCTCGGAAAGCTTGCCGAGTATTGCTTCAACAATGCCGATAACAGAAACTATGATTGCTGAATCAATAAATGCGGTAAGCGCACGTCTGAACCAATCCTTGGAGCTGATTATGTTAGAAAACAGGAAGTAGCCAAGGAAAATCACAAGGTTATCTACTATTGTGGGAATTGATGAAAGTGGGTCAAAATAATTTATGCCGCAAATGGTCATCATAACAATGGCGCCAACGGCAAAAACATCGAGAAAGCCGAAACGGAATACTCTTTTTCCGAGGAAAAGCTTAACAAAGTAAGCCAGCGCTGAAATTACAAGGGAAATTTTAACAAAGTTTAGAGGTAAAAAGGGTATTATAAATATGGTAATCATTGCACCGCTTTCGGGATTTCTGAAGGTGCAATATACCGCTACTATAACAATTACTGCAAGAATGATAGCGATTGGAGAAACAAAATAGGACAAAATAGCAAGTCCGACACCTATTGCAACGGCAATATTGGTAAAGGAAATTCTGTTCTGCTCCGCAACTACACGAACATCCTCCTCGTCAAAGCCCAGCAGGTTAAACAGAACAAAGGACACAGGCTTGCTTGCCAAAATTGAGCTTGCCAGCGACCTGTCTGCAAACAGCAGGGGAATTGAACATATTGCAACCGCAGTGGAAGCAACAAAGCTCTCAAAGGAAACGTGCACATACATAATCATACCGTTGAGTGGGTAAAGCGCCGCAACGATAAGGCCCATCACAAACAGCATAGCGCCATATGACCTTACGGAAATTCTAAAAAGGAAGGTAAACACGCTTTGGATTGCCAAGAGAATTGGGTTTCTTTCAATGGCTCTTACAATTTTTCTGCGCAGGGCACTTGGGTGCCTTTTTGCTTTTCTTCTTTCGCCACTTGCTAAAAATGCATCGTTATCCTTTTCATAGGAAGTAAAGAAGCGACCTATAAAGCTTTCTCTGAGCAAGCCGAAAAGACCTCTGGTTTTTCCAGCGGTTTGAGACTTTTTCTCCATATAGTTCACCTCCTAATTCGGACACAGGGTCCTATTTTTTCTTGTTTTTCTTTGGTGCGGGCGGATGAGCCAGCATATATTTCTCATACAGGTCGGGGCGCCTTAGCTTGGTTAGCTCTAAGGATTTTTCAAGACGCCATTTTTCTATATTTTCGTGGTGTCCCGAAAGAAGCACCTCGGGCACCTCTCTGCCACGGAACACCCTTGGCTTTGTATATTGTGGGTATTCTAAAAGACCTGAGGCAACGCTTTCCTTTTCATAGCATTCCTTGTCGGAAAGAACACCGTCAACTAATCTGGAAACTGCATCGACGATAATGCAGGCAGGAATTTCGCCACCTGTCAGAACGTAATCTCCAACAGAAATTTCCTCATCGACGATTTCGTCAATTACTCTTTGGTCAATACCCTCGTAGTGGCCGCAGAGAATGATTAAATTGTCGTACCGTGAAAGCTCTTTTGCCACCTCGTGGTTAAAAATTCGTCCACGGGGTGAGGCGTAAATGACTTTTTTGCTCCCCTCGGGCAGGTCCCTGCAAACTGCATCGTAGCAATCGCAAATCGGCTGGGTGGACATAAGCATGCCCTTGCCGCCGCCATACGGGGTGTCGTCTGTTTTCTTGTGCTTATCGGTGGTGTAATCACGAATATCGTGAGCCTTTATTGTTATAATACCGTTTTGGCTGGCACGACCGATAATGCTACTGTCTAAAACAGCCCTAACCACGTCGGGAAAGAGTGTTAGTATATCAAATCTCATTAGTCAAGCATTCCTTCAATTGGTGTAATTAGTATGCCCTGCTCCAGCGAAACGCTTTTAACGAAGGCATCTACAACGGGAATATACGCATCGGGCTTTCCTTCCCTTTTTACTACATATATGTCCTGTGCGCCCTGGTTGATAACCTCCTTAAGGGTACCATAAAGCTCATCTGTATTTGCATCCTTTACAGGAAGGTCGATAAGGTCGACAATGAACAGCGCATCCTCGTCCTTTGCTATCTCTTCCCTTTTTGCATAAAGGTAGGTCATTCTGATTTTCGTTACCTCCTCCGGTGCTGTGATGCCGGAGATTGTAATTAAGGCAGCATCCTTGTAGGGGGTGCATTTTTGGAGCTTATGCTCCTCGTAGCTCTCCCCGTTCTTTATGTATACGTGCTTAAGTCCTTCAAGCACCTCGTAGCTGTCACAATAATGTCTTACTACCATTGCGCCGTTTATACCATGGGACCTTTGAATCTGTCCGCAAACTAAATATTCCTGCTTCATTAGCTCTTCCTTAGTACATAAAATTCCACTGTATATTCTATCACATCTTTTTCCAAATATCAAGTCTAATTATTTTATATATAATATTTTTTGAAATTTTTTTACAAAAAGTATTGACAAATATTTAATGGTGTGCTAAAATGCTTTTACCTCGCACAGGGGTTCTTTTTTTGCGCGCTTTTTTGCGGGCTTTAAAAGGTAATAATTCCCTTGTAAGAGGGAGGTACAAGGCGCTAAGATGCGCAAATAATTTTTTAGGAGGTGCCGAAAATATGGCTAATGATGCAAGAGTTAAGGTTACTTTGGTATGTACAGAGTGCAAACAGCGTAATTACGACACAAAGAAGAACAAGAAGAACGATCCAGA
This sequence comes from Clostridia bacterium, assembly GCA_017468115.1. The sequence continues at coordinate 1,504 of JAFUJS010000047.1, read as the reverse complement.
CAGATTGGAAATGAATAAGTTCTGCCGCTTCTGCCGTAAGCACACCTTGCATAAGGAATCAAAGTAAGGAGGAAGGTCATGGCAGATAAAGAAAACGCAGTTGTTCACTCTGCAAATGATACCAAGACCTCTTCTGCTAAGAAAGCTGAAAAAAAGAAAAACCCTAACAAAAAGCCAGGCTTCTTTGCAAAAATCGGTGATTTTTTCAAGGGCTTGAAGAGCGAATTCAAGAAGATTACATGGGCTTCTAAGGAGTCCACCGCCAGAAACTTCCTTTTGGTTATGGTAATCGTTGTTATCGCCGCTGTTGTTATTGGTCTTCTCGACTGGGGTCTCGGAGGCTTACTCAACGCAATCTTTGTTGGCTTTAACAAGCTATTTTAAGAGGTGATTGAGAATGAGTGATCTAAACGAATTAAACGTTGGTCCTAGGTGGTATGTTCTTCACACCCGTACAGGACACGAAAACAAGGTAAAAGCAGCTATTGAAAGAATTATTGATAAGAACATTTCCGAGCTTGTGCTTGATGTTACTGTTCCTTGTCAAATGATTCAGACAACTGATGCTAAGGGTAACGAAAAGCTTGTTGAAGAAAAGCTGTTCCCCGGCTATGTATTTGTTAAAATGGTAATGACTGCCAAAAGCTGGTATCTGGTAAGACACTTACCCGGTGCTACTGGTTTTACCGGTCCTGATTCATTGCCTGTACCTCTTACTGATGAAGAGGTTGCACGCTTTACACTTGAGGCAACTGTTACTGTTGAAGCATTCCAAATCGGCGACGAGGTTGAAATCATTGACGGATTTCTCGTTGGTCACACAGGTAAAATCGGCGAAATTAGTGAAGATGGTAACGAGGTTACTGTTATTGTCTCCTCTATCGGCCGTGAAATGCCTGTAAGTTTAGATGCTAAGAGCATTAAGAAAATCTAATTGCCCTGCGACGGCGTTAATGTCGCATATTACAGTGGGAGAGAGAAAAATCTTTTAATTCTCTCGCAGAGAACCACTAAGGAGGAAATTTATAATGGCTAAGAAAATTCAAGGTTATATTAAGCTTCAAATTCCTGCAGGTAAGGCTACACCACAACCACCAATCGGTCCAGCTCTCGGTCAGTACGGTGTTTCCATCCCTAACTTTACAAAGGAATTTAACGAAAGAACAAAGAATGATATCGGTTACATCATCCCTGTTGTAATTACAGTTTATGCTGACCGTTCATTTACATTCATCACAAAGACACCACCTGCTCCGGTTCTTATTAAGAAGGCTGCCGGTATTGAGACTGCTTCCGCTGCTCCTAACAAGACAAAGGTTGCTAAGCTCACAAAGGAGCAAGTTACAAAGATTGCAGAAACAAAGATGCCTGACCTTAATGCAGGTTCTCTTGAGGCTGCTATCAGCATGATCAAGGGTACTGCTCGTTCTATGGGCATTACTGTTGAGGACTAAGGAGGTAATTTGAGATGAAACAAGGAAAGAAATATGTTGCTAACGCTCAG
>JAFUJS010000046.1 GCA_017468115.1 Clostridia bacterium | reverse complement strand
TTGCTCTTTAACTTAAATTACTTGTTTCGAGTAGTATTCTTCAACTTAAAAGAATTTTCTTAAGAGTTCCGTTTCTTTCAGTACATCAGTTCTCTTTTCAAAAAACTTTTTGTTCATTGTTCAATTTTCAAGGATCTTTTCATGCCAACTTAAGGTCTCTCCCCCCCAAGTCAGCCTTGCTATTATATCACTACATTTATTTCTTGTCAAGTCTTTTTTTAAATTTTTTTGAAATTTTTGAAAAAATCTTAAAACCTCAATAAATACAAGGGTTTTTGGTATATTTTCTTCCCGTTTTGGTAATGATATTCTAAAGAATTTTTGAATTTTTTGAGGTGATTTTTATGGAAAAGGAAAAAGATGACCTTAACCTGAACCAGATTGAAGAAATTGAGAAGACCGGAGGCGTTGATTGTAAAGGCGACGGAAGCCGAATACATTGTATGAGCATTATTGGGCAAATTGAGGGGCATTATGCGTTGCCAGACGGGCAAAAGGCAACCAAGTATGAGCACATCGTTCCCCTGCTTGTGTCCGTGGAGCAAAGCGAGGACATTGACGGGCTGTTAATCGTTCTTAACACTATGGGTGGAGATGTAGAGGCAGGGCTTGCCATCTCCGAGCTGATTGCCAGCATGAAAAAGCCAACCGTTTCCTTAGTGCTTGGCGGTGGACATTCCATCGGTGTGCCCTTGGCGGTTTCTGCAAGGCGCTCCTTTATTGTGCCCTCAGCCACCATGACAATCCATCCTGTAAGGGTAAGCGGAACCATTGTTGGCTCTCCCCAAACCTACTATTATTTTGAGAGAATGCAGGAGCGCATAACGGACTTTGTCTGCGCCCACTCGAAAATCAGCGCTGACAGGTTTACACAGCTTATGATGGCGACGGACCAGATTGCCACCGACACCGGCTCCGTGGTGGACGGAAAGGAAGCTGTTGATTTTGGGCTGATAGACAGCGTGGGCGGTCTTAGCGATGCCCTTTCCGCCCTTGAGGAAATGATAAATGCCTCTGACGGCAATATATAATAACTATTGATAATAATGAAGGAAAATGAAAAGCAGACACCCAAAAGGTGCCTGCTATTTCTTGTTTTTTATGCTCTTAGAGTGATGCCAAGCTCTCTTTCGAGATTTTTAAGAATCTTCTTAACGGCATTGTCTGCCTCTTGGTCGTTAAGGGTTCTGTCCGCTGCACGGAGCGATACGGAGAAGGCAACATTTTTCTTGCCCTCGCCAATTTGCACACCTCTGTAAATATCGAAGAGCTTTACGCTTTCGAGCAGGTTGCCACCTGACTTTTTGATAACAGCCTCGATTGTGCCAACCTCAAGGGACTCGTCAACTACAAACGCAAAGTCTCTTGTAAGAGCTGGGAATTTTGGAAGTGGTGTGTAATGTGCCTCTGCCTCGTGGTTTTCAAACATAGCCTCAAAGTCAAGCTCTGCCACATAAACTCTCTTGTTGAAGGAGTAGTTTGCGCTTACTGATGGGTGGATTTCTCCAAAAACACCGAGACACGTGTCGTTATTTAGGTAAATTTCAGCGCATCTGCCAGGGTGGAAGGTTGGGTTATCGCACTTTGCCTTAACTGTGTAATTCTTAATGCCACAAGCATCAAAGAGTCCACAGATAACGCCCTTCATATCGTAGAAATCACAGCCGCCATACATACCGAGAACAAGCTGCTTTGGCTCCTCTGGAAGCTTTGTGATGTCCTCGTTTGGAATGTAGATTGTGGAAACCTCGAACAGCATAGCCTCCTCATTTTTAAGGTTGCTGTTCTTGTTAAGAACCTCAAGCATAGAAGGAATTGAGGTTGTACGCATAACGCTTGTGTCCTCACCAAGCGGATTGGAAATAACAACACTCCTTCTTCTCTTATCGTTTGCGGGCATACAAATCTTGTCGTAATACTTAGGGCTGATGAATGAGAAGGTGTTAATCTCATATATACCCATAGCGCAAAGGGTGTCCTTAACCTTTACGTCGTAGAGCTGATGCGGAGTTCTTTCGCCCTGTGTAAGAGCCGCAACAACATTTGTTGTTTCAATTTCGTTGTAGCCGTAAATTCTTGCAATTTCCTCGGCGATATCCTGCATACCCTCTACGTCCTCACGGTAGGAAGGAACATAAATGTCGTCCCCCTTTACTGTGAAGCAAAGGCTTTTTAGAATTTCAACCATTTTTGCTCTTTCAATGCTTGTGCCGAGGAATGCGTTGATTCTGTCAGCGTCAAGCTTTATTACGTGAGCCTTTTTAGGATTTGGATATACGTCAATAATGCCGTTTACAACGTCGCCTGCGCCAAGCATTTGAACCAGCTGACAAGCCCTTTCAATTGCAGGAATTGTGTTTTCGGAGTCAATGCCCTTTTCAAATCTGGAGCTGGACTCTGTTCTCATACCGAGGGCACGAGATGTAGCACGAACGCTTGTGCCGTTAAAGTTTGCGCTCTCGAACACAACTGTTTTTGTGTCCTCTGTAATTTCGCTGTTTGCGCCACCCATAACACCTGCCAAGGCAACTGCCTTCTTCTCGTCGGAGATTACAAGCATACCAGCCTTTAGTGTATGGTCAATGTCGTCAAGGGACTTAAACTGCTCTCCCTCGGACGCCTCTCTTACAATAATGTGGGAGCCGTCAAGGCACTTATAGTCAAATGCGTGCATTGGCTGACCATACTCAAGCATTACATAGTTTGTAATATCAACTATGTTGTTGATTGGTCTAACGCCCGAGGCTCTTAGTCTCATACGGAGCCAAAGCGGAGATGGCTCGATTTTGATATTTTTAACTACTCTTGCGGAGTATCTTTTGCAAAGTGCGCTTTCGATATCAACCTTAATGTAGTTCTCTATTTTGTCGTCGTCAGCTGATTTTTCAACCACAGGGTCGGGGATTTTTAGCTCCCTGTCAAAGGAAGCTGCGCTTTCTCTTGCAAGACCGATAACGCTGAGGCAGTCGGGACGGTTAGGTGTAATTTCAAACTCAACCACGTCGTCCTTGAGCATAAGAGCGTCCTTAATGTCCATACCCAAGGTAAAGTCCTTTGACTCCTCAAGGTCGTTAAGAATGAAAATGCCGTCCTCAATTGCGGTTGGCATATCGTGGGTTGTAAGATTAAGCTCGGCAATGGAGCAAAGCATACCGTTGGACTCAACACCACGGAGCTTGCCTGCCTTGATTACAACACCGCCGGGAAGCTTTGCAGGTGCTTTAGCAACCGGAACAATTGCGCCCTCGAATACATTTTGAGCTCCTGTTACAATTTGAATGTCCTCTCCCTCTCCAACGTCAAGCATACAGATTTGAAGGTGGTCGGAGTTTTCGTGCTTTGAAATTTTTGTGATTTTACCAACTACTACGTTGTCAATGTCCTCGCCCATAACCTGGAAGCCCTCAACCTTGGAGCCTGTGTCGGTCATTCTGTCGCAGTAGTCCTTATTATTAACCTCGCTTACGTCAACAAAGTCGGTAAGCCATTTTCTAGAAAGATTCATCTTAGTACCCCCTTAAAACTGCTCAAGGAACTTGATATTGTTTTCATAAAGAAGACGCATATCATCAATACCGTATTGGCACATAGTAATACGCTCAATGCCCATACCGAAGGCAAAGCCGCTATATACCTCAGGGTCAATGCCGCAGGTTCTTAATACATTTGGATGCACCATGCCTGCGCCAAGAATTTCAATCCAGCCCTCGCCCTTGCAAAGACGACAGCCCTTGCCGCCGCACACGAAGCAGGAAACGTCAACCTCTGCGCTTGGCTCTGTAAATGGGAAGTGGTGAGGACGGAAGCGGATTCTTGTCTTCTCGCCGAACATAGTTTTTGCAAAGGTTTCAAGCATACCACGAAGGTTGCCCATTGTAATGCCCTTGTCAACTACAAGACCCTCAAGCTGATGGAAAAGCGGAGAGTGGCTACCGTCAACCTCGTCAGAACGGTAAACTCTGCCGGGAGAGATAATTCTGATAGGTGGCTGGGTCTTCTCCATTACTCTTGCCTGAACAGGAGAGGTCTGGGAGCGAAGAAGAATGTTGTCTGTGATATAGAAGGTGTCCTGAGTGTCCCTTGCAGGGTGGTTTTCAGGAATGTTAAGCGCTTGGAAATTGTAGTAGTCGTACTCTACCTCAGGACCCTCTGCAATGGAAAAGCCCATACCGATAAAGATGTCCTCCATTCTTCTCTGCACCTGTGTAAGAGGATGGAGCTTGCCAACCTTTCTTACCTTACCGGGAACGGTAACGTCGATTTTCTCGCTAACGAGAGCAGCCTCAAGCTCCTTTGCCTTCTTGATTTCAGCAAGGGCGGAAAGCTTTTGTTCAATTTCTGCACGAACCTCGTTTGCAAGCTGACCCATAACAGGTCTTTCCTCAGGGGAAAGCTGACCCATCATACGAAGGACAGATGTAAGCTCACCCTTTTTGCCAAGATATTTAATTCTGATTTCCTCAAGATTTGCGTCGCAGCTCTCAAGGCTAGCCAGCGCCTCGGCTTTGATTTTAAGTAATGTTTCTTTCATATATTTTTCTCCTATTGGAATTATTTACCGCTTTAAGATGAGCCGATATTCGACGTCGCTATCTTATTCAAGGCTTAAGAAGCAAGAATATCTAGGCGCACCGCATACCACAGGCGACGGTGTACTTACGTACTCCGAGGTTGTGGGAGAGGAGCAACGCCGATATTCGACGCCTTATTAAGTCTTGAAAAATAAAAAACCTACCGCATCGCATAGCGATTACAGTAGGGACGAATAGCTAAAGCATCCGTGGTACCACCCATATTCCATACATATCTTATGTATAGCACTTTTCCGAGGCAACAACCTCTCTGACAAATAACGGTGACCTACCGAAGCCCCCTACTGTTATATTCAAGGGCCCTGCTCCGAAGGGAAACGCAAGAGATAATCCACCAGCCGCCTCCCAGCCAAGGGCGACCTCTCTTTAGATGGGTTTTTCACCTCTGCAAGCTTCATCTACGCATTTATGTGTGTATTTTAACACAATTCAGAGCTAAAAGCAAGATATATTTATTATTTTTTCAATTATTTTTTCTTTTATCTTCATACAATTTTCACATTCATAGTATAGAATAAAATCACATAAGATTATTATTTTTGAATTTTTTATCGTTTATAGAGGTTTAATTAATGTCTAATTACATTTATAACAACGATTTTAATTACCGTGCACCTATGGAGGATGAGGAGCCTAAGGAGTCCAGGTCTAAGATTACGATTTTGCTTGTAGTCAGCGCCCTTCTTTCCTTAATTTCCGGTATTCTTGGTCTTATAATCGGCGCTTCTCTTATGGATAATGAGGAAGCACCCTTTGTTCCGAATACAGTTTACACAAACACAGTTGTAAAAAGTCCTGTTAACTCACAGGAAATCCTTACCTCAAACGGTGGCGCTGATATAACCAGAGCTGACGTTATCGCCGCTGTTAAGGACACAGTTGTTGAAATTAAAACACAAAATGTTGTTCACTCCTTCTACCAAAGCGTGTCTGAGGGCGCAGGAAGTGGAGTTATTGTTGGCAGCTACTCTACCGACACAGGTAAGAAGGGCTACTACATTATTACAAATGCCCACGTTGTTGAGGGCTCAAACTCAAATGAAACAGCTGACGAAATTACTGTTGTGCTGACAGACGGCACAGAGTATGAGGCTACCGTGTTCGGCTACGACCCCGTTGGCGATATTGCAATCCTTACAATTGAAGAATACTTCAAGGAGCTTAAGGTTGCACACTTTATTTCCAGCTCCTCCTCTGTTAGAGTAGGGGATGAGGTTATTGCAATCGGCAATCCTCTTGGGGAGCTTGGCGGTACAGTTACCAACGGCTATGTAAGCGCACTTGACCGTGAAATCAATGTTGACGGCAGGGTTATGAACCTTATGCAGACTGATGCTGCCATCAATCCGGGCAACTCCGGCGGCGGTCTTTTCAATCTTAAGGGCGAGCTTATCGGTATTGTAAATGCAAAATCCTCCGGCACAGGCATTGAGGGTCTTGGCTTTGCAATCCCCGCTGACGATGCATACAAAATCCTTACTGATTTTATCAATGAGGGCTATGTTACAGGCAGACCAACCCTTGGTATTACCTGTGTTCAAAACGGACAATATGTTCAGGTGGCATCTGTTAAGGATGGCTACAATGACGATATATTCAAAACAGGCGACAAGGTGCTTTATGTAAGAACACCGGGTCAAACCTCTTGGACAACTGTTTCCACAGAAACACTTTCCAACCTTGTTAACCAAATGGAAATTGGCGACAAGCTTGAGGTTTGTATTTCGAGAAACAATCGCCAACAGATACTCGAGGCTGAAATTTTCGAGTATCGTCCATAACATTGCAACATTCTACTCTCCTTCAAAATATTGAAAATCCAGCACACCCCCAATTTAACGTGCTGGATTTTCAACCCTTTGGGGAATTTTCTTGCAATATATATAATTATGTGATACAATAACTATGAGGTGATGACAATGTACAGAATTTTAGTTGTAGACGATGAGGAAATGATAAGAAAGCTCATTTGTAAATATGCCGAATTTGACGGTCATGCTGTTACCGAGGCGGTAAACGGTATGGACGCTGTTACCAAGGCTTCCAAGGAGAAGTTTGACATCATTATTATGGATATTATGATGCCTGAGCTTGATGGCTTCTCTGCCAGCCGTGAAATCAGAAAGACGTCCTCTGTGCCGATTATTATGCTCTCTGCACGTGGCGAGGAATACGACAAGATTAACGCCTTTGAAATCGGCATTGACGACTACGTTGTTAAGCCCTTTTCTCCAAAGGAGCTTATGCTCCGTGTAAATTCAATTATGAAAAGAGTTAAGGCAAGCGACCAGCAAAAGGACGAAAACACAAACGAAATCGTTTCCTTGGCTAACGGTGGGCTGGTGGCTGACCTTACCGCACGTATTGTTTATATTGACGGCGAAAGAATTGATATGTCTCCGAAGGAATATGAGCTTTTCTTCTATATGCTAAGAAACAAGAACATTGCCCTTTCAAGAGATAAGCTCCTTTCCGATGTTTGGGGCTATGATTTCTTTGGCGACGACAGAACACTTGACACACATATTAAGATTTTAAGAAAAAGCCTTGGCAAATACAGCGATTTTATTGTTACAATCCGTGGTATGGGCTATCGCTTTGAGGCAAGATGAAGGCGACAAAGGAAAAGAAGCACATTTCAATTAAGCTTCATATATTTATAAGTATGCTTGGCTTGTCCCTTGGACTTATTGTGATTTTGTGGCTTGCGCAATCCTTTTTCCTAAATGGCATTTACGGCTATATCAAGGAAAACGATATAAAGCACGCCTCAAACAATATTTCTTACAGCATAAACAGCCCCGAGCTTGACCCCTTCGTGGAGCAAATGGCTGTTGAATACGAGCTTTGCGTACGAATTTTTGAATTTGACAGCGACCAAATTATAGAAAAAACCGAGGAAGGCTCCCACTTTTTCAGCGACTGCGTTATTTGTAGCCTTACAAACGCACAGGAGCTATTAAACAGCTGGTACGACACTACAAGGGCTGCGGGCGGCTATCACACGCAGGTTGTAGACAAAAGCGCTTTTCGTGATTTCATTTATGAGGATGCGGAAAGCACCCTTAGCGGCAGCTGTCTTATCGCTACCTCTTTAGTTGAGGGGGCAAATGGAAATATGCACCTTGTTGTGCTGAATACTCCCCTGCATCCCCTTGACTCCACAAGGAAAACCCTTGATATTGTTCTTGGTATAATCACACTTATTGCTATTGTAGTTTCGCTTGTGGTTTCCTTCCTGCTTTCCAAGATGCTTTCCTCTCCACTTGAAAAAATGGACAAGAGGGCAAAGGCGCTGGCTGAATCTAACTATCAGCTTCGCTTTGAGGAAAAGGGACCTAAGGAGGTTGTGGATTTGGCAAAAACCCTTAACCAAACCACCGAGGAGCTGGCAAGCGTTGAAAACCTTAGAAAAGAGCTTATTGCCAACATTTCCCACGACTTAAGGACACCCCTTACTATGATTTCGGGATATTCAGAGGTTATGAGAGATATTCCCGGGGAGAACACGCCCGAGAATATGCAGGTTATTATTGACGAGACTGCTCGTCTTTCCTCACTTGTTAACGACCTTCTTAACGTATCAAAGCTTCAATCGGGTACGCAGGCAATGAATAAATCAAAAATGTCCCTTACAAGGTGCCTTACTGACACGGTAAAGAGGTACGACACTCTGATTGAGCACAAGGGCTACAAGATTGACCTTGTTTACGACAAAGAGGTGTTTATTGAGGCTGACGAAACAAGGCTTTTACAGGTTGTTTATAACCTGATAAACAATGCAATTAACTACACAGGTCCCGACCAAACCGTTATTGTCAAGCAGGAGCTTATGGACGACGAGGTTGTCCGTGTTTCTATCATTGACAGTGGCGAGGGCATTAATGAAAAGGACCTTCCGCTTATTTGGGACAGATACTATAAGGTGGACAAGACCCACAACCGTGCCGTTGTAGGAACGGGCATCGGTCTTTCTATTGTCAAGAATATTCTTCTTCTCCACGGCTCTCGCTTTGGCGTATCAAGTGAGCTTGGGCAAGGCTCTACCTTCTGGTTTGAGTTCAAAATTTGCAAGAATTAACTACAAAATAACACAAAAAGTGCGACCCTGTGTCGCACTTTTTTGTTTTTGTGGGTTTTCGGCGGGAGCAAGCCCCCGCCCTACGGGTACCATTCTCAAGGGCGCCTCTACAATAATGTTTCGGGCAGTCGGGGACGCCCGCCCCTACGTGGTTTTGTTTTGCAATGGCACAAAAAAGCCCCCCTTGTGAAAGGGGGTGGCTTGCGCAGCAAGACGGAGGGATTGTTTCATCTTTAATAGCAAGCTTTCACTCCAGCATTCGGCGGGAGCAAGCCCCCGCCCTACGAGTTGTTTTCTTTTTTGGGCAGATATGAAATCGCCCTATGCTAACAAATTATTTATTCTTCGTCCTTGGAAACTGTTGTTTCTACGGGGTGTGCTTGGTTGTAGCTTTGTGCTGTTGCTGTTTCGGACACGGTTTGCTCGTTTACATAATAAACCTTGTCGCCCTGTGTGTAGTACATACAGCAGAACACCTCTGTGTCAGC
>JAFUJS010000045.1 GCA_017468115.1 Clostridia bacterium | reverse complement strand
GGAAGGGAGAAAAATAAAAATGAAAAGATTATCACTTGTATTCACAGCCGTACTCTTAACACTTTGTATGGCATTATCACTTGTGTCCTGTGCAGGGCTTACCACTCCACCTCAGGACGAAGAGGAGCTTTCCTACGTTGCAATTGATATTAATCCATCCTTGGAGCTTGTTGTAAACGAGGAGGATGTGGTTGTCAGTGTTAGTGCACTTAACGAGGATGCGCAAATTCTTTTAAGTGGCGAGAAAATTGAGGGCCTTGACATTGAAGCGGCAACAGAGAAGATAGTTGCTCTTTGTGAGGAGCTTGGCTACATCAACGACGAAAACACAGACGTTAACTTTACCGTTTCTGCCGACAAGGAAACAGTTACTGCGACCCTTGAGGGCAAGCTAAAGGACGCAACCGAGCGTGCTTGTAAGATGGCAGAGGTTAAGTTTGATATGCCTGAGGAAATAAAGCAAAGGGTAGATGAACTAAAGGCTCGCTACCACCTTGATGAAGAGGACAAGATTGACAGAGCAAAGGCACGTCTTATTGACGCCATTTGCGAGCTGGACCCTGACTTTGATGTTTCTGTTGCTGTTGAAATGAAGGTTAGTGAGCTTTCAAAGAAGCTTGCAGAGCTTAAGAGAGCCGAGATGGCAAAAACCTCTGAGGCTGTAAAAGAGGCAATGGAAAAGCACTTTAAGGAAATTAAAGAGGAAGCAAGACAGAATATTGCCGGCGCATATGGCGAGGAATATCTTGACAAGTGGCAGAACCATGAGGGTCTAAAGGAAGCTATTGAGCAGTTCAAGAAGGAATATGAGGAAATTGTAATTTCAGCCGAGGACGTGTCTGAAATTGAGACTATTTTAGAGCTTGACCTTGCTGAGCTTAAGGATGAAAACGGCGCCATTTCACTAAAGACACTAAGAGAATACCTTAAGGAGCAGGCAATAGAGCTTGCAGAAGAGGTTAAGGCAGAGCTTGACAGTGTTCTTAGCGAGTACGAAAAGGAAATATTGGAGCATGAGGATTTCGAAAGCGCGCTAGACGGCATTGAGTGTCCGGAGCTTGAAAAGTTTGAGGACCTTGAAGAATTTGCCAAGGAAGAAAAGAAGCGCATTGACGAGCTAAAGGAGCAAATTGGCACAGACGAGCAGATTAAGGAGCAAATAAATGAGCAAATCAAGGGACACCGTGAGCATATGCAGGGCCGCTTTGATGAGCTTGATGATATCCTTGGCGAGCTTGAGGACGAAATCGACGACGCAATTGACGATGCAATTGATGACGCAATCGACGGCGCCATTGATGATGCCATTAACGGTTATCTTCCAAAAAATTAATTGAAAAAAGCTTGAATTTACGTTAAAATATTATAAATACCACAGGTAAGTAAGGGGGTGCTTCTGATGGGTTTAGATGCTTTAGCGCCTAAAATAGCAAGCCATGATGAAAAAAGCTTTGATTTGCTTTATCAAAAACTGAATAAGCTGGTTTATCTGGTTTGCCTAAGCGTTGTTAAAAACGAGGCGCTGGCTATGGACCTTTGTCAGGACACCTTTGTTACCGTGTGGCAAAAAAGTGGAGAATTTCGTGGCAAGGGCTACAAAAGCTGGGTTATTACCATTGCAAGAAATAAATCACTGAATTATCTTAAAAAATCACAAAGAATTGTGCTTGACGGCGAGGAAATAGAGGCAGAGGACACCTCTGTCAGCATAGAGGACAAGGTTGCCCTGAAAATGGCAATCGAGCACCTTAGCCGGCAGGATGCGGAAATAGTTTTATTAAGGGCATCCGGTATGAAGGCAAGGGAAATTGCAGAGCTTCTTGCTATGCCCCGTGGCACAGTTTCATGGCGATACAAGCAGGCCATAAAACACCTTGAAAAAATGATGAAGGAGGAGAGAAAATGAGGTTTGAAAAAATGCTCAAGAGCGATATTAAAGGCTCAAATACCGGCAGCCTTGACAGCATAAAGGCAAGGCTTGACCTTGATAGTGGCGAAATAGAGCCCGTGCTGGCTATGAATAACGGTCAAACCAAGACACAGGGAAGGCTCTCCTATCTTAAGGTAATAATTCCTGTTCTTCTGGCGCTTGTGGTTGCTATTGCAATTTACATTATAATGCCAAGAGACCGGGGTCAAAGCCGATTTCTGATTGTTGATATAAATCCATCCTTTGAGATTGAGTACAGCGCCGACGGCAAGGTTGTTGGCGTTTACCCCTACAACGAGGACGCAGAGGTTGTTCTTGCCAACACAAGCATTAAGGATTGCGGGCTTGACAGTGCCGTTTCACAGCTCTTTGATAAGTGCGTAAGCCTAGGCTACATCGGCACAGACAGAGAGGACAATGCGGTTTTGGTTAGCGCAGTTGACGAAAAGGGCAACAAAAATGAGGAGCTGACCAAGGAGATAAAGGCGCTATTCACTAAGGAGTTCTCCACAAAGAAAATCCTTGGCGTTGTTATCACAGGCATTGTGGACAGCTCTCTTGAAAAAGAGGCAAGCGACCACGGAGTTGACGTTCAGAAATACGCATACATTAAGGAATATATTGATATGGGTGGCGCCCTTGATAAGGAATACAAGGACGTTTCCATAAGAGAAATCAGATCCTTGATTTATGAAAAGGAAAAGGAAATAAAGAGCCAAGCCATTTCCGATATTGAAAAGGCAAAGGATGATTTGAAAAACGGTTTACAGCTTTCACTAAAGGGAATTTTGCTGGAGCAAATTGCACTATTTTCCCAAAAGCCCTTAGAAAACAGCGAAAAAATCCAAGCATATCAGTCCTACCTGCAGCAGCTGGAGTATGGGGAGCTTACAGACGAGGAAATAAGCTCTATTCTTAGCGAAATTACCGAGGGAGATGAGGACGGTGTTCTTACCCAAATTGCAGGTGGCATTAATGAAATGCTTGATAAGGTAAGCAAGGCAGAGGAAAGCCTAAGCCACTTAAATAAAACCCCGGAGCAAAAGGCAAACGACCAGCTTGACAAGGTAGGTCCGGTTAAGGACGGCGAGGCGAGCGAGGTTGAAAAATGGCAAGAGGAGATGGAGCAAAGCGCCTCATCTAACTGGCTTGAGAACAAGGACAAGTGGAAAAATGAGCTTGAAGAAATTTTCAAGCCCACATCTCCACAGAGCTCAAAAGAGGAATCAGTGCCACAGGGTCAAAGACCCTAAGGCTTTACTGAATATTGCGCCCCACAATTACTCCTTGGGCGCATCGCTCCCTACCCCCACCATCCAAGGGAGCAAAAAAGGAACAGCCAAGCGCTGTTCCTTTTTCTTTATTTGTATTGGCACCAAACTAGCATATCGTCCTGTCCTCGGTTGGCAAAGGCAAAGTAAGGAATGAAGGTTGCCTTGCCCCTTTCAAGGGTAGGTGGAGTAAAGGAGTATAGCTCCTCATTTCCCCTTAAGATATAGCAATCGGCAATTAGTGTCTTAACGCCAAGCTGCTCGTTGTAGCCAATGGTCGGCTCCGTGTTACTGTCAATCAAAATTGATTTTGGGTGGGCAGGGTTGTCCTGCTTTTCCATACAATAAACAAGAGGTCCATAGCACAAAGCGCACTTGCCAAGGTCAGAAAGCACGCTTGTGTTGGCATAAGCAAAGCGTGGCTTAGCCATAAAATCAAGCTCTATTTGGCTCTGTTCGGTATAAAGGTAGCCGTCAGCCGAATCACACTCCATGCTTGACCAACCGGGCACACGTACAGCCAGCCTTACCTTGCCGCCTGCTGTTGTGATTTTTACCTTGCCGCCGTATGGGAAGGTGGTTTCCTGCTTGATTTTTATGATTTTGTCCCCAAGCTTAATTTCAGCCTCGCTGTCCATAAATTGATGGATGTATATTGTATCGCCCTGGGTTGTGTAAATAAAGTTGGCAATTGAGGGGATAAACCTTACAATGTTAGGCGGACAGCAGGAGCAGTCAAACACCTCTTTCCTTTGTGTGTCAGGCAGGCAAAGCTGATTTTTATGCACCTGCGAGGTGTCCCTTTCTATCATATAAGGAATAATTTCAAGTGGGTTAGTGTAAAAGAAGGACTTGCCGTCAAGAGAAATAGAGGACAAAAAGCCGTTATATATAGCTCTTTCCACCACATCGGCATATTTTCTGTCGTTTGTCAGAAGCAGCATCCTGTGTGCAAAGAGAGCAAGACCAAGGGCGGCACAGCTTTCTGTGTAGCTGATAAGGTTAGGCAGGTCATAGTCCACAGTAAATGCCTCGCCATAGCGTGAGGAGCCAATACCACCTGTAATATACATACGCTTGGTTGCTATATTGTCAAAGATTTTCTCGCAGGCAGCCTTAAGCTCCTTGTCGCCGTATTTAAGGGCAAGGTCAGCCATTGCACAGTAAAGGTAGGTGGCACGCACGGCGTGTCCCTCGGCAGCCTCTTGCTCCCTTACAGGCTTGTGGGATTGGCAGTAGTGTAGCTCTGCCCACTCTGTAAGAGTGCTTGCCTCAGTGCCCTTAGTGTCAACAAAATATTTTGAAAGCTCCAAATATCTCTTTTCCCCTGTGCATTCGTAGAGGCGCACCAGAGCAAGCTCAATTTCCTCGTGTCCCGGGGTCAAAAAGCCTGCTGATTTTTGAATCTTGAAAACCTTTTCCACATAATCAACGTACTTGCACATAAGCTTAAGCAACTTGTCCTTGCCTGTGGCATTGTAGTAGGCAACTGCAGCCTCGATAAGATGTCCAAGACAGTAAAGCTCGTGGCAATCACGGTACTTAAATTGGTTTTTTCTTTCATCAGGGAGCAGGAAAAATGAGTTAAAATAGCCGTTTTCGTCCTGATTTTTTTCGATTTCGTCAACCACACCGTCAACAATTTTTTCAAGCTCAGGCTCTCTTTTTTCGTGGGTAAGATAAGCCACGCCCTCAATCCACTTTGCCACATCGGAATCCCAAAAAATATGTGGCTTTATAGGTGCATTTTCGTCGCACTTGAATGCGTCAAATCTGCCGGTTTCGTAAAACCTGTCATAAACAGCCTTAACCGTTACGTTGCGTACAAGCTCCTGCTTGCTTGCCCAAAAGCCACCGGTAATTTTAATGCTTGAAAAATCAACTCTCTCCATCGTATAAGCTCCCTTATAAAGTTCTAATTTAAGTATAGAGCAAATAGGCAAAAAAGTCAACAAAAAAGCCTTGCGCTTTGCAAGGCTTTTTTATTATAAGGAATTTATTATTCCGTCAGCTATGGCTTTCATACCGATAAAATTTGGATGAAAGCCGTCTATTGTGTCAAAGGGCTCCACATTATTATATAAATCAATCACCTTACAGGAGTGCTCCTTTGCACATTCCTCTATAATATGGCAATAATCCTTCATATGGTAGCCACCGGGATAAAAGAAAAACTCTCTTTTTTCTCCGGCTACGGAGCCACTTGCGCAAAGAGTAAAGCACCAGATTTCTGCCTGTGGGTAATTTTTTTGCAGCTTATCAAGCATCAAATTATAAGCCACCGAAAAAACTGACAGGTCGTTTTCGTATTCCTTCCTGTAGGGCTTGGGCTTCATTCCAAAGCCCCAGTCGTTTGTGCCTAAATAGACCATAATCACATCGGGGTATGTGCCGTCCTTGCATAGGGCAGAGGTCCTTTCGTCGCTACAGCCAAAGGTTGGTACAAGGCATTGCTTATGCTTACAAGCCATGCTACCGGAAATAGAGTTGTTGACAAGTAGCTCTGCACCCAAATGCTCAATTACTTGTCCCCACCAGGTATCTTGTGGCACAAACACATTTGCCTGCCTTTTTTTGTCGTTGTCATAATAGGACGAAAACGGCGGCTGGCTATATCCGTCAAGCGTGCTTATGGAATCTCCTAAAATAGAAAATCGCTTACCCTTATACTTTTCCTTTATATTCATAAATTCACCCCCTTATATTATATTTCATTATATCACAGTAATTTACATTTATCAAATAAAAAGCCTCGCAAAATGCAAGGCTTTTTTAATTATGATATAAATTTCTGCGAAAATTCATAGTTGATTTTTGACGCTGTCAAAATGTTTAAGAATAATTAAAAGTAATCTCATTAAGACAAATATTAATATTCTCAAAGATGTTAAAGTAAATATGTTTAGAAAAACAACCGAGAAAAATCACATAATATATATTTTTTACTGAAAGGAAGCGAGCTTTTTTAGTAATTTGCCAATGGTTTTGTTCTTTGTCATATTATAATAAACACCCTTTTCGAAGCAAAAAACATT
>JAFUJS010000044.1 GCA_017468115.1 Clostridia bacterium | reverse complement strand
GCTCCTTGTATAGTCCCGTCCCGGATGTCAAGAAAAAACACAAAAACGGTACCAGGTGCATCCTTGTATTCGGCTTCGCATAAGCGTGCCACGATGAATATCCGCGCTATAGCTTCCTATCTTTAGGTCGACTTCTCAAGCCCAGGAGCCTATCGGAGTTTGCTATAGCCGGCCCAGCCGTTTTCTCATCTTTTCTTGGTAACCTCTATACTTGGAGTTTGTTGGCGTGAGATACTACACCTCACGCGTATATGATATGCTTTTCGCTAAGTGAGAGTCGGTTATTCAAAAAGCAACGGGTTGTATTCTTCCCCTTTAGCTAAAACATTCCAAATTATCCTCGCCGTTTTGTTAGCTTGTGCTACTATGGCTTTTTGATTGCCTCGACGAAGAGTCACGCTTTGTATCCATATTTTTCTTCTGTCTAACGTTACGGAAGAATCTGTACTATTCCAAAGACGACAGATCACGCGTGCTCCTTGAATTAAAAGCTTTCGCAGATACACATCACCCCTCTTGCTGATACCGAGTAATTTCTGTTTTCCTCCAGAAGAGTGTTCTTTGGGGGTAAGCCCAAGAAAGGCTGAAAACTGACGCCCATTTTTAAATTGACGAGCTGTGCCATATTTGGCCACTACGGCAGTGGCTGTCAAAGGGCCAACTCCTGCAATTTTCATGATGCGTTTGCAATGTTCATTTGCTTTGGCATAGCCTTCTATCTTTTGTGTAATTAAGTTTATTTTATCATCCAGTTGATGATACTCATTCCATAACTCCTGCAAAATGCCGATAAGAAAATCACTTAGATATTCGTATCCTTGACTCAACAATTCAGGGAGTGCCTTTTCAATGGCCTTGATACCCTGATTGTAAACTATCCCTTGTTCGTAAAGCAGCGCTCTAATTTGATTGACGAGAGCAGTTCTGTTCCCAACAAGACGTTCTCTGACGCAATGGAGAGCCGCAATTTCCTGTTGTTCAATGGATTTTACAGGAACAAATTTGGTATCGGGGCGTTGAATGACTTCACAGATAGCTCGTGCGTCAGCTGCATCTGTTTTATTATTTATAACAAAAGGCCTGACCAGATGAGGAGAGACTATTTTGACAATATGTCCCTGCTGCAAAAGCTTTCGAGCCCAGTAGTGAGCACTACCACAGGCTTCAATCCCAATAAGACATATTGGAAGGTTTGCAAAAAAAGTCAGAACATTTGCACGAGAAATTTTTTTGTTGAAGATTTTGTGTCCTGATTTATCCTCGCCATAAACTTGGAAAACATTTTTTGCAATATCAAGTCCGATGGTGCATACTTGTCTCATGTCTCGCTCCCTCAATACGGCAAGATGTGCGTTTGGTTATTTACATCTTGGCATACCCGTGCATTTCACGTAAAGCGTGCCTGTTGAGGGACGGGACTATTTCATCTTTAGGAGCCAGCTACGAGTGAATCGGCATGGGGGCTTGAACCCTAGAGACAGGAAAGGCGCCGACTTCATGTGTTCAAGCCGGCGCCTTTAGGTGCGAGTGAGTAACAAGCCCTTACAGGGCTGAGCAAACCACCCGTTTTACGGGTGGTTCTGACTTTCACTTGCCCGCTTTTGGACGATGCCAGAAATTTTTGGATATAAAAAGAAGGCCTTCTTCGCCTTTAGGCTATGGTCATGCCTGATGATACTATAGTATTATCAGGTCCTCTCATATGTACCAGTATGAAAATGCTGTGATAACACATGATTATCATCTGATACAAATTTTATTCCTGGGGAGGGGCCGACCGTGTGTGACAAGCTGCTTAAAATATTTCAGGAGACTGTTATTCAAAGCAGATTTTCAGCGTACGACATCGCAAACGCTATAAATAAGCCATACCCAACGTTGATGCGG
>JAFUJS010000003.1 GCA_017468115.1 Clostridia bacterium | reverse complement strand
TTTTCATAGATAAATCCTCCGTTTGTGTTTTAGATTTGACTGGCAGGTCGCTTCTATTATATCACAATCGGAGGATTTTCTTTTCATCGGTTAACCTCTTTTGAACCACGCGACTATCGCGTGGTTTTCGTTATACAATAAAAGCAAGCACGGGTGTGAAGTGAACCCCATTTAGTTCACTTCAGGTGTGCTTGCTTTTTTGTTTAGTTTTCCTTTTGGTTCTTTTTCTTTGCCTCAGGCTTTGGCTCTTCCTTTTTCATTTCGGTATGAGCTCTGTTTGGTACAGCCGGGTCGTTTACCTTAACCTTTTTTGTTTTTTGCTCTTTCATTTTTTATCACCTCCAAAAATATTATTTGTATTTTTTTCGATTTCTATTTACTTTGAAGCTTTTTTGTGTTATGATAAATCAAAATAATTTTTTGGAGTTTATTATGGCTGAAATACTTGAAATTATAATGCTTATTTGCTTTGGCTTTTCGTGGCCTCTTAATGTTATAAAGGCTTACAAGGCTAGAACCACTAAGGGTAAGAGCCTTTGGTTTATTTGTCTTATTCTTCTTGGTTATGTGGCCGGAATTACCTCAAAGTTTGTAAATCAAGATTTTATGAACAATATCGGTAGCAAGTGGTATGTGCTTTTCTTCTATTTCCTTAACTTTGTTATGGTAAGCCTTGACCTTGTTATGTACTTTAGAAATTTAAGGCTTGACAAAATGAACGAAAGCAAGGAAAGCAAGGAATAATTTTTCCGGTATGAAAATAAAAAAGGAGCGAAATCGCTCCTTTTTTGTTCTTATTTAGAATAGCAAATCCTTGATGTTTGCTGTGGATGTTCCCTTTGTAACAGTAACCTCGCCCTCGCCATAGTCAAAGCTTTCGGTGGTGGTGTAAATGTTATTTGGAGAAAACTCCATAATATCCTCGCTTGCTATTACTTCTATTTCATAGCTTGGCTTTGTGTATTTCATTATGCGTTTTCCTCCTCTTTTGGAATTATAATACCTGTTGTTTTGCCTGCCTCTACTGCAACAATTTCTTTATATGTTACGGGGTCAACTGTGCTTGTGTTTGCGCCGTTGCTGATATATGTTACAGTGCCATTGTCGATTACGTATGCACATACATAAAGCTGTGTATCTTGGTAATCTGCTGTCAAGCCTGTTACCTGCATTTCAAATACGGAGTAGTTTCTCTTATCGTCAAAGGAAACACTAAATGCGCCAGCCTTAAGTGTTGTGCCATCGAAGAGTGTATTTGTTGCGCCAAGCTTTGCAACAGAGCCAACTACCAAGCCGTACTGAACGGTTGTGTTGTTTGCCTCTTCGTATGCTATAAGTGCGTCGCTATTTACTGCAAAGCCCTGCAAAATTGCTGTGCCGCTGTACGAATAGCCATTGTTTACGAAGATTGCAGGAACTGTTTCCTCGGAGCTGTATGTACAGCCCTCGTTTTCACAGTAATGTGTCTTTACGCCTGTCTTTGTAAAGTCTGTATATTCAATCTTTACCAAGATGGTAGCTGCATCGGAGTGCTGTACAAATGAAAGCGCACAAACGCTACAAGAGCCTACGCATGGGTTTGTGCCGGATGTGGTGTGCTCGCCCTCGTTGTAAGCCTCGCAGTAGCTGTAATCGTAAACTGCATAATAGCCACTCTTATCTTCCAATGCAAGATAGTCTTTATAGGAAATCAGATTTGCATTGTTTTCGCCAACAACTTTAAAGAAAGCTGCGTTATTACCAGAATCTGTATTAGTAATAAGTGCCTCTAGCTCCTCTTTAGAACCAACAAAGAATATCTTTTCTAGGCTATCTAAGTCTTTATTGTTGCCTACACCAAACGCACTGCCCTTAATTGTTGTTGTATTTTTGTGAATATAAATACTTTGAAGATTTTGACAACCAAGAAACTGTGATGCATTGATTGTTACAACATTTTCCGGGAATGCAATACTTACAAGTCCTGAATATTGTAGGTTCCAGTCAGAAATATTTGTAAGTGTGCTAGGAAATTTAACACCTGCAAATGGAACATTACTAAATGCTCCATTACCAGGAAGCGTTACAAGCTTAGTATTTCTTAGATCTAACACCTCGCCTGCAAACAAAGCGGTGCTTTGAGCAAATGTCTGACCACCACCGATTTGTCTCAATTCGGTTAGATCCTCAAGATTGATGTACTTTAGCTTTGTACATCCAGAAAATGCCTGCTGCTGAATAGCAACTGTATCAAGACGAAGATATGCGTATTCGATTACTTTGTTAGCCCACGCTACAGTCTTTACGCAATTGACAGGCTTACCAATATTACCGCCAGCATTGATAATTACATCGTCATCCATAAGGTTAAGTACAACGATGCTTCCACCATCAATTGTACCACTCTCAAGAGCGATTTGAATTTTTGTAACCTCATAAGCAGTTTTTGTACCAACTGTGGAGTTACCGACATTGAAGGTATAGTTTCCGGCTGTGTAGACCATTCTTGAGTCGTCTGCGCGGATGGATTGAAGCTCTGATCCGTTCTTAAACCAAATGAGCGCATTACCCTCGCTATCGAACAGGTTGCATACTGTTCCATCGCTAAGTGTAACGGTTTGGGTCTTGTCAACGTTTGCATGTACAGAATCTGCAAATACTGATACAGCGAATACGCACACAAGCGCCATTACCATAACGAGAAACAGAGTGAGTTTCTTTTTCATAATGAAAATTCTCCTTAAAAAATATAATTTACACTCGTATTCTAACACGTGTGTGGAAAACTGTCAAGTTAAACAAAAAAAAAAAAAAAAATGGCTCATTTTTGTTTAATATGCATAAGTAATTTAAAAAAGTTGTTGATAAGTCTACAAAATGGGGTGCATTTTTACTCTGTTTTGGAATACCATTATTAGGTTTTTTAGGCAAAAAGCAATTTGTTAAATTTTTGTAAATTTGATATTTTGGCGCAAAAAAAGGAGCCTTTATAATAATGTTGCAGGCAATCGGGGACGCATTAGGGTCAAATGAATTGCATTGCTGATGCATGAATTGGCACTGCGTGCCATGAAAAATGAATTGATGCTTTGCATCATTGAAATTATACAATTATGTAGGGCGGGTATGGAATCTGACCCTGCGTTTGGGAATAAAAAAAGGAGCGAAATTCGCTCCTTTTTGGTTTTTGTTTTATGCCTTGTTTTCGGTAACCTCTGTGCCGATAAAGTAAACTGCGATTGTGCCCGGGCCTGCAGATGTGCCGATGATTGGGCCGATTCTATCCATATGAATGTTTAGCTCCTTGCCCGCAAATTTAGCCTCGATAACTGCCTTAAATTCCTCTGCAGCTTCTATGTCGTCTGCGTGGCAAACGACAACCTTTTGATATGGATGGTCCTCGTACTCGTCAAACATTCTTTCAGCAAGACGCTCCATTGAAGCACGTCTGCCCTTTACTGTTTCGATTGCGTGGTTTTGACCAACTGCATCGGAAATGATAATTGGCTTTTTGTTAAGAAGTCCGCCAAAGAATGCCTTTGCGGCGCTTACTCTACCTGCGTTTTTAAGGTATGTAAGCTTTTCTACTGTGCATTCCTGATGAACCTTAAGCTTGTTTTCCTCAATCCAAGCGGCAACCTCTTCGATTGTCTTGCCCTCTGCTCTAAGCTCGGATGCGGTCATACAGATAATGCCAAGACCGAAGCAGGAGTTTAAGCTGTCTATACAATAAATTTTTGCGTCCGGGTAAGCTTCAAGAAGCTCATCTCTTGCAACTTGACTTGCCTTAATTGATGCGGAAAGAGCTGATGAGCAGGAAATTGAAAGAATATCAAAGCCTGCCTCAAGATACTTTGTAAATGCCTGCTTGTATTCCTGTGCGTTTACCTGCGCTGTCTTAATTCTTGTGCCCTCACGGAGCATATTGAAATAGTCCTCATAGGAAATTTCGTTAAAATCAAGGTCGGCATAAATATCTCTTTCGCCGTCGATAATTAGGTGCATCGGAATATAGTCAATGTCGTACTTTTCACGAAGCCCCTTATGAAGGTCACTACAAGAGTCGGTTACTATTACATACTTTTTCATTTTTATTCTCCTTTATTTGAGCACATTTGAAGTGCTTGCTTTACTACATTTATAACGGTTGTTTCATTTGCAGAGCCGTGCATTTTAATTACAGGCTTTTTGGTGCCTAACAAAACTGCGCCTCCCATTGAGTTGAAATCATATATTGACATAAACTCCCCTACTGCCTTTTTAACAAAGGTAAGGTCGGTGCCCTCGGGTGCGTTTTTCTTCAAAAGGTCAACCATTATTCTTACAACGGTTGAGGAAACACCCTCAACGGACTTAAGCGCCACGTTGCCTGCAAAGCCGTCTGTTACTATAACATCTACGTCGCCGGCAAGAAGGGTTTTTGCCTCCATATTGCCAACAAAATTAAGGTCGCTTTCCTTAAGAAGGGCAAAGGCCTCCTTGGTAAGTGCGTTACCCTTTTTGTCCTCGGTTCCAACGGAAAGGAGAGCAACCCTTGGGCTTTCTATGCCGTAGGTATTTTTCATATATTCGCTACCAAGCTTGGCAAATCTTAAAAGATGGACAGCCCTTGAATCAATGCTTGCGCCACAGTCAACAAGACAGGTATATGTCCCCTTGATTGTAGGAAGAACGGTTGAAAGCGCCGGCATTTCAACGCCCTGTGCCTTGCCGAGAAGCAAAACTGCGCCAACAATAACTGCTCCTGTGTTACCACCTGAGGTAAAGGCAATTACCTCGTCGTCCTGCTTTGCTATCTGATATGCACGAACCATTGAGGCATCCTTTTTAGCCCTTAGCGCCTCAAGAGGCGAGTCGTTATTTGTGATAACATCCTTGGCATCAACGATTTCAAGCCTTGCTCTATCAAAGACCTGGTCTTTAAGGGTGCTTTCTATTACGTCCTTATCGCCAACGGCAACGAGAATTACATCCTTGGTTGCGTTTATTGCGCTTGATAAGCCCTTTATAACAGCAATCGGATTATCACAGCCAAATGTATCAATTACTATTTTCATAAAGCCTCTTATTCAAAAATCAAAATGAAGTCGTAGACGTCCTGTCCGCCCTCAACCTCGTAAAGCTCAAGGCGCTTATGCGCTTTAGCCACGTAGTCGTTGATTGCTTCTCTGTCCTCATCTGTGGTGGTTTTACCATATACCATAATGAGAAATTCTCTGTCCTTTGCAAGCTTATCAATAAGCTGCTTTGTGCTTTCAAGCTTTGAAGGGGTGGAAACAAGCATTGTTTTGCCTGTAAAGCCCATATAGTCGTCCTTTTCGATATGAACGCCACCTGCCTGTGTGGTTCTTACAGATTTTGCAACCATTCCTGTTACAGATGCCTGCATGCTTTCGGTCAGGTATGCTGCGATTGCATCGGGGTCGTCCTCGGAATAGTCAAGCACGGAGATTGCTGAGTAGCCCTGTCCTATGCTCTTTGACTCGATTACATAAATGTTGGACTTTGTATAAAGCTCCTTTGCCTGATTTGCGGCAAGAATGATGTTTGAGTTGTTTGGAAGGACAAAAATATTATCGGCATTTACCTCGTCAAAGGCACGGAGAAAATCCTCGCTTGAGGGGTTGTTTGTTTGTCCGCCGTTTATAACCTCGTCAGCACCCATTTCCTTAAAAAGCTCAATCAAGCCGTCACCCATTGCAGTTGTAACTAATGCGTATTTCTTGTGGGGTCTTGCCTTTTTCGGCGCTTCCTTCTTCTCAACGGTTTCGTTGTGCTGAAGAGTCATATTTTCAATCTTTACAGTAAGATATTCGCCATACTGCTGACAGTATTCCAAAACCTTGTACGGTGTCATTGTATGAACGTGAATTTTTACAACTGTGCCTGTTTTGAATGCAACAATTGAGTCGCCAATGGTGTTAAGGTATTCGATTAAGCCGTCAACCTTAAAGGCATCAACATCGGTTTTGCATTTTTGAAGCTGCAAAAGCATCTCTGTGCAATAGCCATATACCATTTGGCTATCCTCGTTGAACTTAGAAAAGTCAAGGTCTGCCTTGCCCTTAGCCTGTGTAGCCTCGAAGCCTGTGCCGATTTCCTCGCCCTTGAGAGCCTTGAAAAAGCCTTCAATAATATATACAAGACCTGCTCCACCACTATCTATAACGCCGGACTCCTTAAGAACCTCTAAAAGCTCCGGTGTGTGGTCAAGGCTAAGTCTCATTTCATTGAGAAACAGCTCAAAAAATTCTATAACGCTTGCGTTGTCGTTAACCTTTTTGCAGGCATTTTCAGATGCCTCTCTCGCTACGGTCAAAATTGTGCCCTCAACAGGAACAGCAACTGCGCCATAAGCGCATTTTACACCATTTGCAAGAGCCTTACCAAACGCCTTAAGGTCAGCGCTGTGTCTGCCCTTTAGTCCCTCTGCCAAGCCAAAGAAAAGCTGGGAAAGGATAACGCCTGAGTTACCTCTTGCGCCCATAAGCATACCGCTTGCCATTGCGCTTGCTTTGTCGGAAAGACCGTTTTCCTGTGCATTTTTAAGTCCCTCTACTCCACCCTTGAAGGTAAGGAACATATTTTCGCCTGTGTCGCCGTCCGGAATTGGGAAAACGTTTAGGTCGTTTACAGTTTCCATATTCTCGTAAAGGTTGGCAGCGCCTCCAAAGACCATTTTCTCAAAAAGCTCGCCGTCGATTACATTACCAGTATATTTCATAAATCCTCCGTCTATTTGACAGTTTTCTTCATTTTTCGACAACATTATATATGTTGTTTCTAAACTGAATATTAACAAACGTTATTTTTTTAAATTTTTATTGTAAAGGTGGTTTTTCCACCTCTGCTCCTTGCTTCAATTGTACCGCCGTGAAGCACAACTATATGCTTTACTATGGAAAGTCCGATGCCGTTGCCCTCTTTACTGTGGCTGGAATCCGATTGATAGAATTTGTTAAAGATTTTTTCTCTTTCCTCGTCCTTTATCTCCACACCTGTGTTTGTAATTTTAACGATAATCTGCTTTTCGGGCTTTTCAATTTCCACAACAAGCTCGCTTTTTTCCTCGGCAAACTTTATTGCGTTGTCAAGCAGGTTAATCCACACCTGCTTCAGCATTTCCTCGTCGCCTCTTATCATAAATTCATCAAAGTCAAGGCTTAGGGAAAGGTCCTTTTTGCTCCATTTCTTTTCAAGGAGCACGATACAGCTTCTTATCTGCTCGGAAAGGTTGAACCTTGTTATGTTCTTAAGGCTTGTTTCGTTCTCAATTTTGGAAAGGTTCAGTACGTTTGTTGACATTTCGTGAAGGCGATGGGTCTCCTCCTCGATAACTGCTATATATTCCTGTCTTTTCTCGGTGGTCAGGTCGTCTCTTTTTAGAAGCTCCAAAAGTCCGCTGATTGATGCGATTGGAGTCTTGAACTCGTGGGAAAAGTTGTTTACAAAATCCGCACGCAAAAGCTCCACCTGTCCAAGCTCGGTAGCAAGATTGTTAAAGCCCTGCTCCGCTTCCTTTAGTATGTTGTTATTTCCAAAGTCGATACGTGTGGAGTAGTCGCCCTGTGAAAGACGCATCATAGCCTCAACCAGCTGCTTAAAGGGCTTCATAAAGAATTTTGCGGCAATGGCGCCAAGTCCTATACCGATAATTATACTGGAAATACCTGTCAGTACAATAATTGCAGGGTTATTTTCTATGTTGCTGCTTAAGGCAATAACACCAGCCTCGGA
This sequence comes from Clostridia bacterium, assembly GCA_017468115.1. Next base: position 25,616 of record JAFUJS010000003.1, on the reverse strand, counting down.
AAGAATAAGGGCTATTGCAACAACGATTGCAACGGAGCAAAGCTGAATTATTACAACTATCAGAATAAATGCAAGATTGAACTTTGCTGTGTTAATCTGCTTTTCAAGGTCAATTTTCGGAACCTTGAGAATTTTCTTTTCGTTTTTCATTTTATTTCTGCCTTGTAGCCCAGTCCCTTTATAGACTTGATTTCAAAATCCTCCCAGCCCTCAAAGCGCTTTCTCAAACGGGAGATATGCACGGTTACGGTGTCTGTTACTGTGTCGCAATCATAGCCCCAGATTTCGTCCATAATCTGTATTCTTGTAAAGATTTGATTTGGAGAGGACAGAAGCTTGAAAAGAAGCATAAATTCCTTTTGCGGAAGCTCTATGTGCTCATCTTTCTTTGTTACGGTTTGGGAGTTATAATCCAGCACAACCTCACCGATATGCAGCTTGTGCTCGTTTGCGATATTGGCACGCCTCAGTAGCGCTTTTATGTGCAAAAGAAGCTCCTCTGTGTCGATAGGCTTTGACATATAGTCGTCAATTCCGGAAAGGAAGCCCTTTTTTCTGTCCTCGGGAAGCTGCTTTGCAGAAACCATCAGGACAGGTAGGTCGCTTTTGAAGGTGCGAAGCTCCTTTGTGAACTCGTAGCCGTCCATTTTAGGCATCATAATATCTACAATAACAAGGTCCACGTGGTTGCTGTCCAAAAGCTCCAGTGCCTCTTGTCCGTTTGAGGCAGTCAGAACTGTATATTTCTCCAGCTCAAGCCTTTCCTTCATTACGTATCTTATATTTTTATCGTCATCTACAATGAGTATTCTAAACATTTATGCTCTCCTTGTATTTTAATTCGTTTTTTAGTATAGCATATATTTTATTGTTTTGCAAATGTGTTTTTTCCTTGATTTTAAGTGTCTTACATTGTATAATAGATTTAACAAATGGAAAGGATTTTTTCTATGCTTTTTCTGACGAAACAAAAAAATAAAGACTTTGTCGTTCTTAATCTTTCCGACGTTCAGCTAAACGGCGAGGAATGGCAGAGCGACAAAAGAGGCTATTCTGTTATAAAAGAGGTATTGTCCAAAGCTATTGAAGGGACTAAGCCTGACTTGATTTCCCTTAGCGGAGACCTTGCGTTAGCAGGGGATTTGGACGCATATGAGGCGCTTGCCGATGCTATTGAGGAATATAAAATTCCTTGGACCGCCGTATGGGGCAACCACGACGAGCAGGACGGGCTTGATGCTGTCGATGAGGTGGTAAGGCGCTACCTTAAGCACTCTTATTTTGTGTATGAAAACGGTCCAAGTATGCTTGGCAGAGGCAATTTTGTTGTTGCAATAAAGGACGAGGACAAGGTGGTTCACGGTGTTATTTTTATGGACACCCACGACACAATCCCTACGACAGATGAAAATGGCGAGGAATGTGTAACCTGGGGCAATATCACAAGTGAGCAGGTCTGTTGGTACGAGGAGCAGATAAAGGAGCTAAGAGCCCTTGGCTGCAAGGAAACCTCTGTTGTTTCTCACGTTCCGCTTTACGCATACAGAACCGCCTTTAACGAAAGCTTTGACCACTCCCTTGACCCTTCCAAGGTAACACCAAGCGAAGGACAAGACGGCAAGGGCTGGCTTGTGCCCGGTGCCTTTGGAGTTAAGCACGAGAGCATTAGCAGCAGCGATGAAAACGATATGTTTTTTGAAAGGCTTTTGGAAATTGGCTCAACAAAAAATTATCTTTGCGGACACTCTCATATAAACAACTTCTCTATTCCGTACAAGGGAATAAGGCTTACATACAGTCTTAAGGCGGGTGTGGGCAGCTATTATCAACCGGAGCTGATTGGCGGCACGACGCTAAAGATTGACAAGGACGGCTTGGCTACTGTCCAGCATCATTTTGTTGATATTTCAAAATACTTATAAAAAAACAGGGCTTCTGCCCTGTTTTTTAATAGTCCTTTATTAGCTGATAGGTGCCCTCTTTGAGAGTATTTACAAGCGTGTCAAGGCTTATAATTTCGTACTCTGTAAGAATGCCTGCGTTTGCCGGCACGTGGTTATAATGAAAATCCGTGCCTGAGGTTTTAATAAGATTAAAGCGCTCTGCCCAAGCGTTGGCAATTTCGTTTCTTGAGTCGTGACCCTTATGTCCGTTAAATACTTCGACACCGTCAAGGAATGATGGGTTTACAACGGTCATACCATTTCTAAAGGGGTGCGCCTGCACAACAAGAATGCCGTTTTCCTTTGCGATGGGGTAAAATTTTTCGGGGTTTAATTCAAGCATTTCCGGGTGTGAAAGCAAAAACTCCTTGGTGATGCCAAAAAGCAGGTAGTCGTTTACATTTTCATCAAAGCGAAGCTCTGCACCCAAGAGTATATTAAGCTTACCCTCTGCACATTTTTTGAGCTTTTCATAGCCCCGGATGAATTTTTCAACAAAGCAGTCCCATGTGTCGGCGCCATTGAATTTCATTGTGCCTTTATTAAAGTGGTTTGACAAAACCAAGGTGGTATAGCCTGCCTCGGTGTATTTATTTACTATGTCCTCTACGCTTACCCTAGCGCACTCGCTAACATCCATAGAATGACAATGAAGCTCTGTCTTAAACATATTTACCTCGCTTTATTTTAACTTGTTTTTCTCTACCTCGCCACTGCCCCAGCTGCTGTCAGTCTGAATGTGGTTTTTTCTGACAAACTTTGCAATTGATTTTGAAAAGTCCTCATATTTGAAGCCGTCGCTAAGCCTTACAACAATGCCCTCTTTACCACGTAAAACGGTTTCCTTGGCTATTTTCTTAATAAGCTCCTCGTCGTAAATGCCCTCATAAAGGGTGGGCACCACCTCAAGCCCCAGGTCCTTGCAGATGTCGACCATATCGCCCCAGCTAAGGCAACGGTTTTCCTCATCCCATATGGAGAAAACCATAAGGTATGACGGAAGGCTATCGTAGCCGATGGAATGCTTTGCAAAAAGGTATTCCCCGCAAATACGCCACCCGTTGGGAATTTGGTGCTGGAAGGTGGGAATTTGAGAAAGAAGCCAGGAGTGATAGCCCTTGTGCTTACTGTCTATGCTCCTTGCGTGGCAATGGTCGTTATAGATGGTAGTGTTTTCTCCATCCATTTTTTCTGTAACCACTACCATTTTACCCTTAAAGTGGTCGGTTGAACCAAGAATTTTATCGTCGTCAGTAGCTCCCTCAGAAAAGGGAAAGTGAAAGGTCCTTGGGTATTTGTATCTTTGTGCCATAATTTTCCCCTTTCTTGGAATTTATACTAATAGTATAAGAAAATTGTAGCAAAAAATCAAGACTATCAATGAAAAAAAGGACACTTAGGTGTCCCTTTTTTATTTTAAGTCCTTTTTGTTGAACACTAACAAGCCGAGGGCAAGGAAAACTGCTGTTCCGCCGATTGTTGGCATCAAAATATACATAACATCCTCGAAGGTATAGGTCGTGCCTGTACCTATTAAGCCGGATGTAAATATGTTTGTGTTGTTCAAAAACTCAAGAATAGTTACAGCTGTGGTGTTTTCCGGATCTACCGTCAAGCCTGCTATCATAATTATGGAGCCTACAATTGTAAAAAGGAATGATACGGCAACGTACATTACAACTGCAAGTCCTGTGTTTTTCATAAATACTGCAAGGAAGCTTACCAAGGCAGATATAAACACATATACCAGAAGTGAAAACAGTACGGAAAGAAGCAAGTAACCAAAGTCCCCTGCTGTAAAGCCGCCCTGCTGATAATCAAAGAAAATCAAGGAAATGAGAAGGGTCAGCAGTGCCTGTGCAAGGATTACTGTACACATAGCAATTGTGCTGGTGGTAAACAAGGACATAAATATTGCGCTTCTTGATTTACCTGCAATTATTTTGTTTCTTACTGTGCCGTAGCTAAAGTCCTTGCAAATGATAATAGCAATAAGAATCGGAACTATAAGTCCAAAGTCTCCTCCCGGAGAAAAGGCAGAAAAGAACATAGTTTTTGCGTCCAGTGCCATTCTAAATTCGCCAAGCTCCATTTCGCCAAGGCCGGTGAAAATAAGAACATAAAGCAGTGGCATAATTATTGCAAATACTGCACCGATGATGCAAACTATCAAAAATAGCTTATCCCTAAAGGTGCGCCTCAAGTCGGTTTTAAGTAGACTAAGCATTGTGGTTACCTCCTATATGTGATAGATAGTAGTCCTCAATGCTACCCTTTGTGGTCACTACATTTTGGATTTCAAGCCCCGCATCAAGCGCCTTTGTAAAGAGCCAGTTCAGGTGAATATTTCCGTATACCCTGACTCCCTTTGGCTCAAGGGCAAGGTTCTTTTCATCCATTGTCTGAATGAGCACCTCAAACAGCTTAATTGGGCTATCAACCTCAAGATAGATTGACTGCTTGCATTGATTTTGAAGCTCCTGTGCGGAGATTTCAACAACCATTTGGCCCTTGGAGATGATGCCGTATTTTGTGGCAACAAGGGCAAGCTCTGTAAGAATATGAGAGGAGATTAAAAAGGTAATACCCTTCTCCTTATTCAGATTTAAGATAAGCTCACGAATTTCAACAATGCCTGCAGGGTCAAGACCATTCATCGGCTCATCAAGAATAATAAACTCAGGCTCGCCAATAAGTGCCATAGCAATACCGAGCCTTTGACGCATACCGAGAGAAAAGTTGCTTGCCTGCTTTTTGCTTTCGTACATATCAAAAAGCCCAACCTCCATAAGTGCCCTTTTGATTTTTTCCTCATCCTTTATACCTAAAATATCGCATTGCATTTTTAAGTTGTTGCGTGCTGACATATTAAGATATATCGAAGGGGACTCAACAATTGCGCCCACCCTTCTTCTTGCCTCCAAAATTTTTGGAGAATCATTGCTGGCACCGAAAAGCTCAAAGGAGCCCTCGTTCGGACTGATAAGTCCTGTTATTAAGCGAATAATTGTTGTTTTACCGGAGCCGTTTTCACCCACGAAGCCGTATATATCGCCCTTTTCTATGTTCATATTTACCTTGCTGAGCGCCCAATTGCCCTTATAGCACTTGGACAAGCCGAAGGTACGAAGTACATATGACATTTTTCGCCTCCTGATTTGTATTATATTATTATGATAGCACATTCCCCCTTGATTTTCAACAATTTATGGTTGAAAACATGGTTTTTTTGTGATAGAATGTAGTGACAAAGGAGAGTGCTTATGCTTTTTTATATTCTTACTATCATTATTGGTATGCTGGCTATTATAGTCGCCAATGTTTTTTCTGTTCCTTTTGATTGGAACAATTTGCTTTGGGTTTCTGTCAATGTTGTAATCGGCACCGTCGGTGTTATCTCCCTTGACGGCATCGGAGCAACTGTTATTCGTAGATTATTACCCAGAAGATGGTTTATGCCAACACACAAGCTTTGGAATGTGCCAAAGTGGGAGCATAATTTCTACAAGGCTATAAAAATCAAGGCGTGGAAGGACCACGTGCCGGAGCTTGGCGGATTTACAAGCTTTAGCAAAAGCGAGCTGAAAAGCACCAACGACAAGTCTTATCTTGAGCAGTTTTTGGTTGAGATAAACTATGGCTATGTTATCCATTGGCAAAACGCAATTTGCGGCTTTGCTATTATGTTTATACCTTATTGGTTTAACGTAACAGGGGTTTTGTTCCCTTGTCCACCGTCTATTTGGATTCCTATTTTCGCAGTTAACTTTATTTTAAGCCTTTTGCCTGCGTTTATACTCAGATACACAGGCTATACTCTTGCAAGACTTTACAAAAAGCAAGTTAAGAAAGCACAAGAGGCACAAGAATAACAAAAAAGCTACCCAACGCTTGGGTAGCTTTTTCTTATTTTATGAATAGAATTACAGGCTCTAGGGTGTACAGGGGCAAATTAAGTGTGTAGGTGCTTCCTTCATTTGTGAATGCCACATTCTGTGTGCTTCCGTTTGGCAAAAGCACCTCTATTCCCTTCACTTCCCTTTCGATTACCAGCTTGATTTGGTCTATCGGGTCAAGACCCAGGTTGAACAGCGCCGCAAAAAGCCTTTGGTCGTCCATATCGGCACATTTGAGGTAAACCTCCTCATCACCCGGGAAATATAGGGGAAGCTCCGCTGTCCTCTTAAGCATACCTATCAGCTGCTCTTTTCTTGAATAGTTAAGGAAGGAAAAGGCAGTTGACAGATGAAATTCTGCCACAGGGGTGCCTGCAAAGACAAAAATTTGTCCGCCAAGGCTATTTTTATATGAGGTAACACCGGGAAAAAGCCTTTCATAGCTTTGGTGGTCGGTGGTGTTAAGAACCTCTGAAAGCTCCTCTACCTCGGGATAAAGAGGTATTAGCTCCTTTAGCTGCATTTGGATTTTTGTGTAGCGATGGCTTGATTTAATATATTCGTTTACAGGCTGCTTTCCTGTCCATTCCCTAACATCAACGCCAAGATACTGAGAAAAGCCACGGCTTACCAGATTTTTTGCTGTGTCAGAGGCTATGAAGGCAGGACCCTTAAGAATGTCCAAAATCTTCTCGTCGCTTAGGCGTGTATCAACATCGCCCTCAAGACAGCATACTCCGCCATTTTCGCCTGAAAAATACATAGGTATGCCCATTTTTTCAAGGACACAGTAGCTCCAGCCATCCCACTCCTCCTTTACTCTGCCATATGTAAAGTCAGGCTCACAGGGAGTGTGAATGCGACAGCCACGCCATTTAAGGCTTGGCGTAAGCTGATTTAGTCTTTCATAAAAGCCGTGGTAGGTGCTTAATTTTTTGCGGTAGGCAACGCCACTTTGAGGCTCATAGTCAAGCAAGCGTGTAATCCAATGCTTTGCGCCATTTGCGCCCTCTAAAATAGAGCCTATAAAATGGGTGTGCAGGGAGCTTGCGCTTGTGCTGTAACGGTTTTGTGGACAGGTGTCCGTTTCTGCAAGAATGATGTCAACCTTGCCCTTTAGCTTTTCGATTTGCGTTCTGCAGCGATGGAAAACACGGCTGAAATATCTTGGACCTGCGTGGGTGTAGTTGCCGTTATTTATTCTTACCATTACAGGGTTGCCCTTGCCTGCTAAAATGGTGGCAATTTCAGAGGCAAACTCTGCATTATTTCCACAGCAGCAATAGGATGCGTGCAGGGTTGGGTCCACGCTGTCAATAGCATCACGCATAAGCCTTGCACCCTCAAGAAGGGACTCCTTTTGGGTTTTTATAAAAATGTCGGTATATTTCTTTGCAAGCGGTGTTCTTTCGTTAACTGCTTTCCAAAGCTCTTCTCCGGTAAGCTCTGTGCCGGCTTCCCTGTTAAAGCGCTCCATATGAAGGGGACAGGCACAGCCCTCTCCCTTAAACCAGATAAGACGAAAATCATCGTCTATCATAATTGTGCCGGGTCCTGCCTCGGCTACAGTTTTGATTGCATCATATATGTACTGCTTAAAGCCCTCATCACAGGGGCATGCAACCCTTGTGGCAATGCCATCGGTAAAGTTTACGTGGGGTTGGTATGGGAACATATCTCCTAAAATCCAGCCGTGTCCAACGGTGGCTTGAACCAAAATGCCGCTTTCAACCCCAAGCTCATCAAGACGCTTTTTGAATTTGGCATATTTTTGGCATAGAATCTTTGCCTTGTTTGCAGGCGGATTACCCTCGGGAACAAGGGTCATACTGAAAAGGGCGCAGGATGCAATGCCTGAGTCCACCTGCATTTTTATGTCCTGACATATTTCCTCAAGATGCTCCATAAGCAGGGGCATTATTGTATATGAATATAGCTTACTCGGTTTCATTGCTCTATCCTCTTTCGTTTGTTGTGATAATTATACCACATTTGTAAATATATGTGCAAGTGTATATACAAAATAGTTTGACTTTTTCCCTTGCCGGTGTTAGAATATGTGTGAAAGGATGTGGTTTTGTCGTGGCAATGAATTGTCTTAACTGTGGCTGTGAACGGCTTGTTTATGACAAGACTGTAGATAGCTATAAATGTCTTGAATGCCAGCATGAGCATTTGAAGCAGTATTTCTTCATTTCTCATTCCCACTTAGATATAGAAAAGGTTAGGATTGTAAGAAACATTATTGAGGAAACCTTTTTTTATGAGCCTATTCTTTTCTTCTTGAAGTGCTTGTCAGATGATAACGAGATACAAGACCTTATCAAGAGAGAGATAAACGAAAGAATTTGGTTTGTCTACTGTAAGAGTGAAAACGCCGAAGGGTCTTACTATGTTCAAAAGGAGCGTGAGTATCTTAAGGCTCTTATTGACAGTGGCAAGAAAATCAATGTTTTGGAAATTGAGCTTGATAAGTTTGACATTTGGGACAAGGAATGCTATGATTACATAAGAAACCAAATTGCTTATCAAATACGTGTTTCCAAGGTTTTTCTTTCTTACGCCAGAAGCGACAAGGCTATTGCGAAAAAGCTACACAGGCATTTTAAGGAGCGTGGCTATAGCGTATGGGATGACGATGATTTGGTTTGTGGCGACAGCTGGCTCAACAGTGTGGAAAGCCAAATAAAGGAAAATTCTTATAGGGACGGCGTTTTTATTTTTCTTGTTTCAAAGCGTAGCATTCAAAGCAAATACGCTGAAAGGGAAATCTCATATGCTCTTTCTAAAGGAGCATTCGTTTTGCCCGTGCTTATTAAAAATGATGTAGACCTTGATGATTTGAGAAGCTTGCTAGATGGCACGCTGTCCTACATTAATTGCCCTGTGATAGATATAAATGACTTTGAAAGCGGCTTTGAGGATATTCTTAAGGCGCTTGAGGCAAAGGAACTTTTAAGGAGATAATTTATGCAAAATGAGCTAAAAAGCAGAAAGCTTCCCTCTTTGCTTTCCAGAGAGGAAATGCTAAATATTCTTAGCCGTGAGATGTATGGCACCCTTCCCTGTGTCGAATATTCAATAAGCGTTAGCGAGCCTACCTTTATTTATGGGGAATACTCGCTTGGCACGGTTGAGCATTCATTTGTTACTATGACAATTACTGTCGGACAGCGCTCTCATAGCTTTAGAGTTGACAGGCTTTTGCATAACGATGACAGGAAAAGACCGACCGTGGTATTAAATAACTTTCATCCTATGTATGCCTCAAGATATTTTCCCATTGAGGAGCTATCGGAAAAGGATGTAAACTATCTTGCCTTTGTTTATGAGGATGTAGCATCTGATGATAATGATTTTTCAAACGGACTTGGACCCTTGCTCCTGCCAAACGGTCAGGACACAGATACAGCCTGCGGTAAAATCGGCATTTGGGCTTGGGCAAATATGCGACTTGTGGATTATGCATTGACCCTTGACTGTGTGGACAAGGACAATATTTGTGTTGCGGGACACTCGCGTCTTGGAAAAACTGCTTTGCTGACAGCAGCCCACGACACAAGAATTAAGTTTGCTCTTTCAAATGCGGCAGGCTGCTGTGGAGATAGCCTGGCAAAGGGAAACAGCGGACACCACAGCGGCGAAAACAAGCGCTTAACAGGAGAGCTTTATTCAGACATTCATAGAGTGTTCCCCTTCTGGTTCTGCAAGGGCTTTGTTAAGCATACAGAAAAGAATTATTCAGATGATTTCGACCAGCATTTTCTTTTGGCGGCTATTGCGCCAAGATATGTAGCGCTTGGGGCATGCAGCCATGATTTTTGGGCGGACCCACGCTCTGTTCAGCTAAGCGCGCTTGCCGCATCCCCTGCTTGGGAGAGGGACGGACTTGTTGGCTATGCCAAAAATAGCTTTTTAGAGGTTGGTGAGGCTGAGCTTAACGGACGTATCGGCATTTTTCTGATTAAGTCAAGACACTATTTTTCAAGACACAGCTGGAAGAACTTTATCGACTATGTATTGAAGCATAAAAATTAACTTTTACTGTTTAATTTTCCCTTAGGGGATTAAAATAGTAAGGGGTGGTTTTTATGAAGAAAATAAGTCCTTTTGTAATTAACCTGACTTTTATTATTGTCGGCTCGTTTATTTTGGCGCTTGGAATCAATATATTTTTGGTGCCAAGCAAAATTTCCTCCGGTGGTATTTCATCTATCGGAACTATACTTTTACACCTTTTTGGTGTTAAGCTGTGGATTACCAACCTTGTAATTAATGCCCTTCTCTTTCTTTTGGGATTTAAGTATCTGGGAAGGGAGTCGGTTATGAAAACGGTTATTGGAATAGCCTCCTTAACTGCTTTTTTGGAAATAACCAGCTATTTTCCCGTCTACAACGAGGACCTGATTGCCTCAACTGCTGTTGGCGGTGTGCTTATAGGAATTGGGGTAGGATTTGTTATAAGGCAGGGCGCATCTACCGGCGGAAGTGATTTTTTGGCAATGGTTATTAAGCGTCTTATTCCACACGCCTCCCTTGCACATATTATTCTCGTGCTGGACTGTGCGGTTATTGCCATTTCGGGCATTGTGTTCAGAAGCATTACCATTACAATTTATTCAATAATTGCAATGTATATCTCTTCCCTCGTTACTGACTTAATTGTTACTCTTGGCAACAGAGCCAAGGCGGTACAGATTTTTTCCGACAAGCAAAATGAAATTGCTGATTTTGTTATGAGCAGCTTTGAAAGAGGCGCAACGGGCATACATTGTCGTGGTATGTACTCTCACAAGGAAAAAACTATGCTTTTGTGTGTAGTATCTCCTAAGGAGCTTCCTATTTTGATAGGTGCGATTAAGAGAATTGACAAGGGTTCATTTGTTATAATCAATGATGCAACAGAGGTGCTTGGCGAGGGCTTTCGCTCCTATGCCGAGTATGATGAGATTAATATTTCAAAAAAGAAAAAAGCCCCATAAATTGGGGCTTTTTTATTCATTCAAGCCATCTAAAACCTTGTAAAGCAGCTCGTATAGCTTTATCGCCTCATTCGGCTCAAGCCTTACACAATCGGCAAGGGCTGCAGGAACTGTAGTTGCCTTTTTTTTAAGAGCCTTGCCCTGCTCGGTAATCTCTACATTCAGCACACGCTCATCCGACAGCGAGCGACTTCTGCGCACAAAGCCCTTTGCCTCAAGGCTTTTTAACACGGGGGTAAGTGTGCCGGAGTCAAGAAACAGGCGCTTACCAAGCTCCTTTACATTAATGCTTTCACATTCCCAAAAAACCATCATTGCAATGTATTGTGTATAAGTAAGCTCCAACGCATCAAGATAGGGGCGATATTTTTTTATCACCTCACGGGATGCGGCATATAGCGGAAAGCATAATTGATTTTCAAGCCTTAGCGGGTCGTAATTTTTTTCGTCCATACCTCTTTGCTCCTTGGTCAAATATACATTATTCTAACACAAAACATTTTACATTTCAATCTTAAATTAGGAATTTAGCTGATTATATGCTTGTCTTACGGCAATTGCCAGCTGATCTGTACAGGACGTGGGTCGCCTGCCACAGGTATTTCCACGCAGCTTTTTTTCAATTTCCTCCACACTCATTCCATCAAGCAATTTGGAAATTGCCTTCAGGTTACCGTTGCAGCCGCCATAAAACTCTATATTGGTTATTATATTGCCATTAATATCGAAGCTTATTATTTGTGCGCAGGTGCTTTCTGTTTTATATTCGTAACGCATTATAAGCACGCCTCGATGGACTTTTTAAGCTTCTTCATATCGGTAGGCTCAAAGCGACCGACTATATTGCCCTGTCTGTCTATTAGGAATTTCGTAAAGTTCCATTTGATTTTACTATTGTTTTTATAGTCCTTATCTGTCTTTTTAACAACGCCCGAAAGAATAAGGGACATTGGGGATGCACCAAAGCCACCAAAGCTTGTGTTCTCTGTTAACCAATTGTAAAACGGAATTGCGTTTTCGCCGTTAACGTCAATCTTGGCAAATTGAGGGAAGGTAATTCCATAGCGACCTGTGCAGAAGGAATGTATTTCCTCGTCGCTGCCCGGCGCCTGCTCTCCGAATTGGTTGCAGGGAAAGTCTAAAATTTCAAAGCCCCTTTCCTTGAACTCCTCATAAATGTCCTGTAGCTCATCGTATTGAGGAGTGAAGCCACAGCCTGTTGCGGTGTTTACAATTAATAACACCTTTCCTTGATAATCTGAAAGAGCTACCTCTGTGCCGTCTTGCGCTTTTACCTTGAAATCATAAATTTTCATTGCTTTTCTCCTTTTTGATTTTACACAATTAGATTGTGTTCAATTTATTTTAACACGTAAAAAATTTTATGTCAAGTGGATTTTATTTCAAGCCTTGAACTCTGCTCCGCTTTGTGCTAAAATGTGCATAGCAACATTTTAGAGGTATTTTATGCAGAAATTTAATTATCATACCCATACATACAGATGCGGACACGCAGATTATAATATGACTGACGAGGATTATGTTATTTCACTTATTCAAAACGGCTTTGAGAGAATGGCATTTTCCGACCATACGCCACAGAAGGAATATATTGACAAAAGGCTTTATATGCGTATGGACTACTCTTCGCTTGACGGGTATCTTGAAAGCATTGAGCTCTTAAAGCAAAAATACAAGGGTATAATTGAAATACAAAGCGGTCTTGAAATTGAGTATTTACCCGGTCAGGAAAAGAACCTTATGGAGCTTAAGGGCAAGGTTGACAAGGTGATTTTGGGTCAGCATTTTGTTTATAATGAGGACAAAAGCGACCTTCAAACGTTAAGAGTAAATATTTTCACAGATGAGGAAATAATAAGGTATGCAAATTACATTAAAGAGGCAATGGAAATAGGTCTTGCCGATGTGGTTGCGCACCCAGACCTGTTTATGCTAAGCAGCGATGTATTTGGTCAGGCTGAGGCTGAGGCGACGAGAATAATTTGCAAGGCGGCAGAGGAAACAAAAACACCTCTTGAAATTAATCTTGCTGAAATTGCAGGGCATATTTCTGACCCTACACGAAAAATACACTACCCCGTCAAGGACTTTTGGCAGATTGCCGCAGAATATGACGTTAATGTGGTATATGGGATTGATGCCCACAACAGGGGGCAAATTGACCTATATGAGCAATCGGTAAATTTCTGTAAGGAGCTTTTTGGCAAGGAAATTATTGATAAGCTGAATTTTATAGATTTGAAATAAAAAAAGGCACTAGCAGTGCCTTTTTTATTTTTTATATACAAGCATATTCCAGGAATGCTTTTTGATTGTTGGTGTGCCTGACAGCTCCCTTGCCTGTGGCTTTACTGTCTCGCTGTCCTTGGTATTTGCGGCATTAAGGTCGTTTGAGTAAAGCTCTATATGCTCACTTAGTGTATAGCCCTCAAAGCCATCTAGGTTGATTTCCAACTCCATATCACTATCAAGGCTACGGTTGACTGCAAACACAACCACCTCTTTCCTTTCCTCGTTATCAATAACCGAGGTGTACAGATATGGAATGTCGATGTTTTCCTTTGATTTATAGGTATCGCTTTCATTTTCTGCTTTTAAGGTTGTGCCGTTACCATAGAGGGATGCGTACATATAGGGGTAAAAAATCGTTTGCTTCCAAGATTTGCCGCCGTTTTCGGTCATAATTGGGGCAATAACATTTACCAGCTGTGCAAGGCATCCGATTTTAACACGGTCGCAGTTATTCTGAAGGGTCATAAGCATACAACCAACCAAAAGCGCATCCTCGAAATTGTATTTTTCCTCAAGCAGATGGGGTGCAATTTGCCACCTTTCGGCAGTTTTCTCCTCGTCCTTGGTTCTGTACCAAACATTCCATTCGTCAAAGGAGAGGTTAACTGTTTTTTGGCTGTTCTTTTTTGCCTTGATTTCGTCGCAGATTTGGGCAGTTTTCTTAATGAAGCTGTCCATATCCTCGGCTCTGGCAAGGAAATTTTTTGTATCCTGCTCCTTGTTGCCATAATAGCAATGCAGGGACAGGTAATCTACATAGTCGTAGGTGTGGTCAAGGACAGTCCTTTCCCACTCTCCATAGGTAGGCATATTGGGGTCGGAGCTGCCGCAAGCCACAAGCTCAATAGACGGGTCAACCCATTTAAGAACCTTGGCTGTTTCTGTGGCTACCCTGCCATATTCCTCAGCGGTTTTGTGGCAAATTTGCCAATCTCCGTCCATTTCGTTGCCAAGGCACCAAAGCTTGATGCCAAAGGGCTTTTCAAAGCCGTTTTGTCTGCGAAGATTTGCAAAGTATGTATTTGTGTCGCTGTTGCAATATTCGATAAGCTCTCTTGCCTCGTTTGGACCTCTTGTGCCAAGATTGACAGCCATCATAATATCGGTGTTGGCTCTTTTTGCCCACTCTTGCAGCTCATCAATGCCCACCTGATTTGTTTCTATGGAAAGCCAAGCAAGCTCCAGCTTTTGTGGGCGCTTGCTCTTGTCCCCAATACCGTCCTCCCAGTTATAGCCGGAAACAAAGTTTCCGCCCGGGTAGCGCACTATTGGAACATTAAGCTGACTTATCAGCTCCAAAACGTCCCTGCGAAAGCCCATATCGTCGGCACTTTCGTGGGTTGGCTCATATATTCCGTTGTATACTGCTCTTCCAAGATGCTCGATAAAAGAGCCGTATATACGTCTGTCTATTTTGTCGATTATGTTATTTTTATTTACTGTAATTTTGGCTTTCATAGCTTTTCTCCTAAGTTATGTTAATCTTATATTACCATATAGTCGGAAGGATTGCAATAAGAAAAGGCACCGTTTGGTGCCTTTTTTTCTATAGTACCTGATATGCGTTTGCTGCCCAGGCGTAGCCCTTGCAACGGAGCTGCTTACCTGTGATAGCGCTTGTGTTTTCGCTAAAGCCATATTTGCAAACAGAGGTCTTGTAGTTTTCTGCGATTTGGTCTGCAAGCTCTGTATAGCCAAGGTTACGAAGTGCGTAAACGAACATAACAACGTCCGGTGCCCATACAGCGCCACGCCAATAGCCGTTTTCTACGAACATTGGGCTATCAAGCGCCTCGCTGGCAATACCGCCCTTGCAAAGGTGATGCTCCTTTATCTGCTTAACGATATATTCCTGTATTTCCTTTGGAAGCATATCCTCAAGAATAATAACACGAAGTGGCATAAGTGCGTTACAGTAGTATGGCTCTCCTGTTTCAGCAAGGCGAACAAAGATTTTTTCGCCATCCCAGTAGTCCTTAACTGCCTTTTCTGCAAGCTCCTTAGCAAGCTGAGCATATATTCTCTTGTCTGTTGGGTAGTTCAAGGTCTCGGCAGCCTCGGAAAGGAAGGAGCATTGAACGGATAGGAATGCAATAAGCTCAGAGGTTTCAATGTGCTCGCTCTTATCAAAGCAGGTGGAGTTATCCTGTCCTGAGTCGTTACCGTGGTAGTAGGAAGGAACATCTCCACGAAGATTTAGCCACCAGTCTGTGTTACGCTTCATATCGAAGTAAACCTCTTCAAGTGCGTGTGGGGTGGCAAACTCGGGGTTTCTCTTAATCATTTGCTTGTACATCCAGCCCTGTACAGGTGGCTTTACAAAGTTCCAAACCTTGTAGGATTGTGAAATGGCATCAGGAACTCTGCCAACACGATTGATGTGCTTGTACATAATCATAAACTGGTCCATAGCAATACGATAATCAACGTCGGCAAGTCCAAGCGCATTGAACGCATTGTCCCAGCTCCAAACATTACTCATACCAGCCTTGCCCATTACGATAGCCTCTGTGGAGAAATTGCCAAGAGGGGCGATGGTATTTGACCACATTATGTAAGCGCACTCTTTTTCATATTTGTTTTTGCAGTTGAATTTCTTTTCCCAAAGGGCATAATCCTTTTCGGCAATATCGGCATAATGGTCGTAGCTCATACCCTGTGATAAGGTAGCGCCCTTCTCTAGGAAGTTTGCCTCAATTGCAAACTCGTATTCACCGTTTTCATCGGGTGTGATGCGAACATTAACAAAGTCGGCTGTGATTTTACCCGGGGTACGTTGCTTTTCAACCTTCAAGCTACCCTTGTTTGAAACAAACATAAGGCTGCAGTTGTTGTTAAAATCGCAAAGCTCTATAACTCCATTTTGGATGATTTGATAGTCAAATCTTGTATTTGTTTTGGCAATCTCTACAACAATCTCCTTGCCCTTACCCTTGATAAAGGTGCCGTCAGTACCAAACATGGTAATTTTTGTCTCGCCATCGTTACATTTTGCAGTAGCCTCACGAGGAACGAAGGAAAATTTTGAGCCGGAACCAAAATCAATAGACAAAACGCCGTTAAAAATATCTTGTCCGTGGTTGTGGATCATGTCCATCTTCAAGATATTTCTGCCCTTTTTGTCCCAAACAAGATAAGAGCCTCTTGTGCTGTAATGAAGTCTGTCGAATGAATACATAAAAATCTCCTTGTGTGTTTTTGTTTACTTATTTAATTATACAATGGTTTTCTTGGAATATCAAGATTAATGAGAAAATTTGACAAGATAAAAATCAGATAAAGAAAAAGGGACAAGTTGAGTGTCCCTTTTGTCGATTAAGAAATTTGATTTTTAACCCAACCGCAAGAAGTGTAATCAGCCTTTTCAACGGTTACAGCACGTAAAAGGGTTGAAAGTATCATCTGATTATTGCTTTCATTCTCCCAAACAGGCAGGGCTGCGCCCAGCTTTCTTGCAATAGGAATAATGCTTGGTAGTTCACTTGCTATTGTGTGCCATGTGGTGTGCATATACCCAAACAGGCTGCTATTTGAAATTGTGTCAATATGGGCGCTTGCATTTTCTGTATCAAACCAAGACGCCCCCATAACATCAATGCCTAGGTCCTTGAAATATAAAAGGCTACTAATGGGTGCTTTTTTCACGGAATATTCCCAATCTACAAAAACTGTATTGTCGGCTAAGGCATTGATTATTTTGATGCACTCATCCTTCGGCTTTATGGAGTGACCATTACCTATCATATCTACAAATGCATCAGGTGGCAAAAGCATATCCATCCATATCATAGGACGCTTTCCTTCCGCTTGAACCTCTTTTGTCAAGCGTGACATATAATAGGGCAATCTTTCCTTGAGATATGGATTTCTGTTATGAGCGTGAGATTCGTCAAAGCCTAAATGAAAATACTCGCAGCCGTCAAAAAGCTCATAAAGCTCTTTTCTTATGCTCTTAAATAGGTGCCATACCTCTTCATTTTCCAAGTCCCACGCCCAGCCATCGGCTGTAAACAGTGCGTACAGGGAAATATCATTGTCAAGCACGGTGTGCTTGCCACTCATTGAGCGAGACTGGGATGCGTGTGCAAGTGAGTTGAACATTGGTATGGGCTCTATTCCAAGGGCTTTTGCTTCATTAATTACTTCCTTTATTTGGTTCTTTGTAAAGGCGTTTTCCCAAGAGAGCGAAGGCAAGCTATCGTATTTTAACATTCCCCAAAATTCGATTACCACGTGGGTATACTGCAGGAGTGCAAAAAGGCGTATGCGCTTTTTTATTTCCAAAAGAGTATTTTCAGGAAAAACGCACATGTGTATCATACGGTTTTTAATATCGTATGATTTGTTTTCCTGCACAGAGGAAACAAAAAGCTCCTTTTTACCCATTTCACGCTCAATTTTCATTAGCATAGAAATGTAGCCACGCACAAGGGAATTATAATCTCGACCTGCAATAGCTATTCCCTTTTCGTTTACTATCAGGGAATAATCACAGCCGTTTGGAATTTTGGGTGCCTCAATGCTTCCGATAACAAAGGTGTTAGCAGCTCCGTTTTCAACCTTCAATTCGGAACTTTTGTATGTAAATCTACTAAAAAGCTCCAATAAAATGATGCTTTTGAAGCGTACATCTGCATTAGCAGTTACTTCATTATCAAAATAAAACCTATTGTAAATAAATATCACCTCACAAGTGGTAAGCGGTCTTTTTTATTTTTCGTTTTTTTCCAGGGCTACAACACCCCTTAAAATTTCTTGCGCTTCAAGAGGAAATCTTCCCAAATGGTCAGGTCCGATATTGATAAGATAATTAATGTCAAGGGCATTTAGCTTTTTCTTGTTGTTGTAAATTTGCTCACTGCTCTTCCAATTGTGGTCCCAGGAGTTGTAGCCCCAGGAATCGTTTAATGTGCAGGCTGATTCATAAAATCCGTAGGGGGATGGCTTGAAGCCTTCGATTGAGTTGAAATCAATTGCTCCCTCAGCCGTTTCCCTGTTATCTGGTATTTCGTTATCACCTAAGGAAACGTAGTCATATTTGCCATTTCCCAAGCGAGAATTTACAAGACAATTAGGCTGGTATTTTTTAACAAGGTCGTATATCTCTTGGCTTTGCTCCGGTGTTAATGTCATAGGCATATCAAACCAAGCAAGGGCAATTTCACCATAGTTTGTCATAATTTCCTTGATTTGTGGTATGATTTTGTTTCTAAAAGTAATATTAAAGTCCTTTTTCTCCTTGTTTGGAAAATCCCAAGAATTATCCCAGCTAACTCCGGCACAGCCAACCGGCTCGGTTTTATAGCCGCCACCGTTTTCCTCGTGCCAGTCAAGGTCTTGAGAATAGTAAATGCCAAATTTCAAGCCGTATTTTTTACAAGCACAGCTTAACTCCCCGATAATATCTCTTTTGAATGGAGAAAAATCAACGCAGTTGTATGTATCTGCAAAGGATTTGAAAAGTGCAAAGCCGTCGTGATGCTTGGTTGTAATAACTACGTATTTCATTCCGCAATCGTAAGCAAATTTTGCCCACTCATCAGCATCAAAGTATATAGGGTCGAAGGATTTTGCAATTCTCTCCATCTCAGAGTTGGGGATTGCAAGTCCTGATTGAATCCATTCTGCATAATTATGGGATCTTTTTCCCTTGTAAACTCCACCTAATACAGAGTACAATCCGAAATGCAGCATAAGACCGTATTTCGCCTCTTTGAACCATTTAATTCCGTCCATAATAAAACCTCGCATAATAATTTTAGATAATTATACTACTAATTCCGATTTTTGTAAATAACCGGCGGAAAAATAGTTGCATATTGATGGAATAAGTGCTACAATTTATGTGTAATAATCAAACAAAGGAGAGTTGAAATGAAAGAATTGCTTGATTATGTAGAAAGATATAAAGATATGATTTTGGAAGCCGAGCGATATATTTGGGCGCATCCGGAAACGGGTTATCGTGAGGTAAATACATCTGCTTATTTGGCAAAAAGGTTTAGAGAGCTTGGGTATGATAATCTTGTAATGGCAGGAAATATTCCCGGCTTCTATACAGTAGTAGATACTGGCAAGGAGGGACCTGAGGTTTTAGTGCTTGCGGAAATGGATTCCCTTATATGCCCAAATCACAAGGAAAGCGACCCTAAAACAGGATATGTTCACGCTTGTGGGCATCATGCTCAATGTGCCGCTATGCTGGGAATTGCCGCAGCTCTTAAAAATGAGGAGATTCTTTCAAGGCTTTGTGGCAGAGTGCGCCTTTGCTTAGTGCCGGCTGAGGAATTGATTGAAATTGAATATAGAAACGAGCTGAAAAAGCAAGGGGTAATCAAATATTTTGGTGGCAAGGGTGAATTTTTGTCCCGTGGCTATTTTGATGGAGTTGATATTGCGTTTATGGTGCATACAGCGGAAGGCACAGGGGTTGGACAAGGTGCTATTGGCTGTGTTGCCAAGAAGGTTACGTACAAGGGGGTTTCTGCCCACGCCGGCGGAAGTCCTGAACTGGGCATAAATGCTCTTTATGCTGCGACCCAAGGCTTAAGTGCGGCAAATGCCCTGCGTGAAACCTTCAGGGAGGCTGACTTGATTCGTTTCCACCCAATAATTACCCATGGTGGAGATGCAGTTAATGCAATTCCCGAATCAGTTACTATTGAAAGCTTTGTCAGAGGCGCAAGCTTTGATGCTATAATGCGTGAAAATAAAAAAATCAACCGTGCATTATGCGGTGCAGCGGTATCAATGGGTGCAAATGTGGAGATTGAGGATTTCCCAGGATATGCTCCTCTCAAAAATGATAAGGGCATGCTGGAGCTTACTAAGGATGCAGCAAATGTTGCTATGCCCGAGGTTAATTTTCCTATTGGAAATGATGTTGGCAGAGGAAGCACCGATATGGGTGAGCTTTGCGGGCTTATGCCTGTTGTTCATCCCTATGTGGCAGGTATAAGCGGTAAGGTGCATGGCGATGATTTTCAAATAAGCGACCCGTACACCGCATGCGTTGTCAGCGCAAAATGGCAGCTTGCCATGATAATTCTTTTGCTTGAAAACGGCGGCGAACGTGCAAAGAAAATCAAGTCCGGCTATAAGAGCCAATTCGCTTCAAAGGAAGAGTATTTCAGCTATATTGAAGGCTTGAACTCTTGTGGCGACAAAATCATCTATAACGAGGACGGCTCAATTACTGTAAAGCAATAACTAGAAAGCAAAAAAGGACACTTGGTTGAGTGTCCTTTTTGGTTTTTGGGGGGAGCGAGTGTGTAAACGCAATCATTTTATTATTTTCTACTGAACGTTAACTTGGTGCCGGGCTCTAACAAGGTTCCACCGTCAACGGTTGCAACAATGTCTCCGTTAGGCTCATAATCGCAAGTAGCCGAAACCAATCGATGCTTTTCTTCTATTTCAAAAGAAGTTGTAGTGGTAGCTGCACCTTCTTTTGTTATTTCTTTTGAATAAAAGGACATTGACAAGTCAACATGGAAGTTGGCGTAAAACTCATATGTTATTCCATCAACGGTGATTTCTCCTGTTATCTTGCTATAACTATCTGTCATACCGTCACATTCCAACAGCAAAAAGTCTTCATCGTGGACAGTAAATTCAATATCAAAATCCTCACAATAATATGTGCTTCCGGGGTAATTGTCGGGCATCATTTCGTAATGCAATGGAATACAAGAGCTCAAAAGGCTTGCCAAAGCAACCAATGCGGATAAACAAACAATTCTAAGATATTTCATTTTGCCCCCTCACAATGTTCTTCTTCAACTGAATTATATCACAAATTAACAAAAAAGTCAACAATCTTAAAGGAAGACAGAGGACGGTGGGTTGTCTTAAGAAATGGCATCGTACTCTTGCAGCAAAAGCAAACGAAAATTCGTGCGGGAAGATGCCCTGTCTTGCAAGGTTCCGACACGTGACCCTACTCTCGTAAACGAGAGCAAGCGGGAAGGCTCGCTATGCGAGCTATTTCTGCCGAGCCTTTTGCTAGCAAGCTGACAACGGCTTTCGTCAGAAATGCGAACCCAATTCAAAATGCGAGTGCATTTTGAAGATGGGTCGATGAGCGTACGGGTGGCAAAACAAAAAAAGACACCGAAATGGTGTCTTTCTTGTTTTGGTGACCCGTACGGGAATCGAACCCATGTTACAGCCGTGAAAGGGCCGTGTCTTAACCGCTTGACCAACGGGCCAAATGTGGTGGCGGAAATGGGATTTGAACCTATGACCTGCCGGGTATGAACCGGATGCTCTAGCCTCTGAGCTATTCCGCCGTATACACATTTGCGCTTTAATGCTTGACTATTATATCATACGCTTTTTATGTTGTCAAGTCTTTTTTTGCTTTTTTTGAAAAAATTTGTGCGGTCTTGAAAATCAACAAAAAGGGGCTACTCTGTGTAGCCCTTTTTACTTATTTATTCAATTTTGCGTAGGTTTTCTCAGTAAACTTTTCGTTGTAGACAATAAATCTTTCGTGTGTCCCCTCGCCAATTAAGCCACATTCATCATAGGCTTTCACACAAAATGTGATTTTTCTGCCGTCTGCTGCTATAACCTCGGTTTCTGCCCAAGCCTTCATACCGACAGGTGTGGCTGCAAGGTGTGAAACATCCATTTTTGTGCCAACTGTGCCAGAGCCATTTTCCAGACACGGGGTAAGAGATTTATATGCACACTCCTCCATTAAAGCAATCATACGTGGAGTTGCCAAAACCAAAAGCTCTCCGCTGCCAAATGCCTTGGCGGTGTCCTTGTCTGTTACTGTGATTTCTATCTTATTTTTAATCCCTGCTGTTATCATTTTCCTCTACCTCCGATGCCTTGACAAGTGTTCTCTTTTTCTTGCTTCTATACTTTGCCAGCTTTTGCATAAGGAACAAAATTGCCTGTGCAGGAATACCTATTAGGAAAAGTGGCCAAAAATTGTATGCACCCTCGATAGGAGAGAAGAAAATAAGGTGCAGATAAATACTGCCTAAAAGGGTCCAAACGCATACTGAAAGAAGAACAAAGTCCACTATCCAGTTAAACACGGGTCTGCCAAAAAGAACAACAATTACGCAGGAAATTGGAATTGCCCAAAGAAACACAATCCACGGGGACATACCGCTACCCTTGGTTGTGTCGTATACGAAATACAGTACAGCGGCAAGGAGCCAAACTGCGGCACCGGCAAATGCACATATCCATGCGCCATACGCCTTAACATCCTTTTCGGTAAGCTCCTCTTCCTTAACCTGTGGCTCTTCTTCTCCAACAAGGTCGTTCATAGTTATACCATAAAACTCACAAATCTCGTAAAGTACATTTATGTCGGGGAGAGTGTCGCCCTTTTCCCAGCGTGAGATAGCCTTGTCTGAGTAGTTAAGCCTTTCAGCAAGCTCCGCCTGTGTGAGCCCCTTTTGCTTACGGAGTGTGCCCAAATTTTGAGCAACAACCGATTTAACATCCTTCATAAAGCCTCCATAAAAACCAAAAATTCAAATTTCAGTTGATTTTTTGCTATTTGTTATGTATTGCTTGATTTTTTATCATTTTAGCACAAAAAGTCAACAAAGTCAAGGGTTTTTGGGGCTATTCTACAATTTGTAGAGTGGTTTTTCTACAAAAATGAGGGTTTGGAATTTTTTATTAGATTGGAAAATTAAATATGTCCTTTACATTTCAGGGCTTTTTTGGTAAACTTTCTTTGTTGTTTAATCAACCTTTTGCCTTTTGGCAACAATTTTAAGGAGAAGACGATGAATAATAAAACCATTCCTATTTTCTATGCTTGTGATGATGCGTTTGTAAAATACACAATCGTGTCTCTTAGCTCTATGATTGAAAATGCATCTAAGGATTACACCTATAAGGTTTATGTTTTGAATACTAATATCGGAGAGGAAATGGCGGAAAAGCTCTCTGCCCTTCAAAATGAAAATTTTGAGGTTATCTTTACAAATGTTTCCTCTTATCTTGAGTCTATTTCCGACAGGCTCCCTCTTAGACACTACTACTCTAAGACAACCTATTACAGACTCTTTATTTCCGAAATGTTCCCTGAGTACGATAAGGCTATCTACATTGACAGCGACACTATTGTGCAGGGCGATATTTCCGAGCTTTATAATACTGACATTGGCGACTTCTATCTTGGTGGCTGCCGTGAGCAGGCTATGGAGCAGGTTGACGTTTATGGCACTTACTGTGAAGAGGTTGTGGGCGTTAGCCGCCATGCATTCTTTAATGCAGGCATGATGCTCATAAACGCAAGACAGTTCAGAGATAAGCATGTGCTTGACAGCTTTATTAACTATCTTGGCGAGTATGACTTTATCGTTACACAGGATGAGGATTACCTTAACCTGATTTGCAAGGACCACGTTTATTGGCTCGACCAGAAATGGAACACAGAGTTAACTGATGGTCTTGAGTACCCATACGATTACAGAGAGGCAAATATTCTCCATTATATTATGGTTAATAAGCCTTGGCATTACCATGAGTGCCGTGGCGCTGATATTTTCTGGTCTTATGCTAAAAAAACCACAGTTTACGATGTCTTAAAGGCTGAGCTTGAGGCATATACAGACGAGCAAAGGCAAAGAGATGCTGAAAGCGCTGCACAGCTATATCAAATGGCTATTGACGAAACTAACCGTGAGGACAATTTCTTAAAGCTTCATATTAAAAAAAAACGCTCCCCTTACAGAGTTGAGCTTGAAGAAAAAATAAGAGAATTTGAGAAGGAAGGCAAATTTGATCAGGATGTTGAGGATGACCCACCATCAAGACAGATTATGCCTGACGAAATTGACTATTTAAGGCATGGACTTGGCGCTAAATTCAAAACTTGGGTTGCCCACAAGAAGGCAAAGGCGTTCCTTAAAACCATTCTTGATAAGAAAATAATGATTATTAAGGATATTAAGGGTGTTGAAAATTGGCAAGGGCTAGATACCGGCGCTATTATTACATGTAACCATTTTAATGCCTTTGACAGCTTTGCTATTCAAGAGGCTTATCATGCATCTAAAAAGTGGCCTAAGCAAAAGTTCTACCGTGTTATAAAGGAAGGCAACTACACCTCATTCCCGGGATTTTTTGGCGAGCTTATGAGACACTTCTATACTCTTCCCTTGTCCTCTAATATTAAGACAATGGTCAAGTTTACAGAGGCGACTAACACTCTGCTTCAGAAGGGTAACTTCGTGCTGTTCTATCCGGAGCAGGCTATGTGGTGGAACTATCGTAAGCCAAGACCTGTAAAGCCGGGCGCTTACAAGTTTGCCGTAAAGAACAACGTGCCTGTGCTACCCTGCTTTATTACTATGAGGGATTCCGAGATTCTCGGAGAGGATTTAAGAAGGTCAATCAAGGACTTTGATGTGGATGAAAACTTTATTCCTGACGGATATTTTGTGCAGGAATATACAATTCACATTGGCAAGCCAATTTACCCTGATGCAAGCCTAGGCTACAAGGAAAATATGGCATACCTTGCCGAGAAGAACTTTGAATGCTGGAAGGAAATCTACGAAAAGGAATACAGCACTAAGCTTGAATATTAACAAAAAGGAGCGAATTTCGCTCCTTTTTGTTGGCACAGGTAATAGCAATGCATATGGGTTCTCGGCGGGGGGGTTATCTCCCGCCGTTTTCTTAGATGTTCTTTTGTACATAATTGACAATTCCTCAATCAGCGATGCTGACAGCTCCCTTTCACATGGGAGCCTTTGAGATATTATTTCGGGCGAGTATGGAATCTGACCCTGCGTTTGGGAATAAAAAAAGGAGCGAAATCGCTCCTTTTTGTTTAGAATAGTAAGTCCTTAATGTTTGCAGTAGATGTTCCCTTTGTTACAGCTTGCTCACCGTCGCCAAAGTCAAAGTTTTCGTTGGTGGTGTAAATGTTGTTTGGAGAAAACTCCATAATTTCTTCGCTTGCTACTGCTTCATTTTTGTAGCTTGGTTTTGTGTAGTTCATTATTACTCCTCATCTGTACCTGCAGGTACTGTTGTGATATAGCCGTAGTCGTCCACAAAAGCGGCAACGTCTGCATACTTAACAGCTGTTGCTGTGGTAGCGGTTGTGTTGTTGTTAATGTAGGAAACTGCGTTATTTTCGATAACGTAAGCACAAATATAGAACTCTGTGTTCTTATGGTCCTCGCCAATGCCTGCAATCTTCATTTCAAAGATATCATATGCTCTGTCAGTAAAGTCAACAATTGCAACCTTTCCGTTTACGCCTGTGCCGTCTGCATTTACAAGCGCACCGTTTGTTGTATCAAAGTCTGTGCCTGTGCCACAGTAAGCGGCAACAAGACCGAACTTAATGTCGCCAAGGTATGGCTTATAAGCCTCGATAAGTGCCTTGTTTACTGCAAAGCTCTGCATCATAGCTGCGCTGTCGCCTGTTGTTGCGGCAAAGCCGTTTGACTTAAAGAGTGGTTCAAGAGTGGTAAGAACTGCTTCCT
>JAFUJS010000043.1 GCA_017468115.1 Clostridia bacterium | reverse complement strand
CACAAGCCAGATGGTTCGTACAATTAAGTACTTCGCTGAAATCTAATTTATCTAAATAAAAAAAGGACTACCCTCGGGTGGTCCTTTTGCTTTTCAAAACAAAAGAAAAGGCAGGATTTAGCGTGATACTCTTAACGGAGTATCACGCAGTCAAATCCGTCTACGAGAACCCCCAAAAAGTCTGCGACTTTTCGGGGAACCCCTATTCGACGGGTGAAATCCACCTTCGGTGGATGAAATCCTGCTTCGCAGGGTTGAAGTTAGACGGATTTGATTTCATCCAAGGACTCGTTCTTGGATTTCATCTGAACGAAGTAAAGATTTCACCGTGGCACTGCCACGATTTCATTAAACCAGCAGGAAAAGAGAGAGCATTTCGGATTTGCCGATTTGTTCTCTCTTTCTGCTTGTAGTATGGGTTTGGGCTTAGCCCATTCTCGCGAACCCCTAAAATTCTATGAATTTTTGGGGAACCCCGAGGCGCATTTGACCGGTCAAATGCGATGCTCTCACTTAACTGGGCTTTTCAAATTCTCCGCTAAGAACATCACCCATTTTCCTGCCTTTTTTCTATTAAGTCCTTTTCCAGGTCTTAGGGCTAAACAAAATCATAACCGGCAAAATTTCAAGTCTGCCAAACAGCATTGTAAATGTTAAAACAAGCTTAGAAAACCAGCTATAATGGGCAAAGCTTCCGTAAGGACCAACCGCCTCAAAGCCCGGTCCAATGTTGGAAAGACAGCTGAGAGATGCTGAAAAATTGGTAAAGAAGCCGTGAATTTGAGTGTAAGTCCCGCCCTCAATCAAATCAGAGTCTGTGAAAACAATTTCCGTTCCGTTAACAGGGTCAAAAGATAAAAGCAAAGTAACGATTATCAAAATGAAAAGATAAAGTGTGAAGAAGGCGAAAACACCATTTGTTGTGCTTTCCGAAAGCGTCTTGCCCTCAAACTTTGATTTTGAAACGTATCTTGGGTTAATGAGCTTTCTTATGTTTACATAAGCGCCCTTAAAGGCGATAACCATACGGGACATTTTGATACCACCCGAGGTGGAGCCTGCCATAGCACCGGAAAACATAAGCAAAACAAGCATGGTTATTGCCGGCATGGGCCAGTGGTTAAAGTCAGTTGTTGAGTAGCCGGTCGTGGTTATAATTGAGGCAACTTGGAATAGCGAGTGCCTAAAGGCCTCTTCAATAGTATAGCCAAGCTTTTCAAGACTTGTCATAAGGCTACCAAAGATAACGCCAACAGCAAAGAAAACAGTAATAAAATAGCTTTTAAATTCCTCACTACGGAAAACATCCTTTATTTTGCCGATTAGAATAAGGTAATAAAGCGCAAAGTTAACACCAAACAAAATAAGAAAGATAGACATTACATACTGTGAGTATTGGCTAAACAGCTCCATACTGCCGGGCAAAAAGCCAAAGCCGCCTGTACCGGCACAGCCAAAGGTTGCCAGCATACAGTTAAACACCTTGTCGTTTTCATATCCCGGAATAGGGTTGTCAAACAAAAGGAAGATAAATTCTAAAACAGTAAGTCCAAGATAAATCAGATAGAGAATACCTGTTGTCATTTTCATTTTAGAAACGATTTTACCTACCTGCGGTCCGGGGCTTTCGGCTCTTAAGAGGTGCATTGAGGAACCGTCGTTGCTCTCGGGAATAAAGATAAGCACAAAGGCAAGTATTCCCATACCACCAATCCAGTGGGAGAAGCTTCTCCAAAAAAGAATAGAATGGGAAACCTCTGTAATGTCAGCAATAACGCTGGCGCCTGTTGTTGTAAAGCCGGACATTATCTCGAAGCAAGCATCAATGTAGGAAAAATCCTTTATATCGCCACTTATAACGAAGGGGAGAGCGCCAAACAGCGCCATAATAATCCAAACCAGCGCAACCAGCGCAAAGCCCTCCTTTTGGTAAAGAGAGACTCTTTTTGGCTTGGGGATTTGTAGAAGAAATCCAATACCAACCAGGGCAACAATCGGAATAATAAAGCCAACAATGTTCATAATTGGCTCTTTGTAGATTAATCCTACAATAAGGGGAGCGAGCATAAGTCCGCCCTCAAGTATCATAATCTTTCCAAGTATTCTGCCCAGTGCCTTAAAATTCATAAATAGTCACCTTAATCAAGAATATCGTTTAAGTCGTCAAAGCTTTTGTGTGTGGTAACAACAATAACATTATCGCCAAGCTGAATTGAGGAATTACCATCAGGAATAATAACCTGACCATCCCTGATTATGCAGGCAATAAGGCAATTGTCCTTAGTTTTAATAGTTCTAAGAGGCCTGTTAAAGAATTTTTCTTCCTTTTTGGCAAGAAATTCAAGAGCCTCAACCTGATTGTTAACAAGTCTATAAAGAGTAAGAATATTACTTCCACGCTTGTTTGCAAGAGCACGAACATAGCTGATAATTTTGTTTGCAACAATATTCTTTGGAGAAACATTGTTGTCAATATCAAGCTCGCTAAGCATATCATAAAGGCTATCGTTTTTAATTTGGGAGATAGTCTTTTTTACCTTCATCTTGTTTGCAAACATTGATGCAATCATATTTTCCTCATCAATTTTTGTAAGAGCAATAAAGGCGTCCATTGCCTCAATGCCCTCCTCAACAAGGAGGTCGTGCTGTGTACCGTTGCCATGTATAACAGTAACCTTAGGTAGTGTTTCAGCCAACTCCTCAGCCTCACTAAGGTCGTTTGCCATAAGCTTAATCTCGTATTTTTTCTGAGAAAGCATCTCAGCAAGATAAAAGCTAATTCTTCCGCCACCGATAATCATAATTTTCTTAAGAGGGGAGCTAACAATGTTAACCTCTCTTAAAAAGTCGTTTAGTGAATTTGCATCAGAGGTAAAGTGCACGCAGTCCCCTTCCTCAAAAACAAAGTTACCGGAAGGAATAATAACCTGCTCCCCACGCTGAACAGCGCAAATAAGCACCCTTGTATTTACCTTCCTTGACATGGTAATAAGGCTCTCGCCGATAAGAGAGCAGCCCTTTTCCAAATAAATCTCAACAAGAAGCGCCTTGCCCTTGGCAAAATGCTCAACCTGCTCGATGGAAGGGAGGTTAATAAGGTTAAAAATCTCTTGTGCGGTTTCCATCTCGGGGTTAACTATCATAGAAAGACCGAGAGTGTCCTTCATATCAATAATCTGCTGCTGATAGTCAGGGTTTCTTACACGTGCAATAGTGTTTTGTACACCCATTCTTTTTGCCACAAGACAAGCAAAAACATTAAGCTCATCACTGTTCGTAAGAACGATTGCGAGGTCAGCATTTTCCATGCCTGCCTCTTTTTGAATGTCCATGCAAGCGCCGTTGCCCACAACACCAAAAACATCATATCTTTCAATCAAGGATTCAACCTTTGTCTTGTTACCGTCAATGATAGTAATGGTATGTCCCTCGCCTGCAAGGCTTTTAAGAACAGTTTCACCAATAGTGCCAAGACCGATAATAACTATGTTCATACAGATACTCCTTTTTAGAATATACAAAGTCATTATAACATTAAAAAAAGGAAAAGGGAAGAGAAAAAGAAAAATATTACAATAATTTTACTGTAATCAAAGTAGAATTATGTAGGAATTTGTCATATGCTATTAGGGAGCCAAGAGGCTCAGAATGGAGAACAATATGAGACTTGATTCAATGTCAAGAAGACAGAAAGAGGCTGATTTTGAAGCCTTTGCAACCTTCCTTTCAAGGTCAGGTGCAAGAAATGAGGAGCATGCAAAATCAGACACAGGGTCCCCTGCTCTTGCTATGGTTTACCCTGTAAGACAAGATTTTTGTAGGCTTTACGACCCTGAAATTGCGCTTATTAACGGCACAGTTTTTGAGGAGCTTCACAAGCCCTTTATGCACAGCGGCTGTGGCTCAAATAGCAGAAATGGCGGGGAGGGGTGTCTATGATTATGAAAAATGACAGAGCAAGAGAAAGGCATCTAAGAGAGCTTCAAAGCTACTCCTTCGCAGTATATGAGGCGCTTTTATATCTTGATGCCTATCCCGACTCAAGGGCAGCCCTTGATTTCTATAACAAATACAAAAAGCTTGAGACAAGAGCAAAGGCAGAATACGAGCAGAAATATGGCCCAATCACCATGCCGGAAAATCCAACAAGCTGGCAATGGACAGAGGGACCCTGGCCATGGCAGAACGACGGAGGGAGGAAATAATATATGTGGCAATATGAGAAAAAGCTTCAATACCCTGTAAACATTAAAAATCCAAACCCTAAGTATGCCCAAATAATTGTAAGTCAGCTTGGTGGTCCCGATGGAGAAATCGGCGCATCGCTCCGTTATCTTACCCAAAGAATAGCAATGCCATACTCAAAGGTTGTGGGTATTCTAACCGATGTCGGCACAGAGGAGCTTGCCCACTTCGAAATGATTTCGGCAATCCTTTATCAGCTTACAAGAAACCTAACCCCCGCAGAAATTGTAAAGAGTGGCTTTGACACCTACTTTGTAGACCATACAACAGGCGTATATCCCGTTGCTGCAAGCGGTTACCCCTACAATGCGGCACAATTCCAGTCCAAGGGCGACGTTTTGGCAGACCTGCACGAGGACTTAGCAGCAGATGGTGCACACTTGTAAATGCAAGTAAATACAAAAAATTAAAAAAGTTGTTGACTTGTAAATATAAAAGTTGTATAATAATCGTATTAATTATAAAAATTTATGGAGGCTGTGTTCAAAGTGAAGCATACAGACATAAAAAAGCTTTTTGAAAATCCACAAGATTATATTGACAAAAGCGTAGTTATTTGTGGTTGGGTTAGAACAGCAAGAGATTCTAAAACCATTTCCTTTATCGAGATTAATGATGGTACTTGCCTTAAGAATGTTCAGCTCATTTTGGAAAAGGAAAAGCTCCAGCATATTGATATGAAGAATGCGATGGTGGTGGGTGCATCACTTCGTGTAGAGGGTATATTTATTGTTTCCGAAAAGAACGGATATGAAATTTCCGTTACCGACATTAAGGTGCTTGGCGAATGTGCGGCAGATTACCCACTTCAGAAGAAGAGACACACACTTGAGTTCCTTCGTACGATTCCACATCTTCGCCCAAGGGCAAGATATTTTGAGGCTGTGTTTGCAGTTCGTAACCAGCTTTCCTTCGCAGTACACAAGTACTTCAATGAAAACGATTACAAGTATGTTCACGCACCAATCATCACAGGTAGCGACTGTGAGGGCGCAGGCGAAATGTTCCGTGTAACAACTCAGCCATGGACAACAGATTATAAGAACGAGGAGGAGTATTACCAAAACGACTTCTTCGGTCAAAAGGCAGGTCTTACCGTTTCCGCTCAGCTAGAGGGCGAAATGGCTGCTATGGGTCTTGGCAGAATTTACACCTTCGGTCCAACCTTCCGTGCAGAGCACAGTAATACAACTCGTCATGCGGCAGAGTTCTGGCAGATTGAGCCTGAGGTTTGCTTCGCTGAAATTGACGATATTATCGGAATCGCAGAGGATTTTATTAAGTACATCATTCGTTATGTTATGAACGCTTGTCCCGATGAGCTTCAGTTCTTCAATCAATGGGTTGAGCCGGGTCTTATTGACAAGCTTAATAATGTTCTTAGCAGCGACTTTGGCAGAATTACCTACACAGAGGCAGTTGAGGTTCTTAAGAAGAGTGGTAAGGACTTCAAATATCCTGTTGAGTGGGGTAGCGACCTTCAAACAGAGCATGAAAAATACCTAACCGACGAATACTTCAAAAAGCCCGTATTCGTTGTAGATTATCCAAAGGACATCAAGGCGTTCTATATGAAGCAAAATGACGATGGTAAAACCGTTGCCGCAACAGACCTTTTGGTTCCGGGCATTGGTGAAATTATCGGCTGTAGCGAAAGAGAATGGGACTACAAGAAGCTTGAAGACGCTATGCTTCAGCGTGGTATGCCACTTGAAATGTACAAGGAATACCTTGATACAAGAAGATTCGGCAGCGTTCCACACAGCGGCTTCGGTCTTGGCTTTGATAGAGCAATGATGTACCTGACAGGCGTACAAAACATAAGAGATACTCTCTTGTTCCCAAGGACAGTAGGTAGCCTCTAATTCAAAAACCAAAGGGGGCTTCATAGCCCCTTTTCTGTTATGCCTGACGGGAATGGGACAAACCAGCCTTAAGCCGTGTATTTACGGCGTATAGTATGGTCTGTATTTCACTCGTCAAGCCTTTAGTAATTTTGGTAAGCTTGCTCCTTGCAGTATTTCAATACAGCGGTGTCGCAATCTCACCAGATTTTTCTAAAAATACATCGGCTTAAGGTGCTTTGCAATTTCAAGTGAGCAAATTCACTTGTATTCAAGGCAAAATTTTGCTGATATATAAAAATATTTCAAAAAATTTTAACGCCGAGGACGGGGGAATTTGCCACTTCAAATCTGGTTCGTTCCATTCCCGTCAGGCATAAAGGACAGATTATGAGCAAGATTATAATTCCTAAGGGCTACCGTTCTGCCCTTACAATGTATGAAACACAAAGAGCCATCGGCACCCTTAAAAGAACCTTTGAGGACAAATTGTGCCTGGCACTTAACCTAAGACGCGTGTCAGCCCCCTTGTTTGTTGACCCCAAAATGGGTATTAACGACGACCTGAGTGGTGTTGAACGCCCTGTCGACTTTGAAATTAAGGAAACAGGCAAAAGCGCCGTTATCGTTCATTCCCTTGCAAAGTGGAAGCGTATGGCGCTTAAGGAATATGGCTTTTCCGCAGGCGAGGGTATCTATACAGATATGAACGCTATTCGTCGTGATGAGGATATGGACAACATCCATTCCATCTACACCGACCAATGGGACTGGGAAAAGATTATCACAAAGGAAACTCGTACCATCGAGTATATGAAAACCGTGGTAAAATGCATCGTTGGCGCAATTTGTGAAACACTTGACGTGCTTAAATGCTCCTATCCTCAAATTAATGTAACACTCAACCGTGAAGTTTCATTTATCACCTCACAGGAGCTTGAGGATATGTACCCGGGTAAAACCTCTAAGGAAAGAGAGGACCTGTACCTCAAGGAGGTAGGCACCGCCTTCATTATGAAAATCGGAGGCAAGCTAAAATCCGGTATGCCACACGATAACCGTGCGCCGGACTACGACGACTGGGAGCTTAATGGCGACATTCTTTTCTATAACGAGCTTCTTGGTCATGCCTTTGAAATCTCCTCAATGGGTATTCGTGTTGATGAAAAATCCCTTGATTATCAGCTTAAGGAGTCAGGCAAGGACGAAAGAAGAAATCTTCCCTTCCACAAAATGCTCCTTCATGGTGAGCTACCGCTTACAATGGGCGGCGGTATCGGTCAATCCCGTCTTTCCATGCTCCTTCTCGGCAAGGCGCACATCGGTGAGGTTCAGGTTTCTATCTGGGACGAGGGAACTCACAAGGCATGCAAGGAAAACGGCATAGTTCTTCTGTAAATACAAAAAGCGACATATTGTCGCTTTTTTCTTGCAATGAATTATAAAAAAATGTATAATTAAATTAAGAAGTTCAATTGGAGGATGACTTATGAAGACTATATTTGTATCAAGTACATTCAAGGATATGCACAAGGAGCGTGATGCGCTTCAAAAAATAACCCTGCCAATTTTGTATGAGGAAGCAAAAAAGCGGGGAGAAAGTGTAGAGATTTGCGACCTTAGGTGGGGCGTTAATACAGAAGACATGGACAACGACACCAGTTCCACAAAGGTACTAAACGTATGTCTTGATGAGATTGACAGATGCCAGCCGCCTATGGTGGTAATTTTGGGCTATCGCTATGGATGGATTCCTGACGAGAGCATAATAAATTCTGCGGCTAAAAGGTATGATATTGTTCTTGACGATCTGGAAAAAAGCGTAACCTCCTTGGAGATAGAATACGGTGCCCTCAGCCAAAAAAGAAAAAAAGACCACACACTTTTCTATTTCAGAGAAATAGATGGCGATGCGCCAAGCGTTTACTTACAAGAGGATGATTACCATTTCCAAAAGCTAAAGGAGCTTAAGGAAAGAATTATGAAAATCAGCGGTGGCTCCGTGAAGACCTACAGGGTAAGGTGGGAAAACGGAGAGCTTTGCTGCGTAGATGACTTTGCTAAAATGGTAGCAAACGATGTTTTGGAGATTCTGCAAACCGAATGGGAAACGGTTGCTTGTCTTTCACCGTTGGAAAAGGAGCTAAGAGCGCATAAGCTATATGCTAAGGATAAGCTGGAGCATTTCTTGGCAAAAAGAAACAAAGCGGATCGACTCCTTAGTGCCATACTAAAGAACAACAGTGGAGCACTGATAGAGGGCGAAAGCGGTAGCGGTAAGAGCACACTTATGTCGTATCTATCAGCTTCCTTGGAGAATGAGGGCTATGAGACTATTCCTATCTTTTCATCATTAACTACAAGAACAAGTAATGCCTATGGAGTTTTAGAGCTTATTGTAGAGGCTCTGGAGGATAAGTTAAGCCTTCATAGAGATAAAGAAATTACCACAATAGACGAAATGAAAAACAGACTTTATCTCTTGGTCAATCAGTGCGAAAAAAGAAGAAAAAACGTAGCGATTTTAGTTGACAGCATAGACCAGCTTGCGGCAGATGAGAATAGAGAGCAGCTTATATTTGTCCCAACAAAACTTTCTAAATATGTAAAATTTATCGCTTCATCGTTGCCAGAGCTGGGTATCAACTCAGTTCTAAGCAAGCATCAGTGGGAAGATGCAACTCAAGAAGAAATAGGCGAAATAATAGCAGGCATTGAAAAGGCAAGGCACAGAGAGCTTTCCAAGGAGGTAAAAAACGCAGTTATCCAAAAAGCAGGTGCAAAAAATCCGCTTTACCTTGACTTGTTAGTGCAACGTCTTATAATGATGAATGAGGACGACTTTATACGCATCCGTCAAGCGGGAGATGGTATGTCGGCTATAACGAGCCATCAAATTTCGTTGATTGAGAACGTGCCCGAAACACTAGAGGAAATGAGTGTATGCCTATTCCTTGACTCGGCAGAAAGGATTAACCCTGAGCTTATTGGAAAATGCGCAAGATATCTTGCATTTTCTCGCTATGGTTTAAGACAAGGCGACCTAAAGGCACTCCTTAAGGACCAGTGGAATGGTCTTGATTTTTCATCCTTCATTCACTACCTAAGAGACTCGCTATTTATACGAGCTGACGGCAGAGTTGACTTTGTTCACCGCAGCTTCAAGGCGGGCCTTCGCAGGATTTTTGAAGAGGAGGAGAAAGAAATACAAGGTCAGCTTTTAGCATATATGTCCAATTTGCCACAGGATGACCCAATAAGAGAACAGGAGCTGGCGTATCATGCAATATGTGCCGATGATAAGGGTGCCTACGTAGCTCACATATTGTCAACAGCAAAGGAAAAGCAAAGAAACAACGCCATAGCAACCGCACAAAGGTGCATTGAGGACGAAGGCTTGTGGCTAAATGAGCTCTGCCAACACTTGGAAAACGAGGAAACAACAATTATTGAGGGCGTAGGTGCCTTTCTTATAGATATTCTTCCCGGATATTTTGGACAAACCAGAAGTCAGAAAAAAGCAAAGGCAAAGTCGCTATATACAAGCATCGAAATCATCAGCGAAGCAGAGCAAACAACAACCATTCTTTCATTGCTGGTAAATGCATATATTCAGCTGGGTGATATAAGCTCCGAGATAAACGAGGGCTTCTCCATTGAGGATATGTGTATGAGCTACGAAAGTGCTATCCTGTGCGGCAAGGCTCTTGAGGATAACTACCAGCTTGCAAGGGGATATGTTAGCTGTGCAAAGGGATATGCTATTTTAACCGGAGTGGAATACTCTCTGTGTGCGAAAACGTATTACAAAAAAGCAATAGAACTCCTTTCATGCAAAAAGGCTGATGAAGAGGCGATTTTTATTGATGCGTATATAGGCTTGGCAGAGCAATCAGTCGGCCAAGAGGCGAAGGAATACTTGCTTCAAGCCATGAGCTTGCTTAATGAAGCCAAGAAAAGTATTCATAAGGAAAAATATCTAATCAAAAAGGTGGATATAGTTCGACGAATTACCATAGCCGAGCGCGCAATAACCGTGCAGGATGAGGGGTATGGCGCCGTTGACAACAATATGTCTTACGTAAACGACGCTATTGAGGAAATTGAAGGCTATATTCAAGGCACACCTGTTGTTGACTATGAGCTTTTAGACGCATTAGCCTCTCTCTATAGTGACATTGTTAATACTGAAATAGGCGTCGAAGCAGCAGGATTTTTCGGTGGTGATAGTCAAAACGACATATTTAACTCCTTGTCTAGCTTGTTTGGTGGCTTTACTCAATCCACATGCACGCCTGCATACGAAAGGGCAAAGGCCCTTTATCAAAAAATCTATGAGGAAACAATGACCACCTCAAGCCTTCAAGCACTGACGGGCATTAAAACCATAGGCGCAACGTATATGGGCGATATAGGTGATGCGCTTAGTATAGATGAGAGCATGGCTAACGTATTTTCTGACTTTTTTGAAAATCAGGAATGCGATGAGCACTGGTCTGTGTTTGGATTTGATAAAGAAAGAGACTTTAGCCAAGATTACGAAAACAACGACCTTGAGGGCTTGATGTTTGGAAATCTCAGCTTTTTGATGGTCGATACGTGCAAGGAAGGGCTTGACGGCTTAGAAAGAGCATACGAAAAAAGAAGAGAATTGCTTGATCCGTGGAATGACGAGGAAGCAAGGCTTGCAAAATATTGTATGCTTTCAACATATACAGAGGCATGCTTGTATACCGATACAATGAGAGGCTATCTCCGCGCACAAAGAATCGGCAAGGAGGCTAAGAAGGTGGTTGACGGACTTGTAAAGGATTTTGAAAGGGATGCTTACAAAAAAGCCCAATATACCACATATTACCGCTTAGGATGCGCATATTTTGCTTCCGAGGACTATAACCTGTCGTACAATTATTTAAAAAAGGCAAAGCAAATAATGAAAGATATGGGAACCGAGGAAGAGCTGGATGTGGCGCTAATTGACAGAAAAATGGCTAAGACGCTTGAAAAAATAGGCAATCCGAAAGATTGGCAAGAGTGTTTTGAGCTTATGAACGAGGCTGTGTCCATTATCGAACAAAGAGAACAAGAAAGACAAATGGGAGACCAAATGCTCAGTATGCTTGGTGATGCAAGTATTTTGGCACCGAATGCAAAGACCGAATTTTACAGAAGTCTTATAGCCGCAGCAGCGAGAGTTAATCGCATTGATGTGGTAGATAAAGCGGCTGAGGCTGCCGGTTCTGTTGAGTTTTTATATGATGAGGAATCTTTGCAAGGTATAGCCACAGATATTGAAAGAGCAAGGGCATACGTACTCTCCAAACAGCAGAAGCTAATTTGCAAGGGTATAGATATGCTTTTGCAAAGTCTGGAAATGCTTTCTGACACCTACGATTTTGACGTAACCGAATATTGTTCCTACGACGACCTAAAGGTTTACGAAATATTAAGCTCCATTGCCGGAGGTTATATGGAATTAGGTAAAATACAGGATGCAGAGGAGTATTTTGAAAAAGCATACAGCTATTGCGTAACTTTCGCTAACGATGTTTTAGATGAGGACGAGGCTGGGTATTATTCTAATGCCAAAAAGCATCTTGAATATTTAGCAGAGTATATGCATGCACGTATAGGTAGCATGGATAGAGATGAGGCGAAAGAAAAGTGCCTGGAAATTTCAGGGCTGCTTGACCGTATGCGGAAGGCATATAGGGAAAGAAAATACTTTTACGATAAACAAAGGGGTAGGACTTGCATAGCGATTAAAGCTGTTTTACAAGGTCTTTTGTTCGACAATCAACCAACGCAAGAAAACTTTATTCTCCTAAATAAGTCTTATTCTCAAGGCTTGGAAAACGCTTTGATTGCCAAGGCTTCTCGCTTTATAGAATACTATGCGATTAATATTGTAAACAGAGCGGAATCTAATCAGGAGTTTGTAGATGAAACAGTTGATCAGTTAAGATACAAATCGCTTATAGTATTAACAAACCTATACGCATCGAACGGATCTGACGAGTATCTTGTAAGGGCCAAGGTGTGTGGCGACTTGTTAACTTCAATTTACGATCTTTCGGGTGTTGATGACCAAGAGTTCCTAAAATCCTATAAACTTTCCCTTGAGCACGGGCTGAAGAATGCCGAAGAAGGGGAGAGGGAGCTAATCACGCAGTTAATTGATACAATCAATAGCTTACTTTCATAAACAAAAAGACAGGACTTTGAAGTGAACCCCAAATAGTTCACAAAAAATAAAAAGGCAAAAACCTCTTATGGTATAATGAAACCATAGGAGGTTTTTAATTATGGCTAAAAAAGGACAAAAATTCAAGAGTTACACAAAAGAATTGAAAGAAGAGAT
>JAFUJS010000042.1 GCA_017468115.1 Clostridia bacterium | reverse complement strand
TTTTTTCATCTTGCCTTTTGGCGGCTAGCCCCTCTCCCTTGGGACAATTATAGTATAGCATAGGGGTACATGGATTGCAATAGGCAAAATGTACAAAATCGGGAATTTTTACACATCAATGTTTGTGCGTTTTGTCAATTGACTTTTTGTGCGGCGGGGTGTATAATGGAAATTCGGCCCTAGACGCACGTCGCCGGGCCGCCAATTATAACACATAATTTGAAATTTGTCAATAATCAAATGTTATAAAAAATTCGGCTGATTTTTGTGCAATCAGCCGAATGAATAATTATACAGCTAAATTTTCATACTGAGAGAAAATGGTTTGGGCTTCGTCAAGGTCAAAATCTACATCAAAGAAACGGTCGTTTTTGTTGAACTTCTCGGGCCAACGGCGAATGTACCACGCACGAAACCAACTTTCATACCCCTCGGCAGGAATGTTTCCGCAATCCCAAACTTTATCAACCACAATCCGCACAATACCCAATTTTGCGTAGGCGGTTAAATGCTCTTTCATGCGCTGAAGAACAGAGCGAATAGTTGTGCCGACCTTGGAGAAAATGCGCTTGCCCTTGCTGTCAAATGCTCGAATTAAATAAAACTTTTCGCTGTCCTCGGCTAAATCATTCGGACATTCAAAAGTAATTTCGCCGTGGGGAGTAACATGGGTTTTTTGATTTTTTAATGTTTCTTCCATGTCAATAATTTCTTTCGGCTTGCGAGAATATTTGAACATCTTGCAGGCTTCTTCTAACAGATAAGCAAACTTGCGGACATAGTTACGGATAGTAGAAACTGCGTAGTCGGTCAGCTTTGCAATAAACTCATAGCTTTCGCCTTTGTGTTCAGATAGATACACAATCTGGCGATACTTGGTATAACAATCGTCGTAATGCTTGTATGCGTTCATGATACATTCCTCATTTCATCAAATTAGGGTTTACCAGTCGTTTCCCTTAACTTTAATGCTATTATAGCACCTAAAATGGCAGTTGTCAATAGGTTTTTTGAAAAAAATGAAAAAAAATAAAGAAAAACCGCCCGTTTTGGGCGGTTTTCGGTCAAGATTTTGGCTTTCGCTTCTGGACAAGCGTAAATTCGTAGGAATTTTCACCAATTTTGAAGGCAATTTGCCGTTCTTTGTTGGTAATTTCTACATTTTCGCACGCATTTTCGCTGTTTTCAGCCAAAAACTTGGCAATTTCTGCGATAATTGCGGCTTTTGTGGGGTTTTCCTTGCGGCTTCGCTTGCCGCCCTCATTGTCCAGTTTGTAAACTGTGGGGGTCTTGCGAGTACCAGCCTTTGCAAACTTCTTGGCTTCTTTCTCCTTTTCGGGGGAGAGGTCAAAATACACTCTTTCGCCCTTGTCAATGGCTTCATCTGTGGCGATAATGTCTTTGATTTCTTCCTCGGAGAAACCCAGTTTCTGCATGGCTTCGATTTGCTTTTTAGTAGGCTTGGGCATTGACTTTCTCCTTTCCTCTTGGATTGATTATAGTATAGCACATTCTTGGAGATTTGTCAACCCCCAATTTTGGGGAGAGGGGAGAAACTTTCTCCCCTCTCGGCTCGGCTCACGCCTTGGAGAAATAGGACTTGCGCTTGTCCTCGGTCTTGACAATCAGCCCATCGTCCTTGAGCTGACGCACCAGAGCGGAGACTTTCTGGTTAGAAAGCTCGGCGCAGGCAGGGACATTCTTCTGAATGTCGGTGATGGTGTAGAGACGGTTCTCCTCCATCCCGTCCAGAATAGCAGACTTGATGCCCTCATTGGCGACCTGAGCCGCAGTAGGCTTCTTGTCAGCGGAGTTCTTCTTGGCGAGCAACTCCAACTCGTGATTGATAAACTCAACCAGACCGGGGTCAGCAGACACGGCAGGAACCTTCAGCAGGGACTCGAAACGCTCACGCTTGGTAATCTTCTTGGTAGTCATAGTATCAATTCCTTTCTTTGGCGGTAGGTCGCTACCCTTTTTGTATCTTTATTGTACCACAGGTCGAGCGGTTTGTCAAGCACTTTTTTTGAAGTTTTGAAAGATTTTTTAACCTCTCTCTTGACTTCCCTCTCTTACTGTATCTACATTATAGCACAGGTTAGGTCGGTTGTCAAGGGGTTTTTCAATTTTCTCAAACTTTTTTTCAAAGCCTTGGGAGCCGCTCTCCCTTGGGACAATTATAGTATAGCACATGGGTAGCTGTTTGTCAAGCCAAATTTCGGGATTGAAAAAGGTTTATTTTTGTGCAAAATAACTATTGACAAAAATGCTGGCTCTGTGGTATAATGGAATTTCGGCCCGCGCCATCCGTGCGCGGGCGGCGCAAAAGTCAATAGGTAATTTGCACAAAAATGAGCAAAGACCCTTTTTACAGGGTCTTGTTTTCAGAAACAAAATACTTTGCGTTGTGATTGTCAAGCACATCTTTAATCAATGCGCTTTCTTTCTGCGTTGCGCAGTAGAAGTTGAAAATCACATACTTTTCAATGTCGATGTAGGAAAACGGCAGATTGAAAGATTTACAAAAGTGCTTGATTGCTTCGGCTTCGGCAGGCTTGACAGTTGCTTCAACTTTCCACAGTTTGTCCTTGCGTGCCTTTTCCTCGCCCCACTTGACGCAGAACACGCCGACAAGGTTACAAGCACCAACAACCACGACTTTCAGCCACAGGGGCAGGTCACAAACAGTATAGACAACAACCACAGTGTAAAGTCCGTAGGCTACCGCATTAACGACTGCGGCGACCGTCTTACCGCATTTCACAGTGGCAAGGCT
>JAFUJS010000041.1 GCA_017468115.1 Clostridia bacterium | reverse complement strand
CGGTATGGACGGGACTCGAACCCGCGACCCCCTGCGTGACAGGCAGGTATTCTAACCAGCTGAACTACCACACCAAATGTTAAGAACTCAATTCCTTTTCGAAAGCGAGTGCAAAGGTAAGGGGTTTATTTGAAACTTCCAAATAAAAGTAGAAGTTTTTTCTTGTTTTTTTTTAGCTGAAGCCGCATGGCTTTTCATTTCTTTTGCACGAACAAAAGAAACGAAACAAAGAAAATTCGCCGTCTGCATTTTTTTTGCCTACTCCGGTGATTTATTCCGCTAAACAAAAAGAACTCGCTTCGCTCAAACAGCTTTTTGTTTTTAACGCTCCATAAAGCACCTCCGCTTCACGGCAAAAAAAATGAGGCCGGACCTTGATGTTTTTCGCAACATCGCTTCGCTCGTTGCTACTGATGTTACGTAGAATGTTGATGCCCTTACTAATATTGCTTCGCTCGTTTTTTATAGCGTGGCGTAAAAATGAGCAAGGACATCAACATACTACGTAACATCAACATTCAAACAGCGAAGCGCATTTGAGTCCTTCTCCGAAGGACCGGCCTTTAGTGGAGAAGCGTGAAGAAATTTTTGCTCTTTCCCGTGAAGAAGAAAAAGCTGTTTGAGCGAAGCGAGTTCTTTTTCTTTAGGGAAAGAGTGAAAATTTTAGCTTCGGAACGGCAGCCGGCAGTCTTTCTTTTTTGTTACCTTTTTTCTTTCTGCTGACAGAAAGAAAAAAGTAAGGGTGATTTCTTTCAAAACCACCCTTACCCTCAAAACAATAAATTTCTTATCAAAAATTCTTTCAAAAAGAATTATTCGCCTTTAATAGCAGCTACACCCGGAAGTACCTTGCCTTCGATTGCTTCCAACAAAGCACCACCACCTGTAGAGATGTAAGATACCTTGTCAGCCATACCGAACTTGTTGATACAAGCTACTGAGTCACCACCACCGATCAATGAGAATGCACCTTCTGCAGTTGCCTTGGCGATAGCTTCAGCGATAGCACGTGAACCGGCTGTGAAGTTGTCGAATTCGAATACGCCTGCAGGACCGTTCCAAAGGATAGTCTTTGCACCTTCGATAGCTGCAGCAAATGCCTTCTGAGTTTCAGGACCTGCGTCGAGACCTTCCCAACCTTCAGGAATTGCGTTTGCAGGGCAAACTTGAGTGTTACAATCGTTCTTGAAATCGTCACCGGCTACACAGTCAGTACCCAATACCAAGTTTACACCCTTAGCCTTAGCTTGTTCGATGATGTTGAGAGCCAAATCCAACTTGTCCATTTCAACGATTGACTGGCCGATTTCACCACCCTGAGCCTTAGCGAATGTGTAAGTCATACCACCGCAAAGAATCAAGTTGTCTACCTTGTCCATCAAGTTTTCGATGATACCGATCTTAGTAGAAACCTTAGAACCACCCATGATAGCAGTGAACTGACGCTTGATGTCCTTCAAGATGTTGTCAACAGCCTGAACTTCCTTTTCCATCAAGTAACCGAGCATCTTGTTGTCTGCATCGAAATAGTCGGCAACTACAGCTGTAGAAGCGTGACGG
>JAFUJS010000040.1 GCA_017468115.1 Clostridia bacterium | reverse complement strand
GGCCTGGTAGTTCAGTTGGTTAGAACGCTAGCCTGTCACGCTAGAGGTCCGGGGTTCGAGTCCCCGTCAGGTCGCCATTTTAGACGCCTCTGTAGCTCAGTTGGTAGAGCAGGGGACTGAAAATCCCCGTGTCGTT
The DNA here is from genome assembly GCA_017468115.1 of Clostridia bacterium. The sequence goes on along the minus strand of JAFUJS010000040.1, from coordinate 8,433 downwards.
GGTTCGATTCCGACCGGAGGCACCATAAAATATGCGGATTTAGCTCATTTGGTAGAGCGCAACCTTGCCAAGGTTGAGGTGGCGGGTTCGAGCCCCGTAATCCGCTCCAACGAAACAGCATCCTCAATTCGAGGGTGCTGTTTTTAACAAAAAGCTCGAAAAAGCATAAACTAAAAATGGATGTGGTGACGTAGCCAAGTGGTAAGGCCCCGGTCTGCAACACCGTTATCCGTCGGTTCAAATCCGACCGTCACCTCCAAAACAAAAGGACACCCTCGTGGTGTCCTTTTGTTTTGGCTGTGTCGTTGTGAAGAACCGACAGGTTCAAATCTGAACTCTAAGCCAAAACGATTGGGTATCGTTTTGGCAACGAGTTTCGCCACAGGTTGCAAGGCAACCGACAAGTAGGGCGAGTGCCGAGTGAGTAACGAAGGCAATCAACCATACGACTGGTGCGGAACGTCACCTTATAAGATGATAAAAGAAAGGACACCCTCGTGGTGTCCTTTTGTTTTGTCGTGACGGGGCTTTGACCGACCTTTTTGCTGTGCAAAAATTAGTCGGTTCTAATCTGAAAGCTAAGTGAAAACGATTGAGTATCGTTTTGGCAACGCTTTTCTCCGTAAAGCAAGAAGTATGCCGAGCCAAGCTAGTCTTGGCGAAGGTAGACGACTATGCGACCGGAGCGCAACGTCACCTCCGGCACCTAAATCGGGTGCCTTTTGTTTTGTCCTGACGTGGATTTACCGACATTTTACCTAAAAGAAAAAGCACCCTACTTAGGTGCTTTCTTATATACAATTAGGATTATTCCCAGGGCGAGAACACCCAGAGAAACGCCTGTGCCGGTCAGCAGGTTGAAAAGCTGAATTTCGCTTTCGCTCATACCGTCAAAGGACACCAGCATTGACCTTTGTAATGCAAAGATTGAGGCAAGGCTGTCAGCAAAGGAAATAAAGCCAAGTGAGGTTACTGTGTCAGAGCCGAGTTTTCTTGAACGGACAAGACCGATTATGCTAAGGGTAATCTTTGTAAAGGCGTAGGTGGCAATGGAAATCATCACAATTTCATGAAGCACCATGCCCCTGTCGGTTACCACAGAAAGCACCACCGTGCCACCAAGGCACAAGGATAGAAGCATAAGCATAATGCCTGTTGCCTTGCGGGCAAATTTATTTTCGCTTGCCTCTCCCTGCCGCTTAATTTGCAGGTTAGCAAAGCGCAAAACACTCAAAACTACATAATATGCGCCTAAGGTAACAAACCACCAGGACCCGGTATAAAAGCCTAAAAACAGATTGCCAATAGCAAACAAAATGCTAAGAATAAGGCTAAAAAGGGGTATCTTGCTTGTGTCAGGCTTCATTTGTTATTAAAATCCCCCTTTCATCATTCCAATACTTGCTTTTTTTTCGTAATTATATTATAATCAAAGAGTGAGAAAAAAGCAAGAAATAATTATATAAAAAAGGCGGTGGCAATATGATTTTGTGCGATATGCATACCCATTCTCAAAGCTCCCACGATAGTGTGGCAAGAGTTGAGGAAATGGCGATGGGTGCTATAAAAAACGGCGTGGGCGTTATTGCCATAACCGACCATGCGGACGTGGAATACTACATAGAGCACGGTGTAAGGGCTCTTATTGATAATTCGGTAAGGGAAGCCACCTTGGCAGCAAGGGAGCTTTCCGACAGGCTGAAAATTCTTACCGGCATTGAGCTTGGCGAGGGTATTTGGAACAAGGACTATACAAGCGAGCTTTTGGCAGACCACAGCTACGACGTGGTAATCGGCTCTGTTCACGCAGTAAGGTGCGAGGGCTACTCTCAGCCTTACTCCACAATAGACTTTTCAAAAATGGAACTAAGCACCCTTAATAAATACATAAAAATGTACTTTGAGGATGTGCTCACTATGATAAAAACCGTCCCCTGCGATATTATGGCGCACCTGACCTGCCCCTTCAGGTACATAAACGGAAAATACGGTCTAGGCGTTGACACAAGGCTTTATAAGCCTCAAATTATGGAAATACTAAGGTATATCATAGATAATTCAATTGCTATGGAAATTAATACCTCAGGTAATGACACTATGCCCGAGGGCTGGATTATTGAGGAGTTTAAGAAAATGGGCGGATATATAATAACCCTAGGCTCCGATGCCCACATTCCAAAAAACGTAGGCAAGGATTTTGAATGCACTCTGCAAGCCTTGAAGCAAATGGGCTTTGAGGGCTACTACTATTTTGAAAAAAGACAAAGGATATTTGTAGATTATGGAAAAGAAGCTAATTAACAGCTTTCCTGCCACACATTGGCAGGAGGCAACACCTGTTGGCAACGGCAGACTTGGCGCCAGCATCTACGGTGCCGCCTACGATGAGAGAATTTTAATCAATCACGAGGCTCTTTATAACTGGGTTTGCGATAAATCTCTTCCCGATATTTCCGAGCACCTGCCTAAGGTAAGGGAGCTGATGGACCAAAAAAAATACAAGGAAGCCAACGATTATTATGTGAATCTAATTAAGGAAACAGGCTTCAAGTCCAATAAGGGCAAGTTTTTCCCTGCCTTTGACCTTCATTTGATTTTTGAGGGCGAGGGCGCACCCGAAAATTACAAAAGAGAGCTTGATATGGAAAATGGTATTGCTACCGTTTCCTACACACAGGGCGGCAACAGCATAGTCCGTCAGGTATATGCATCAAGAACTCAGGGCTGTGTGGTAGTGAGCATCAGGTCCGAAAAGCCTATTTCCCTTAAGCTGACCCTTGAAAGGCACGATATGTCGGACTACGTGGACACCTGGTACGCTGACGAGTTTTCTACCTTTGCAAGCGGAGAGTACATATATTCGGAAAGCAAAACCGCAGGCGGGCTTCATTTCTCAGGCATTGTCAAGGTGCTTTCCACCGACGGAAAAATCATTTCCGGCGCCAAGGACAAGAGCCTTAAAATTGATATGACAGGCAACATAGCACTACAAAACTATATGCTGCTTGAGGGCATTTACCAGGCTACATTGCTTCTTGATGTTTGCGAAAATGTAACGCCCTTTGAACAGATGCAGGCGGAAATAGACAAGGTACCAAACGAGCCGGACGAGCTGTTAAAAAGCCACATAAAAGCATTTTCAGAGCTATTTAACCGTGTTAAGCTGAATATTGCAGGGAACGAGGAAAACAAGTCAAATGAGGAGCTTTTGCTTCATAGCTACGGCGGCAATGTTGACTCAAGACTCATCGAGAAAATGGCAGACTACGGAAGATACCTGCTTATCTCCTCGTCAATGGATTGCCAATACCCTGCAAACCTGCAAGGACTTTGGAATGGAGCATACTCCCCGGCGTGGGCGTGCACCTTCTTTAACAACGAAAACATTCAAATGGCATACTGGCAAGCCTTCCAGGGCGATATTGCCGAGTGCGCCTTGCCGCTGTTTAACCTATATGACCGCTTTAAGGACGATTACAGACTAAATGCCAAGCACCTATTTGGCGCAAGAGGTATTTTGTTACCCCTCTTTATGGACAACTCCAACGGTCTTAAGGAAAATCTACAGCCCCACGTGCTTTATTGGACAGGCAGCTCCGCTTGGATAAGCGCAATCTACTACGACTACTATCTATACACAGGGGACAAAAAATTCCTTATGGAGAGGGCATACCCCTTTATGAAGGAGTCCGCACTGTTTTATGAGGATTTTTATGTAGAGGACGAAAGGGGACTTCTTAAATCCTACCCTGCAAACTCTCCGGAAAATCATCCTGACGGAGACTTTGAGGGCGCCCGTGAGCTTAGCGTTTCAATCAATCCGACAATGGATTTTGCTCTGCTTAAGGAGCTTCTTACAAACCTTATTTGCGCATCAAAATCTCTTGGCATAGATGAGCAGGACAGGGCACGCTGGGAGAAAATGATTAAGAAAATCCCGCAATATGAAATTAACGAGGACGGCGCAATCAAGGAGTGGCTGCACCCGGATTTCAAGGACAACTACCACCACCGCCATCAGTCCCATATATACCCACTTTTCCCCGGCTTTGAGATAAACGAGGACGACACGCCCCAGCTTTTCGATGCTGCAAGAATTGCCGTTGAAAAGCGACTTTGTATAGGCTTAAAGGCGCAAACAGGCTGGTCCCTTGCCCATATGTCAAATATCTATGCAAGGCTTGGACAGGGCGCAAGAGCCAAGGAGTGCCTAGACCTGCTTTGCCGCTTCTGCACAGGCAACAACCTATACACCCATCATAACGACTGGCGTAATATGGGCGTTACACTAAAGTTCCTTCACGCAGGGCACCCACCCTTCCAGATTGATGCAAATATGGGCTTTACCTCTGCTGTATATGAGATGCTTCTGTTCTCCGACGGAGAGAAAATCAAGCTCCTGCCCGCACTTCCAAGGGAGTGGAAGCAGGGTAGCATAGAGGGCATTAAGGCAAGAGGCGGCTACACCCTTTCAATTTACTGGGACGAAAAGCAGGTTAAGGTTAAAATCTACTCTCCAAGCAATAGCACAGTAAGGCTCAAGGCACCAAGGTGCGCACGAGTTACCGAGCCATACACAACCCTTAACCTAACAGCCGGCACCACCACCGAGCTTAGCTACGCACTATAAGACAAGCAGAACAAATAAAAACCACGATACAAGGTAAGTATTATTTTACCCAATATCGTGGTTTTATTTTTCAGCAAGACCAATAAAATAATCGGCACTCACACCATAAAACTTGCAAAGCTTAATAAGATCGTCAATTTTCAGCTCGGCTCTACCGTCCTCAATATGACTATAACCCTGCTGCGATTTGTTTATCACCTTTGCGACCTCTTTTTGCGTCAAGTCTCTGTCCTCTCGCAAATTTCTCATAATTATTCTGTAATCCATAAGCACTCCTTAAATAGTATGTGTCCTATAAAGAAAGTTTATCATACTCAAATATTGAGTATTGACTTTTACTCAAAGATTGAGTATAATTTAATTGTAAAACAGATTTCCGGAGGAATAAGAATGGTGTTTTGCACTAATTGCGGAAAAGAAGCGTTGGAAGAAATGCGATTTTGTATTGAATGTGGAACGGCATTGACAGGAAAAGCACATAACGAAAAAAACAGAAAGTACGATAAATGTGTAAATTGTGGTGCGGAAATTGAGTTGTTTTCTTTGGTATGTAAATATTGCGGGCATGAATTAAGAAAAAAAGAAAGCTCGGTTGCTGTTATGGAGCTATGCCAAAGGCTTCAGAAAGTGCAAAATGAAAACCAAGCAATATTTATGATAGAAAATTTTCCTATACCCAATACCAGGGAAGATATATTCGAGTTTATGATATTGGCATATTCGAACTTTGATGCGCTATATTATAATACACATTTGCACGTGAAGGATGTGTCGGACGCGTGGCTTTCTAAAATAGAGCAATGCTATCAAAAGGCTTTGTTATTCTTTGATAATCCAGAAGATTTTAGAAAAATAGAAGCAATGTATAATGAAATTAAAATAAGATGCGAAACCAACGAAATGATTACAAAAAACAACATAACAGCGCAAGAGCAAGAAAGTAGCGCAACCACATTTTTGAAAGGAAAATTTAAGATAACACTAATAATTTTCTCATTAATTGCCGGATTGTTTTGTTCGGTTGCGTTTTCAAATGGAAGACTTATATCCGGAATAATCGCTGCAGCAATGCTGCTTATGCTTGTAATAGCCTTCCTTTTTGGTGGAGGGGTAATAAAAAGCAAAATTAGGAACGTATATTTGTTACCCTCGGTATTAAGCTTTTTGTTAGTTATTCCATATTTTATGTTATATAATATGACAAATTTATAGTTTTAGGAGAAAAGTAAAAATGGCATTTTGCGAGAACTGTGGTCAAAAACTAAATGACGGCGTTAAATTTTGTGGAAACTGTGGCGCAGAGACAAAGGGTGAGCATGAAGTAAAGCAGCCCGAAAGAAAGACTGTGTACACGGGTGAAATACAAAAATGTCCAAATTGTGGAGAGGTGCTTGACTCCTTTGTTTCCACTTGCCCTTCTTGTGGCATGGAAATGCGTGGCATAAAAGCGAATAGTGCTGTTGCAGAATTAGCAGAGCAGCTAAGAAAAGTTGATGAGGAAAAGCCTCAAGGCTTTTTTGCAGGATTAGGCAAAATAATTAACGCAGAAGAAGTAGCAAAAGAAAAACGCAAGAAAAAAGCAGAAATTATAAGAAATTTTCCAATTCCTAATACAAAAGAGGATGTAACTGAGTTTATGATTCTCGCAACTACAAATATTGAAAGTGAAGCAGAAAATCAGGATGCGTGGCGAACAAAGCTAGACCAAATATATTCTAAAGCCAAAATCCTTTTTGTAAATACTAATGATTTCGAAAAAATACAAAAAATGTATGAAGGTGTTTCTAAAAAAACAAAGCAAAGCAAAATCAAGTCGTTTATACCATTTATATTAGGTGGTATTCTTGTACTTACTATCATAATTGTTATTGCGGTGAATGCCAGCAAGGGTTCTAATGATGGTGGTGATTTGCCAGTTCCTGATGGATATATAAAGACGGAAATGTCATCAGACGACATGATTGGCGAAAACTATGAAGATATGATAATATATTTTGAGTCGTTAGGATTCGAAAATATCGAAATAAGAGAACTTGCAGATTTGATAACAGGATGGATAACAAAAGACGGCGATGTTGAGAGTGTTTCAATTAACGGAGATACTGATTTTAGCAAAAATGATTATTTTCCAGAAGATGCAAAAATTATAATTACTTATCATACATTTGAAGAGTAAAGGAGTATATCATGGGATTATTTTCTAAAAAAGTCGGCGTTGCCGACGTCATCAGGTGTGACGAGCCGTCGTATTTGGTATGGAAATGGCGCCCAAACGGAACAGAGCTACATGAGCATAAAAGAGAGAACACCATAAGGTGGGGCTCAATGCTTCGTGTAAAAGAGGGCGAGGTTGCGGTTTTTGTTTACAATCAAAGGAATGGAGAAATACAAGACTTTATAGAGGGACCGTTTGATGAAAAGCTAAGAACAGCCAATCTTCCGATTTTGTCAGGAATAATTGGACTTGCTTATAACGGCGACTCTCCGTTCCAAGCAGAGGTTTATTTTATTAACCTGGCAAGAGAAATACAAGTGAAGTTTGCCGTGCCGTATTTTGACGTGTTCGACCCCAGACTTGCAGACTTTGGTGTACCAACAGCGGTAAGGGGAACAATAAACTTTCAAATTAATGATTATAGGGAATTTATAAAAATCCACAGATTGATTAATTTCAGCTTAAACGATTTTCAACTGCAGGTAAGAGATGTAGCAGCAAAGCACATAAAGAGTATTGTAGGAAATGCACCATACGATGCGAATATACCTGTAGCCCAGCTTGAACGCAGAATATTGGAAATATCAGATATGGCTGAGCAAAGGCTGAGAGAAAGGCTTGTTACAGATTTTGGCGTAACCTTGACAGCTTTAGATATAGCTTCGATAGAAATTGACAAAGCAAGTGATGGCTATAAGCAGTTAATGGCAGTAACCAAGGACATAACCACAGCGACAATACAAGCTCAAACAGCGGCTAATTTGGAGCATTATGCCGAGGGCTTGCGCATTCAAAGAGAAGAAGGACAATATGCTCAAAGAAAGCAAACTCAATCTGCACATCTTGGCGCATATCAAATTGAGTCGCAGGCTGCAGTTGGCATAGCAGGAGCAGAGGCTCTTGGTCAAATGGGAGCAAACGGAGCAGGTGGAGTTGATATGTCAGCTGGTGCCGGTTTCAATCCGGCGGCAATGATGGCAGGAATGACTCTTGGAGGTGCAATAGGTCAAAACATTGCAGGAGCTATGAATAACGCAATGCAGGGAGCACCCGTGCCACCACCGGTGCCGAATACAGTGTATTATGTGGCAGTGAACGGGCAGAGCACAGGTCCTTATGATAGGACAATACTAGCACAAATGGTACAAAATGGTACATTAAATGCGGGAAGTATGGTTTGGACACAAGGAATGGCAGATTGGGCACAAGCCGGCACATTGGCTGAGCTACAAGTGCTGTTTTCACAGGTGCCACCCCCACCACCAATTGGTTAAAAGAAAAAGCACAGATGAAGGTCATCTGTGCTTCTTTTTGTATAACGAAAACCACGCGATAGTCGCGTGGTTCAAAAGAGGTTAACCGATGAAAAGAAAATCCTCCGATTGTGATATAATAGAAGCGACCTGCCAGTCAAATCTAAAACACAAACGGAGGATTTATCTATGAAAAAAGAAAACATAGACACAAGTAGTTTAGCACATACAAAATGGAATTGCAAGTACCATATAGTGTTTGCTCCAAAATACAGACGAAAAGTATTTTTCGAAGAAAAAAGGCTCGAAATAAGAGAAATACTGAGGAAATTATG
>JAFUJS010000039.1 GCA_017468115.1 Clostridia bacterium | reverse complement strand
GATTGAACCCGTGTGTCGCACAAAACAGACGGCGACTTCCAACCGATAAAGACTTGAAATGTGTTTATTTCAAAAAATTTTAACGCCAAGAACGGCGGTTAAAGGAGAAAACTATGCTTTACAGAGAAGAAAATGCTTTAATCAGATTTTATAATTCAGAGCTTTTAAGGATTGAGCCTTGGGGCAAAAATTCCTTAAGAGTCAGATGCACACCTGACGGTGTCCTTTCAGGCAAGGAAAGAGCCTTGACAGAAAAGATAGACAGGCAAGAGGCGGAAATTACCATAAATGAGGAATGTGGCGTAATTGTAAACGGAAAAATACGTGCAGAGGTTGACAAAAACGGTAAAATTACCATTTACAATCAGCACGGCGAGGTTATGCTAAAGGAAGCATTAAGGCTTCAGCCCTTAAAGACCCCTGCAAGGTTTTTCAAGGCTAATTTGCTTGGCAAATATCAGCTTACAATGAGCTTTGAAAGTGATAAAAACGAGAAGATTTTCGGTATGGGACAGTATCAACAGGAGTTTTTAAACCTGAAGGGCTGTACCCTTGAGCTTGCGCACAGAAATTCACAGGCAAACGTGCCGTTTTACATATCAAGCTTAGGCTATGGCTTTTTATGGAATTTGCCCTCAATCGGTGAGGCTACCTTTGCAAGAAACATAACAAAATTCAAATCAGAGTCCACAAGTGAGCTTGACTACCTTGTAATTGTGGACGACACCCCTAAGGAAATATTGTCAACATATATGGATGCGGTTGGAAAGGCACCGATGATGCCTGACTACGCCTTAGGACTTTGGCAGTCTAAGCTGCGTTACCGCACACAAGAGGAGCTAATGGGCATAGCAAGAAAATATAAGGAATTAAATATTCCGTTAAGCGTTATAGTTTGCGACTTTTTCCACTGGCCCTGTCAGGGAGATTTCCGCTTTGACTACGACTATTTCCCCACGCCTGAGGAAATGACTAAGGAGCTTAAGGAAATGGGCACGGAGCTTATGGTGTCCGTTTGGCCAACTATTGAGTTTGGCAGTGAGAATTACAAGGAAATGCTGGAAAAGGGCTACCTTATCAGAAACGACAGAGGACCCTCTAACCATACAGAGTTTGTTCACCCTGCGGTTTATTATGATACAACTAATCCCGACGCACGTAAATTCGTTTGGGAAAAGGCAAAAAAGAATTACTACGATAAGGGCGTAAGACTGTTCTGGCTTGACGAGGCAGAGCCTGAATATCTGCTTTACGACTTTGATAATCACCGCTACCTTGAGGGTAGCTGCGCCGAGGTTGGAAACATCTATCCTGTCTGCTATGCAAAGGGCTTTTACGAGGGACTTAAGGCATCAGGAGAGGAAAGACCCATAAGCCTTATCCGCTGTGCCTGGGCAGGCAGTGCAAGGTACGGCGCGCTTGTCTGGTCGGGCGACATTATGCCTACCTTTGAGGCTATGAGATGTCAGGTAAGGGCAGGGCTTAATATGGCTATGGCAGGTATCCCTTGGTGGACAACCGATATAGGCGGCTTTGACTCAGGCGACCCTGAGGATGACGATTATAAGGAGCTTACAATCCGTTGGTTCCAATACGCAACCTTCTGTCCTGTTTTGAGAATGCACGGATATCAAATGCCATATATTCCCGCAGACGAGGGCGCAAAGGGCGGCGGACAGTGCTATACCGGTGGCGATAACGAAATTTGGTCGTATGGCGAAAAGGCATTTGAAATAATGAGGGAGCACGTTTTCTACCGTGAGAAAATGAAGCCATACATTAAAAATATGATGGAGCAGGCGCACGTAGACGGCATTCCCCCAATGCGACCGCTGTTTTATGCCTTCCCGGAGGATAAGGCGTGCTGGGACATTGAGGATGAGTATATGTTTGGCGACAAGCTGTTAATTTGCCCTGTTTGTGAGCTTGGCATAAGGCAAAGAGAGGTATATTTACCAAAGGGAAAATGGAAAAATGTATTTACGGGCGAGATTTATGAGGGCGCAAGGACCATAATGGCTGAAGCACCTATTGAATATTCACCTGTGTATGAGAGGTTATAATGGCTAATATATCAAAAAAGAATAAAAAAGCATTTGAAAAAAGAGCAAAAGAGCTTGTTTCTCAAATGACAATAGAGGAAAAAATCGGTCAGATGGTTCATCAGGCTGAGGAGATTGATAGACTTAATATAAAGAGCTATAATTGGTGGAACGAGGCGCTTCACGGAGTTGCAAGAGCAGGCATTGCCACAGTTTTCCCACAATCAATCGGCTTAGGCGCTACCTTTAATCCCGAGCTTGTTGAGAAAATCGGAGATGCTATCTCCACTGAGGCAAGGGCAAAATACAATATTGCAAAAAGGGTGGGAGATACAGGCTACTATAAGGGACTTACCTATTGGTCGCCTAACGTAAATATTTTCCGTGACCCAAGGTGGGGCAGAGGACACGAAACCTATGGCGAGGACCCCTATTTAACGTCGAGAATGGGCGTTTCCTTCATAAACGGACTTCAGGGCTGCGACGAAAAATATCTGAAGGCGGCAGGCTGTGCCAAGCACTATGCGGTACATTCTGGACCCGAAAGCGTAAGACACGAGTTTGATGCTAAGGTAAGCAAGCAGGATTTATACGAAACATATCTTCCCGCCTTTGAAGCCTGCGTAAAGGAGGCAGGGGTTGAGGGCGTAATGGGAGCATATAACCGAACAAACGGTGAGGTCTGCTGCGGAAGTCCCACACTCCTTAAGGGTATTTTAAGAAATGATTGGGGCTTTGACGGCTATGTAACCTCTGACTGTGAGGCTATAAGATATTTCCACGATTATCATAAGGTAACTGAGGGACCTATGCAGTCCGTTGCCTTAGCAGTGGAAAACACCTGCGACCTGAACTGCGGCTGCTGCTATAAGCACGGTGTAAATGCAGTTAAGACAGGACTTCTTAAGGAAGAATTGGTTGACGAGTCCCTTACAAGGCTTTTTACCACAAGAATGAAGCTTGGCGAGTTTGACAGGAAAACCCCATACGACAAAATCCCATATTCCAAGGTTGGCTGTAAGGAGCACGTGGAGCTGGCAAGAGAGAGCGCAAGAGAGAGTATAGTGCTTTTAAAGAATAACGGCATCCTTCCCCTTTCAAAAAGATACAAAAAGGTGGGCGTTATCGGACCTAATGCAGACAGCATTGTTGCGCTGCACGGAAACTATCACGGATTTTCTCAAAGATACATAACAGTATTGGAGGGACTTCAAGATTATTTGGAAAAAATCGGGGGACGTGTCTATTATTCAGAGGGATGTCACCTATATAAGGACTCTGCATATTGGGAAAAATACGACAGAAACGACGAGGTTATGGAGCTTTGCAGAGAGTGCGACGTGGTAATTGGCGTATTTGGACTTGATGAAACCTTAGAGGGTGAGGCAGGATGCTGCGACTTTAACAAGGACGGAGATAAGGCAGGACTTAATTTCCACGGAATTCAGGAGGAGATTATGAGTATGATTTCCAAAAACGCAAAAAAATCAATCCTTGTAAATCTTACAGGCAGTGCTATGGATTTATGCGTGCAGGATAAGGAGTACGATGCCATAATTCAAGGCTGGTACCCCGGTGAAAGAGGGGGAGAGGCTATAGCAGAGCTTATCTATGGCGACTATTCACCAAGCGGAAAGCTGCCCCTTACCTTCTATAGGTCAATAGAGGATTTACCGCCGTTTGATTGCTATGATATGAAGGGACGCACCTACCGTTACCTTGAAAAGGAGCCGCTTTACCCATTCGGCTTCGGCTTAAGCTATACGGATTTTGCCCTTAGCGATTTAAGGGTAAGCGACACAAAAATAGGCGAAAAACCCTTAGACGTGTCTG
>JAFUJS010000038.1 GCA_017468115.1 Clostridia bacterium | reverse complement strand
GTATCTCTTCTTTCAATTCTTTTGTGTAACTCTTGAATTTTTGTCCTTTTTTAGCCATAATTAAAAACCTCCTATGGTTTCATTATACCATAAGAGGTTTTTGCCTTTTTATTTTTTGTGAACTATTTGGGGTTCACTTCACAAATCGCTTCCTTTTTTTATTACAGTAAGTAGTATGGCAAATCGTCTCCGATGGCAATGTGGGAAATTTCGATTTTTGGGGCTGAAGATGGATTTTTTGCCACGGTTTTCTTTGGTGTGGCGGTGGTGCTCTTCTTTTTTGTGCTTGGTTTTTTAGACACAGGGTCCTGCTTTTTTGTGGCTTTAGGCTCTGCCTTTGGCGCAGGCTCTGCTACTGCCACCTGACTGTTTTCCATATCGGGAGCCGAGGTGCTTACATTTGAGTAGCCATTGTTTGTAACTCTTTTTATTGAATTCTTACCTACCGGCATATTCTACTATCTCCTTTGCAAGATATTTGTATTCTATTGCGCTGCGTGAGTATTTTTTATATGCAACAACAGGCTTGCTGTTGTCCTGGGACCATTCAATTGTGCTGTCAACCCTTACATAGGTTTCAAAAATTCTGGCTATATCGGAGTCCTTAAGGCTCTCTAGCGTTTCCTTAAAGTATTTCTTGCGCTCGTCTGCCTTGGTTACCATAATGCCCATAACCTCAAGGCGAGGGGACATTTCCTTGACCTTGCCGATAAACTCAAACATATTGGCAAGACCGAAAAGACCCCAAGGGCTTGCCTCAACGGGAATTACAACATAGTCAGAGGCGCACATAATGTTCATAACCCAGCCACCAAGGGTTGGCGGAGAGTCTATGAGTATGTAGTCGTAGTAGCCACGTGCCTTTACAGGCTCTAAGCACTTTCTTAGTATAAATTCTCTTTGCCACTTCGGGAAAAGGTCGAACTCAATTGAGCTCATTTGTGAGGTTGAGGGCACAATATCAAGCCCCTCATATTCCGTGGGCACAATAAAGTCGGACAAATCCCTTTCGTCCTTTACTGCCGCATATATATTTTTTCCGTTGCTTGCGTACTCCAAAACCTTTTCCTCGTCAAAGAAGGAAAGGGTCAGATTTATCTGCATATCGCCATCTATCACAAGCACCCTTTTGCCCATCATAGCAAGCGCACAGCCGATATTTGAGCAGGTGGTGGTCTTTCCACTTCCGCCCTTATTGTTCGCAAAGGCAATTACCTTAGTTCTGCTCATCTTCTTCGCATAGCCTCCAATTCTTCTTCGTTGTCCGCAAGAAACTCTATAAGCCTGTCAAGCCCCTGCCCCGTATATGCGCTGACAGGAAATATTTTCTTGCACCCTGCAAGCCTTAGCCATCTTTCCACCCTCTCGGGGTTGGCGTCGGGCTTATCAATGCCTGTGATAATTCCCACAACCTCTCTGTTTACAAGGCTTGTAATACAGGGGGAGAAGATTGAGTATGGCTCGTTTGCGGAAAGCACAAGCCCCACAACGTCTGCCTCGTATGCGTAAAGCGCCAGCGCTCCGCTGGTTTGCCTTAGCTCCGTATACTCTCCCGGGGTGTCTATTATGGTATCAAGGTAATTGATATACTGGGTTTTATAGTAGTGAATATCCTCGCCGTTAAGCGCTTGAGTCAGGGTGGTTTTGCCAGCCGCAACTCGTCCGATTAAAATAATTTTTTTCATTATGTTTTAGTTATCTCGCAGCATACATAGGCAAGCTTTGATGTGAAGTATTCTCTTATTGCAGAGAAAGCCGACTCCACGCTTGAAACGCTGCCCGAAATAATTAGTGTTCCTGTGAATCTGTCAACAAATCCAATCTCTGCGCCTGACGATTTTATAGAAATATCTGCCGCAATTACTGCACTTTCAGCAGGGGAAACGGTCAAAACGCCTATTGCGCTTCTTGTGTAATCCGTCTTTGGGTCAAGACCAAGCTTTGTAAAAAGCACGTCGTCCGGATTTGCAATTATATGGCAAAGAGTTATCTGCTTACCCGGCACCAGCTCCTGCACTATTCTCATATTTTCCTTAAGCTCCATTTTTAGCCTCCGATTTTACAATTAAGTCCACTCGCCTCTGCTACCGACAAAAGATATTCCATCTTTTCTCGGGATGGTGGCTCTATTTCCTTTAATGCATAGCTCCTTCCAAGACCGGAGTACTTGTCCATGCCAAGCCTGTGATATGGAAGCAGGTGATGCTCGCAAACCCCCGGCAGGCTCTTGGCAAAGGTTGAAATTGCCTTTATCTCCTCGGGAGTGTCGTTAAATTTTGGTATTACCGGTGTTCTTATTATAAGCTCAACACCGCTTTGTGCGATTTTTTTCGCATTTTCAAGTATGCGTGTATTGTCAACGCCTGTAAATTCCTTGTGCTTCTGCCCATCCATATGCTTTATGTCCATAAGATAAAGGTCAAGATATGGAAGCAGCTTTTCTATTTCCGAAAAGGGCGCGCTTGCGGCGGATTCAATGGCGGTGTGTAGCCCTTCAGCCTTGCAAGCCATAAGAAGCTCCCTTGCAAAGTCCGCCTGACAAAGCACCTCTCCGCCCGAGAGGGTAACTCCGCCCTCGCTCCTTTTATAGTAAGGTAAATCTGCCAAAATCTCCGGCATAATATCGGAAACGTAAACGTCCCGACCTACGATTTTTTCCTTGCCCTTTTCGATAATTGTTTCTATTTCCTTGCTTTGAGATTCGGGATTACAGCACCACGCACATCTCATATAGCAGCCCTTGAAAAAGACTATTGTCCTAATCCCCGGCCCGTCGTGAAGGGAAAAGCGCTGAATGTTAAATATTCTGCCTTTTAAGCCCTGTGGCATTGTAATCACCTCCTCAAATTTCGCCGGGCTGAAATTACCAGCCCTGCTCGGTTCTGTTTATAATATCGTCCTGTAACGAACGGGAAAGAGTTGTAAAGAGTGCGCTGTAGCCTGCAACTCTTACTACCAGCGTCTTGTATTTTTCAGGGTTGTTTTGCGCATCAATCAAGGTTTCCTTTGTTACAACATTGAACTGAACGTGCATACCCTTTTGGTCAAAGTATGAGCGAATGAGGGCAACAAACTTGATAAGCCCACTCATTCCCGCAAGGGCTGACGGGTGGAACTTCTGGTTAAGAAGCGTTCCGTTTGAAGCCACGCCCTGCTCCAGCTTTGCAACGGAGTTTGCCGTTGCGGTAGGACCCTTTGTATCTCTGCCCGATGCAGGACCTATGCCGTCCGCCAAGGGAGTATAGGCAAGCCTGCCGTCAGGTGTTGCGCCTGTGCTTGCTCCCAGCGGCACGTTAGCAGAAACGGGGTAAAGCCCTGCCTGGAAAACACCGCCACGAGGATTTTTGTACTTTTCCACCTCTTTTGTGTAGGTGTTTGCAACATCACGTGCAAACATATCAACATCATAGATGTCGTTTCCGTACTTGGGGGCTTCCTCCTCAATTAAGCGCTTAATTTCTCTGTATCTTTCCTTTTGCTCACGACTTAAGGAGGTTTGGTTTGTAACCTCATCATAAATCGTTCTTATTGCGTCCTCGTTTACGCTTATTCCTTGGCGCACAAGCTCCGAGGCAATCTCGGTGGTCAGCCTTTCAGCCGCTGCACCGGAAACACCGTAGCCGTAGTTAGCCCTCATTGCCTCTCTGAGCTCTGTAAGGGTAAATCTGCCCTCCTCAAAAACAAGCTTTTTGATAGCAATTAAGCCGTCTGTGTTGTTTGCGATGCCAAAGCCCTGCGGACCTGTGAAGTTATATATCGCTCCACCCTCTTGTAGGGACTTGCCTCTGCCGATACAGTCCTCAACCATACAGGACTGGAACGGAAGCGGGCATCTTACCGCATGCGCCATATCTATTGCGTTATTGGCATTTACAAGCAGCTTTATCATATAGCCTTGCTGCTCCTTGTATGCCTCGTAAAGCTCCTCAAAGGTCTTCATTTCCGAAACGTCCTTGGTGTTAGGACCGATTCTTTTGCCCTTGTCGTAGCCGCTTGAGAAAACAAGCTCCATCGGGCGGCACATATTAAAGAATGCCGCATCGTGCCAGCCGTCTGTCTTTCCTGCCTTTTGAGGCTCAACACAGCCGATAATGCAATAATCTCTTGCATCCTCAAGGGTTAAGCCCCTTGCCATAATAGATGGAATAATTATTTCGTCGTTGTAGTAAGCAGGCAGACCTGTGCCAAGCCTTGTCAGCGCCGCCGCCTTAATGAGCAAATCTTCCCTTGAGCCGTTCCATACTCTGATGGAAATAGATGGCTGTGGAAGGGGAACGTGCATAGCTGCCTCAAGGCACATATATGAAAGGTCGTTTGTAGCTTCAATTCCGTGAATGTCCTGTCCGCCCACAATAAGGTTTTGGAACATTCCGTAGCCGGCAAAGCCGTCAGCAGATGCCGCATCTCTTACCTTGTTTATATCGTTGAATTTAACCCAAATACAGTCAATAAGCTCCTGCGCCGCCTCGTAGGTAATCTTTCCTGCATCAATATCTCTCTTGAAATATGGATACATATACTGGTCAAATCTGCCCGGAGAAATTGAGTGGCCGCTTGACTCTACCTGTAAAAGAAGCTGAACAAACCAGAAGGCTTGGCAAGCCTCGTAAAAGCTTGTTGCGCCAAACTCGGGAACCCTTGCACAGTTCCTTGCAATTGCCTCAAGCTCCCTTTTTCTTTCGGGATTTTGCTCCTTAGATGCCAAATCCTTGGCAAGGGCGCTGTATCTGCGTGCGTATTCAATTACCGCCTGACAGCTCTCAATAACTGCGTCAAGGAAATTCTTTCTTGAAACGTAATCTCCGTCAGATACGTCGAGCCTTGCAAGAGCACTCTCTGCCTCGGCAATTATGCCTCGGTAGCCGCTTTTTAATACCTTGCCGTAGTCCACGCAAACGTGGCCGATGCCGTTATAGAAATAGTTACCGGGTGTAAAAACGGAGTGCTCAACAAACGCCTCGTATGCCTCGGGCGCCATATTAGCCCTTGCTAAGTCGCTTGTTGTTTTGCCCTTCCACCAGGGGTAAATTTTTCTAAGGTCGTCTTTTGTTTGCTCGCTTATATAAAATGGGTCGGCAGCTCTTGTCGAAACTGTATCAAGCTCCGAAAGAAGCCATTCGTAGGAATATTCGGGGAAAACCTGGCATCCACGGGGCGCAACTGTTGCGCTACCGACAATAAGCTCGTTTTCTCTTATAACAATCGGTATATTTCTTAAAATGTGAGCAAATGCGGCGCTTCTGCGCTTGATTATTGGAAGGTCCTCTGTCATTTGGTAGCTTTCTGTTACAAGCTTACCTCTTGCGGACTCAATTTCAGGCATTTTCTCATAAAGATTGTCTATAAGACCTTGTATTCTTGAGCTTTTTTCAATTATGAATTTAATTTTGTCCATAATTGACTCTCCTTACATTTGATTCCATAGCTCCTTGTGTGGAGCTGCAATTACTGTATATGAGGACAGGGTAGATTGCTCCTTGGCGTAATTTGCGCCTGCTTCAACAGCGGCGGTTACATCACCCACGTCGCCTGTAATCATAACTACGCCCTTGCCGCCCATACCTCTTGAGGCTCTTAAATCATATATTTCCACTCTAGCCGTCTTAACCGCTATATCGGCTGCCTTGATTATGCTTGCGGCAGAGAAGGTTTCTATAAGACCGAGGGAGCCCTTGCGCTCACCCTCCTGGGTGCCGAAAAGAGCCTTTATAACCTGCTCGTCTATCTTTCCCATAACGGCGGAGTCAATAACGTAGCCGTCAAATCTGTTGCAAACGTGCTCAACCGCTACGCTTACATCAGATATTGCTCCCGTTAGCACAATTTCGTATTTGCCGGGGCAAGAGGGGTGGGCAGATACCATTTCTATGCCTGCGCTTTTAAGCGCCGCATCTGCCGCCTCAACACCCTTAGGGATGCTTTTTAATTCAATAACACCTATTGCATTATACATTTTATCTTACCTTATCAATTATTATTTTATCGTTTCCAAGTGTTACTCGACCGGAAATTGACGCATGCTGTGGCAGAGAAAGCCCGTTTGATGCAGCTGCAATTAAGTCGCCCTTAGTAACAAGGTCGCCATCCTTCACGGTAGGTACGCTTGGCGCCCCTATATGCCTTGAGAGTGTTAGCTCAACTCTTGAAAAATCATTTATTTCGCCACCAAAGCTTGCCGCCTTGTCGAATTTTGAAATGCCCAGCGCGCTCATCCATTTCTTGTATGGAAGCATTCTAAAGTCACGCTCCGGCTTTACCTCATAGGACCCGTCCTTGTCAAAGCGAAGCCTGTTTTTTGAAAGGAGCCTCTTGTAATTATCAATAACGGCTCTTGGAGAAATGCCCTGATTGCAGGCAAGGCTCTCGCAAATTCCGCATCCACAGCAAAGTGTTGCGCTGATTACCATCTCGGGCATAGCCTCAACGGCGCCCATTGCGGTTCTTACCATTTTGTGTGGCTCGATAGGATAGCCAAGCAAATTTCTTGGACACATATCGGTGCATCTTGTGCATTGACAGCAAGCGGTTTCGGCTCTTGCTATTGCCAGCTTTTCATTGGTTTTCTTAGACTTGATCGCCTGTGTGTAGTCGGGAAGGATGAGTATTCCCTTTGTGGTCTTGTTTACCGCATAGGTGTCGGGGTTTATAACCTTTCCCATTGAAGGGCCGCCATCAATTACGGTATAGCCCTGTCCAACCTCTATGCCAAGGCGGCTGAAAATATCTGCGATTTTAGCGCCCATTGGCACTTTTATTACAGTTGGATTTTTAATATCTCCGCCGATTGTCAGCCATTTTTCTGTAACAGGCTCGGAAAACTTAATTCCCCTGCCCAGATTATACATTGTTTCTACGTTATATACGATAATTCCCTCGGTAATGGGGAGCTTTCCGGGCTTTATAAGCTTGCCTGTTGCCTCGTAAATAAGGCTGATTTCGTCGCCCACCGGATAAATATCCGGCAAGGCTCTTACATAAACATTATCAGCCAGCCTTTCGCCATCTGCCCAGCCCAGCTTTTCTACATTGTGCGCCTTTAGAGCTATGTACGCCTTTGAAATGCTTGTATGTGACATTACCTCTAAAACACCTCTTAGAACCATATCAAGCTCATTTTTAAGGAGCATATAGTCCGTATAGAGGAGCGGCTCACACTCTGCGCCGTTTACAAGAAGGAGGCTAGCCCCATCTGCAAGCTTGGCGTAGGATGGAAAGCCTGCGCCGCCGGCACCCACAATGCCAAGGCTCTGCATTATATTTTTTAACTCTTGCATTTTTTACCTGCCTAAACCGATTTATTAGTCAACAATACCTACAATAACTGCATCAGCAGGACAGCTTGTGTTATGAAGCGCAAGCCTTGCAGAGCTACCCACGGTGATAAGCACGGTTTCGCCCACGCCTGCTCCTACTGAATCAATTGCTATTATATATTCGTCTGTGCATTTGCCGTTTTTGATTAGCTGAACCTCCATAAACTTGCTACCAACCAAGGAGTCCTGCTTTCTTGTGGAAACTATTGTTCCTCTGATAATACCCTTTAACATTTTTATATCCTCACTTTATTTTACAATCGTTACTATAAATCCGTTGCCGATTCCTGCAGAGTTTGCATCGTCCGTGTCAACGTGCATCTCAAGGCGGAAATCCTTGTGAACCCTGACCTGAACGTCAAGCCATCTTGTTCTTCTCTTGCCCTCAACGTCAACGTCAACGTAGTCGCCATCCTTAAGACCGAAGTCCAGTGCCTCGCTTGGCGACATATGTATGTGCCTGTTTGCAATTATACAGCCCTCGCTTAGCTGAACTATGCCCTTGGGACCAATTATTGTAATGGGGGCAGAGCCCTTTATATTGCCCGACTCACGCACAGGCGGCTTTACCCTTAATGTATAGGAATCGGTCATAGATATTTCAACCTGTGATGCTTTTCTTATGGGGCCTAAAACCCTTACATTTTCGATGGGACGCATTGATGACCCTATAATGGTCAGCTGCTCCTTGCAGGCATACTGCCCCGGCTGGGACAAATCCTTTATGGGGGTTAGCTCATAGCCCTTGCCAAAAAGGGTTTCAAGGTCAGCCTGGCACAGGTGAATGTGTCTGTTGGACACACCGATTGGGACCTTTGTTTCCCTGCCGTCGCTCTTACCCTCGCTATTTATTTCAAGAAGCGCGCGCTTTACAAGCTCTGCTATCTGTTCCTTTGAAATATCCATTTTCTTATCCTTTCATATATTCTTCTGTACTACTGCAAAAACGCTCAAGGCTATTAAGCACTTTTGCAGTACCCCAAAGGGCAAAAGCCCCTTGGGTACTGAAAAACCTGTCGTCTACTAAAATTACTTAATAGATGGGAGAAGCTTTTCAACGTCTGCGTGTGGTCTTGGGATTACGTGAGTAGCAATTACCTCGCCAAGAGATGTTGCAGCTGCTGAACCAGCCTCTACTGCAGCCTTAACTGCACCAACATCGCCACGAACCATAACGCTTACAAGTCCGCTACCAATCTTTTCGCTGCCAACAAGAACAACATTTGCTGCCTTTACCATAGCATCTGCTGCCTCGATTGCTGCTACAAGACCTCTTGTTTCTACCATTCCGAGTGCTTCCATTTTTCAATCCTCCTATAAGATTTATTTTTTATTTTTTGCTTTTGTTATATTTTAAGGCTCGGTGCCCTAAAAATCGTAATTAGCCTGTTGTCAGAAATTTCATAACATCAGGATGTGGGCGTGCTATAACCTCACAGCACTTAACGTTGCCTACCTCGCTAGCCGCCTGTGCGCCTGCCTCGAGGGCAGCTCTTACTGCGGAAACCTCGCCTTCAACGACAACTGTTACCAGCCTGCCGCCAAGGCGCTTTTCCACATGAATCAGCCTTACATCGGCTGTCTTTACCATAGCGTCAAGTCCTGTAATTGCGGCTACCATCGCCTGTACCTCAAGTAACGCTATTGCCTTCATATTATAAACCTACAATTATTTTATAATAGGAAGAAGCTTTTCAACGTCTGCGTGTGGTCTTGGGATTACGTGAGTAGCAATTACCTCGCCAAGAGATGTTGCAGCTGCTGAACCAGCCTCTACTGCAGCCTTAACTGCACCAACGTCGCCACGAACCATAACGCTTACAAGTCCTGAGCCAATCTTTTCGCTGCCAACAAGAACAACGTTTGCTGCCTTTACCATAGCATCAGCTGCCTCAATTGCTGCTACAAGACCTCTTGTTTCTACCATTCCGAGTGCTTCCATCATTGTTTTATTCTCCTTTTCAAAAATTATTATCTTAATTTATCCTTACCGAGCGCAGACAGGTGTGCAAACCACTCAATGTCCTCGCTCTGTCTTGCAATCACTCTGTGAGTGATGTACAATTCTCTTTTTTCTGCCTCTTTTTTACCAACCATAATGGCTGATTCAACTGCCGAGGCGGAGCCTTCAATTTTTATAGCCATAACCAAGGGAACTCTGGCAGAGTCGCCCCCTGCAGGCTTGTTTTTGTCAATGGCAACCACGCTTACGTCTGCCGCCTTTGCCATAGCGTCGGCAACAACGATTGCGGTAGCAAAGCCATAGACCTCTATCATTCCAAGAGCCATATCAGATAACCCCTTTGCTTAATTACTCGTTAACGTAGCAAATCTTAATGCCTGCTTGAGCAACATTAACCTCCATCGCCTCATTAAGCTGGTCGAGAGGGAATGTATGAGTAATAAGCTCCTTAATTGGAATGTTCATTTCTCTTGCTTGGCGAAGGAATGCCATAGTTGTTGGATAGTCGTCTGCGCTGTAATCCCAGGAGCCAACTATGGAAATTTCCTTGTTACACATAGCAAAGTGTGGATTTACTGTGTACTCTCCGTTGTTTACGAAGAAGCCCATTTCGCACATTCCGCCGCCACGACGGATGTATTCGTAAATGTCCTTTGCCGCCATAGGTGCGCCTGTGCATTGGAAAGCAAAGTCAACGCCTACGCCATTGCATACGCTCTTAACAAGGCTAACTCTTTCCTCAAGAGAGGTAATTTCCTTGAAGCTGATAACAGTCTTTGCGCCCAGCCTCTTTGCCATTTCAAGTCTTTTCGGTGTGCCGTCAATAGCAACAATGTGGTTTACACCTGCCGCACGAAGCACGCTTATCATAACAAGACCAACAGGACCAAGTCCTTGAACCAGCACCTTTGAGTTAAAGTTGATTAAGCCTGTTGTGTTTGCTCTTTTGAGTGCATGCACGCAAACGCAAGCAAGCTCAAGGAGCATTCTTTCCTTCAGGTCAAGGTCGTTTACAACGAAATATGTAGAGCCCTTGCCGCTGATGAGCAAGTGTGAGGCGAACCAACCGGTTAAAGGATTTTTGTCGCTGTGGGGAATAAGTCCGAATACTCCCTGCTTATCGCAAAGGTTGGTATTTGCAGGCTTATTGCGGCAAACAAAGCATTCGCCACAGCTGATAACAGAGGTAACTATCTTGTCGCCAACCTTGATTGGGTTTCCTGCGGTATCAGCCTTTATGTTTTTACCGAGAGCAACGATTTCGCCTGTTCCCTCGTGGCCGAGAGTTACAGGAATGATTCCAAATGGGTCGCCCTTCCACTCGTGCACGTCTGTTCCGCAAACGCCGCAGCCCTCTACCTTAACGAGAATATCGTTGTCGCCAACGGGTGGAATCGGAAATTCCTTAACCTCGATTTTCTTAGGAGCTGTAAGCATTGCTACCTTAGCAGTAGCAGGAACCTTCCCGCTATTGGCGCTTGGAGTGTTTATCTCGCCCAGAATCTTGCGGACAATGCTCTCTACCTGTGATGATGAAATATTCATTTCTGTTTTCCTTTCTTAGCAAAGGGAGAGAGGGAAAACTCCCGACCCCTTACATAAATTTGCATGAAATTAAATTATTCTAAAGCTTTCCGCAAGAACGCAGCGGCGTTGTCTTGTAAAGCTTCTTGCGCTTGTAATGCCCTCGCCTGTGGGGCCTGCTATTGTAAAGGTAGTGTGTCCCTCTCCGCCAAAGCCGATGCCGGCAAAGGATGGAGCGTTCTTTACGAAAATAGTGGTCTCAACTGCTCTGGCAAATCTTGTAAGATTGTCAATGTTTTTGGAGTGCATATGAGCTGTGTGGCGGTTGCCGTGCTCTGCCTTAACGGCAAGGTCAATTGCCTCGTCGATATTCTTAACCCTTACTATTGGGAGAATAGGCATCATAAGCTCCTCTTGAACAAATTCGTGATTAAAATCGGTTTCGCATATAATGCAACGGATTTTGTCGCAAGCCTCAATTCCGATTTTTGCAAGCAGCACCTTGGCATCTCTACCAACGCAATCACGGTTGATTACCTTGGAAATTATGCCTGTTTTCGGGTTCTTTTTGTCAACAAGAACCACCTTGGCAAGCTGGTCAGCCTGCTCCTTGGTTATCAGATATGCGCCGCTTTCCTTCATAGCATCAATAAGCTCGTCTGCTATGTTAGCAAAGGCGAATACCTCTTTTTCGGCAATACAAGGAAGATTGTTATCGAAGGTACAGCCGTCGATAATGTCCTTGCCTGCCTTTCTTATATCAGCCGTGTCGTCAACAATAACAGGTGGGTTTCCTGCGCCTGCGCCGATTGCCTTCTTTCCGCTTGAAAGAACGCTCTTAACAACGCCCGGTCCGCCGGTACAAACAAGAAGTCTGATTCTTGCATCCTTATACATAACGTCCGCTGTGTCAAGGGTTGGCTTTACAACAGATGAAACAAGAACTCGTGGTCCGCCTGCCATTTGGCTTGCTCGGTTGACAAGGTCTATTGCATAGTTAGAGGTTGCAATAGCATTGGGGTGGGGGTTGAATACAACACCGTTGCCTGCCGCTATCATTCCTATACTGTTACAAATAACCGTTTCAGATGGGTTTGTGCTTGGGGTTATGCTTCCAACAACTCCAAAGGGAGCCATTTCGGTAAGAGTAAGTCCCAGGTCGCCTGTTTTTACCTGCGCTACAATATCTGATGTTCCCGGAGTTTTATCGGCAACAAGAATGTGCTTGGCGGTCTTGTGGTCAACTCTGCCCATTTTGGTTTCGCTAACACCAAGGCTTGCCATCACAGGCGCTTCCTTGCGGCAAAGGTCTCGCACTGCGGAAATAACTCTTTCTCTTTCCTCAAGAGTCATAGCACGAATTGCCTTGTAGCCCGCCTCGGCGGCATCAATAGCATCCTTCATATCGTCATAAACGCCGATATATTTTTTGCCATTGTAGCCTGCGCCGTCGTATTGATTTTTTGCAGCTGGCGCCTCTTGCTTAAGACTTTTCATAACCGAGGCAACAATTTCTTCAATTTGCGCCTCTGTCCAATTTATAGCCATTATTTCTCTCCTTTCGCTTTATTTTTTAGCTTTTGGAGAATTACTTTCCGAGAGCAGCTATAACTCTGCGTGTGATTTCGTTTACAAGGTCCTCGTTTGCCTCGCACTTGCACTCATCCTCGCCGTAGTCGATACCGGGGTGACGGCCAGGGATGTTCATCTTCTTACGAAGGTCCATAAGCTTCTTTAGCTGGTCGTTTGGAATTTCGTGAACTGCGCCAAGCTCCATAGCGTACTTACAAATCTTTGCATTGAACTCAACCTCTTCCATAACGAACATTGCCTTTTGGAGGCTGAAGCCTACTGTCAATGCGCCGTGGTTCTGAAGAAGGAATGCGTCGTGGTTTTCGATGTATGGCTCAAGTGAGTCAGGAATTTCCATTGTTGAAGGAGTTCCGTATGCGCAGGTTGGAACCTCGCCGATTGTAAGAACCGCCTCTGGAAGAATGTACTGGTCAAGGTCGATGCCTGCAATTGTAAATGCGGTAGCAATCGGTGGATGTGCGTGAACTACTGCGTTAACGTCAGGACGCTTTTCATAAACACGCATGTGCATTTTGATTTCGGATGATGGGTTAAGCTTGCCCTCAAGCTTCTTTCCGTTTCTGTCAACCTTAATAATCATATCAGGGGTAAGAGCGCCCTTTGATACGCCTGTTGGTGTGCAGTAAAACTCGTTTTCTGAAACCTTAACGGAGATATTACCGTCGTTTGCGGCAACAAAGCCGAGGTTGTAAAGTGCGTGACCTACTTCACAGATTTCCTTTTTGATTTCGTAAGCTGATTTCATTTTCTTTTTTCCTTTCGGTTTATATATAAATTTTTTATAAGCATTATTTGGTGAGCCTGTATGTGTCGAGGGCAATCATATACTCCTCGTCTGTTGGGATTACAAGTGTTTTTACCTTAGCGCCTGCCTTGGTAATATCTGCCTGTGTTCCTCTCGGTAGGCTCAGATTGATATCGTTGTCAATTTCAATTCCGAGATAAGACATATCTCTGCATATAAGATCTCTTACAATTCCGTCGTTTTCGCCGATGCCTGCGGTAAATACCAACGCATCAACGCCGTTCATTTCGGCAATGTAGGAGCCTATAATCTTTTTAATGTAGTGGATTAAAATGTCCATTGCCAAGCCTGCGCGCTTGTTGCCTTGGTTTTGTGCCTCAAGCACATCACGGCAGTCGCTTGAAACTCCCGAAACTCCAAGGAGTCCGGATTTTGAATTAAGAAGCCTTTCAGCCTCGTCGGCTGTAATTCCTTCCTTTTTCATTATATAAGTAACAACTGTTGGGTCTACCGAGCCGCTTCGTGTTCCCATAGGAACGCCCTCCTGCGGGGTAAAGCCCATTGAGGTGTCAACCGCCTTGCCGCCTATGCTGGCTGTTATGGACGAGCCGTTGCCAAGGTGGCAGGTAATAACCCTTGCGTCCTTATTTCCCAGCATATCCATTGCCTTTTGGCAAACAAATCTGTGAGACGTGCCGTGAAAGCCGTAGCGGCGGATTTTATACTTCTCATAAAGCTCATAAGGAATTGGGTAGATATACGCCTTTTCCTCAATGGTTGAGTAATATGAGGTATCAAACACGCCCACGTGCTTTATATTTGGCATAACGCTTTTGCACGCCTTGATTCCGCTTATTGCAGGCGGACCGTGTAGGGGGTTGATTTCAACTATGCTTTCAAGATATTCAATTTCCGCATCCTCTATGATGCTGGATTGGCGAAGCTTCTCTCCGCCGTGGGCAACTCTGTGTCCGACTGCGCCGATTTCGGATACGCTTGATATTACACCAAGCTCCTTGTCGCAAAGAAGCTTAAGGACAAGCTCGATAGCCGCCTTGTGGTCCCCAAGGGGTGCGTCCTTCTTGTAGCTTTCCTTGCCGGGTCTTTTGTGAGTAATAAAGCCGTCAATGCCGATTCTCTCGCACAAGCCCTTTGCTATAACCTCTCCGCTGTCCATATCAAAAAGCTGATACTTAAGGGATGAGCTACCCGCATTTACAACGAGAACTTTCATTTTCCTCTCCTTTATTCAATTATTCGCTTCGATTGAAGCTCCGCCTCACTCTCGCCAACGCTGTGGGCAAGAGCTGCGTTTTGGTAAACGATTTTGTAGCACAAGGCGTCTATTACTATAAGCCTTGAGATGTGAGAATTAAGCCCTAAAGAGCTGTGCAATGTTTCCTCTGTGTCGGTAAGAAGCAAAACATCGCTTTGCCTTGCAATGGGAGAGCGCTCCTTTGAGGTTATGGAAATGGTCGTAGCCCCTCTTGCTCTTGCCATCTTCATTGATTCCACAATGTCCTTGGACGAGCCGGACTGAGATATTCCGATAACAACGTCGCCCTGCCCCAGCTGAGAAACGGCAATTGCCTGCATATGTGTGTCGGCATAGGCATTTGAGTTGCAGCCCGCACGAAGCAGCTTGTTGCTTGCATCCTCCGCAACCTGAGCCGATGCACCAAGTCCTATGAGCACAACACGCCTTGCGCTTGAAATTGCCTTAGCCGCCATAGTCATGCTCTGGGCGGAGAGGGTTTTCTTTGTGCGCTCAAGGGACATATACGCATCGTTGCACACCTTTTCAAAGATAGAAAAGCAATCGTCCTCGCTGGTTATCATAGGTGCGATAACCTTCTTTTCGTGCTCCTTTGCAAGGGTTAATTTTAAATCCTGATATCCACGACAGCCAAGCCTTTTTGAGAAACGGACTATGGTTGCCTCACTGCTATCACACTTGGAGGCAAGATCTGTTATGGAATACGGGAGCATCTCACCGGAGTGAGAAAACAGCCAATCAGCGACTTTCTTCTCAGATCTGCCCATGTCGTCATACATAAGCTGTGCCTGCAGTAAAGTCCTGTTCAAAAATTTGCCTCCTTTCTGAAGCGTTGATTTGGGATTTTGAAAATAATTTTCACTTTTTGAGTTGCTTTCATTCCGTTTTTTGCAATTAATGAAAACAATTTTCGCAAATAATGAAAAATACTTTCACAATTCTGATTTTAGCATAAAATTACATATTTGTCAACTTTTTTAGTGGAAAAATGAAAAAATATTTTGATAACCGCTTGAATTTGGCTGATTTTTCGGCTTTTTGCCTTTTCAACCTGTTTTTCGTTTTTGAAAATTTTTTTCACTTTTTGGGCTAGTTTTGAAAATTTTTTTCATTTTTTCTTTTTTGCACTTTTTGAAAAAATTTTTTTGACAAAAAATGCCGAAATTTTCATATTTTTTCAAAAAATGTATTTACTCTTTGACAAAAGTGTGGTATACTTACTGTACATATATTTTCAAAGGAGGGCGAAAGGATGCGTAGCTCTACACTTAAAACTACAATACATTTTGAAGGCAATGCGCTCTCTCGCCTTGCCAAGCTGGAATATAAAAAGGTATTTATAATTGCCGACCCGTTTATTGTTTCAAGCGGTCTTATCAAGGCGGTTACTAAGCACCTTGACTCAGCGGGAATTGAATATAAGGTTTACTCTGACGTTGTTCCCGACCCGACTGTTGAAAAGGTTGTTTCAGGCGTTGCTGCTCTTTCTAAGGAAATGGCGCCCTGCTTAATTGCTGTGGGCGGCGGCTCCGCTATTGACCTTGCAAAATGCGTGCGCCTGTTTACCCACAATATTCACCCCGATTATTCCCCCCGCTTTATCGCAATTCCCACAACAAGCGGCACAGGAAGTGAGGTTACCTCATTTGCGGTTATAACAGACACCTCGAAAAACGTAAAGCACGCAATTATTGACGACTTTCTTCTTCCAAACGAAGCCATACTTGATGTTGAAATGGTAAAGAGCGTTCCTGCCTCTGTTACCGCAGATACAGGACTTGACGTTTTGGCGCATGCCCTTGAGGCATATGTCAGCACTGAGGCGGACTACTTCACCGATATGTATGCTGAAAAGGCTACATCCCTTTGCAAGCACTATCTTGTGCGCTCATATAATTACCCCAAAACTCACGAAAACAAGGCAAGAGATAAAATGCACGTTGCGTCTTGTCTGGCAGGCATCGCATTCAACGCTGCATCCCTTGGCATTTGCCACAGTATAGCCCATCAGCTGGGCGCCCAGTTCCACATTCCTCACGGACGTGCAAACGCCATTGTTCTTCCCGACGTAATCGGCTTTAACTCGGGAATTGCGGAAAACACCTTTAAGCTTGATAACCCCGGCCCCTGCGTATCAAAATACGCAAATATGTCCCGCCGTATCGGACTTGCCGGCTATGACGATATTGCCTGCGTAAAGGCGCTTGCCTTCTACATTCGCTCAATGCAAATCGAAATGGGAATGCCCGTGTGCGTTCAGGACGCGGTTCCTAATTTGACCTATGAAGAGTACGAGTCTAAGCTGGACGCCATGGCAGCGGCTGCCCTGCTTGACAGATGCACAGGCACCAACCCACGCAAGCCGACCAAGGAAGATATTATACAAATCCTCAAAAAGGTTTGGAAATAAAAAGCAACCCACGTGCGCCACAGGGCACACACAGGTTGCTTTTTTCTTATACGATATCACAGTAATTCAATAAAAAAAGCCTCTTGGACTGAGCCAAGAGGAAAGGTAAGCCTGCTAGGCATCCCTTAATTCAATGCTATTATACGGCTTTTTGCCCCGCTTGTCCACCCCAAAACAAAAAGGCAGATTCCTCTGCCCTTTTATGTGTTGTTTTTTGCTTTTTTCAGCACCAGCTCGTGCATAACGAGCATAAGCACCAGAAGTATTGCAAGGAAAGGCGGCAAAAGTGAAATAGAGATATTTTCCGCTATAATGCCAAACAAGGGTGGCACAATCAAAAATCCTGTGTATGCAAATGCCATTTGTACGCCTATCATCGCTTGGGATTTATCTCTTCCAAAAACGCTGGGTGTCATATGAATAATGCAGGGGTATACAGGAGCGCAGCCAAGTCCAATAACGACAAAGCCGGTCAGAGCAAATGCGAAATGGAACGGCACCAGCATCAAGGCAATACCCACGGCAATAATAGCCGACCCCATACGGATGAGGAACTTGTCGCTAAGCTTCATAGCAAGGAAGCCGTTAACAAGTCTTCCAAGGGTTATGCCAATATAGAACATGCTTGCATAGCCTGCCGCCGTTTCGGGCGAAAAGCCCCACCCCTCTACAAGATAGGTGCTTGCCCAAAGAGATGTGGTAACCTCCATAGCGCAATAACAGAAGAACGTCAAGAAGCACGGAACTGCACCCTTGATGGAGAATATCTCCTTGAAGGAAAGAGATTTTGATTCCGCTTGCGTTTCTGTAACATTGTTTTCTGCGCTTCCCTTTTTCCAAAGAGGAATGCTGATAAATATGATTACGCAAAGCACCGCTTGAATAATAGAAACGATAAGATAACCGCCGCTCCAGCTCTCTAGCTTAACCAGTGAAAAGCTCATTATATACGGGCTGACAGCTGCGCCAACGCCCCACATACAGTGGAGCCAGCTCATATGCTGCGCCTTGTAATGGAGAGCAACGTAGTTATTCAGAATAGCATCCACACCGCCTGCGCCAAGACCAAAAGGAATTGCCCACAGAATCAGCATCCAAAATTGGGTGCTGATAGAAAAGCCGAACAAGCAGATTGCGGTTACAGTAATGCTTACGGCAGTAACCAAGCCTGCGCCGAATTTGCGAAGGAGCTTATCGCTAAACAAGCTGGACAGAATAGTGCCCACCGTGATGGTTGCCGATATAATACCTGCGTATGAAACAGGCACGCAAATTTCAGTGTGCAGCACGGGCCAAGCCGAGCCCAAAAGGGAGTCCGGCAGACCAAGACTGATAAAGCAAATATATATAAGGACCAAAAGCAAGCTTCCCATTGTATTTACCTCGCCGAATTGTTATTTACTAGCTAATTTTATCACATAAAATTAAGCTTTTCAACAATTAAAATATTTTTCATAAAATTTTCCACGCCTTGATGAAAGCTGCGCCAAAAAAGGGAACGAGATATACTCGTTCCCTTTTACGTATAAAAAAAGTAGCACCCCACGGGCTAAGCTTTCGCCGCCCATTCAATGACACAATGTGCCGTGCTACCTTGCAATCATTATATACTGTAAAGGCTCATTTGTCAAGCCCCTGTTAAAGGTGCCACTTTTTTGAGGCGGCACGCTTGCTCGGCTAGGGGCTTATAAAAAAATAACTCACTCTTTCGAGTGAGTGGTGTTGCCTGAGGGCAACTGCTACCTTTATTATATGTCAAAAAGTGCATTTTGTCAAGATGATAAAAGCCTCAATTGGAAACAATTGAGGCTTGGCTACAGCAACTAAGTGTAGGTGTCGATGGCATTTTTACAATGCCTTGATGCTATTAGTATACACTATTTTTCTGTATAAGTCAACTCCAAAATAAAAAAGAAGATGCCGAGAGCATTAAAGCTCATTCGCTCGGGGAACTGCACTTGATTTCTCAACGAGTTCAAACATCTTCTTAAAAAACAGCGGCTTGCCAAACACGTAGGACGCATCAGCGATGGATTTTATAAAAAATCGCCACTGCACCGCATAGTATATCACATATGCACCGGTTTGTCAATCCCAAAATAAAAGGGCAGATTTCTCTGCCCTTATGTATTTTAATCACTTTTTGAAATAACGATTTAATAAGCCCTCAAATGCCTTGCCGTGTCTTGCCTCGTCGCGTACAATCTTCGCCTGTCGTGGAAAGCTTCGAGGTAGCCCTAAGTCTTGTATTACTTAGCTTTTTTGAGCATTTTCCCTGTGATTTTGTAATAGCTCTATGGTTGTGGGAATCAAGAAATTCCATTAATTTTTCCATGTTTTTGTATGGAATTTAACCCTACAAATTGGAATTTGATTATTTCTTTTTCAATTCTGCAATCACTGCATAGTGTAAAACATCAAATTCATTCGGCGCGATTTTTTCTAACAAGGTCAGATGTTCTTTCTCCCACCTTTTGATTTCTTCTTGTGTAAGAGATGCACCAACTCCACGACAGGCCTTCATTCTTCCGTGCCAGCTTTCACGCGTAAAAGGCACTGTTAATTCGTATTCTTCGTGATATACCAAGTCAAATTTTTCTCTATAACAATCGGGGATATGTATTGGGTGCTTCGTTTCACCGGCACCGCTCCAATTAGGACTATATTTAAGTACAAGCTTTTCGCTCTCGCCTGCT
>JAFUJS010000037.1 GCA_017468115.1 Clostridia bacterium | reverse complement strand
TCCGGTGGCGGCAAAAAGCTTACGCAAGATAACACCGACCACAAAAGCACAGCTGAACACCGGCAACTCCAAGCCCGGCACCCACATGGCAACAAGCTTGCTGAGCCCGTACCCCCCTAGGGCAATGGTCGCCACGAATGTAAAATTAAGGGTTAGCGAATCAATGGATATGGAAGAGCAAGTATCCGTACCAAGGCTCGGGCGGTGTACCCCCGGAGACAATAAACCCGTGCGTAATTCCTGAGGCAAAGCATCATAATCAGACAAAAAGGAAGTATACCTCCGCCGCGTAGCCCATTTATTGCTCCGGCAATCAATCATTGTTGTCTGCGGCATAGCGAACGCTAGTTTTGTGGAAGAATTTTTTAACCTTTTCAGGATTACTTCTTGTTACTTCCATGTGCTCCACTATTTGCATGCGAAGCTCCTCTTTATTTGAAGCAGGTTCACGCTGACCAACACCAAGCTTAAGATCGCCATTAACCAATTCGTCGGGGTTGAGTTCCGGGGAATATGCAGGCAGGTAGAAAATCTTTATCTCATCACGATGACGAGCAGCCCAGGCTCTGACTATTTTCGCATGGTGAATCCTTAAATTGTCAACTATCAAAACTACCTTGTTGCTTGGGCTATCTCGTATTACGGCCTTTGCAAAGCGTAAAAACTTGAGTATCGTAAGTCCGCCGCTATATGCGTGAAAACAGAGACGGCCCTGATTATTCACGGCAGATATCATACTGATTCGGCATGATACTACTGATGTAACCTCGAGAATGGGTGTTTTGCCTTTAGGGGCATAACCTCGTTGAAAGTTTTCGCGTGTGCTCACGCCGGTCTCATCGCACCAATATATTTCGGCTTTTTCCTTTTTTGCCGCTTTGTGAATACGTGGATAATTGCGATTCAGCCACTTATTGACTTTTTCGGGCTTTTGTTCCCGGGCTCGTTTTTCCGGACGTTGAGGAGTAAATCCATTCCGCTGCATATAGTAGCGAACAGTACGTGCGGGCATATCTATGCCGAACTTGTATTGGATTAGCTGTTTTATGGCTTTGGCATTCCAAAGGGCAAACTTGAACTTATATTGCAGAGGCGTTTTGTCTACAATCATTCTAAGTAATTCTTTCTCTTGTTGTTCTGTCAAAGTTCGCCCATCACCTTTTTTACGTCCGTGTCGTTTTTCTTTTACAACTTTCTTCCCATTTGCCTTATATGCGCGAACCCAAACAGTAGCTGTACTAGAGGCAATGCCCAAATCTCTGGCACACTTTGCAACATTGCCATACTTTTCATACAAGCGGAAGAATTGGCACTTGGTTTGATGTCTCGCCTCAATTGAGAGGTGTTTGAGGTCTTGTTTTGTCTGTATCGTTTCCATGTGCGGTTATTATAACACAGCAGCGTTTTATTGCCAAGTCAATAATTAAATTTCCATGTGTACCGGGGGTTGCGCCCTCCCAAGGTCGGGCTTACCCCCGGCTATGATTCCGGCGCCCCAAGGGGCTCAAAATTGGGCGCGCGTTGCGCGCAGTAATGCAGCAAAGCCCTGT
>JAFUJS010000036.1 GCA_017468115.1 Clostridia bacterium | reverse complement strand
TTAACGTGACCATATTGACCCTTACCACCACTCTGACGAGCGTACTTGTGGTCAACATTAGCTTCTCTTCTGATTGTTTCCTTGTAAGCAACCTGTGGCTTACCTACATTAGCCTCAACCTTGAATTCACGAAGCAAACGGTCAACGATAATCTCAAGGTGAAGCTCACCCATACCAGCGATAATGGTTTGTCCTGTTTCTTCATCTGTGTATGTTCTGAATGTTGGGTCTTCCTCAGCAAGCTTTGCAAGTGCAATGCCCATCTTTTCCTGTCCTGCCTTTGTCTTTGGCTCAACAGCAACGCTGATAACAGGCTCCGGGAATTCCATAGATTCAAGAATGATAGGATTCTTTTCGTCACAGAATGTATCACCTGTTGTTGTGTTCTTTACACCAACAACTGCGGCAATATCACCAGCGTAACAAACGTCGATATCCTGTCTGTCGTTTGCGTGCATTTGAAGAATACGACCGAATCTTTCGTTCTTATCCTTGCAGGAGTTGTACACGCTTGTACCTGCTTGTACAGAGCCTGAGTAAACTCTGAAGAAGCAGAGCTTACCAACAAATGGGTCTGTCATAATCTTGAATGCAAGTGCAGAGAAAGGCTCTGTGTCGCTTGCATGACGTACATCATCCTCGCCTGTTTCAGGGTGAACACCCTTAATAGCAGGAATATCTGTTGGTGCAGGCATATATTCGATAACTGCATCAAGTAGCTTCTGTACGCCCTTGTTTTTATAAGAGGTTCCACATACAACCGGAACAATCTTATTGTCGATAACTGCCTTACGGAGTGCAGCCTTAAGCTCCTCCTTAGAAGGCTCCTCACCCTCAAGGTACATCATCATAAGATCATCGTCTGTCTCGCAAATGGATTCAACGAGGTTTGATCTGTACTCTTCTGCCTTTGCTTGAAGGTCAGCAGGGATATCCTCAACTCTCATATCCTTGCCGAGGTCATCATAGTAAACATCAGCCTTCATTTCAAAAAGGTCGATGATACCCTTAAATGTGTCTTCAGCACCGATTGGCAACTGAATTGGTACTGCGTTGGCATGTAGTCTTTCCTTCATCATAGATACAACTCTATAGAAGTCTGCACCCATAATGTCCATTTTGTTAACGTAAGCCATACGAGGTACGCCGTACTCATCAGCCTGTCTCCATACAGTTTCAGACTGAGGCTCTACGCCGCCCTTTGCACAGAATACAGTAACGGAACCGTCAAGAACTCTGAGCGAACGCTGTACTTCTACGGTAAAGTCAACGTGGCCCGGGGTATCAATGATGTTGATACGTGTTGGGTTAAACTGCTTTTCTGAACCAGACCAGAAGCAAGTTGTAGCAGCAGAAGTAATTGTAATACCTCTTTCCTGCTCCTGCTCCATCCAGTCCATTGTAGCAGAACCATCGTGAGTCTCACCTATCTTATGTGTTCTACCTGTGTAGAACAAAATACGCTCTGTAGTAGTGGTCTTTCCGGCGTCGATATGAGCCATGATACCAATATTACGGGTATTTTCAAGTGAATATTCTCTTGGCATCTGTGTTTTTTCCTTTCAAATAATAAGGGGCGACTATTAATATCTGTAATGTGCAAAAGCCTTGTTAGCTTCAGCCATTCTATGTGTCTCTTCTTTCTTCTTGAATGCTCCGCCCATGCTGTTCTTTGCATCGAGAATCTCGCCTGCAAGTCTTTCAGCCATTGTCTTTTCGCTACGGTTTCTTGAATAAGTTGTTATCCAACGAAGACCGAGTGTCTGACGTCTTTCTGCTCTTACTTCCATTGGTACCTGATAGTTAGAGCCACCTACACGGCGAGCCTTAACCTCCAAAACAGGCATTACATTTTCAAGAGCCTCAATGAACATTTCAAGTCCGTTTGAACCAGTCTTTTCTTCAACGATCTTAAATGCGTCGTAAACAATCTTTTGAGCTACACCCTTCTTACCATCAAGCATGATGTTGTTGATGAGCTTTGTTACGAGCTTAGAGCCGTAAAGTGGATCTGGCAATACATCTCTTTTAGAAATTTGACCTCTTCTTGGCACTTTTCTTCCCTCCTTCATTAAAAATATGATATCTTTGGTACTCGAAAGAATTCTCCCGTCGTGTCCAAACAAGTTGTCACTGATATAAACATTTATTTCAGCATACAAAGTTAGGAACTACGATTAAAAATCTTACTTCTTTTTACCTTGCAAAGAAATTACTTCTTCTTTGCTCTCTTTGCGCCGTATTTAGAACGGCTCTGGTTACGGTTTGCAACACCCTGTGCGTCAAGTGTACCACGAATAATATGGTAACGTACACCAGGCAAGTCACGTACTCTACCGCCACGAATAAGAACAACTGAGTGCTCTTGTAGGTTGTGGCCAATACCAGGAATGTAGCTTGTTACCTCCATACCGTTTGTGAGCTTAACTCTTGCAATCTTACGAAGAGCTGAGTTTGGCTTCTTTGGTGTGGTTGTTGTAACCTTTGTACATACGCCTCTCTTTTGAGGTGCGCTCTGGTCGATTGGTTTGTTCTTAAGTGTGTTAAAGCCTACTTGAAGAACAGCAGCTTGAGATTTGTAAACCTTGTCGCTTCTACCTTGTCTAACGAGCTGATTAAAGGTTGGCATTTCGTTCCTCCTTCTTCTAAAAATAAATGTTTATACAGTCTTAGCCTATTGGCACGATGTATCATTTTTAAGTAGTAACCCCAAAATAGGCATAGTTATGGCTTTTTCGTGATTACATACATTTGTATTATAACAAAAGAGCTTTTTAAAGTCAAGAACAAGTATTTTTTGTTCAAATTTTCTACTTTTTGCACAAATACAAGCCCTGTTTGTTTTGTTTTGTTGGTTATTATTGTGCAATTTCAATGAATTTTAACTATTTTCATACTTATAAAAAGCCACAGCTTTGTGCCGTGGCTCTTATTCTATTAATATTTGTTGCCGAAATCGTCTGATACCGATTTTCTGCGGCTCTCGTTAACGATTTTAAGCATTTCGTCAATTTCGTCATCTCCGGAAACATCCTTAGGAGCAACGATATCAATTTCCTCGTCATCGTTAATCTTCTTTGCAACCTTTTTATCAAAGCCTGTTGCAATAATTGTAACCCTTACTGTATCCTCAAGTGTATCGTCAAAGGTAACACCCCAAATGATATTTGCGTTTGCAGCAGCTTCCTCAGTGATCATAGAGGAAGCCTGGTCAGCCTCATCAAGCTCTACCCCGTTGGAAACTGTGATATTTACAAGAATACCGTTTGCACCGCTGATTGAGGTTTCAAGAAGTGGGCTGGCAATAGCCATTTTCGCAGCCTCAACAGCCTTGTTCGGACCTGTTGCCTCACCGACGCCCATATGTGCCATACCTGCATCCTTCATAATTGCGGAAACGTCAGCAAAGTCAAGGTTTACGAAGCCTGCAACATTGATAAGGTCAGATACGCTTTGAACACCACGCTTCAAAACATCGTCTGCAATGCCAAAGGCATTCATAAGAGTAATTTTTTGGTCGGAAATTTCCTTAAGTCTTTCGTTAGGAATAACTACTAAGGAGTCAACATACTTGGAAATCTCGGCAATGCCCTGGTCTGCCTGCATCATTCTTCTGTTACCCTCAAACTTGAAGGGCTTTGTAACAATACCAACAGTCAAAACGCCCATTTCCTTTGCAATTCTTGCAACGATTGGTGCGGCACCTGTTCCTGTGCCACCGCCCATTCCTGTTGCAACAAAGACCATATCGGCGCCCTTTATTGCTTCCTTAATCTCGTCAGCGCTTTCCTCAGCAGCCATTGCACCCTTTTCGGGGTCTGCGCCTGCACCCTTACCACTTGTAATCTTTTCGCCAATGCAGATTTTCTTGCCTGCACCGCATCTTAAGAGTGCTTGTCTATCTGTGTTGATTGCAATAAATTCAACACCCTTAACATTTGCAGAAATCATACGGTTAACGGCATTGTTGCCGCCGCCACCTACACCTAAAACTCTTATATCTACACCAGATTCAAAATCATTATCAAATTCAAAAGACATTTTTTAACCCTCCTATACGATTAAACCAAAATTCATACACGCCTACGCATATTTATACATTATATATCATACACTTTTTTGTTTTCTTTTTCAAGAGCTTTTTTGAATTTTCTTTTAATTTCTTGTGTTTCAGCATTTTTTGGTTGACAATTTGATTTTTAATCTGTATAATTTATGTAGAATTTCACTTTAGGAGAATTTTATGAAAAGCGTTCTTAGGACTCCATTTTTCAGAGCCCTTTATGTAATACTCGGCTTAAGCGTCGTTTATTTCATTTCCTCTGTTCTCTCAGCGCTTGTTCTGGGCTATGATATGGCAAACTTCTTTAAGTTTGCACATATTTCTATCATTGTTAATATCGCTGTTATTTGTGTGGTTGCACTTATTACAAATCTACATAAATCTGCATTCAGACACGCCAGCATTACAGAGCTTATCAAATCGTCCATTGTATGCGTGGCATCCTTGGTATGTAACTTGGTCTTTGATATAATTCCATACGGCTCCGAGCAGGAGATTGCCACCGAGCATCTTGGCTGGTGCGTTGTTTGCTTCCTTTTCACATTTGTCTTTAGCTCAATTTTTGTTTGTGCTTACAGAATGCTTTGTCTTGTTCAAGCACATTTTGCTGTTGACCAAAAGCAATGCAAAAAAGCGTTGATAATCGGCGCCGGAAGTGCAGGAACCATGATTCTCAGAGAGATACAAAGTACAAATAAGATAAACATTAAGGCTGTTGGTTTTATTGACGATGACCCTAACAAGCTTAATACCTATCTTCTCGGTGTTAAGGTGCTTGGTAATACGGAAAGCATTGAAAAAATCGCCGAGGAGACCGATGCTTCTCTGATTATCATTGCTATTCCTACCGCTGATGGTAAGACAATTAAAAGAATCACCGAAAAATGCATTAACACTAAGTGCGAGATTAAGACCCTACCGGGCTTATATCAGCTGATTGACGGACAGGTTTCTGTTTCCAGACTGCGTAATGTGGATGTTAATGACCTGCTTGGCAGAGAACCTGTCAAGGACAGCCTTGCCGAGGTTATGGACTACATTGAGGACCAGGTTGTTTTGGTTACGGGTGGTGGCGGCTCCATTGGTAGTGAGCTTTGCAGACAGATTGCAAAGCACAACCCGAAAAAGCTTATCATTCTTGATATTTATGAGAACAATGCATACGATATTGAGCAGGAGCTAAAGCGCACCCTGCCTAACCTTAACCTTTTGACTCTTATCGCCTCTGTCCGTGATAGCGGAAAGATGGATGACGTGTTCAAAACACACCGCCCCGATATTGTATTCCACGCTGCCGCACACAAGCACGTGCCTCTTATGGAGACAAGCCCTAACGAGGCTGTTAAAAATAACATTTTGGGTACATACAAGGTTGTTAAGTGCGCTGACAAATATAATGTAAAGAAGTTTGTTCAAATTTCCACAGACAAGGCAGTTAACCCAACCAACATTATGGGTGCTACCAAGCGTGTTTGCGAGATGATTATTCAAGCATACGCAAGAAGGTCCAATACCTGCTTTGTTGCTGTTAGATTTGGTAATGTTCTTGGCTCCAACGGCTCTGTTATTCCGCTTTTCAAGAAGCAGATTATGGAGGGTGGACCTGTTACCGTTACACACAAGGATATTATCCGTTACTTTATGACAATTCCCGAGGCAGTCAGCCTTGTTCTGCAAGCCGGTGCAAGTGCACAGGGCGGGGAGATTTTCGTGCTTGATATGGGCGAGCAGGTTAAGATTTATGACCTTGCAATTAATCTTATTAAGCTTTGCGGACTTGAGCCACACAAGGATATTGAAATCAAGATTACAGGCTTAAGACCGGGCGAAAAGCTTTACGAGGAAAGGCTTATGGCTGAGGAGGGACTTACAAAGACCGCAAACGATAAAATCAGCATTGGTAAGCCCCTTGATATTGACGAGGACAAGCTGTTTGCTACTCTTGATACGCTTTATAATGAAGCTTATGGCGAGAGTGATAGAATGAAGGAGCTTGTAAAAGAGCTTGTTCCAACCTACAAAATTGATAAAAGATAAAATAAAAACGGCTGTTTTCAGCCGTTTTTCATTTCCTGTGCTCTTTTCAAAAGAACATTTTTTTCGTTTGGTATTCTTTCCTCTATAACCTCGCTAAGAAGCATACTTAAAATATTGCCAATTTCCTTGCCTGCCGGAATGCCTAGGGCAATTAAGTCCTTGCCGTTGATTTTCATGCTTGACAAATCAAAGCATTCCTCGTTTAATATCTGCTCTGCCATTTCTTCAAGAATATCAAAATGCTCCAGCTTGGTATAGACAGGGTTTTGTGCCATATTGTCTGCCCTTTGCACCTTGATAAGGTCCAAAAACCTTTCCTTGCCCATACGGTTTAGTCGTTTTTTGATAAGCACCCTGTCCTCATCTGTGTACAGGTCGTGGTGCTTAACCAGCTCGTATACCTCCTTGGCAGTGAAGTTATCGTACTTATACTTTGCAAGAAAATCCTTGGCTATTTCCGCGCTTTTTTCGCCGTGTCCGTAGAAGTGCCCTGCGCCGTTTTCATCCCTTGTAAAGCTGTACACCTTGCCTGTGTCGTGCAGAAGCATTGTAAGCCTTAAATGTGGGATTTTTGGAGCTGACTCAACAGCAACCGCTGTGTGCTCCAAAATGTCGTATATATGCCATTTTGTGTGCTGGTCAAAGCCCTTCATTTTACCAAGCTCGGGAATCAGACAGGCTAAGATGTCGTAGTGGTTTAATATAACCTGCCTTACGTTTTTTCCAAGAAGGAGCTTTTCAAGCTCCGAGGTAATTCTTTCGGCAGAAATATTGGAAATAAGATGGGCGCATTTTAGCATCGCTTCCTTTGTTTTTTTCTCAATTTCAAAGCCGAGGGTTGAGCTAAAGCGAATTGCACGTAGGATACGAAGTGCGTCCTCGCAAAAGCGCTTTTGCGGGTCGCCAATTGCACGGATTACGCCGTTTTTAATGTCGTCTATGCCGCCAAACAGGTCCAAAACACCCTCCTTCTCGTTGTATACGAGGGCATTCATTGTAAAATCACGCCTTGAAAGGTCGTCCCTTAAATTTTTTGAAAAGGTAACGCTTTCGGGATGGCGTGAATCCTTGTATTCGCCATCTATGCGATAGGTGGTTATTTCGATGGGCTCCTTGTCAAAAAGCACGGTCAGAGTGCCATGCTTTAAGCCTGTTTCAATAACACACTCGCCACTAAAAACCTCTTTCATTTCGTCGGGAGAGGCACTGGTAGTAACATCAAAATCATTAGCTTTATTGCCCATTAGCATATCACGGACACAGCCACCGACACAGTATGCCTCGTAGCCATTGTCCTTCAACATTTGAAGCGCCTTTTTAGCGCCCTTGCTTATATCAAGCATAGCCTCTCCTTTCGTTTAATTCATTAAAGATTGCACATTTTAAGGAACTGCTCCTTGTCAACTATTTTAACTCCAAGAGCCTGTGCCTTTGTAAGCTTAGAGCCTGCCTCACTACCAGCCAAAACATAGCTGGTTTTTGAGGAAACAGAGGATGATACCTTACCGCCCCTTGCTTTAATCATTTCGGACGCCTCGTCTCTTGTCATATTTTCAAGGGTGCCTGTAAGAACGAAGGTAAGACCCTCAAATTCATTACTCTTTTCCTTGATTTCGTTCGCCATATCAACGCCTGCGTCCTTCAAACGGGATATGATATATTTGGTGCTGTCCTTGGAGAAAAATTCTACAACGCTGCGAGCCATAACATCTCCAAAGTCGCCTATTTCCTTAATCTGCTCCTCAGTTGCCTCAAACAATGCATCAATGGAGCCGAACTTGTCTGCAAGCTCCTGTGAAGCAACCTCGCCAATATGTCTTATGCCAAGGGCATAAATAACACGGGCAAGACCCATTTTCTTTGAGCCCTCAACGGAGCTTATAAAGTTATCTGCACTCTTTTCCCCCATACGCTCAAGCCTTAGAATTTGGTCCTTGGTAATGTAGTATAGGTCAGAGGCATCACGAATCAAGCCTGTGTCAAGCAGAGCCTTTACAAGCTTTTCGCCAACGCCCTCCATATTCATTGCCTTTTTTGAGGCAAAGTGCGCAAGATTTCTTTCAAGCTGTGCAGGACAAGATGGGTTTGTGCAACGGAGTGCACCCAAAGTAAAGTCCTCGCCATCGTCCACAAAATCATCGGCATCGTCGTAAACCAGACTGCCACCGCAGGATGGACAACTGTCCGGCATATGATACGGCACCTCTGTGCCTTCTCTTGCGCCCTTGTCGCTGCCTACTACCTCAGGAATGATGTCTCCTGCCTTTTGGACAATAACGGTGTCGCCTATTCTGATGTCCTTTTCCTTAATTATATCTATGTTGTGTAGGGTCGCTCTTGACACGGTTGTGCCTGCAAGCCTTACCGGCTCCAAAACTGCGTTTGGAGTAAGCACGCCTGTTCTGCCAACCTGAATTACTATGTCAAGGAGCTTTGTTTTCTTTTGCTCGGGTGGAAATTTATAGGCAACAGCCCATTTAGGTGTGCTTGTACCCTCGCCAAGCTCTCTTCTTTTTTCAAGAGAGTTTACCTTAATTACTGTGCCGTCTATATCGTAGTCAAGACCTTCTCTTGCCTTGCCAAGCTCAACCACAGCATTTACAATTTGGTCCTCGTCGCTGCCCACATACAGGAGTGGAATTGTCTTAAAGCCAAGGCTACCCATTTTTTCAATAATGTCCTTATGGGTTGGCTCATCAAACTCGCCAGCCTGATAGTTAAACACAAATATATCAAGTCCGCGCTTGGCGGTTTCCTTTGAGTCAAGGCAACGAAGGGAGCCTGCGGCGGCGTTTCTCGGGTTAGCCCAAAGTGTTTGACCAAGCATTTCCTTTTCTCTGTTCAGCTTTTCAAAGGATTTGTGTGGCATATACACCTCGCCACGGACGGTAATGCTTACCTGCTCGTTTAGCTCCAAGGGAACCTTACGAATGGTTTTTACATTGGCAGTAACGTCCTCGCCAACATCTCCGTTACCACGGGTTGCGCCTACCTTCAAAATGCCGTTTTCGTATTTTAGTGAGATGCTAAGACCGTCAATTTTTGGCTCTACGGAGAAGGTTGTGTCCTCTCCAACCTCGTCCTTAACCTTGCGTATAAACGCACGAAGGGACTCAAAGTCGAAAACGTCTGTAAGGCTTGCCATTTTGACCTCGTGCTTAACCTTTTCAAACTTGTCAAGAGCCATTCCACCAACGCGCTGTGTTGGTGAGGTTTCGCTGTAAAACTGTGGATTTTCAAGCTCCAGAGCCTTTAGCTCCTCAAACATTTTATCGTACTCGAAGTCGGAAATTTCCGGCGCATCGTTCTCATAATATCTCTTAGAATGATATGCTATCAGCTTTCTTAAATGGTTTATTCTTTCCTCAACATTCATTGTGGCTACCTCTTAATTACTTACTTAGCATTAGTATACCATATTGCATAAAAAATTGCAACAAATGAAAGAAGTTTGTACTATTATTTTTCATTTCCCAAACGCCTTCGACACTTACCCTTAGCAAAGGGTGTCGAATAGTCGTTTTTAGGGGTTTTTGGTCGTACGATTTTTGTTGAATTGGTAATTTTTTACTGTATAATTAAGGCACAAGAATGTAAAAGCAAAGGAGATAAAAAATTGAAAAAGTATATTTCTTGTATTGTGCTTGTATTGCTCTGTCTGATTTGCGCTATGGTATTTTATGCAAATGCAAGCGACCTTTGGGCACCAAGGGATGAAATCCCTGAGCAAAGCGAAAGCCAAACAATGGCAGGAACATTTAATGACAACACACTTTCTCCTGATGAGTCTCTATCTGCAACGATTGATGCCAGCGGAACCTTTTTGAGCGAATATTTATCTGAAACAAATTTAAGGCTGGAGTGGGTGGCATATAAAAGTGCTCAGGACAGCAGCGCTTACCTTAGCTGTGAGCTTTATCTCGACACTCCCGACACTATAACCAAGACGGCAGGTGGCTATATACTGATTGACGGGGAAAAATTTGAGTTTCCTGCTGTAACCGCTGTCAGCACATCTACACTTCTTAAAAATGCTACAAAGATCTACACGGACACAGATGCGCTTGAGGCAAAAATTGACGCCTTTGTTACTATAAGCGAGGAAAATACAATTTCAGTAAGTGGCATTGTGTGTGCAGAAGAAAAGCACACGAGCATGGACACAAAGCACAAAATAGAAATGGAAAATATAAGCATGTACCCTGATTTGCCATCGGGCGACGAGATTGTTTCCCTTGCTATGGTGCTAAGATACTTAGATTACGAGCTTGACCCGCTGGAGCTTTGTCAGCTATATTTGGACAAGGGTCCTGTTGGCTATACCGACCCATCGGTTGCCAATGTTGGCAATCCCCAAAATGTATATAATTCCTATGGCTGTCTGCCACCTGTTATTGTAAACGCCGGAGAAAAATTCATCTCGGCAAGCGGCGGCAAAAGCAAAATTTATGATATGAGCGGTGTTAGCATAAACGAGCTATACTACCAGATTTCACAAAACAAGCCTGTTATTGTTTGGGCATGTGAGAGCTTTGATATTACCCCCTCAATCTCTCGCATTTGGGTTATAGATGGAAAAACGGTTCACGTAAAATCGAACATGATGGCTATGGTGTTAATCGGCTACGATATGGAAAACGGTACAGTTACCCTATCCAGCCCCAACGGCACAGAGTTTGAAATTGAAATGGAGCTATTTGAAATGCGCTTTAGTCAAATGGGCTCTTATGCGGTTTTGGTTGACTGATTCTGCCCACTGCCCTTAAGGACCCTTTGTTGGTTTTAACAAAGGGTCTCTTTTCTTTTGATTTTGTCATTTTTTAGTGTTGAAAAAATTATAAAAAAATTTATAAAACCTATTGACAAAGGTAGTTTTGTATGATATCATATGTAGGCAAAAAAGAATATGTGCGAGTGTAGTTCAATGGTAGAATTCCAGCCTTCCAAGCTGGTCGCGTGGGTTCGATTCCCATCACTCGCTCCATTTTTATGTACCCGTAGCTCAGCCGGATAGAGCAACTGCCTTCTAAGCAGTAGGTCGGGGGTTCGA
>JAFUJS010000035.1 GCA_017468115.1 Clostridia bacterium | reverse complement strand
TTTTTCTCTATAACAATCGGGGATATGTATTGGGTGCTTCGTTTCACCGGCACCGCTCCAATTAGGACTATATTTAAGTACAAGCTTTTCGCTCTCGCCTGCTATTTTATCCTCGAAAGGAAGCCAAGCCATATATAAAACCAAAATTCTTCCATTTGGTTTTAATAGTCTATGGAATAAGGGCATAGTCTTTTTATGGTCAAAATACCAAAAGCATTGACAGGCAGTGATCACATCAAATGAGTTGGCAGAAAAATTCAAAGCTTCTACTGAACTCACAAAATAATCAATCTCCATATCCTTTGAAAGAATTTTTGCTTGTTCAATCTGATTCTCCGAAATATCTGTTGCTACCCATTTTGCACCGTAACGATACATATTTCTTGGGATAACACCTG
This sequence comes from Clostridia bacterium, assembly GCA_017468115.1. The sequence continues at coordinate 18,551 of JAFUJS010000035.1, read as the reverse complement.
TTCCCGTTCCTATGTCAAGCACTCGTTGTCCGCTCAAGCAAAGATCGCGATTTACAATTTTATCGTAAAATTCTTGCGGATAAATATCACGCCATTTGGCATAATCAACTGATGTTTTTCCCCAGTCAAAGGCTTTTCCACCGTCAATTCTTTTATCTATAATTTCCATTGATTTCACCATTACAAATTCTTGTTTATTAGTTAATTGTACCACAACTGTAAGTACATTTCAATAAAAATGCTTTCCATAATTTCAATTTCCATAATTTGAGCTTTTTTCAAAATTAGCACACCCAAAATTCCATAAATTTTCCATCTTTTTGTGGAAAAACGAACAATTTGAGCAAGAAAAAAGGAAATGAGTTTCCCCATTCCCTTTGGTGTATAAAAAAGCCTCTTGGACTAAGCCAAGAGGGAAGGTAAGCCTTTTAGCATCCCTTAATTCAGCGTTATTATACAACACTTTGACTCGTTTGTCAACCCCAAAACAAAAGAGCAGATTTCTCTGCCCTTATGTATTTTAATCACTTTTTGAAATAACGATTTAATAAGCCCTCAAATGCCTTGCCGTGTCTCGCCTCGTCGCGAGCCATTTCGTGAACGGTGTGCGTTGCGTTGCAACGCTGTGGACGTGGATGGCGTCGTAGGTAAAAATTCCATCAAAGCCTTGTACCAAAAGGAACAACAAGCAATCAATTTCTAACAACTTTGAGGCAACTTTTTAGGAATTTTGAGGCAACTTTGAAACAATTTGATATATCTTTGCGTGAAACGAGGCAACTTTGAGGCAACCAATTTCGCACATTTTTTATGAGTATTTTTCATAAGAGGTGCTAAAATGAGCAATCAAGAAACAGGAATATACCAAATGAAAAGTGGCTTTTGGGCTTATCGTTTTTCTCTGACCATTGATGGCGAAAAGAAACTTTTCAAAAGTAGTGTGGACGAAAATGGAAACAAAATGACCACACGAAAACAGGCCATCAAAGCAAAACAGTTGGCCACAGAAAAAGCAAGGAGGGAGGCTTTACAACCCACCAAACCCACAAAAATTACAAGGAGGACATTTGGCCAAGTCTTCCAAGAATACCAAGAGAAAGGGCGAAGTAGCAAGGCCTTTTCTACCAAGAGAAAGCAAGATTGCCTTTGGGAAATACATCTCAAGGACAAGTTTGGCTCACGATTTGTGGACGAAATAAGTGTTGGAGAAATATCTGAAATTCTCTAAAAACCACTTCTTGATGTGTGCATATCTGACAGAGTGGCACTCTATACGTGATAGAAGTTCATTGAAAGCCATTTCCATAATGCCTGTATCGTCGTGTGCTTTTATATACTTTCTCATATAGTCATAGGTTAGGCCTTTGTAAGATTCCTTGCCTTGCTTTTTCTTGATAGTTCTTGTTACTATCTTGTAGTTAGGGAAAGCAAGGTGAACTTCTTGAAGTTCCTTATATTCCTTTGTCCCTACATTGTAGGCCTGTTGGCTGAACTTGTTTGTAAGAATAATAGTATTATTTGCTGGATCAATCTTGATGTTTTTCATAATTACGCAACCTCCTTGTTGTTGTTGTTTTGCTTTAGGTCTGGAAACTGTGCAAAGAACCACTTTTTGATTTCAAAGAATGATTTTGTGACAAGTTCTGAATTGTCTTTCTTCTTTGCACACATTTTGTCAAATTGAGCCATCAAAGATTTTTCTTCGTTGTCGTGAGCATTGATGTATCTTCTCATATCGTCAAGTGTAATCTTGCTCATTCTTGAGTTTCTCTTGGCTGGAGCAACTACTTCAACCTTGAATGTTGGGAAGTCATTTTTGATAGCAACTAATTCGTTGTATTCGTTTGACTTGTAAATACTTGCTTTCTTTTCAAAAGCCTTTGTCATAGAAATTGTGTGTGTGGAGTGATTGATAATAACTGAATTCTTCATAATAAATACCTCTTTTAGTAATAATAAATTTTTATTTTTTCAAGTTCTGGTTTGAGGGTGGCCACTTGCTCTCCCCTGTCCTTGTGTAACCATTATACCATAGCCAAAAGAGAATAAACTAAAACTTATGATAGGCTTTCAAAACTTTCTAAAAATTTTTGAAAATTTTTTTGTCTTCTTTTGGAGGCCAGATCAACCCCAAAAAATTGAAGTGCACTTTTCAAAAAATAAAGTTGTTAGAAAGTTGTTTTATTCTTGTTTTCTACTTGATCAAGAGTTGTTTTTTAGTTATAATAAAGTTAGTAAAAGATGTGATAATTTGGGGCAACTCAATGGGGCAACTTTTTACAAAATAAAATATCAAATTCTACTTTTGGGGCAACTTTGGGGCAACTTTGGGGCAACTTTGGGGCAACTACGAGAGGGAGAGGGCAACAAAAAAGGAACAGATTTCTCTGTCCCTTTATGTATCAAAAACCCTTATACTGTAAGGCTTTATATTACTTTTTGAAGTATCTGTTAAGAAGTCCCTCAAATGCTTTGCCGTGTCTCGCCTCGTCGCGTGCCATTTCGTGAACGGTGTCGTGGATTGCATCCAGGCCAAGCTCCTTAGCCTTCTTTGCAAGCTCGAACTTGCCAAGAGTTGCGCCGTTTTCTGCCTCAACACGCATTTCAAGGTTCTTCTTTGTGCTGTCGGTTACAACCTCGCCAAGAAGCTCCGCAAACTTAGCCGCATGCTCTGCTTCCTCGTATGCTGCCTTTTCCCAATAAAGACCGATTTCAGGATAGCCTTCTCTGTGTGCTACTCTTGCCATTGCAAGGTACATACCAACCTCTGTGCACTCGCCCATAAAGTTAGCTTTAAGACCCTCAATAATTTCAGGGTCAACACCCTTTGCCACGCCAACAACGTGCTCTGCAGCCCAAGTGTAGCTGTCTTCAACTACCTCAGCAAATCTTGATGCGGGAACTCCGCACTGTGGGCACTTCTCTGGTGCGCTATCTCCCTCGTGAATGTAACCGCAAACCGGACATCTAAACTTTTTCATAATAATTCTCCTTTATAAATAAATAACTAATTTGGGGGGGCTAAATCGCCCGATTTTGCTTATTTTGGCTCTTGGCACTTCTTGCATACGCCATAATAAACAACTCTTTGATTTGACACCTTAAAGCCCGCCTTTTCAGGCTCCGAGGTGGTGCTTTCCAACGGAAAGTCGTATATCTCCTTACAGCTTTGACAAACAAAATGGGAGTGTCCCGAGATAAAGCCGTCGTAGTACACACACTTGTCGCTTGTCTCTACAGAGATAATTTCCCCGTCCTCAAGTAGCGAGGCGAGATTTCTGTAAACCGTGCCAAGGCTTATATTTGGAATCTTCTCTCTGACGGCGTCGTAAATCTGTATTGCGCTGTAATGATGCCTTCTCGAACGAAGAAACTCCAAAATGGCGGTTCTTTGTCTTGTAATCCTCATAAGCTCTCCTTTCCTTGCTTATCAGTAATGATTACTATTACTATTATATACAACAAGCACCCACTTGTCAATACCTTTTTCAAAAAAATTTTCAAAATAAAAAAGGAAGCGCTTTTGCTTCCTTTTATTATAAGCTGAACAACGAAAGCAGCCAGGGCAAAAGGTGTGTCATTCCGTAGGAAATTGCCACGGAAAGCACCACAAACAGGGGCAAAAGCCACCATTGGGTCTTTTCTCCATAGGAGGACCGTGCCTTTGCTTCCTTGCTCTCGTCAATGTAGAATCTTGCCTGCTCGTATGCCGGACGAAAGGCAGGCTCGATTTCCTTTTGCGTTTTTTCGTCTGTTTTCTTTTCGATAGGCACCTGCGGTATTTGACCGCCAACGCAGGACACGGTGTTTCTGAGAACCGCTCCATCACGCAGCAGCCTCTTGCAAACAAATAGCAAGGCGCCGCTAATGCCAAGCTCCCCAAGGGTGTATGCGTGGGTCTGACCTACGCCCCTGTCAAGAAGTCGCCTGACTATTATGCCATTAAAGTTACGTATTAGAAATGTAGCTATAAATGCCAGGTTTGCACCTATACAAATAGCCCAAATAATTGTTGACGTGTCAACAATATTCAAATTAGATTGAAGGAACACAGCCATTAGTCGGTAATATCCTTGCCGCAAAGGGTGTTAAGAATCTCCACAAGGTCGTCATTGTCAACGTACTCGATTTGAACAGTCTTCATCTTGCCCTTGGTGTTAATCTTAATCTGCTTGCCAATAAGTGCTCTTACCTTTCTTTCAAGGTCCTTAACGTAGTCAACCACAACCTCGTCCTCGAGCGCCTCATCAACAGCCCTTTGACCCTTTTCAAAAAGCTTATTAAGCTTTTTGACTAAATCCTCTGTATCTCTTACAGAAAGGGAGCGAACCAGGATTTTTTCAGCGAGCTCAACCATATCGTCCTTGTTCTTGAGTCCGAGAATAGCTCTTGCGTGGCCTGCGGAGATATCTCCTGTCTTAAGCATCTCCAAAATCTCCTCGGGAAGGTCCAAAAGACGAAGGGTGTTAGCAACAGCGCTCCTTGATTTGCCCACTCTTGAGGCAACCTCTTCCTGTGTAAGACCGTATTCGGACATAAGCGCCTTGTAGGCAGATGCCTCTTCATATGCGTTCAAGTCTTCACGCTGTACATTCTCAATTATAGCAATTTCTGCAGCCTTAAGTGCATCTGCATCCATAATTATTACAGGAACCTCGGTAAGACCTGCCATTTTTGATGCTCTCCAACGGCGCTCGCCTGCTATAATCTGATAAAAGCCACCGGTGCTCTCTCTTACGATAATAGGTTGGAGCAGTCCGTGCTGAGCAATAGAATCAGCAAGCTGACCTAGCGCTTCCTCGTCGAAATGCTTTCTTGGCTGGTCTGCTTTTGGTTCAATTTCTGAAAGTCTAAGTGTTTGTACACCCTCGCTTGATGCAGAGGTTTCAATATAGTTGTCTGCAAATATGGAGTCTAGTCCTTTTCCTAATCCCTTTTTCATCTTGATTTTTCTCCTATCCTTCTATTCTGGTAATGATTTCTTTGGAAAGCTTGGCGTATTCTAAGCTTCCCTTTGAATATTTTGAGTAATAATTTATCGGCTCTCCAAAGCTTGGTGCCTCACAAAGAGTTACCGAGCGAGAGATTTTTGTGTCAAAAAGCAAACCATCGTAGTATTTTTCCAGCTCATTTAATACCTCTGACGAAAGTCTTAAGCGAGAATTGTACATTGTTATTAATATTCCACAGATAATTAGCCTTGGATTATACCTTTCCTTAATAGCCTTAATTGACATCATAAGCTGTGTAAGCCCCTCAAGTGCGTAAAACTCGCATTGTGCAGGTATAATTACGTAGTTTGATGCCGATAGGGCATTTATAGTTACCACCCCCAAAGACGGTGGGCAATCTATAATAATGTAATCAAAAGCTCTGTCCTCTTTTAATCTTGCTAACTGGTTTTTGAGATAAAACTCACGCCTTTCCATGCGAGAAAGCTCTAGCTCGGCACCTGCCAAGGACATATTTGATGGCAAAACGGAAAGGTTCTTGTAGTTGGTTTCGATAATCGCCTTGTAAATATCGTCGCATTTTCCTACCAATATATCATAAGAGGAATATTTTAATGCGTTTTTATGTAATCCTACACCGCTTGTTGCGCTGCCTTGTGGGTCTAAATCTATGAGCAAAACTCTTTTGCCCAGCACTCCAAGTGATGATGCGCAGTTAATAGCAGAGGTTGTCTTACCAACGCCACCCTTTTGGTTGGCAAAGGAAATGATATTCACGGCTACACTTGTCCTTTCTGAATATTAAAGAAAAAGCTCTTTAATAAGAGTATAACACGACAAAAAGGGAAAATCAATACCAAAACACGGATTTTTACATATAATTTGCAGGAAAATTTGCACCACCCGTACCAACCGTTTCACGTGAAACACAAAGCGCACCTGCCTTGTTCTCACTTCAAAACCAAACCTCCCGTTATCGGTAAAAAATTAACCCATAGTTGGGTATATTGTTCCACGTGAAACGTAAAATGTATATCTACCTTTCTGCTCATATTGACAACATGCTTAACAAACTAAACCCATTTTTCCATGTAAACATAAGGTTCACACACCACCCCCGCATTTTCTCCGTTTTTAAGCCCAAGCACCTATAAAAGTTTCCTTAATCTCCTGTATTAAGTTCTTAAATAACGTCGTGCCCGCCCCGCCGCCGCACAATCAACTTGCCGAGCCTCCTTAAACAGATTGGTTGGTTAACAGCGATTGTTCCATGTGAAACGCGCGCCTACACTTATCCGCCATTCTTTATTTACAACCCCTACCCTACAACAAAAAGCAACCAATCCCGCCTTTTCTTGCGAATTTCAACTGTTAATTTTACGCTCTCCGCCGTTCAAAATATAACACTCCTCTCTTCCTTGTTCTTTGCTAACAAAAAACATACCTTTGCCTACCGGAAGGGAAAAATAACCGCTATAATAACTTTATTTAGGACTTTTTTAACCGATTTCGCGCCACATAGAGGGTGTGCGTTTGTTTCACGTGAAACACGAAAACTTTTTAGCGCTTCTCTGTGGAAAGCTCTCCTTCCCAATTATAAATAAACCCCTCTCCCGCGCTCTTTTCGCCGCTAAATTGTTCCACGTGAAACATATGGCAAATTTGGTTTTTAAGCTTGGTTTTTGCCTCTTTTAAACAAGAGTTATCCCTTGTCCTTTTAGAGCGCTCATATTCCACTCTACACCAGACAAATGATCTCCTTTCCACGCTTACTTACGTATTACTTAATACTGAGCGATCAATCTCTTGTTCACCCCCCCGTTTCCTTGGCACAGCACTCTATAATAACACCTCACACAGAGCTAGTTTTATACAAATTTTCTTAACTTTTTGTACGCGTTTGCGCTAAATTGTTTCACGTGGAACACCTAATTAATCCGCCTTGCACCTGTTCAATATATACTACTTCATGGCTAACCACAATGTTTTTCTATGGTTAATAACCTAAAACATACCTTGTACTCCATGTTTTCAATCGTTTTCCTCAATAATTTCGCGCATTTTCTATATTTTGATATTAAATAAACGTTAGGCAACTAACTAAAACGAACAAATAAGTGCGTTAGCATAGAAAAAAGTCCCACCATGGTGGGACTTTTGTTTGATTTTTTTGCTTAAGCCTCGTTTGACTTGATTCTTGCTAGCTTGTTTTCTTGCTTGTTACTAGTTGGAATTCTAGGGAACTTTCCAAAATGGCGCTCTCTTGGGCTTTAGGGATGAGAATTGTAAGCTCTGTGAAGTTATCATTTTCGATTTTTCTGCTTTTAACCTTAAAGCCGCCTCTTGATGCGGTTTCTATTGCACGGTTGATTGCTGTCATAAAGGCTCCAATGTCCTTGTATATAGCTTGCTTTTCTTCCTTTGCCGGTTTAGCCACCAGCTTGTCCACAATTTCCTCTGTTTTTGCGACGTTTAAACCCTCGTCTATAATTTGCTTAAGCAGCCTTGCTCGAGTTTCGGGGTCGAATACCCTCAAAAGCGCTCTTGCATGCCTTTCTGACAGCTTGTGCTCTAAAATCTTTTCTCGTTCCTCTTGTGTAAGCCTCAGAAGCCTTAGCTTGTTTGCTACAAAGGATTGGCTGTTTGATAACTTTGTTGCAATTTGCTCCTGGGTAAGTCCGTGGGTGTCCATTAGTGCTTGAATCGCCAGCGCCTGCTCAAAAATGTTCAGATCCTCTCGCATAAGATTTTCGATAATCGAAATCTCGGCACTTTCCACCTCGGTTGCGTTTGATATAATGCAGGGAACATATTTCATTCCCAGCTCCTGTGCGGCTCGCAGCCTTCTTTCTCCCGAAATTAGCTCGTAGCACTCGTCAACCCTTCGAACTGTAAGGGGCTGAATGATGCCGAATTGCCTTATACTGTCTGCAAGCCTTAAAATTTGCTCTTCTACAAAGATTTTCCTTGGCTGGCTTGGATTTGGGACGATTTTTGCGGTTTCCAAGGACCAAATTTTGCTTGGTAGGGCTGTTTTTTCTTCAATTTCTTCTGTTTTCAATGCTTTTACCTCCTTTTTTATTGGAAATACTATTTCCAAGCTAATAATAACATTTCTCGACCAAGAAAAATGCCACAATGCGCTGTAAATATGGGTCTTTTTAGGTAAAAATGGCTCAAAAGCTCTTAAAAACAGGCGCTTTTGGTTAAAAAGTGGTGCTTTATGCGCTAAAAATGCAAAAAACAGGCTAAAAATCTATAAAATTTCAATTTTTTAAAAAAATAATGTATAAATATGCACAAATAGAGAGCGGCAAAAAATGAATTACAGACACTGGGTCGATAAAATCAAAATTAAGATAGAATAAATATACAAATAACTAAGAATATTTATAAATTTCCCGTCTACTTGCCGTTTGTGCCGTACAAGCCTCAAAACAGTACTATTTTGAAGAGAAAAAGGAGCAGACCTGTATCTGCTCCTTTTTAATGCAATTAACCTAAAATGGCTGCTTATGCGTACTTTACGTTAATGTTGATAATTTCCTTGGGTCTTACAACCTTGCCATCAAAGAGAGCGTAGCCCTTAACCGCGTCAGCAAAGGACTTTTCCGGACGATATGCCTCTGTGTGAGTAAGTGGGTTTACAAAGGCGATAGCTCTCTTTGTTCTGATCATAATGTTGTCAACTGCGCCTTCCTCGGTTTTTGCCACGTTGTTTGAAAGCTTGATTGTAACATTACCGTACATAGCTACTCTTCCGTTCTCAAGAGCTGACACATTGTCGGTGTTTTTGCCGATGTATGCCTGCTTGAAAAGCTTGTAGAAGCGTGGAGATACTGTGATTGTAACCCCTGATGCCATGTTTACGTCGTTTTCCTGCAACTTTTCAATTGCATCATCGAGGATCGAGAGGACGTTTTCCTTTGTAACAACCTGCGCGGCGCTTGCGAGCGTTGTAACATCTGCACTTGTCGCCATGTTTGCGATAAACTTGTCGATTTCGTTAGCCAGACCCTCGGAGGTTTCCTGAGAGAGTGTGTCCATAAGACCGCCAACGGACTGCGCCTTGTCAATGTCGCCCACCTTGTAGTTGAAATAACGGATTTGGTTGATGTTAAGGATTACAGATGTGTCCTCGATTTCTTCTGCAGAGTCAATCTCGCCGCTTGCGTTCTCTCTTTCAAGACTCTTAATGGTTGGCTTGCCAACACCGAGAATGTGGACGCTGTCGCCCTTGCCTGCAACAAGACCCTCATACTGTCTGTTACAGTCCTCAAGGAAAACACAGGCTCTTTCAAGCTCTCTGTTGATGGATTCTGCCCAAACTGAAGGAATAAAGTTAGTAAATGCCATATTTTTCTCCTAAAATAAGTAATTTTGCGGAATACTTACGGGAAACATTAAAGCCACAGGCTTTTAATGCTAAATTTGTCCTCTTGTAGGTGGAAAATTTAAGTGCATTATTTTAAAAACAGCCGACCCTGTGTCGATAATTTCCGATTTTTGACCCGAATTTTTACTCTTTACCACTTGGCTTGGCTCTGCCTAATTTTGTCAAAGTTGCGTCTGATTTGCTCCTCTGACATACGAAGAACCTGCTCCTTTGTAAAATAGTCGCCCTCGGCTCTTTCGCTTGAGGAAAGCGAGCCGACAGAGGACCTTTTTGTGGCTAGCTTAGCAAGCAGTTGCTCTGTAACACGCTTTTCTATGCTGGCGCTAAGCTCTAAGTAGTCCTTGTATTGCTGTGAAAGGCTGTATTCTGAGCCTCTGGACCTTCTAAAGAGGTTAAAATCGGGGTCGCTTGCCATTTTCTTTAGGTCGTCTTTGGGTAAGTCTTCGCCAAAGGTGGTTGCGCTGCTTGAATTATCAACATCGTTTGGGTTGGTTTCTTGGTTGGGGAGTGTGAAAAAATCCTTAATTAGCTTATAAAAGCGCTCCAATGTCTTGTCCTGTGCCTCTAAGACTGGACTTGATGGCATGTTTTGCTCTGATTCAATAGGTGGTGCGCTTTTTGGCGCCTCCTTTGTCGGCTCTGCGTCGCTATTTTGACTAATTTCCGGGGCGATTTCAGCCAAAGGAAGCTCCTCTGCCTTAAGTGAGGCGTTATTTGTTGAATTTACTTCCATAATACTCCTGCTTTCATGCTTTTTCTTCCCTTTGAATAGGAAGAAATATAGATGTGCGCCTGTGCCAAAAAACGTTAAATTATCGACACAGGGTCGAGTGTTTTGCAAAATTTAGGTTGCAAAACATCGGTAAAAATTTGTTAGTCTTTTGCTTCCAGCTTGGATTTCAAGCTTTCGATTTCAGCTTTCAAGGTGCTGATTTCTGATGATTTTTCCTTTTCAATTTGTCTAAGAAGAGCGCTTTTATTTGTAATCGCGCTGTCGGGATAGGCATTTATGTAGGTTTCCAAGGAAATGTAACCATTTTTGAGGCATGTGTCAAGGAATGAAATGTCCTGCGCAATGCTGGATTTTGTTCCGCCAACCGCCTCTACGATAACCTCAAGAGAAGAATTTTCATATTCTAGAGATAAAAATGTGTCAAAATACTCCTCGCTTTTACCACTTTCGCCGCTTTTTGTGCGAATAAATGCTCTTTTGTAGTAGTATAGCCTCATAAATTGGGCTAAAACCATGCCCTGCTTCTTCTTGGCAATGTAGAAATTGTTTTTTAGCTCCTCAATTGGCATTTGTGCCTGAGCCTGAAGGTAGGCAATTGCCGAGCCGGATAGATTTGAGTTGAAGCTGTCGCCTGTAAAGACCTCTGTGGTGCCTGCCACCATGCGTGTCAGCTCCGTAATGTCGGTGGTTATTGCCATCGGCACCTGGGAAAGACCCACGTCGGGCATTCTCTTAATGCCCTCACCCGTTCCCGAGTAGTCAATTAGGACCTGACCCGGAGAGTTTGAGATTTTTTGTCCCTTAAGCGCGTTTGGAAGAGCAATATACTTGCCCCAGGCGCACTCTTGAGCATTCAGAAGGCTCATTGCTATGTTGAAATTGATTGCCTTTTGGTTAGGAATCAAGCCCTCAACCTCGCCAAGACCGTAAATTGTGCCTTCCCTCTTTTCATAATAACCGCAAACCACGGGATAAAGGGTTGCAACCTGCTTTTTTACAGTCTTTTTGACTGTATTGTCAAGCTGACTAAGCTCTGTAAAGTCAGGTGTTAGGCTAAATGGTCTTGAAATTATGGCGCTTTTTGTCGCTCTTTCGCAAAAAACCTCTCCGTTTTGCCTAAAATAACGGGTCAGTAGGGTGATTTTCTTCTCTGTGGCAGACTCCTTTGTTCCGTACGCGCTGACTCTGGTGTCAGGCTCCAGAAAATCTAAGGCTATGTCCTCGTCCGCTATTGACTTAATTTCCTCCACGGTTTTTCTTGTGGAAATCAAAATCCAATCCTGCTTTTGCTCGTTAAGCTCCTCTGGACAGGAGAAGAAAATGTTTAAGGGGTCAATCAGCTCGCACCTTACACCACCCAGCTCCGAGGATGAAAGAGAAGGGGCGCTTGGGTCCCAATAATAATGATAGAAGTAGGAGCCCTTTTTAACGCCGTCGTCAATTGCACGTCTGTCAATTTCCTCCTGGTCAAGCTCCTTGAAAAGGCAGCTGGCAAAGTCGTTTAGCTTGTCAATATCGGTAAAGGGTGATAGGCTTTTATAAAAAATTCTTACCGGAGTAGATAAAACGGCGGATTTTTTACTTCTACATATCATTTTTACGATGTTGACAACCGGACGTGGAAGGTTTTTAGTGCTTGGAGTAGGCTGTGGCCATTGCTTTCCCTCAAAAAAGCTAACAAATGTAGGGATAGACTCACGGAGTCCTATTGATGCTTGATAGTCAAGCCCTCTTTCATAAAGCTCCCAAAGGTGAGTTACCTGATTTAGGTTGTTTTCTTGCCATTGAGCCACTCCTCAAGCACCTCCTTGTAGGTAATTTGGTCCTGTGTGGTGCCGATTTCGGCACTTGAAGCCTGCTTTACAGCATTTTCAAGCGCCTTTATGCGGCATTCAAGCTCCATTAGTTTTTTAGTGATTTTTGTCATTTTACCACTCCATAAAGGTTTGTTCTTGCAAGGGGATTTTGTTAAAGTTGTTTTCCAAAACAGCGCACCCTGTGTCGATGATTTCGGATTTTTTAGGAAATTCGTTAGAGATAAAGTGGGCAATTGCGCTTGCCATAACCAAATCGTCGTGGGCACCACTTGCGGCGCTTGCCCGTCCGTTTTCGTGGCGGACAAAGCTTATCATTTCAAGTAAGGTCTGACGGTCTGTTTCCAAATATAGGTTATCTCTCATAATCGAAACAAGGCTTGCTATAATAATTGGTCTTGTAACAGAGGTGGTAATAAAGCCAAGGTAGCGTCCCTCCTCGCCGTAGCCGTTGCCCTTTGATGAGTAAAGGCTGGGGTAGCCAAGGGATTTTAATACCCTGACCGGGTGGGAGGAAAAGTTGGTTTCCACGCCGATTAGCGCATCGTTATAAAATTTGCCAAGGCAGTATAGCTGCTTTGCAAATAAGTCCTCGTCAATGTGCTGCTTGTGCAAGGTGGCAACGCATTTGCCTGTTGTGTTATCAAGCACCTTTGCAGTAAAGTAGTCCTCACCGCTCCCTGCTGTATCTGCCCCTATTACGTAGGGCTTTACGACAATTTGACTGCCTAAATCTTGGCGGTAGGGCATATCTACTATGGAAATGTATCCATTGGGGTCGGGGATAAATTTAATGTTGGAAATTTCAAGGCTTGTGCTTGCAAGCCTGCCATCGGGAAGATAGACAGGGCAAAAGCTTTCCTCATATTGAAAATATCCCCTAGTTGACTTGATATCAAAGTGGCTAAGATAGTGGGAAATAGCATCGCTATCAAAGACTGAGCTGCCGCTTGCAACGAATGCCTCCTCGGGGGATGAGGGGTATTCCTGCCTTATTGAGCTTTTGTCAAGATACATCTTGTATTTCCTCGCGTACCAGCACAGCTGATCCTTGTCCAGCCCTCGCTTTTTGAGGGCGTTTAGACGGTTTAACAGCCACGTGTCCGCCTCTTTTATGTAAGACTCATCCTTTTCTCGGTACTCGCTACTTAAGTACCAGGGGTAGAAAAGGTTGATACACACACCGCTGTCCCAAAGTGCTTTTGCCTCGTTAAAGCCGTTGGCTGTGGTTTCGTAGATGCAAAGCGCATCCTTGACCCCTGCCTCGGAAATGGATTTTTGAAGCTGGGAAAGCGGACACTTGTAAAATGCAACCTCGGAGTAGTGTATAAAGGAAAGAGTTCGGCTTCTGCCCACGCTTTCACTTGCTGTGGCTACTCTCCAAGAGGAATTAAGCCTGTCAAAGTAAAGCTCGTTTGCGGAGTTTAGCTTTTCCGAGGGCTTAAGCCTGTCAGGTAGCATATCGTACATCAGCTTAGCCTTGTCCATAAAAATCGCCTTTGCGTTGTCCTCTCTGTCTGCCAGAGTAAAGCCTGAAAAATTCTTGGTTGTGATAGCGTATGATAGACCTATTGCGGTTATCAGAGTAGTAAAGCCCTGCTGTCTGCTTTTTAAGATAAAGTAGGGTTTTGACCGACCCTGTGTCTGTAATTTGTCTAAAAAGTCCCGTTGAATTGGGTTTAGAAAGAAGGGAATTGTCTTCCTTTCCTTGCTTACAACCGAAAAGCACGCCTCGATTAAAAGATAGGGCTTTTCAAGGACTTGATTTCTGATTTCATCCCTGTCAAGTATCTCGTCGGCTATTGCCTCTACAAGCTCCCTATCAAGCGATGGGTCCTTGTGCTTTTCCCACAGGCTTTTTCGTTTTTTGATTAAATCCCAAAGGGTTAGCTCTATTTTTACCTCCTTTCGCCCCTTGCAAGACCATTATTGCACAGAAAAACCGGTACCGAACGGTACAGTTTTCAGAAAATTCAGCGCCATAGCCCCCGAAAAAATCCTTGACATAGCTATTTATTGGTGTTATACTTTACTTAATAAATTTTGCGCGTAAAGGAGAGCTTATTATGAAGGCTGTTGTTACTGTTATCGGAAAGGACTCTGTTGGCATTATTGCTGATGTTAGTGCTGAGTGCGCTAAGCATAATGCGAACATTATTGATATAACCCAAAGTGTTCTTAAGGACTACTTTGCTATGATTATGCTTGTGGAGATTGAGAAGATGGAAACCGAGTTTGCGGTTTTCCAAAAGGAGCTTTCTCTCCTTGGCGAGAAGAAGGGCCTTGACATCCGTGCTATGCACGAGGACATTTTCAATTCCATGCACAGAATCTAAGAGGTAAATATGCTTAATATTAACGATATTCTTGAAACGGTCAATATGATTAAGCAGGAAAACTTGGACATACGTACTGTTACCATGGGCATTTCCTTGTTTGATTGTATTAGCGACGACCAAAAAAGACTTGAACAAAAGATTTACGATAAAATAACCACATGCGCAAAGAATCTTGTGCCCGTGGCAAATGAGCTTGAAGCAACCTACGGCATTCCGATTATTAACAAAAGGGTTTCCGTAACTCCAATTTCGCTTGTCGGCGCAAATTGCGACAGTGAGGGCTTTGTGCGTCTTGCCCAAGTGCTTGAAAGGGCTGCAAACGAGGTTGGAATTAACTTTATCGGCGGCTTTGGCGCCCTTGTTCAAAAGGGTATGACTAAGGGCTCGAAAAACCTTATCGAGTCGATTCCCGAGGCGCTTTCCACCACAACAAAGGTTTGCTCCAGCGTAAACGTAGCCAGCACAAAGGCAGGCATCAATATGGATGCGGTTAAGCAAATGGGCGAGATTATGAAAAAAACCGCATACCTGACAAGAGAAAATGACTCCATCGGCTGTGCAAAGCTTGTTGTTTTTGCAAATATACCCGAGGACAACCCTTTTATGGCAGGCGCAGTTCATGGCATTGGCGAGCCTGATACAGTAATAAATGTTGGCGTTTCCGGTCCGGGTGTTGTGGCATCTGCGATTAAGCGTGAGGGCTTTTGCGACTTTTCACAGCTTGCGGACGTTATAAAGAAGACAGCATTTAAGATTACAAGAGTGGGTCAGCTCATTGCCTACGAGGCATCAAAGAAGCTGAACACACCTTATGGAATTATTGACCTTTCCTTGGCTCCTACCCCCGCAGTGGGCGACTCTGTTGCAAGAATCCTTGAAAATATGGGTCTTGAAAGATGCGGCACCCACGGCACAACCGCCGCACTTGCTATGCTTAATGATGCGGTTAAGAAGGGCGGAGTTATGGCATCAAGCCACGTTGGCGGACTTAGCGGCGCATTTATTCCTGTTTCCGAGGACGCAGGTATGATTGAGGCGGCAGAAATGGGCGCATTGTCTATCGAAAAGCTGGAGGCAATGACCGCAGTTTGCTCAGTTGGACTTGATATGATTGCCGTGCCCGGAGATACAAGCGCAGCAACCCTTAGCGGCATTATCGCTGACGAGATTGCAATTGGCGTTGTAAACAACAAAACAACAGCAGTAAGGCTTATTCCTGTACACGGAAAGGGCGTTGGCGAAAGCGTTGAGTTTGGCGGACTTCTTGGCCACGCACCTATTATGAAGCTAAGCGAGTATTCCTCTGAGGAATTTATAAACCGTGGAGGCAGAATCCCTGCGCCAATCCACAGCCTTAAGAACTAAAGGAGAAATTTATGAAAAACCTAGATACAATTTGTGTGCAGGGCGGCTACACTCCCAAAAGCGGAGAGCCACGTGTAGCACCTATCGTTCAAAGCACAACCTATTATTATGAAAAGGCAGGGGAGATGGCTGACCTCTTCGATTTGAAGGCAGACGGCTATTTCTACACAAGACTAGCCAACCCAACCGTTGACGTTTTTGAAAAGAAGCTGACAGAGCTTGACGGCGGCGTTATGGGTATTGCAACCGCCTCTGGAATGAGCGCAACGCTGCTTGCGGTTTTGAATGTATGTAATGCAGGCGACAACGTGGTTGCCTCAAGGGCAATCTATGGCGGAAGCTACAATCTGTTTTCCGTTACACTGCCAAAATATGGCATAGAGTGTCGCTTTTTTGACCCTGACGACACAAAAGAGAACATAGAAAAGCTAGTTGACGACAAGACAAAAATCATTTTTGCCGAGACAATAGCCAACCCAACAATAGTTGTTCTTGACTTTGAAAAAATTGCCGATATTGCAAAGAGAAATAAGGTGCTCTTTATGGTTGATAACACCCTTGTTACACCTGTTCTGTGCAGACCCCTTGACTTTGGCGCAAACGTAGTTATTTATTCCTCTTCAAAATATCTTGACGGCCACGCAGTTGCCCTTGGCGGCGTAATTATCGACGGCGGCAACTTTGATTTTAACGCAACAGACAGATATAAGGAATTTTTAGTGCCGGACGAAAGCTATCACGGCTTAGTTTATGCAAATCTTGGCAAAACCGCATTTGGCGTTAAGTGCAGAGCTCAGATGATGAGAGACCTTGGCGCTATTATGAGCCCACAAAACGCTTTTCTTACCAACCTTGGTATGGAAACCCTTGCTCTTCGCATGGAAAGGCATTCGGAAAATGCTAAAAAGGTTGCAAGCTTCCTTGCAAGCCACCCGAAGGTTGAGTGGATTTTGCACCCATCCCTTGAAAGCAATAAATATCACGACGTAGCTATGAAATATATGCCTAAGGGTCAGGGCGGAATGATGAGCTTTGGCGTTAAGGGCGGCAAGGACAAGGCGTCCGAGTTTATGGAAAACCTTGAAATGATTGCTATCGTAACACACGTTGCAGACGCAAGAAGCTGTGTTTTGCACCCTGCCTCAACAACTCACCGCCAACTTTCAACTACCGATCTTGAGGCTATTGGAATTAAGGAAAATCTTATCCGTCTTTCTGTGGGAATTGAAAACGCAGAGGACATTATAAACGACATAAAGCAAGCCCTCGATAGAATCTAATTATCGACACAGGGTTGCTAAAAGGAGAAATTTATGCCAATTATTATTCCAAAGGACATTCCTGCCTATCAGACCCTTTCAGAGGAAAACATTTTCGTTATGAATCACGAAAGGGCGATGACCCAGGATATACGTCCTATTGAAATTGCAATTCTCAATTTGATGCCTACTAAAATCGAAACGGAAACACAGCTCATAAGACTTCTTTCCAACTCTCCCTTGCAAATTAAGGTTACACTGATCGGCACAGAGAGCTATGTGGGCAAGAATACTCCTCTTGGACATCTTCAAAGATTTTACAAAACCTTCTCCGAGGTTAAAAATGAGCATTTTGATGGTATGATTATCACAGGTGCTCCTGTTGAAATGATGGAATTTGAAGACGTTAAATATTGGCAGGAGCTTTGCGAAATATTTGACTTTGCTGACAAAAACGTAACAAGCACCATATTTATCTGCTGGGGCGCACAGGCGGCACTCCATTACTACTATGGACTTGATAAGTACATTCTTGACAAAAAGATTTTTGGCATCTTCAAGCATACTAAGTATGTTCAGTTTGACCCTCTGCTAAAGGGCACAGACGAGGAGTTTCATATGCCTCACTCCCGCCACACCTCTATGAGGGAGGAGGAGATTCGTGCCGTTGACGACCTGATGCTTCTTGCAGGCTCCGATGAAATCGGACCGTCCGTTGTTCGCTCGCAGGACGGCAGAAGAATCTTCCTTATGGGACATATGGAATATGATAGAGATACCTTGAAAAACGAGTACCTAAGAGACCTTGCAAAGGGACTGCCTATTGACGAGCCGGAGCATTACTTCCGCGATGCGGAGAAAACAAAAATTGCGCCAAACTGGTATTCCACAGCAAACATTATCTACTCAAACTGGCTGAACTATTATGTTTACCAAATGACCCCCTATGACATAGAGGGCATAAGCAAAAGACTTATGGAGAAAAAGTAAAAAAATGCGACCCTGTGTCGCATTTTTTGATTTTTAGGCGGCAAAAATTCCCCTGTAGGGGCTGGCGTTCTGGACTGCCCGGATTATTGGATTTTCCTATTGTTAATGCACCCGCGTGAGACGCCTTGTAGGGTGGGGGCTTGCTCCCGCCGAACATTGGGGTAAAAGCTTGCTCTTAAAGATAAAACAATCCCTCAGTCAGCTTTGCTGACAGCTCCCTTTACACAAGGGAGCCTTTTTTGCGGATTGCAAAAAACCATGTAGGGGCAGGCGTCCTCGACTGCCCAAAAAAAGGCAAAAACCCGTAGGGCGAGTTTAACTCAAGCCTCCCTTGTGAAAGGCACCCGAAGGGCGTACCTTGTGTTGGGGAGGGCCACGATAGTGGAGGGGGGATTGTCAATTATATACAAAAAAACATCTAAGAAAATGGCAAGAGATAAACCCCCCACGCCTACAAATTGTATAATTTCAATGATGCAAAGCATCAATTCGTTTTTCATGGCACGCAGTGTCAATTCATGCATTACCGATGCAATTCATTTACTTCTAAGGCGTGTCCCATTGCCCGAAACGTTGTATTCATTATAACAAAAACTCTTTTTTACGCAAAAATCTCCAAATTTACAAAAATTTAACAAATTGCTTTTTTGCCTAAAAAAACAAATTGTGGTATTCCAGAATAGAGTAAAAATATACCTATTTT
>JAFUJS010000034.1 GCA_017468115.1 Clostridia bacterium | reverse complement strand
TAGAATTCCAGCCTTCCAAGCTGGTCGCGTGGGTTCGATTCCCATCACTCGCTCCATTTTTATGTACCCGTAGCTCAGCCGGATAGAGCAACTGCCTTCTAAGCAGTAGGTCGGGGGTTCGAATCCCTCCGGGTACGCCAAACCACTTTGTGGTTTCGGGGTCTTGCCTTTCGGTAAGACTATATACTCTCCTTTGGGAGAGAGCTCTTTGGTGGGTGTAGCTCAGCTGGTTAGAGCGTCAGATTGTGGCTCTGAAGGCCGTGGGTTCGAATCTCATCATCCACCCCAAAAAAAATAAATGCAGAATGTATCCCATTCTGCATTTATTTTTTTATCCAAGTCGCAGACTTGGTATATCATCACGACTTGTCGTGTATCTCATTACCGAAGGTGTATATCATCAGCCATAGGCTGTATACTCTTTCGCAATGTTGATATACTTACGTTGTTTATAGAATAACGACATCAATTTTATTAGATTTGTTGACATTTTAGGAATTATAGGTTATACTATTTATAGGAGTTGTTGCGGGTTTTTCCGTAACCACAGCATGTAAAGTCTGTGGGGCAACTCCTTTTTATATTGCAAAAGAATAACTCAATCAATCTTCAACAAAAAAGGAACGGATTTTTCCGTTCCTTTTTTTGTTTATAGATTTTCTAGAAATTTTCCGATTTTTTCGGCAAGGAGCACGTGTCCCTTATCGTTTGGGTGTAGTCCGTCCTCGGAATATTCTCTTGCCCACGGGTTGTAGTTATATGGCATTTGTCCTGCACCGAACAGGTCAAGCACAGGTACGGAACAGTCCTCGCACACCCTTTTAACTGCATGGGCGTAGTCGCAAAGTGGTCTTTGCTCTACTCCCTCGGGCTTCCAGGTGCCGATGCCCCCTTCCTCGTTCCATCTGTGAAGAGGTGTTATAAACACTATGGTAGCGGTTGGATACTTTTTAACAAGATTTACACAAAGAACCCTTACAGCGCCATAAAAGGTGAAAACGTGTCTGTCCTCTATGCTACCCAGAGGTGCTTGACCGTTTCCGTAGTCGTTTGTGCCACCGAAAACCACTATTATATCTGCGTCGTTGTCCATTTCCTCAGCACGCATAATAAAGTCCTTGTCTCGAATGTTGTCGGGGTCCTTGATTTCGCTTTGGCGAGCTATTCTTGTGCCACCTATTCCGTAATTTCTTGCCTCGGAAAGCTGATATTTTTTCTTTAATAATTCCACAAAGCACTTTTCGGGCGAGCTAACACCGCAGCCCTCGGTTATGCTATCTCCCAAAAAGTTGATTTTCTTGCCCTTTAATTCCATAATTATAGATTCTCAAGGAACTTTTGCAGTTTGTGGGCGATAATCTTATGACCCTCGTCGTTTGGATGGAGTCCGTCAGGCATATACTTTTCGCACCAAACCCACATATTGCCGTGCATTCCGCTTTCCTTGTAAAGGTCCAAAACAGGAATTGAGTAATACTCGCAAACCTGTCTTATAGCCTCAATAAAGCATTGAAGCGGGTTTGAAATATCGTTGTCGTGCTTGCCCTCTTGAAGTCTATGTATAGGTGTCATAAACACGATTGGCTTGCCAACGTATTCCTTAATTAGGAACTGGCAAAGATTGTGAAGTCCGCCATAGAAGGTATGAATATCTCTGTCCTCGAAGGTGCCGAGAGGAATTGTGCCGTGTCCGTAGTCGTTTGTGCCACCGAAAACAACAACTGCGTCTGCGTCCTTATCCATAGATGGCGCACGAAGGTTGAAGTCCTGGTCAAACGGGTGGTCGGTAACGGTTTGGAGCCTTGCGATTTTAGTGCCACCGATACCGTAGTTTCTTGCCTCTGCAAGGCCTGCATTTACTCTTAAAACCTGGTGGTATGGCTTTGTAGCCCAGTCACTTGTGCCGTGTCCCTCAGTAATGCTATCACCCAAGAAGTTAATTTTTTTGCCTTTTAATTCCATTGCTTTGTACCTCGTTTGTTTTGATACTTTAATTTTATCACACTTATAGAATTTTTCAATAGTTTTTCAGAATAAAATAGGAAAAGTAAACAGCAGCTCCCTAAGCCTTGAATATATTTCAAAGGCTTGGCTCGGCGGGAGTGGGTTTTGACCCTTGCCACACTCCAGCGTAAAGGCGGGCAGGTCGTATTTCTCTATCAGCCAATCTGTAAGTCCGCCATAGCAGGCGGTGTCCTCGGGGGTGCTTAGGGCGTAGCCTGTCATTCTTGAAATTATTTTTGCTATGTGCTTTGATTTTTCAGGAATTTTTAAGCCACTTGAGTAGTATATTTCTTCGCCCTGTGAATGGAGTGTTAAGACGCCCTCAAGGCTATCAAGGTTGTGTCTTATAAAGGCGCAGAGGGCGCTTGTCTCCGGCTCGCTTTCAGGCTCCTCGCCGCTATATTTGCCTCTGCCCGGCATGATGCCCCTTTCCCTCTCAAGCTGCTTATATTCCAAAAAGCCTGCATCGTAATTGTGGTTCAAATCAACGCCTCTGGCATTGGAGCTCCAAAGAGAAAAATCCTCGCTGCCACCGTTGTATGCAATTACTCTGCCCTTTAGGGGATTATCATCCATAACTCCACCTTGTCTATATTCCACGCCATCAGGATTAAGCATAGGAATTATATGTATCCTTCGCATTTTGTAAAGGTATCTCAAATTGATTGAAAACAGCTGTTTGTAGGCATTATAGGCGCTTACATACTCCTCTATGAAGCTAAGAAGCACCCCTGTTAAAAGCACCTCTGTTGCGTGGTGGGTGGCTACATATAAAACAGACTTTTTTGCATCCCTATCTCCCAGGGTTATTAACGGTATTGCCCTGCCTAAAAGGCTTTGACCCAAGTTTGAGTAGGTTACTATTTGGTTTTCCTTGGCTAGCATCTCCAGCCCTTGTCTTAGCTTTTCATAGGTTGGCTCTGTATTTTTGTCCATATTTTTTCTCCTTGTGTGAAAATTTACTGAATTTTTGAAAATCTACTTTATTTTCTATAATATTTATGTTACAATGTATTATATTATGTTTTGGAGAGGCTTTATGAAGAAAAGTTTTGTATATACTTCCCTGATTATGGTTACCTCTACTGCGCTTTTGTCTGTTATTTTTTCTATTCTTTACTATTTTGCAGACAATTACATAGTAGACCCCGTGTGGGTAAAAACCGTTGCATATTATGCCAAGAGAGTATTTGACTTATTTGCTGTGTTCACAGGCTATGCGATAATTATTTACGCTTATGCAAGATACAAGGCTATGGACGCAATTTATTCCATTGGCATTTTCGGTATTTCTGTGTTCATTTCCCTGCTTTATCAGGTTATCGGTGTTTGCGTATCCGAGCAGCTTACCGATGTAAATAATGTTTTGACAACAATTTACCTTTCAATCGGCAGCTGTATCGTATCTCAGCTTTTACCTGCTTTGCTTGTTGCTTTTCTTACATACAAGCTTACAAAGGACGGGGCAAGGAGAATCAGCTCCTTTATTTCCTGGAAGAATCCTATACACAGGTGTATGATTATTACTACTCTTTCTGTGTTTGGCGTAAATATTATTTCACACCTTGGATTTAATATCTTGCCATTTTTGATTACTAATAATTTCTATATCTATGAATCTGATTTCTGGAGTATTATGGGCTCGCTTCTTGAGTACGTTATTTTCTACATTTTACTTCAGTATTGTGTTTATATTTTGGGTTATATTATTTGTTACAAATTCGGAGAAAAGGAAACAACTGAAAAATGAAAAAAAGACTTTTGTGCCTAGCGCTTGTCAGCATTATGCTGCTTGGCGTACTTACCTCTTGCTTTAAGAGCGATAAAAAGTATGACTATAACATGGTTGACTACGTTACACTGCCTGAATACAAGGCAACTACTGTAAAGTTCTATCTTGATGAGCTTCAGGCATCTATTGACCAGCAGCTTATTGAATATGCTACTGAATACACAGTTAAGAAGGGCGACGACATTTATATTGACCTTAACGTTTACAGGGCTGATGAGTTTCAGGACGAAAACGGCAAGATAAAATATAATCAAGGCGCTAAAATTGAGGAAATTTCAAAGAGCAATTACCTGCTTAAGAATGTAGGCGCAGGCTCTATCAGTAACATCATTGAAAACACTATTATCGGCGCAAATATCGGCGATATCGTATCAAAGAACTATACCGATGTTGTCCTTGGCGATTTCTATGCTGAGGAATACAGAGATGCTAAGCTTTTCATTGATGTTAAGGTTATGAACAGACAGGTTGGCCTTGGCGACATTGTTACTGTTTCATACAAGGGCTATAACCTTGATGCAAGCGGAAACATTGCAAAGAACGACAAGGGCGAGGACGACATTTTTGACGAAAATGATTCTGCCGCATTCTTTGTGGGCTCACATCTTGCTATTGACGATTTTGAAAACGCACTAGTTGGCATGCTTCTTGGCAAGGAAAACAAAAAGCTTTTTGAGGCGACCTTCCCTGAGGATTATAGCGACGATGCATTCAAGGGCAAGACTGTTAAGTTTGAGGTTACTGTAAACGATATTTACGTGGCGCCTGTTTATGATGATGCATTTATTAAGAAATACTACTATGCAGAGCATGGCTATCAGACTGTGGCTGAATTTGAAGAGGCTCTAATAAACCAATATGCTGTTGCTTATGTTTGGAACTTAATTGATAAGGATGTTAAGATTATTGAATATCCTGCAGCTGAATACAACACAGCAATGGCAGAGCTTTCAGAGATTGAGTCTACCTTTGAAACACAGTACGGTATTACTCTTGATAAGTATTTACAAGAGGAATACGATATGACCCGTGAGGAATATGTTAAGTCAAATCTTAAGACAGAAATGATTTACTATACTGTTTCACAGATTGAGAGCATTTACCCGTCAGATGCTGAGCTGAAGCGTGAGCGTGAGTATCTTATTGATTACTACAAAAACTACTACATGCAAAATTCCTCTATGAATGCTGACACTGCTCTTACCACAGCAACAGAGTTTGTTGACAACCTTGGCGACCTTTATGTTTACGAGGATGTTTTGTTTGACCTTGTTGAGGACCACTTCTTAAAGAGCTGCACTATTGAAAAGGTTGATAGGACCTATGAATCTATCAGCCAGGTTATTGCAAGAGGCGAGGCTCCAGAGGATAAATAAGCAAGAAAAAAGGACTGCTTGGCAGTCCTTTTTTTATTTCTTCTTTTCGGTTTCCAGATAGTATGTAGCTTCCATATCCGCTGTGGAGAGGGCAAATGCCAATGGGAACATTTCAAATGCCTTGCCTACTGCGTTTATGGCGATTTGAGAGTCAACATTTGAAAAGCCCATATGGTATCTTATTGCAAATGCCTCTTCTCTTGTCAGCTTCATAAATGGGGTTATCATATATACGCTTTTCTCGCCGTGACCGTATGGAAGGGCGTCGTCGTACTCGAAGTATGGAACCTTTTCCCATTGTCCCTGCTCGTTCTTTGCGTTGCGGTAGCTGATTTTATAAACATTCATCTTGCAAAGGTCGTGGAGCAAGGAAACGATTGCAATTGATTCCTCGCTGTAATTAAGACCATATTTTTCCTTTGCAACGGGTCTGTCCAGATATGCGCACAGGCAATCGTAAACATTGAGGGAGTGGTCGCAAAGTCCGCCCTCGTAGGCGCTGTGATATCTTGCGCTTGCCGGAGCTGTAAAAAAGTCAGAGGATGGGGACATTATAAATTCAAGGAGCCTGTCTGCGCCTTCTCTTTTAATCTTTGTTTTGAAAATTTCAATAAATCTGTCTCTGGAGTTCATATCAGTTACTTCCTTTCATTATTTCCTCTATCATATCTGCAATGCGGTCGCATTGGTGCTTGGCAACTGCCTTGACCTGTTCCCTTGCGTTTGAAACCGCATAGCCCTCAAATTCCTTTAGCATAGGAATGTCGTTGGTGTTGTCGCCTACGGCATATATTTCGGGGCTGTCGAAGGCGCCTGCGTAGTCGTAAACGCCTGTTACCTTGGAAACACCGGCAGGGGGAATATCTACACTACCGCCGTTTTGGAAGGCATTTAACAGGTTGCCAAGATTTTCGTTAACATAACTGCAAAATTCCCTTGCATTGTCCTCGCTTTCAAACCAGGAATTTATTTGAGTAAGCTCGCCTATTTCCTCAAGGTTAAGAGGGATTTTGTTCTGTGGGTCGAGGAAGGTTGCTTTAAGGCAATTATTTATGTTCATTGACCTTACCTCAAGCTCCTGTGCCTTGTCGGTGAGCTTTTTCAGCTCATTTGTTACCTTGGCGGTTTTCTTTTGGCGTATGGTGCCGTCGGAATTTAGTATAACAGCACCTGTACAGCAGATAATAAAATCCACCTCAAGCTGTGCTTTTTTCAGGTCGTACATAACCCACAGTGCCTGCTCGGTGCATCTGCCTGTAACTATGCCGAATTTGTTGCCTTCTTTTCTGAATTTTGTTATAGCATCCCTGTCAGCATCGCTAATGCCGTTATGCTTAAGGGTGCCGTCATAATCACTTGCAATTATCTTCATTTAATATATTTAGCTCGCTTTCGTCAATTACTTTAATTCCGTTTTTTATCAGCAGGTCAGCCAAAATGCCGTTTGAATTGGTTAGGGTTTTGGTAAAGGTGCCGTCATATACCCTGCCCTTGCCGCATGCGGGGCTTTTTGATTTCAGAACTGCTATTTTTATGTTTTCCTGTCTTGCAATTTCCAACACTGCCATAGTGCCCTTGTTATATTCGGCAGTAACGTCTATGCCGTCCTTGCGAATTACTCTGTCGCCTCTGATTTCAGAGGGGATTCTAGGGGTTTTTAAGCCACCCAAGCACTCCGGACAGATTGGTACAAGCAAATATTTGTTTTCAAGAGAAATAACCGCCTTATCGGGCTTTGATGCGCCATCGTAACGACAGGGTGTGCCAAGAAGGCAGGCGCTTACCAAAATTTTTTCCATTACAGCCTCTTTCCGTTTAGGTGGGCAGATACAAGGCTGTCCCCCTCGTAGCAAAGCTTTAGTGAAAAAAACGGCGCATTTTCTTGGAGCAGATTAAGGAAAATAATATCGCCCTGCCACATTGGCAAGGATTTCAGCTTGCTTTTTTCCACCCACAAAAGCTCCCCCTCGTTACACTCGGTAAGTGTACCGGAAAAATCTGTGCAGGTAAAAAGGTGCATTTGCTCTGTTTCGTATTTATCGGAAACGAAGGTAACAATGCCACAGTAGTCGGGGTTATTCAGGCAAAGCCCTGTTTCCTCCATTGCTTCTCTTATTACGCAATCAAGGGGGCTTTCCTTTTCCTCTAAATGCCCACCGATGCCTATATATTTGCTTTCGTTTGGGTCGTTTTTCTTTTTGGTGCGATGAAGCATTAGGTATTTATTGTCTTTTTCTATGTAGCAAAGTGTTGTGTTCTTCATTGAATACCTCTCTTATGCCTGATGAACATAATATAATTTTAACATATAAAGTCTTTATTTTCAACTATAAAATAAGGTTGCATATGATGTTATTAGGACTTTTTGATTTGAGGTATTTATGGAAATTGTATTTTTGACAGCCCTGGGTGTTGGCTCTGCCACGATTATTGGTGGAATTATCGGATTTTTTGCTAATAAATCCTCTCATAAATTTAATGATGCTATTCTTTCCTTTGCGGCGGGAGTTATGCTGCTTTCCTCGGTTACGGGGCTTATTTTGCCCTCGCTGGAGCTGGGTGGCAGTTACAGGCTTCCCATTACTATTTTGGGTATTTTGTGCGGTGCATTTGTCCTTGATATGCTTGATAAGCTAATACCACGTGCCAGTGAGCTTTTAAGCAAGCGGAGCGAGGGAGAGCATGAGAAAAGCAGGGCTATTTTGTTTGTTTTGGCAATAGCCATACACAACCTGCCTGAGGGGATTGCAACCGGTGTTGCCTTTGGCACGGACGACGTGGGGCAGGCGCTGACTGTGGCGGTGGGAATTGCGCTACAAAATGTGCCTGAGGGTATGATTGTTATTCCGCCTATGCTCAGTTGTGGGTATAGTAAGCTAAGAGCGCTTGGAATTGCGTTTCTTACAGGTGTTATTGAGATTGTGGGCACTATGCTTGGGTATTTTGCCGTTTCGGTTTCGTCGGTGATTCTGCCATTTGCCCTTGCCTTTGCAGGTGGTACTATGCTCTATCTGATTAGTGATGAAATGATACCGGAAACTCACTCCCACGGAAACGAGCGTGTGGCAACCTATGCTTTACTTGTAGGCTTTTCGGTTATGCTGATTTTTGATGTGATTTTATAATAAATATCCACCCGCCTAGCGGGTGGTATTTCATTTTCGGGCATAGCCCTAAACACTACTGGCTACGCACAAGTGCGTCTAGAATTGGCCTGCCAGCCCTGCATTTGTTACTTACTACCCATAAATGGGTCCTGCGG
>JAFUJS010000033.1 GCA_017468115.1 Clostridia bacterium | reverse complement strand
GTAGCTTTGTGCTGTTGCTGTTTCGGACACGGTTTGCTCGTTTACATAATAAACCTTGTCGCCCTGTGTGTAGTACATACAGCAGAACACCTCTGTGTCAGCATGCTCTGCAAGTCCTGTTACAACAAGCTGAATAATGCTATATTCTCTGCTTGAAAAATCAACAACCGCAACCTTTTCGTGCGTTTTTACGCCGGGTGCGCTAAATAGTGCTCCACCCTCTGTGCCAAGTCTTGAATCCTTAACTGCGGCAACCATACCGAAGGTAATGCTTTCTACCTTGCTTGTGTACTCGCTATATGCATCTCTGTTAACAACAAAGCCCTGCATCATGCTGCCCTCTTCACTTACGGAATAGCCGTTTGCAATAAAGAGCGCCGGGAAAATATATGCCTCGTCGGTCTTTATTGTGTAGCTTTCAGCCTCGGCACAGCCGTCTCTTTCACACTTGTGATAGATATAGCCGTTTTGAAGGAAGCCGTTTTCGTAGTCAATTGTTACAAACTCGCCCTTGATATGTCCAAGCGGGTCAACCGCTGTGGCAGCCTCATTCACTGCTTTGCAGAAGCACTGGTAATTATTATAGCCATTCTCTACACAGGTAGGAGCAACATTTATTGCATATAGGTGGTCGCTACTATCGCTATCAAAGCAAAAGTCTGCTGTTTGTCCATTTTTATATGTCCATGTAATACTCTCGGTAGATACATCCGCTTCATTAGCAAATACTATTCTCGTAGTACCCCAAGAGGTAGATGTTACAGTTGTCATATCTCCAAGGAACACAACCGTGTTTGCAGGTGAATCTTGGAAAAAACAATAATTTGGTAGGCTTGTAACCTTTTTATCAAAGACCAAAATATCGTTTAATGCTTTGCATCCTCTAAAAACACACTGATTTGATATGGTTTCAAGATTTTTAGGGAAATAATAAATTGTTGGTTTTTCAGGAACAGTATTGTACTTAAACGGTTCATTAACCAAATACATTGCGGTGCAATCGTCAAACGTAGCACCTCTTACACCACCGCCGCCGCTATACAAAGTAGTGAGATTTTTAGAAAGGTACACAGCCTGAAGATTAGAGCAACCTGCAAAGTTATAGCTATGATTACTACCTTCGCTTGCAATCGTGGTAATGCAATCAGGCATAGAAAATGACTTTAGTGCTGTACATCCTGCAAAAGTATATGGTGGCAATGTGTTCAGAGTAGAATCCTCGGTATGTTCAAAACCACAATATTCCATGCTTGTTGCATACTGGAAAATAGCATTTGCAAGATTTACAGCAGTTTTGGGTACAGTTACCCACTTTATGGTTGTATTTTGTCCAGCATATTTTTCCAATGTGGTAACACCCTCGGGAATATCAAAGCCAACAACATTTTCAAAGGTGTACTCTTTTGTTGCCAATTCATTGATAAGTTCAAAATCAAGAACGCCTGCAAACTTACCGCTTTGGGTAATTGTATTTGTGTCCTTGAAAACGTAGGCAACAAGGCACTTAAAGCCATCGTCAAACTCGATAATATCAGACTCCAAAACCTGATAGTTTGTTCTTGTTGGCGCAAGACTTGTGTCGAAATAATCATATTCCTCTGCGCTGATTGTAAATGCGAATGCACAAACAAGCAATGATACAAGCGCAACAAAAAGTAAAATCTTGTTTTTCATTGTTTTTCTCCTAACAATATAAATATATTACATCCACATTATAACGTATATGTGGAAAACTGTCAAGTTCAACAAAAAAAAAAAAAAAATGGTTCATTTTTGTTTAGAATGCACAAGTTATTCAAAAAAGTTGTTGACAAGTCTACAAAAGAGATATATTTTTACTCTGTTTTGGAATACCACAATTTGGTTTTTTAGGCAAAAAGCAATTTGTTAAATTTTTGTAAATTTGATGTTTTGGCGCAAAAAAAGGAGCCTATATAACAATGTTGCGGGCAGTCGAGGACGCCTGCCCCTACGAGTTTAGTTTTACAATGATACATGCCTGTCCCTACGGGGCTTCCCAACGAGAAAAAGCAATTAAATTGATTGAGATGAGTTTTATAAAAAAGGAGCGATTTCGCTCCTTTTTTATGGTTTTTTGCGGCGGAACAGCAGCCTTGACATTGCCTTGGCATTGAAGGGGATTAAGGGGTAGAGGTAGGAGCGCTTGCCGTTTATGGTTTCGGTTGTTACAACGAGAGTTAAGCCCACTACTGCCCCGAGGACAAGCCCCCATACGTTTAGGAAGGCGATGGCAACCAAGGTTAACATTCTGACGAACTTTAGTGCGTAGCCTAGCTCGTAATTTGACTGGGTAAAGCTTGCCATTGATACAATTGCCATATAGAAGATTACATCGGCGCTGAGCCAGCCGACCTGAACTGCAAAATCTCCCAGCAGAAGTCCACCGATAACTCCAAAGGAGTTAGACATAACGCTTGGGGTATTGAGTGAGGCGATTTTCAGCCCGTCTATTACCAGCTCTACAAGCAGAAGCTGGACAAGAATCGGAACATTTCCATCCTCATTGGGGACGATAAAATAAAGCCACTCGGGAACAATTTGGGGATTGGTTATGAGATAATACCAAATTGGTACAAGCACCATAGCGCTCCAAAAAACCAGCTGTCTTACAATGCGAAGATAGGTGCCGGTTACGGGAGTGAAATAATAATCGTCTGTTTCCTGTAAGAAATCAAAAATGGCAGTAGGTAAAATCAGCGCCTCTGGAGAGGTGTCGCATATTACAATAACGCTACCCTCTAAAATTGATGCGCAGGCACAGTCAGGTCTTTCGGTGCATCTTACCCTTGGAAAGGGGTTGTACCACTTTTTCCTGATTAGGCATTCTATCAGGCTCTGGTGTCCCATAGGTAACGCATCGGTTTTGATTGCTTTAATCTTGGAAATCAGCTGTTTTACGTACACAGGGTCGGCTTTTCCGTCTAAATACACAACTGAAACGTCGGTTTTTGACTTTTCGCCTACGCTCAGATATCTTACTGTCAGCTTAGGGTCTCGGATGCGCCGCCTTATCATTGCAAGATTGAAAATCAAGGTTTCCACAAAGCCGTCCCTTGCGCCTCGCATAACCTTATCGTTGCCGGGCTCCTCGGTTACACGAGCAGGATAGGACCTTGCATCAACCACTACTGCTCCGTTGCCAAAGCCCTCTGCCAAAATTACCGAGCAGCCGCTTAAAACCATAGTGATGATTGTGTCAAAATCATACACAGGGTCCACCTCAACAGCAGGAACGCTGGTTTTTACAAACTTAAGAACGTCCCCTTCCTTGCCGCTGCCAAAGTCCTTTATTGTGGTAAGGTGCATTATCAGCTTTTGCATAATTGCTGCGGTTACAAAGCCGTCTACATAGTACATTGCTATTCTTTGTGAGTTTATTGTCATTTCCCTTTTTATGATGTCAAAGTTTTCCTTAACATTAAGCTCTGTATCTATGGTTTCTACGTTTCTATCAAAATCGAAGAATAGCTCTTTCATAAAAAAATCCTTTATAAATACTTTTTGTTAGTATTTACAAAGGACCTTTATTTATTACTTGTTTTTGAAAAATTGGTAGAAGTAGCAAGGGAGCATGCCGTTATAAAGCTTTCTTACCTTGTCTGCCTTTCTGTTAAAGAGCCTTGAAAACTCCTCGTGGCTGGTTATTACATAAATTTGCCATTTATCAAGGGTTTTGAAATGCTCGCCCATTTTCTTGTAAAGGGCTTCTGTTTCCCTAAGATTTGAAAGTCTTTCGCCATAGGGTGGATTGCAAACTATGGTGCCACGCCTACCCTCGGTGGAAATTGTTAATGCATCCCTTTGGAACACCTTAATATGGCTGTAAACACCTGCGTTTTTTGCATTTTCTATTGTAAGCTGTACACACTCCGGGTCAATGTCCGAGGCGTATGCTTGGAATTTACTGTCCTTTATCTCTGCCTCTTTCGCCTCTTCTCTTGCCTTAACCCAAAGTGATTTATCAATTTGGGGGAATGCCTCGGAAATAAAGCTTCTGTTAATACCGGGGGCAATATTCAGCATTTGCATTGCAGCCTCAATGGCTATTGTGCCGGAGCCACAGAAGGGGTCCCAAAAAAGAACGTCCTCTCTGGGTCTTGACAGCCTTGCCAATGCTGCGGCTAATGTTTCTCTGATTGGCGCCTCGTTGGACTTTGGTCTGTAGCCCCTTTTGTGAAGGGGTGTGCCCGAGGTGTCTATCATCAGGGTGCAACGGTTTTTGAACAAAAAGAAGTCAATTTGATATTTAACGTCCGTTTCCTCAAGCCAGCTTACATTATATTTTGCGCTAAGCCTGTTAACTATGGCTTTTTTTATAATTTTCTGACAGTCCGGAACGGAAAAAAGCGCACTTTTGATACTATGTCCACGAACAGGAAATATATCGTTTTTTCCAATCCATTTTTCCCAATCAAGCTTTTTTGTTTCCTCAAAAAGCTCATCAAAGGTAAGCGCCTCAAATTCTCCCACCTTGATGTATACTCTTTCGGCAAAGCGAAGATTGATATTTGTACGACAAATTGCATATTCATCGCCAATGAAGCTAATGCGCCCGTCCATTGTTTCGGTGCGCTTATAGCCCAGCTTGTCTATTTCCTCGCCCAATAGCCCCTCAAGGCCGAACAGGCATGTTGCAACACATTCGATTGTCAATTTTATTCTCCTCTTGGCAGGGTGAAGGTAAAGGAGCAATTCTTTCCATACTCACTCTCTGCACTTATTTTCTCGCCGTGTGATTCTATGATTGTCCTGGTTATGAAAAGTCCTAAGCCAACGCCTGTTTTGTCAAGTCCTCTGCTCTTGTCGGACTTGTAAAATCTGTCGAATACATATGGCAGGTCCTCGCTTGCAATTCCTATGCCCTCGTTAAACATAGTAAACTGAACCTTGTCGTCCTTGTAGCAAATATTCACGTGATATTTGCCCTTATCATAGGAGAACTTTATTGCGTTGTGGCAAAGGTTGTAAATAACTTGATTTATTGCGTCCTTGTCGCCCATGGCAATCATATCGTCCTCGTCGCAATTAAATTCAACGTCAAGCTCCTTTTCATAAAGCTGATTTTCAAATGAGATTATGGTTTGACGAGCAAGCTCACAAATATTAAATGGCTTTTTGTCAAATTTTCTCTCACCGGATTGCAGTCTTGAAATATCAAGAAGTGAGGAAACCAAACGGTTAAGGCGCTTAATTTCGTTTTTGATTATATTCAGGTAGTAATCCTGCTTTTGTGGTGGGATTGCACCGTCAAGAATGCCGTCGATAAAGCCTGCTATTGTAGTCATTGGTGTTCTTAAGTCGTGGGACACGTTGCTTAAGAAGTTCTTTTGCATTTCGTCCTTAGCCTGAAGCTCGCTTGCCATTTTGTTAAAGGACTGTGCAAGCTCCGCCAGCTCATCATCGCCCCTTACCTTAACACGCACATCAAAGTTACCCTGAGAGAAGCTTTTTGCCGCTTGTCCAATTTCTCTGAGCGGTCTCATTGTTCTTTGGCTAACGCCATAAATGGCAACCATTGCGGCAATGGAAATCCAAATAACTGTAACGATAATTGCAAGGAGCATATCGAAAATAAGGTCGCCCTCCTCGTCGCCACGGTCGTAGGTCATAGCAATTCCTATATTTTCGCCCTTGTTGTTTTGAATCAGCGAGGTGTAGTATACAACCTCTCTTTGGAAATAGCCATAGCAAACGTCGCTACGAGAAATTGTACCCTCAGTTTCCTCCTCGTGTAGCTCATCTAACAGCTCTTTTGGTAAATTTTCCTCTCTGATAACGCTAGGGAGCTTTGAGGTATCGTCAAAATACTTTTCCTTTTCCGACTCATCATTCAGGCTGGCAAAGAATATGAGCCTGCCCTCTAAATCATATACGGTAATGTCGCAATAGGGAGAGGTTAAGAAGATAATGTCAAGCATTTTGTCCAAAGACTCTTCATTTTCCATAAGTAAGGACCTTAAGTCCTTGTCCTTGCCTGTTTCGTCAAGGAAGGAGCCAAGAAGCTTATTTGAGTCGTACATAGACTTCATTTTTGTATCAAGGGAAAAGCTACTTACAATGGCAGTAATGATAATACCCATAATAAGCACGGTAACAACAATTACGGTCATAAAAATAAGCATATATTTGGTAGATATATTCTTAATCTTAAGCTTCATACTCTTCTCCCTTCTACTTTTAGAAACAACTCCGTTTTGTACGGAGTTGCTCTTTCATTAAACATTAAATCTGAACAAAACTATATCGCCGTCTGCGATAACATATTCCTTGCCCTCGGACCTCACTAGGCCCTTTTCCTTGGCTGCAGCCATTGTGCCACAAGCAACAAGGTCGTCAAAGGAAACGATTTCTGCACGGATAAAGCCCTTTTCAAAGTCGGAGTGGATTTTTCCTGCAGCACCGGGAGCCTTTGTGCCCCTTGTGATTGTCCAAGCACGAACCTCTTTTGGTCCGGCTGTCAGGTAGCTGATAAGACCAAGCAAGGAATAGCTTGCCTTGATAAGACGGTCAAGACCGCTTTCGGTAATGCCAAGGTCCTCAAGGAACATACCCTTTTCCTCGTCGTCAAACTCTGCAATTTGAGCCTCAATTTCAGCGCAAACGGGAATAACCTCGCTCTTTTCGCTTGTTGCAAACTCTAAAACCGCCTGATAGAATGGATTTTCGTTTATATCCTTGCCAATATCAGCCTCGCTGATGTTAGCGGCATAGATTACGGGCTTGATGGTAAGGAGCGCAACCTCGGAAAGCATCTCCTTCTCCTCCTCGTCGTAGTCCAGGCTACGGGCACTCTTGCCCTCCTCAAGTGCAGCCATTACTCTTTCGTAAAGAGCAAGCTTTGGCGCCAGAGTTTTATCGCCCTTCATTGCCTTTTTAACAGCATCAATCCTTCTTTCAAGGATTTCAATGTCAGAAAAGATAAGCTCCAAATTAATGGTTTCTAAGTCTCTTACCGGGTTAATGTTACCATCAACGTGAATTATGTCTGTATTTTCAAAGCAACGCACAACATGTACAATTGCATCAACCTCTCTTATATGCGAAAGGAACTTATTTCCAAGTCCCTCACCCTTAGAAGCGCCCTTTACAAGACCTGCAATATCAACAAACTCAATAACTGCCGGTGTATATAGCTCCGGGTTGTACATTTTAGCCAGCACATCAAGTCTGGAGTCCGGCACGGCAACAACACCTACATTTGGCTCTATTGTGCAAAATGGGTAGTTTGCGCTTTGTGCACCTGCGTTTGTCAAGGCGTTAAAAAGTGTGCTTTTGCCTACATTTGGCAATCCTACTATACCAAGTTTCATTTCTTACCTCGTATTTATTTATTTTCTTACTAATTATACATTATTTTTTATATTTCTTCAAGCACTAACGAAAAAAAAGGCAAAATCTTCAATTTTTTAGCATTATCACACTTCTTTTTCACACGGTTTTCACATTAGTAGTGTAAAATATAAATAAATTGTTAACTAAATTTAATTTTTTGTTGGTTTTTTGTTAAAAAGTTGTTTACAATTCCGCTTTTTTGTGATATACTTTTTGAGGAAATTAAAACAAAGGATACTTACGGAGGAAGACATTATGCTAGGCACTAAAATGCTTGTAATCGACGACGATGTTAATATCTGCGAATTAATTAAGGTATATTTTCAAAATGAGGGCTATGAGGTTGCTATTGCTAACGATGGCGTTCTTGGTCTTTCTATGTTTAAGAGCTACGACCCTGATATCGTGCTTCTTGATCTTATGCTGCCAAAAAAGGACGGCACAGATGTTTGCCGTGAGATAAGGGCAGTTTCTAACAAGCCTATGATTATGATTACTGCTAAGGGTGGCGTTTTTGACAAGGTGCTTGGTCTTGAGCTTGGTGCTGACGACTTTGTTGTTAAGCCCTTTGATATGAAGGAGCTTTTGGCACGTGTTAAGGCTGTTCTTCGTAGATACAGCGCTATGGAAACCCATCTTGACAAGGACACTCTCAGATTTGATAATCTTGAAATTAGTCTTTCCAATCACGAGCTGAAAATTAAGGGCGAAAGCGTTGATATTCCCAACAAGGAATTTATGCTTCTACACTTCCTTGCTAAGAATTTTAATAAGGTTTTCACAAGAGACCAGCTTCTTAATAAGGTTTGGAGCTTTGATTACCTTGGCGACTCTCGTACTGTTGACGTACATATCAAGCGCCTTCGTGAAAAGCTTAAGGGTGTTTCAAATAAATGGGAGTTACGCACAATTTGGGGCGTTGGCTACAAATTTGAGGTTTTCCCTCAAGCGTCTGAGCAATAAAATAAAAGCGAGCCGATTGGCTCGCTTTTTTTAATGCTTAATTTCTGTAAAGCCTACCTTGCGCCTTACCTTTGACATTGTTTTTCTTGCGTGATGATATGCGCTCTCTGCGCCCTGTGCCATAACAGCCTCAAGGTATGCCTTGTCTGCCATAAGCTTGTCAAATTCAGCACGAACAGGGCTTAGCGCATCTGCGCAAGCCTCACCTACGGCAAGCTTGAAGTCGCCATAGCCCATGCCGGCAAACTCACGCTCTGCCTCCTCAATGGTTTTGTTTGTGAAGCAGGTGTAAATGTTAAGAAGGTTTGTAATGCCCTCCTTGCCCTCGCCATGAACAATCTCGTTGCCGGAGTCGGTAACTGCCCTTTTGAACTTTCTTATAATATCGTCCTTGGAGTCAAGGATTCTTACTACTGCGTTTTCGTTTACGTCAGACTTGCTCATCTTCTTTGTTGGGTCCTGAAGGGACATAATTCTTGCACCGCCCTGAGGGATATAGCCATCCGGCACAACAAAGGTCTGTCCGTAAATCTGGTTGAAGCGATTTGCAATATCACGTGCAAGCTCAAGGTGCTGCTTTTGGTCGGAGCCAACAGGCACAAGCTCAGTTTGATAAAGCAAAATATCTGCAGCCATAAGTGATGGGTAGGTAAACAGACCTGCATTTATGTTGTCGGCATTTTTTGCGCTTTTGTCCTTGAACTGTGTCATACGAGAAAGCTCGCCAAACATAGTGTAGCAATCAAGAATCCAACCAAGCTCCGCATGCTGCGGCACGTGGCTTTGTACGAAAAGTGTATTCTTTTGTGGGTCAAGACCACAAGCCATATAAAGTGCAAGGGTTTCATAGGTCCTTCTTCTTAGCTCTGCAGGGACCTGACGAACTGTAATTGCGTGCATATCTACAACACAATAATAGCAATGATACTCTTCTGAAAAGGTGCTAAAATTACGAATAGCACCAAGATAGTTTCCTATTGTAAGGTTTCCTGATGGCTGAACGCCTGAGAAAACAACCTTTTTATCGTTATACATGTAAATACTCTCCTGTGTGAGTTAAATATTTACTATATAATATCACAGTTTCTTTGGCATTTCAACATTTTTTTCATTTTTAATTCTTGTATAAAGAGTTTTTATCATAAATGCTATAATTGGTGCAAAAATCATACCTAAAACGCCTTGGAGCTCGAAGCCCAAGTACATAACCACTAAGGTAAGCAAGGGATGTATATTTATCTGCTTGCTTATTATTTTTGGCTCTATCAGCTGACGGACTATGTAAATTATAAAAGCCAGGACAATAATACCAACGCCCTGCCAGGTGTTGCCAAGGATCAATAGCGCTATTCCCCACGGAACAAGCACAACACCGGAGCCAATAACAGGTAAAATATCAATAATGCAAACGAAAAGAGCTATTACAAAGCTGTTTTCAATTCCAAAAATCAAAAAACCCGAAAAAAGCTCCGAAAAGGTTATAAATAAAATTATTCCATAGGATTTCAGGTATTTATTAAACATTTCTACTATGTCTTTTTTCAAATTTACAGCCACGTCCCTTGCTTTTTTTGGCAAAAGCGACAGTATGGCCAGGCTTATTTTATCATAATCCTTTACAAGGTAAAAAAGGGACAGGGTAAAAGCGATAAAGGAAACTAAAAGCTGAGGAAGGTTCTTAATTATCTGCCCTGCCCAGCCTGTGAGTTTTTGACTTGCCCCCTTTAGCGCATCAATCAAAACATTGATAAGCAAGGTGTTTAAGCTCTCGCTATTATCTGTTTTTGCCAGGAACGGCAAATGTTGACTTAAAAACGTAAACAGTATGTTTAGTACGCTTTCGTTTCCGTTAAGGTTATTTAAGAGCTTTTCGGTTATGCTTCCAAGCTCTCTTATTACGATACTAAAAAGCAAAATAAACAGCCCTGTTACCAACGCCAAGGATATTAAAATTATCAAAAAGCTGGACACAGGCTTAGGTATTTTCAGTTTTTTATTGATTTTCTTTGATGCCGGGTATATTACCGCCGTAACTATTAAGGACAGCACAAATGGCAAAAGTAAAGCCGTCGAAAGTCTAAACAGCATATAAACCAGCGCCACAATTATTACTATGTAAATCGACTTATATATAAATTTTTTGTATTTTTCCATTCTACTCTCCTTTGATACTACAATAATCTTATTCAAGAGTGGAAAAATATTTAACTTGCTTTGGTTTTTATTTGACTTTTATCTATCTTTCTGCTACAATATAGTTAATAATTTTTACGAGGTGTTTTTATGGTACGTATTGAAATGGAAAACGGCGGTATTATTGATATCGAGCTTTACGAGGACAAGGCCCCTATTACTACTGCTAACTTCAAAAAGCTTGTTTCCGAGGGCTTTTATGATGGTCTTATCTTCCACAGAGTTATTTCCGGCTTTATGATTCAGGGTGGCGACCCAACAGGCACAGGCTGCGGCGGCGCTGACGAAAATATAAAGGGAGAGTTCTTGGCAAATGGCATTAAGAATGATATTTCTCACGTAAGAGGCGTTATTTCAATGGCAAGAAGCCAAAATCCCAACTCTGCTTCCTCTCAATTTTTCATTATGCATAAGGACGGCAAGTTCCTTGACGGTCAATACGCTGCATTCGGCATGGTTGTTTCCGGCATGGAGGTTGTTGACAAGATTGCTGATGTTAAAACCGACTTTAGAGACAGACCTATGATTGATATGAGAATGAAGAAGGTTTGTCTCATCTAAATGAAGAAATTTACTCTTTTTGATTTGATGCTGATGACAATGTATGGCGCTTTGATGTACCTTCTAGATATTGGGCTTGAGTTTTTGCCCAATGTGCACGGGGTTGCCATGCTGATTTGCACAATTACATTAATTTATCGTTACAAGGCTCTTTTAGCTATCGGTGTATACTTGGCTCTGACGGCATTCACTTCTGTCAGCGCTGTTTTATGGTGGGTGCCATATGTGTACATATTTCCTCTTTTATGGCTTTGCGTTATGCTTATCCCTAAAAGGGCATCTTTGAGGCTGAAAATTGCTTTATCTACGGTTTTTGCAGGGCTTAACGGTTTGCTTTTTGGCACATTATATGCGCCCTATCAGGCAATTTTAATGGGCTATGATTGGCAAAAGACCTTTACCTGGATTTTGGTTGGCTTGCCCTGGGATGTTGTCCACATGTGCAGTAACATTGTTATGTGCGCACTGATTTACCCGCTATACACTACTATTACCAAGCTTGAAGCGACAAGAATATCAAAAAGATAATAAAAAAGGCTACAATATGTAGCCTTATTTTTTTACGTCCCATTCCTTTAAGCTCTCGCCCTTGACCATATACGCTTTGTCTGCAAGCGCAGCCATATATCTGTCGGATTTCATATCTGAATAGAACTCTTCTATATGGGCATCGGGATAAAGCTCCCTAAAGCGTCTAACCTTTTCCTTGCCGTGGCAGTTTGGTCCATAGAATTGACCGGATTGCTTTACCACCCTTGAGGCAATCAGCCTTTGAACGCCCAGCATTTTTGCAATTGGCTTAAGCAAAAATTCGGGAGATGCAGATATGATAATATCTGTTGGCTGCTTCTTTTCCATATACCATTTATGGATTTTTGATTGATTTATTTGCCAAAAATCCTCACAAGCCTCGTCCACATTATCAAGCTCCTTAACAAAGCTTAAAAACTTCTGCTTGAAGTCAATTTTTTTAACGATACGCAAAACATAGCCAAGACCATAAAAGCCAGCCTTGAAAAGATATTTCCACATTTTGCCGGGGTACCTTTTTAAGCAATAGAAGAAAAAGTCGCAGGAGCTTTCTCCGCCATATATTGTACCATCAAAATCATATACGTTCATTGTAAATCCTTCTAAAAAGGGTGCTTATTCTGCACCCTCTTCCTCGCTTATTTTAGTAGCATGAATTTCCTCTACACGCTTTGAGCTAACCTTTGTAATCTCAATTCTGTAGCCTTGGAAATCAAAGAAATCGCCCTTTTGCGGGAATCTTTCCAGCTCTTTCATAACAAATCCGTTAACGGTTTGTGGCAGGTCCTCCTCAACCACAACAAGCTCCAGCTTGTCAAAGAAATCATCAAGCTCTGCCGAGCATTTTACTATGTAGCTGCCGTCCTCAAGCTGCTTAAAGTCGCTAACCTCAACTTCATCATGCTCATCAAATACATCGCCAATAAGCTCCTCAATAATGTCCTCCATGGTAACAATACCCATTGTTCCACCAAATTCATCAACGACAATAGCCATATGGCATTTCTTTGATTTGAGCACCTGCAAAAGATCCGCAATTTTAATATGCTCAGACACGTGTACAGGTTTTTTTAGATATTTTGTGATTGTTTTGTTGTTATTGTGGTAAGCAACAAAGAAATCCTTTTCGTGCAAAATACCAATAATATCGTCAATATCCTCGTCGTAAACAGGCAGACGAGAGTATGCGTTTTCAATAAATATTTTTGCAATATTTGGGACAGTTTCATCCTTTGATATTGCGCAAACCTCAACACGAGGTGTTAATATGTCGCCGGCGCAAACATCGGTAAATTCGATAGCAGAACGAATAAGGTCGCCCTCGTCGGACTCAATAGCGCCATCCTCCTCTGCCTCGTCAACGATGGTTATAAGCTCCTCTTCTGTGAAAGAGCTTTGCTCCTTTGATTTGAACACCATATTCATAAGCTTGCTCCAAGCACTGAAAATGATGCTTATAGGTGTCAAAATTATAATTACAAAATTAACTATACCGGCAAGGCCCAGCACAACCTTGTCAGCATTTTGCTTTGCTGCAACCTTAGGTGTAATTTCGCCAAAAATTAAAACTACAACAGTAACAATTACAGTTGAGATAGTTGGTGCTAAATTCTCCGCAGTTGTCCCTGTGAAGAGTTCAACAAAAAACAATGTTGCTATTGTGGAAAGTGCAATATTTACTATATTATTTCCAACAAGCATGGTAGTAAGAAGCTTGTCATATTTTTCATCCAGCTTACAAACAAGCTTTGCCCTATTATCGCCATTTTGTGCAAGATTTTTAATCCTCACCTTGTTAAACGATGTAAAGGATGTTTCAATCGAAGAGAAAAAGGCTGATAAAAACAGCAGGATAACCATAACAACCGGCATCCAAAGTGAAACATTCGGTGTGCCCTCTTGTGACTGTGCGCTGAGAAATAGATAGTAAATACTAGGGACAGGGTCCATTATAAATAAATCCTCCATAAAATAGTTAAATGTATTATAACATATAATATATAATATGTCAAGCGATAATCAAATTTGATGGGTCAAAAAGGCGGGAGCACCTGCAAAAGCAGACACTCCCTCGGCTTTTTTTATAAAATCTCCTTAAAAAGAGCTTCAACTCTTTCAATGTCCTTCGCTGTCATGAGATGCTTATATTTGTTGAAATAGTTAACAAGTGCACTCTTGTTAATTTTCTTAGGCTCAGTACCAACACGACGATCGTGATTCTTGTAAAGAATATTATCACATGCCTCATCAGAAAGCTTAAGACCAGCCTCGCATCTGTCACCAAACGCCTTTACAACATCATCTGTTGCAACAAAGCGATAAACACGGTCAAGGAGCCACATAAAGGACTCTGTATCCCAAGGAATACTGGAGTCTGTACCAAGCTCAATACGGGTTGAATACTTTTCAAAGAAATCCTTGTAGTATTCTCTGTTATCGTAGAAGGATATGTACATTTCCCAGCCGGGTGTTAAGTCAATTCCCATATTTGGATACTTATTGAACAGCTCAACCAAGTCCTCAGGCTTGCCGGATTTGAAGAAGAAATGCGCAAAAGTCACACACAGGGTGGGGTGTTTTTCTAAAATCTCGTATACCTGTCTGTAAAGCTCCTCGTGAGTACAGAAGGTGCCGTCTCCATAGAACCAGCCGTGGTCAATTACATCCTGAGACACCTTGCTCCTATCCCAAAACTCAGCAGGGTCGTTTACATGGAACAGAATATGTGTTCCTCTCTTTTCAGCTGCGGAGAAAAATTTGTCATACTCAGGATGAAGAAGATTTTTTCCTATTTTCTTGTTAAGGGTTGGCTTTCCCTCAAGCATTTTGATGCCGTCAAAGCCAATCTCCATAAGCTCGTCAAGCTGTGTTGCAAAATCCATACCCTCCGGCAAGCTTTCGCCCAATGGATATTTATCGTAAAGCAATCCGCCGTGTGCGAAGGTATTTTCGTTTTGAAGCTTATACGCTGCACACATAATGTTACTTGTAACATCACAGCCGTAGCCTGATGGTAGCGCTGCTATATCTATCGCAGAAAGATTCATATTCTTGCGGTACTCCTCGAAGCCGTGAATAAAACACTCTCCGTTGTGCTTTTCCCACGCTTCAATATGAAGATGTCCGTCTATTACCTTGTGTTTTACAGGATTATATTGTTCCATTTTAGTTCTCCTATGTTTATTTTCTTTATTGTATCACACTTTCCTTCTCTTTTCTAGGCTTTTTGTAATATTTGTTATCTTTTTTGAATAGGATTTAATAACAAATTTTTGATAAGGGAACGGGGATTATAATGAACATTTACGAGGACATTGCAAAAAGGACCAATGGGGAAATATATTTAGGTGTAGTTGGTCCTGTCAGAAGCGGAAAATCAACTTTTGTGAAGAAATTTATGGATACTGTTGTTTTGCCAAACATAGGCGCAGGCTACGATAAGGAAAGAGCTAAGGATGAAACCCCACAAAGCTCCAGCGGCAAGACAATTATGACGACCGAGCCGAAGTTTATACCTGATGAGGCGGTTTTAGTGTCGATTGGCACCTCAAAAATGAAGGTAAGGCTTATTGATTGTGTGGGTTATATGGTTGAGGGCGCTATCGGAGCCTACGAAAACGACCAACCAAGGCAGGTAATGACCCCTTGGGACAAGGAGCCAATGGACTTTGAAAGAGCCGCCGAGCTTGGCACGAAAAAGGTTATAACCGACCACTCCACCGTTGGGGTTGTTGTTACCACCGACGGTACTATTGGCGAGCTTTCACGTGAAGCATACAAGGAAAGCGAGGCAAGAGTTATAAATGAGCTAAAGGCAATAAATAAGCCATTTGTTATTGTGTTAAACTCCACCTCTCCTGCCTCAAAAAAGGCGCAGGAGCTTGCACTAAGCATGGAAGGCGAATATGGCGCACCTGTTGCCCTGGTTAATTGTCTTGAGCTGTCAAATGAGGATTTTGAGGGCATTATTCAGCTCTTACTCAGTCAATTTAATATAAATGAAATGAATTTCAAGCTTCCAAAATACATTTCTTCTTTAGACGAGGACCATTGGCTAAGAGAAAGCATAACAAATACTATTAAATACTCTATTGTCGGTGCATCAAAAATTGAGGATGCAAATGAGGTTTGCAGAAAAATAGCCGAAAACGAATATGTCAGCAGTCTTCCCGCAATAAATTCAAATTTGGGAACAGGCATAATTGACATAAATGTTTCTTTATTGCCTGAGCTTTACTATCAAATTATGAGTGAGCTATGCGGTATAAGGATTGAAAACGACGAGGAGCTGTTTTTGAACATCAAAAGGCTTGCTACAATCAAAAAGGAATACGATAAAATCGCTACAGCGCTTGAAGATGTTAGCTCTACAGGTTACGGCATTGTTCTGCCAGAGGTGGACGATATGACCTTGGCAGAGCCGGAAATATCAAAGCAAGGGGGAGCATACGGAATTAAGCTAAAGGCATCTGCCCCGTCGATACATATGATAAAAACATCTATTTCAACCGAAATTAATCCAATTGTTGGTAGTGCTGAGCAATCCGAGGAGATTGTAAGAAATATGCTTGACGAGTACGAGGACGACCCAAAGAGACTGTGGGAATCAAATATGTTTGGCAAATCACTATATGAGCTTGTTAATGATGGACTGAACAAAAAGCTTGAGCATATTTCCGATGAGTCTAAGGCTAAGCTGAGTGATACCTTAACAAGAGTTATTAATGAAGGCTCCAACGGATTAATCTGCATTTTGCTATAAAAATGAAAAAAAGCCCTTAAAAATGGGCTTTTTTATTTTATCACATGCACAACTGTTCATTTGTTAATATAAAATCCGAGGATTTTTGACGATTTTTTTAATAAATTTTCTCTATTTGGGCACAACTAAGCAAAAGCTTAACCGAGGTGTTATATGAATTCAATTTGGAAGATGAGCTCTGTTTTACCCAAATTTCCTGTATTAGATAAGGATTTAGAAACAGATGTTTTAATAATAGGCGGCGGACTTTGCGGTATATTATGTGCACACATGCTACAAAAAGCCGGAGTTGACTATGCGCTTTTGGAAAGTGATAAAATCTGTGGCAAAACCACAGAAAACACTACTGCAAAAATCACTGCGCAGCATGGGCTGATTTATGGCAAGATTGCAAATTCTCGTGGGAAGGACTTTGCAAGATTATATTATGATGCAAATATTAACGCACTAAATGAATATAAAAGCCTTTGTAAGGATATAGATTGCGATTTTTGTGAGTGTGATTCCTATGTTTTCACACTAAATAATGAAGAAAAGTTAAAAAAAGAGTTCAAAATACTAAAAGAATTAGGCATTGATGCTGAATTTACAGACCATTTAAGCATTCCATTTGATGTAAAGGGTGCTATAAAATTTCCAAAGCAGGCCTGTTTTAATCCTCTGAAATTTATTTCATGTATTTCAAAGGACCTAAATATCTATGAATACTCCCGTGTTGAGGAGCTAATTAAGTCAACAGCTAAGTCAAATGGACACACGGTAAAGGCAAAAAGAATTATCGTGGCAACCCATTTTCCATTTAACAATAAGCACGGATTATATTTCCTAAAGCTTTATCAGCACCGTTCTTACGTTTTGGCGCTTGAGGGTGCTGACGAGATTAAGAATATGTATATAAATGATACAAGCTTTGGTCTTTCCTTGAGGGGTTATAATGGTCTTACCCTGCTTGGTGGCGAGGGACATAGGACAGGAAAATTCAGTGAGGGCTGGGCAGGGGTGGAAAAAATTGCCCAAAGGCACTTCCCCAATGCCAAAATTAAATATAGGTGGGCGACACAGGACTGCATGACTCTTGACGGAGTACCTTATATAGGCAAATAT
This sequence comes from Clostridia bacterium, assembly GCA_017468115.1. Next base: position 487 of record JAFUJS010000033.1, on the reverse strand, counting down.
TCTCTGTTTTCTGATAATTTATATGTGGCAACAGGCTTTAACAAGTGGGGTATTACCTCATCAATGGTGGCAGCAAAGCTGCTTTGTGATTTGATTTTGGGTAGAAATAACCAATATGAGCGATTATTTTCCCCCTCCAGGTCTATGATTAAGCCTCAGCTCGTGGTAAATTCTGCCGAGGCGATTGGAAATTTGCTAAGCTTTAAGACAAAAAGATGCCCACATTTAGGGTGTGCGCTTGTTTGGAACAAGAATGAACGGAGCTGGGATTGTCCTTGCCACGGCTCAAGATTTGACGAAAAGGGGCACGTCCTTGATGGTCCTGCTACAAACGACCTAAATCCTGAATAAATATCCACCCGCCTAGCGGGTGGTATTTCATTTTCGGGCATAGCCCTAAACACTACTGGCTACGCACAAGTGCGTCTAGAATTGGCCTGCCAGCCCTGCATTTGTTACTTACTACCCATAAATGGGTCCTGCGGGT
>JAFUJS010000025.1 GCA_017468115.1 Clostridia bacterium | reverse complement strand
TATCACTCTTTGCGTCAGCAAAGAATATCACTTTATACCAACAGAAAAGAGCGAACGATCAAGGCAAAAGTCTTGTATGTCTGCTCTTTTTTCTGTTAGTGATGTTTTTGCTGACGCAAAAATGATGTTATGCTATGCATAATGATGTTGCTCGCAGTGATGTGATGTTTGCCCACTGTGCCGAAGGCACAACATCATTCACGCAGTGAACATCACTGCCGAAGGCAACATCACTTGCCCCTAAGGGCAAACATCGTTTAGCGTGAATGCTCCGTTAAGAGCATCACACTATCGGGTTCTCCTATTATACAAAGAAAAAGCCCCAATGGCTTTTACACATTGGGGCTAATTTTGTATAGATTTGAAAGCTTTGATTATAATTTAACCAATTTGCGTAATTACAAGGTGTGCTGACACAGGTCGAGTTCCGCCGGACAGAGGCGTAATTGTAAGTGCGGCAGCATTGCCCGCAGGATTGCGAACCGTCAAAATAGAGTTGACAGCTGTGGTAGTTACCACAGCCATTCCCACTATCTGTGAGGTTCCCGTGGCACGACCTGCAACTGTATAGGCTAAATCTTGACCGTTCAAGGTGAGAATTAACTGTCCCGCCTCGGTGACGCCGACTTGAAACAAGATTTGATAGGTTCCAATAGGACCGAGATTAAACGACGATGGACCAAGACGACCGATATTTGTATTAGCAATTGGACCGTTTTGCGGAAAGCTGACGTCCGTACCGGGAGCAACCGTTGCCGAGTTGTCAGGCGGCATTAATGCGTAAAAATCGGCATAACTAAACACACCGCCGGGGATTCCTTGCGGACCTTGAGCACCCGTATCACCGATAGGGCCCTGAGGACCAACGGGACCTTGTGGACCTGCGGGACCGACCTCGCCTGTTGGACCTTGTGGACCGATTGGACCCTGAGGACCTTGCATTCCTATTTCGCCTGATGGACCCTGTGGACCCACAGGACCTGCATCGCCTTGAGGGCCTTGCGCACCAACAGGGCCTTGAGGACCTTGTGTACCTGCGGGACCTTGTGGACCCGGCGCACCCGTATCACCCTTTTGTCCTTGAGGACCAACAGGACCTCTCGGACCGGTTGGACCTTGAGCTCCGGTAGCGCCTCTTGGACCTGTTGGACCTTGTGGTCCAACAGGTCCCCTTGGGCCGGCAGGACCCATTGGACCTTCCGGACCGGGAGGACATACTACGCATGGATTTTTATCTGTATCGTTGCAATCGTCGCAACAAGATGGTTGAACATTGCAGCTGTTTTCTGAATCGTTTTGACAGTTATTACAATGGCGATCGTTGGCACTTCGCATAAATGGATTTTGTCTGCTCATAAAATTACCTCCTGTATAGATTTTGGTGAAGCACCATTACATTATATGTTTTTTGCGGATGAGAAGATACTGTCAATGGCATGGGACCGCTGCGTGTCTTGACAGGGTACGACGACTTTTTGGCAAGCTACGAGCAAAATAAAAAACTCCTTGATTCAACCAAGGATGCAGGCATTATAATAGGAGACCATGACATAAGATTTGAAGCTATCAAGGACGCCTACACAGACCCTGATTATAACATAGAGCAGCAACTACATGTTTACAAAACAGAATTGACAGCCGACCTGATAGCGGACCTTCTCGGTAATGACTATTTTATAAACAAGCTGGCAGAGAGGGATGCATCCGTTCTGACAAAGATATTAAGTAAGCTAAAAAGCCTAACACAAAAAAGCGCTGACCTTGATAAGGCCAGCGTAAGATATCTGAACAGGCTCGCATCCAAATTTGCCAAAGCTATTGATAATCGTAGAGGCGGTGTCAAGCTTTCTGACCTCGGCGGAGACGAGGAAGAAGAGACCGAAAATGATACTGAAAGCATTGACTTTGAAGATGATTTGAGGTACAATAAAAGAGTAAGATTTTTGCATCAAAATTTTCCTAGCGAAAGAGAAACAGGAAGCGAGGCACATCGTCTTGCGGTATGGTGGGCTAGACGTGCAGATGTTGAAGCAGGAGACCAAACACTTATATCAATGAAGGGAAATTGGTATCTTGTAGAAAAATTTGACGATGCAGAAAATAATTATCAAATTGAGGCTCTTGTTTCAAGAGTTGAATTAGAGGCAATATTTAAGGAGATTAAAGAAAATGGCAGGAGTGGAAAAATCAAGTCCATACAGGGAACTTTTGCTGAGTATGATAAACGCAATAAATCAAGTAGTACCTCTGAGTCCGGAAAACCAAGTGCTGATAGTTTTGAAACTCAACACAGAGGAAAAAATAAAAAAATGGTTCGAGTGGCTGAGGCCAAGAACCAAGGGACAGGAATATTTGGAAGCGACGGAAACGGAGATAGTGAGGGCGGCGGTGAAAATCAACAAGGGTATAACTCCATAACTGACGATAATCGCTATTCTAAAAGTAAAAAAACCAGTTCAAGCGAACCTAAACTCGTAATGAGCGAGGATGGAAATGGCTTAAAGCTTGATTACGACCCGTTAGCTGAGCTCCATGGAGAGGATGCCGAGGATACACGTTTTCCTAATGTATGGAAATCTCAACAACGCAGCATTATTGCGGATGAACCAAAGCTTAGGAAAAGAATATCAGATGAAGGCAAGCTGAAAAAGTACACCAAGAAGGAAGCGAAGCTGGCACTTAATGAAATACTAAGAAGCTTTGGCGCATATGATATTAAGTTAAAGGGCAGAACAAAGGCGCAGTTAGAGGATATGCTTTGGGATGCCCTTAACTCTGCTGAGCCCAATAAAAGAATGGGAAAGGCACTTGATGTCGCTGATTACATCATCAAAAGTGCTTTTGCAATTGAATATGTTGAGCCTTCAGGCGATGTTCAATACGCTCTTACAATTGTTGATGCTCTTAAGCCATATCTCCATAATATGAATTTAACCTACGTAAAGGGAGATATCAAGGCAAAATATGACGAGGACAACTCTCCCTACGCTTTATGGGCAAAAAGCAAGGATAAAAAAGGCAAGGGATACACAGCTGATGAGGTAGCACAGGAGCTTCAAGCTCTTGGTATAAGGGTAGATAGCACAAGTGAGGCTGATATATTCCTGGAAATTGACCGGATGTATAGAGAAGCAAGGCAACTTATAGAGGAGTCGGCTCCACAGGAGCACGTGCTCTTGGGTGTTCTGGATTCAAAAGAAGCAAAGGCATTAAAACAGCGCATGGCAAAGGACATTCTCCTAGCATATGATGAGTATGGACAAGAGACAAGCCTTTCAAGACTTCAAAAAAAATATGAGTCTCAAATAAGGGTACTAAACAGAAAACTGAGTGATGCGCACGCCCTCAATACTCTTGAAAACAGAATACTTAAAGAAGTAAAGAAAATAAAAGATTCCAAAAGTGGAAAATATGCAAATGCAACACAAACTCAATCGAAGATTGCTTTGTTTTTTTTCATTTCCTTGTTTTCACGCTTTTGTCTTTCACGGTCTAACTTTTCGTTGTATCTTTCCAATACATAATCGTGGGCTTCCACCAAATTGCGTGGATAAACATCTAATTTCAGCTTAAGCCGTTTAGCCATAGTCCTTTCGCATTTATTGACTTTAATAAAATAGTGTGGTATTATGTAAACGTAAGTTAGTAACCACAGTTAAATTATACCAAACAAATTTATTTGTTGTCAACTTAAAAAACAAACAAAAATGATAATTTTGTAGAAATCACCAAAATATATCAAACAAAATTGTTTGTTTTGTACAAAGAGGAGAAAAAATGGATAATGTATTCAGTGAAATTCTTGTAAAAATATCTGATTTACTACAAGAACAAAATAAAACGCAAAAGGAATTGTGTGATTTTTTAGGGATAAATGGCAATGTATACACCGCTTGGAAGAGTGGAAAAAACAAATCTTATACAAAGCACCTATCTAAAATTGCTCTGTTTTTTGATGTTTCAGTAGAGGTCTTGTTGGGAAAAGAAAAAAGCCCTGCAACAGCAGAGCTTAGTGAGAAGCACCAAAAGCTTGTTTTGGCGTACGATAATGCAGAACCCGTTGTTCAGGTAGCTGTGGACCGTTTACTTGGCATAGATGAGAGGGATACAATCACCCTTAAAATCGCCGCAAGAGGCGGTACCGGAGACATCGAGGAAAGAAAAATAACAAAAGAACAATGGGACAAAATTAAAAATTTAACTGACTCGGAGGTCTAAAATATGGTGATGGGACTGCTAACAGGAATATTTATTCTTGTTTTTGGAATTATTTTAATACCAATTTTGCCCACAAACCCGTTTTATTATTTCATAGTGTTCGTAGGTTTAACTATGACAATAACTTTCACAGTGCTACTGATAAAAAGACATAATAGACTCAAAGAAGAACAAAATTGGATTTTGAAATCAGAATTATTTGATGGTAGTTTTGTTAATCCCTTTGAGAAAAGTAAGACGGTTAGTAAAATCTTAGCAGAAGCGAAAGAAATGGCACAAAGCAAAGGCCTTACTACGTTTTATAAGAAGAATGAACAATGGTTAGAACATGATGTGAAGCTTTTTTTTGACGACCCCAAATATTCAAATGCACTTGCCGTATATTATGTTTACGGAATATATAACGAGGCAAGAGCGACGTTTTGTCATAGAAAACACATAGATAGAAAAAAATTTTATTCTCCCAGCGTTTTAATGGACGACGAATATCGTGAGTTATATACGGAGTTTATAAAAAACTACCAAACCCCAATAATATCTCTAATTCTTGAGTTTCCGCAAAAAAACATGGGCATAGAAAAATATTGTTCCTTTATATGGGATTTATTTTTATCACAAAATGACGATGAATTTTTGTCTATTATTGAAACGTATGGTGTAGAGGTATCTGAAAGGCTGAAAAAATACCTCAATAACGACATTGATGTATTAATAGAAACTCTTTATTTCAGTATCATTTATTCTGTTGAAAAAGCAACAAACAGCTATGATGGATGGAATAAGTATTCAAAGCTCAACTTTGTAGTATATTACTTTTCGGTTTGCTATGAAAGTGTGAAGGATGTAGGCGAAGAAGCAGATGTGCTTGATTTTCAAAGCAAATTTAAAACAATATTTGTTAAAAACGCCGTGGAATCTTATAAATTCGATGATTTCGAAGCTACTAGCTTTTTTGAAAAAAGGTTTGACGTATACAAAGAAATATTGAGCGAATTTTCTGTAAACAGTATTGACGATGCAATTGATGAAACAAAAAAATATTTAATCAGTCAGAAACACGGTGATTATACAGAAAATGATTTTGGCATAGTTACCGAAATAAGCACCGTTCATCTTTCGATAAGCCAACAAGCAAGACCTTATATTGATAAGATTTGCGAAGAATATTCAAAGGGTTAAAGGTCAAGTCGAGCCTTTTTAATAAATCTCTTAAAATTGCTATAAACCTTACGTTCGAGAGGGGAAGTCAGGAACTTGTTTCTTGCATAAAGAATCTTCATGCGTTCCATTCGATATTGAGCAGCCTGATAGCTGATGCTGCAGAGCTTTACAATATCGTCCGCACTTTTAACCCGGCAGCCCCAAAGGACACAGGCGGGTGCAAGAAGTCTGGAAGCAAATATGTTTGCATCTCGCTCAATCGAGTTATCAAACGGAGAGGGTTCTCTGTTAACAAGCTCGTAAACACCAACGTGGCCCAGAATAATATGGCCAAGCTCGTGTGCAACAGTAAAGCGCATACGTCCAACGTTGTTTGTTTTGGCAGAATTTATTACGATAATAGGCTCTCGGTCTGCTATGGTGGTAAAACCGTCAATATCAGAGTCAATACTTGCGACCTTAACTGGTATTCCGATGCTTCTGCACAAATCAGTAATCTTTATAGGCAATTCTTTAATTTTAAGGTCAATGAGGAGCTGCCACGCTGCATCTCTTGATTTTTGATAATCTTTATAATTCATTTTTATACCTCACTTTTTTAATTTATATTATGAGGCACAATGTCGATTTTTAGTAGTAGTAAGAAGTAGGAGAGTGCTATGGCAAGCTACGAGCAAAATAAAAAAAACAAGCTATGGTCCGTAAGATTTAGAGATAAAATCGATGGAAAAGAAAAAAATATGCGCCTCTCTGGGTTCAAAACCAAAAAAGAAGCGCAAGCAGCATATATTGAGTACGAAAAAGAAAAAGAAAAACGCGTAGAAAGAGAAAAGTCGGAAAAAGCGCCATGTGAAATATTGTTTAGCGTTCTTGCTGAGAGCTATATGCGAAATCAAAAGACAAGAATAAAGGAAAGCTCATACATATCAACCGAAAGTAAATTAAACAAGCATATACTACCTTTTTTTGGCGAAAAAAAGATAAGCGAAATTACACCTTTAGTGGTGTTGGAGTGGCAACAAAGCATAGATAAATATGCTTACAAGCACAAAAGGTCTTTGAGAACTCTCTTGACCTCTATATACAAGTATGGAGAGCGATATTATGATATCACAAACGTTATGAATAGAGTTGAACCTTTTAGAAACCTTGAGCCACCAAAGGAAATGAATTACTGGACAATAGATGATTTTCAAAAATTCATGCTTGCGTGTGACGATGAGTTTATAAAGGTGTTGTTCAAATTTCTTTATATAACCGGCTGTAGAAAGGGAGAATGTCAGGCTGTCAAGTGGAGTGATATTGATTTTTCAAAAAAGCAGGTAAGGATAAACAAAAACATAACTAGGAAGACAGCTGATGGACCGTACAAGGTGGTAACGCCGAAAAACATAACAAGCAATAGGGTGATAGATATACCTGCATCATTGTGTGAAGATTTGAGAAAGCTTCCCAAGGAAGACATAGCCCATTTTGTGTTTGGCGGAGAACATCCCATATCCGACAAAAGGATTGAGAGGGCAATGAAGCAATATGCAGAAAAAGCAGGTATAAAATGCATACGCATACATGACATAAGGCATTCGTGCGCGTCGCATCTTATCGCTCAGGGAGTGTCAATTGTGGCTGTATCACACCGTCTCGGACATAAGAATATAGAGCAAACACTAAATACATACTCTCACCTTATGCCTAACGAAGCGACGAGGATAGTTGAGATATTTGAAGAGGTTTAATGTACCTAAAAAGTGTCAACAATTAGCAAAAACACAATATATTGTGTAAAAATAACAAAAAACACCACAATATTTTGTGGTGTTTTTATTTGGCGGAGAATCAGAGATTCGAACTCTGGAACCGTGTTACCGGTTACACGATTTCCAAGCCGTTCGGCGCGCACGGGAAATAATGAAAATATGCGCACGAAAAATATGCGAATGCTAAAAGGACTTGTCGGTAGCGGGCTAGCGATGACAAGTCTTTTTCGCATTCTGAGCACAAAGCTTGATGGAGTAAAACGCCTAGAGAAGCTTTACCCAGGGAAGAGAATCTAAGCTGAGTATGTCAAGACAGGGTTCCTGACAAAAAATTCAAAAAAAATTCAAATCTAACTATAAATGGCGACCCAAACTATTTTTTTAATTTTTTTCGGGATGTCTTTACATACGGCATAAACCACATACACTATACACCCGAAGGGTGCGACAAAATGGCGCAACCCTTCTGCCCTCGGCGAGTGCCGTCGGAGACATAAATCTAAAGCGTGAAGAAAAGAGGCAAACGAGCTAAGCAGCTTGATTTCCTCTTTTTAGCGTTCCCGGCTATTTCTTAAAACGGTCAAGACGTTCAGGCGTCTGAATTAACCCGGCTAAGTAGTCAAGTGATACATTGTAGAACTTGGCTAAAATGATGTACTTGTCAATTCCCATCATATGCTTGCCTAATTCATACTTACTGTAGTCTGATTGCCTAATACCTAATAGATTCGCAATCTCTGTTTGATTTAAGTCCCTGTCTTCCCTCAAATCTTTAATTCTTTGGTAAAAATTCATAAATTTATCCTCCCATTTTTGTACATTCATACGAATTTTAGCATAGTGGAAATATACACTATTGAAATTAGTGGAAATTTCCACTATAATTATTTTAACAATAGTGTAAATATACACTATTTCAGCAAATGAAAGGAGGAACGAGAAATGCCAAGACCAACAAACCCTAAAGAAAAGAAGAAGACAGAAACGGTAAATCCACCATCAGAAGAAGACTACAGTAAACCCAAGGGAGATTTACTAATACCGGAAATAAAAGCGATATGCCGATTATGCCGCGTAGCAAATAATAGGCGTATGATAACACAAAAGGTCGAGTGCGAGAGAACTGAACGCACGGGAATGTACTGCAGATTAATAGAAAACCTGAGAGTGGCATATCAAAGCCAAGCTCAGGAAATAAACCTGTGCCGGAAATATTCTGAAATTTTCATGGGGAGCTGCACTTGCATCAGGCAAGACGAGCTAAGAACCTTATATGAGAATAAAGCAGCAATCACAAAAGGCACCTTTCAAGAATTTCTGGACTTCTGCCGCATAATTGGCATGAATGTCCTGGAATAAACAAAAAGCCAAGGAGGAAAAGGAAATGGCAAAAATGGAAGAAAAAAGAATCACAGTTGAACTAACAGAAGCGGAGGTGTGCATCATAGGCATTGCCGTTGATACACTTTACGACCTAATCAATGACGGTCATGTAGAGTTTGACATGAACAGGAAGAGCATGCTCGAATTTGGTGAAGTTCTCGAAGACCTTGTAGAATCCTTCTGCGAGGATGAAGAGGACGAGGACGAAGAAGAGCCGGATATCTATCTTACCATAACAGGAGAATAGACAAGATGAAGAAGCTTGAGATTTCAATTACCGATGAAGAGCTTGAGCTCTTACGTCTGGCAGTAATGAACTTAGCAAAGCTGGTAGATAAATTGACAATGCAGCGAGCGTTCAGAGAAGCTGCAAGAAAAATTACAGAGGAAGAGAACAATGCCTAAATATTATGACTTCATTTACACCGCAGAACAAGCAAAAGCAATTTGCGAGGGAAGTGTAGCTGCACGAAACAAATTCTTTTCCGATAACTATCAGGCAATCAGAAGAATGTGCACACGGTACTACAGAGAAGTGTACAAGCGCAACGGGTATTCCGGTGGCTTGGAAACGGATGATTTTGTAAATCAACTCTATCTTGATTTGCCCTATCTTAATTGGGAAAATCCCGCACTTTTAACACATACCATGAGGAAACGTTCACTCTATCATTGTCGCTTTGGCGGCCTTTGCTATTTGATGACGTCAAATAGCAAAGTGCTGAAAAATGCGTCATATAAGCCATTGCGAGATTCTGAAAGTATTTACGGAGTGGGTGAGGACGGGAAGGAATTTTTCAAGCCTGATAAAATGTATTTCGAGCCATCCCCGGAGGAAAAGCTTGACGAGGAACAAAGAGAGGATAAAATCCTTGAATTTGTTTCAAGCTTCTTAACACCGAAGCAGACTGAAATTTGCAAGCTTGTTCTTGAAGGCTATTCTCCCACTAAAGCAGCCGAACTGCTAAAGCTTGGCGGCTCGGTCCGTGTTAGAATGGTAAAAAGCTTAAGGCAGCACTATTTTGAAATTAAAGAATTTCTTGCAAGGGAGCTTGACTACCTTGCCTCACCCTCGTATGACAGAATTGCTTTAACATACATCTGCGGCGCATAGCGCACGCAAGCGCACACGCTCACGCGTGTGCGTTCTACTTGAATGTACCCTCAAAACTATCTCAAAGAGGTCAAACATGATGCAAAAGGCTCTCAAAGAAAAATTTGTGAATATAGACGGTGACAAGATAACTGTAGGCAGACAAGTATATCTGTTTGACCCAGAGGACACACACGATAGACTTGACGACGTCCTTGAAAACACCTTTTACAACAAGAAAACATATATATACCCCCAAGGGACAAGAGAGATTTTTTCAAACACTTGGACGTTTCACGTCAGTTGCCCTCACAAGAAAAAAACGCTCGAGGAAAATCATAAAAACCCATACATGGAATTTATGAAAAGTCTATGGTTCTTACCTGCACCGGAGAAAAGCGAATGGGAAAAACGCAAGGAGTCTGACAAAAGAGCAGTTAGAAAAATTGAGGACATCATCCTTCTTAACCCTGACATGCGAAATTTTGTAACCCTCACTTTTGACTTAAACAAAGTTCAAAGCAATGACCGGGAGCTTGTGGCAAATGTCTTTACCCAATGGCTGAAAAATCAAACCTATCGGAAGGGGTTAAAGTATGTCTTTGTCCCGGAGTACCACGAAAAAGATAACAAGATACATTTTCACGGCGTCATCAATGACGCGCTCACATTCGTTGACAGTGGAACGCGTAAGGTCAATGGATTCCATAAGCCGGTACGGCTGAGCAAGATTATCAGATGGCTTAAGGCGGGCAGAATATCCGAGGCGGACATAGGCAGCGTTGTTTACAATGTTGCCGAATGGCAATATGGATTTTCAACCGCTGCACAGGTAGAAAAGAGCATAAAGAACGTAGTGCTTTATGTGACTAAGTACATAACAAAGGACGTAATGGGCAAAAATAAGATATTTGGTAAAAGGTACTGGTCAAGCAGGAACGTTGAAACACTTCCACCGATTAAGCTTGAAAATGTGTCCCGGGATACATTTGAGAGCTTGCAGCTTAAGGAATACAAAAGCCCGTACGACAGCAAGTCGTACAAATACAGAAATAACATGACGGAGCGAAAGGAATGAACGTACAAGAGTTAGCGAATGATTTTCGCGAAAATTATATGCAACGTAGATTAAAGCCTACGACCATACAAGGCTACGAACGGAATATAAACGGCTACATACTCCCTTTTTTGAGCGAAAAGCCTCTTGAGGCGGTCGGGTATTCTCAAATAGATGATTTCGTGTCAAAAATGGGCGCTCAGGGACTTTCTAACACCTCGGTTGTTTATGTTCTCGCAACGCTTTCCAAAATGTATTCGTATGCTGTAAAGCGTGGTTATACGGCGTATAATCCGCTTTTGTCGTACGATTACCCCCGTAAGAACTCATTTCAATATACCACCCTCACCCAGGAGCAGCTTGAGAAGCTGCTTGCTGCTGCTCAGGATGCGGATGAGTACCCGGCTATTTTGTTAGCGTGCCACTATGGGCTGCGCAGAGGGGAAGCATGCGGAGTGAATGTGAAGGACATAGTGGACGGCGTTTTGCACATTCGCAGAACGTCAACCAGAATAAAAGGACTAACAGTAACAACAACCCCGAAAAATGACAAGGTGCGGTGCATCAAGCTTTTAAGCGAGGATGCAAAAGCACTTGAAATTTACAACAAAAAGCGCAAAAGGAACGCTGAAGGTGTTCTGATGCGCGACAAGGAAGGTATTATAGTTACCCCCAATGCGATAAATAAGCGCCTCAGGAAGCACCTGCGCGAGCTGGGGCTGCCTCAAGTGCGATTCCACGACTTGAGACATAGTTATGCAACAGTCATGATGCAGAACGGAGTCAACCCCAAGATTGTATCTACAGTGCTGGGTCACAGCTCGGTAGATATAACCTTGGACCTATATTCCCACTGCTGCATAGATATGCAGGATGCTTGCTTGCAAGTCTTTCGGAAACCCTCTAAAAAGTGAAAAAAGCGGTTACACGATTTTGAACGTACCCAGAGCGACAAAAACAAAAGAGCCTTGAAAAATCTCAAGGCTCTTTTGTTGGCGGAGAATCTGGGATTCGAACCCAGGAACCGTGTTACCGGTTACACGATTTCCAATCGTGCGCCCTCGACCAACTAGGCGAATTCTCCAAATGTTCAATTTGCTAAGTAAGTATATCACATCTTATTTGAAAAATCAAGATATTTTTTCATTTTTATTAATTTTTTTAATTAGGCATCAAAATGCTCGTAAAATCTTTACAAAATCCCCCAAATATGATACCATAAATATAGCAAAAAAATTCGAGGTGCAATATGATTATTACCACAACTGAAAACAAATATTGGCAACAGGGCAAGGAAGTGAAAAAAGAGGGCACACACCTTACCTTTGGAGAGGAAAAGCAGGAAATTCGTGGCTTTGGCTGCTGCTTTAGTGAGTTAAGCGCCCTGGCACTTAATGAGCTTGACCCGAAGGACAAAAAAGCCATACTTGATGAGCTTTTTTTACAGGACGGCTGCAACTTTAACTACTGTCGCACACCAATCGGCGCCAGTGACTTTGCCACCGACTTTTATTCATATAACGAAACCGAGGGCGACTACCAAATGGAGCATTTCTCCATCGAAAGGGACGAAAAGCTACTCCTTCCTCTGATTCTCGAGGGAGTGAAGCGCCAAGAGAATATGCAAATGTTTGCATCTCCCTGGTGTCCGCCTCTATGGCTCAAAACCCACCACGCATACAGCTATGGCGTGTTTAACAGAACAGAAGAGAACCTTAAGGCATACGCACTCTACTTCAAAAAATATGTTGAAGCGTACCACAAGGCAGGCGTTCCCTTGATTCACATTCACCCACAAAACGAGCCTTGTAGCAATCAGGTTTTCCCGTCCTGCGTATGGCAGGGTAGCGAGCTTGCAGATTTTATCGGCGGCTACCTGGGTCCGGCACTTGAGGGTCAAGGTGTTGACATTTTCTTCGGCACAATAAACGGTCCGGAGGGTGGCGACCGATACAGCTGGACAAAATATTGCCACTACTTAGGACTTGCAATGCAAAACGAAGATGCAAGAAAATACATAAAGGGCGTTGGCTATCAATGGGCGGGCAAGTTTGCACTCCCTCAAACAAGGGACGACTACCCGGATTTAGAGCTTGTTCAAACTGAATCCGAGTGCGGCGACGGTGAAAACACCTGGGAGCAAATGCTAAATATCTTCGGCTTGGCAAGGCATTATTTCCGCTTTGGCGCATCTGCCTACGTTTATTGGAACCTTGCGTTGAAATACGACCAGCCAAGCACCTGGGGCTGGATACAAAACTCCTTGATTTCCGTAAAGGACGGCAAGTTCATCTACACACCGGAGTTCTACTTAATGAAGCATTTTTCACACTTTATTAAGCGTGGCGCAAAATATGTAGAAACCAAGGGCGAATTTGCATCAAGCTGTGCCGCCTTCAAAAATCCGGACGGCAAAATGGTTCTGGTTGTATATAACCCATACAGCTTTGAAAAAACCATTACCCTAGAGGGCAAATCCTACACCCTTCCACCATATTCCATAAACACAATTGCATAAAAAAAAGGCACTTAAAGTGCCTTTTTTATTGCGTCAAGAAGCTCATCGTAGGTTTCAAAAGCCGGTAAAGTAGGGTAATCAGCCTTAATCTTTTCTGTGCTCTTGAAAAGGAATCCGGCCTTGCTGTTAAGAATCATACCAAGGTCGTTATAGCTGTCTCCTGCGGCAATTGTTTCAAAGCCGGCAGTCTGAAGTGCCTTTACAGTTGTCAGCTTGGACTTTTCGCATCTCATTCTAAAGCCGGTAATCTCGCCGTTTTCTGCCACCTCAAGAGTGTTGCAGAAAATAGTAGGCATACCAAGCTTTTTCATAAGAGGCGCTGCAAACTGTGTAAATGTATCACTAATAATAATTACCTGTGTAAGAGAGCGTAGCTCGTCAAGAAATTCCTTTGCTCCCTTCATAGGGTCAATCTTGGCAATAGTCTCCTGAATTTCCTTAAGACCCAGACCATGCTCCTTCAAAATACCAATGCGCCACTTCATAAGCTTATCATAATCAGGCTCATCACGGGTTGTGCGCTTCAGCTCGGGAATACCGCTAGCCTCTGCAAAGGCAATCCAAATTTCAGGCACCAAAACACCCTCAAGGTCAAGACAAACAACATTCAAATTACTCATAATAAATACTCTCCAATAAACAAAAAACTTTAGCACGCTAAAGCGATGCTTTAAGTGTATCACACATAAGCTCTTTTGTCAATAATTCTTTAATAATTGACACAAACTTTTTTATATGATAAAATAAGATATCAAAATTAGGAGTATGCTATGAAAATCGGATTTTTTACAGATACACATTACTGCCAAATAGATTACCTGGGAGACACCCGTCGCCCAAGCCTTTCCTACGAAAAAATCAAGGTGGCAATGTCCGCCTTCGAGAAGGAGGGCGTTGACCTGGTATTTTGCCTTGGCGACCTTACCGACAAAAGAGAGGACGACACAAGAGAAAGCTGTCTTGAAAATTTGGAAAAAATCAGTAATCTCATAAATTCCTACAAAACCCCCTTTTATCTGATTTTGGGAAATCACGACCATCTTTTGCTAAATCAGTCGGATTATAAAGCGAAATTTGACAAAATTGCCCCATACGTGTTTGAAAAGGACGATATTACCTTTATAATGCTGGATGCCAACTATCGTTCAAGCATGAAAAGCTTTGACGAGGAGGGAGAGGTGTGGTACGATGCCAACGTTCCACCACAGCAAATGGAGCTTTTAAGGAAAGCCCTGAAGGAATGCAAGCAAGCGGTAATCCTTATTCACGAATGTCTTGACCCTACAATCGACTCCAATCACATTGTAAGAAACGCAGGAGAGGTAAGACAAATAATCAGAGAGGCGGGCAATGTAAAAATGGTTATTCAGGGACACTTCCATCCGGGCGGAAAAAGCATTATCGACGACATTCCCTACATAATAATTCCCGCAATGTGCGAAAGAGAAGAAATACCATACAAAATAATGGAAATATAAAAGAGGGCAAAAGCCCTCTTTTTTATATTATGCTTGATATATCATAGCCTGTTTTTTCGGAAAGAAACAGGTTGCAAAGCGGCAAAATCTCATCCTGTGGGACAAAAACATTTTTGTCCTCAACACCTGCAACCAAAAATCCTGCATCGTGTGCGGTTTTTATAGCATAATAAGCATCCTCAAAAACATAGGTATCATTTTTTGTTGTACCAAGAAATTCAAGTGCTTTTTCGTAAATCACAGGCTGCGATTTACCAACGCCAACCTCTTTTACAGTAAAAATCTTGGAAAAATATTTGTCAAGCCTCAGCCTTTTAAGGATTTTGTCTACCACAAATCTGTCTGTGGCGGTGGCAAGACACATTTTAACGCCATTTTCAAGGAAGGTGTCAAGCATATTTTTAACACCGTTTTTGATGCCGATATCATTTTCATAATAATATTCCATAATGTCATACATCTGCTTGTGGGTCTCCTCATAGGTAAGAGTAAGTCCAAGCTCCTTTACAGCATAGCTGTAAAACTCCTTCATACCCCATTCAAGGAAACGTCTGTTATCTCCAACTTTTGAGAGTAGATTGTTCTTTACTAAAAATTCCTCAGCAACAGTTGCCCAATAGTCCATAGAGTTGAGCAGGGTGCCGTCCATATCAAAAATTGCGCCCTTTATCTTTTTCATATCAAATTTTCCCAATCTATTTTTCTGTCCTTGTAGTAATAAGTCTTGTCCTTTTCGCCAATTTCACGAAGAACCCTGCAAGGGTTGCCAACAGCAACCACATTAGAAGGAATATCCTTGGTAACAATGCTGCCTGCACCAATAACAGAGTTATCTCCAATGGTGACTCCCGGCAAAATTACGCATCCTGCACCAATCCAAGCATTATTTCCAATATGTACATCTACATTGTACTGTGTGTTCCTAGCCCTTAGCTCCGGGTCAATAGGATGCCCTGCAGTTGCAATTACAACATTTGGACCAATCATAACACGGTTACCGATATATATGTGCGCATCATCAACCAAGGTTAAATTAAAATTTGCGTAAACATAATCTCCAAGGTGGGTGTGCTTTCCACCCCAGTTAGAGTGTAGCGGTGGCTCGATATAACAGCCCTTTCCCACCTCGGCAAACATTTCCTTAAGAAGAGCCTCACGCTTTTCTCCCTCAAGTGGTCTTGTGGCATTAAAATCATACATTTTCTCAAGGCAAAGGATCTGGTCACCCATTATTTCCTCGTCTGCGCAGTAGTAGACAAGCCCCTTTTCCATACGTTCCTTTTGTGTCATATCGTTACCCCCTTAAAAAACTAAAGACATTATATAATAAAACCAACAAAAAAGCAATAGCAAAAGAGGAGAATAATCGTATTTATTTTTTGCAGCTTTTATGGTACCGAAAGTGAAAAAACAGCCACAGGGTGTGCCGATTTTTTATAAAATGTGCTTGTCAACCTCAGGTTTACAAAAGCAACCTTAATTTTCTTGCCAAAAAAAACAAAACTGTGGTAACATAAAAGAGCAAAAAGGAGTGATACAATGAAAATCGAAGAAAAAATACTGATATTAAGAAAGCAAAAGGGCTTGTCCCAGGAGGGTCTTGCAAACAGACTCAACGTAACAAGACAAGCGGTATATAAATGGGAGGCAGGCATTTGCTTGCCGGAGCTTGAAAAAATCAAGCAAATGGCATCGCTGTTTGGCGTTACCGCAGAGGAGCTTATCAATAATGAAATAAGCCTTTCGGACACAAGTGAATGTAATTATGAGGAATATAGGGAGTCGGACACGGAGCCAACCTCGGTCGAGGAAAAACCAAAGAAAAGCAAAAAGTGGCTTATTCCTGCAATTATTTCCGCTGCCGCCTTGTTAATTGTGATATCTGTTGTATTGGGTGTTATATTCTACCTTCAGACACAAGGCTCCGATGGCTGTCAACACGAATACGGACCATGGAGTATTAACGATGTTTCTCACAAAAGAATATGTAAAAAGTGCGAGGACGTGTTTGTAGAAGACCATATTTATGAGGATAATATATGCGCCGTTTGCAACCGAATAAAGATTGAAGAAACAAGCGGACTTTCCTTTGTTAAGGTAGAAGGAAAGGAGGAATACAAGCTTTATTCCTTGGGCTCTGCCGCAACTAAAAAGCCTGAGCAAATAAATATTCCTTCCAGCTACGAGGGCTTGCCGGTTACTGCGATTGCCGCTAATGCCTTTAAGGGCTGTGATTTTGTAAAAAAGATTTACCTGCCAAGCACCATAAAGCACTTAGAATCCTATGCAATGACCGGCGCAGGGGTAACAGGCGCCAGCTACTATGGCGTAGGCTATCCGACTGTAAAGCTTTACTACCAAGGAAGCTTGGAGGATTGGTGTAATATAACAGTAGAGGCAAACTCAATAAGAAGGAATTCGGCATTATATATTGATGATTTGCAGGTCAGGGATTTAGTAATTCCCGAGTCGATTACAGAGGTGCCGAAATACACATTTAACAATCTATGCTTTAACACAGTTACCATAGGGGATCATGTTACAAAAATATGCCAGGGAGCATTTCAATTTGCTAACATTGAATTAAAGCTCAATCTGGGCACAGGCTTAGAGGAAATTTCTGAGGGCGCATTTTGTTATAGCGATGGCGTTGACCAGCTGTTTCTTCCCGAAGGGCTGAAAATCATTGGAAAAATGGCATTTTGCGCCACCGACGTAAAATCCCTGAATATTCCAAATAGCGTAGAGTATATAGGCGATGGTGCATTCTCAATTTGCAGCTATATCAACTTTGTGCATATAGGCAAGGGAATATGCTACATAGGCAGGGGTGCTTTTGACGGAAGCGACAGCAACATTCATCTATTCACAGTTGATGCTGAGGGCGTATTTGAGATGTATGATTCCAACGGCGAATATATAGGAAATGTGGATGCGGAGCTGATAAATGAAAAGCCCTTAACTTATATGCTTCTTCAAAACTTATATTACACCTTCGCAAAAGAGGGATATTTGAAATAAGAAAAAGGATGGTAGACAAAACGTCTATCATTCTTTTTTCTTAAAAATACTTGTATAAAAAACACAATTATGCTAAAATAGTTATGAATTTTTTCCGAAAGGATATAAAAAAGTGAACGAAAAGCAGAAAAGAATTAGAAATTTCTCTATAATAGCCCACATTGACCACGGAAAGTCCACCTTGGCTGACCGTATTTTGGAGTATTCACAGGCTGTTACCAAAAGAGAAATGGAAGAGCAGCTTCTTGATAATATGGATCTTGAAAAGGAGCGTGGCATTACAATCAAAGCCCGTGCCGTAAGGATCAACTATAAGCACAAGGACGGACAGGATTATATTCTTAATCTTATTGATACCCCCGGCCACGTTGACTTTAACTACGAGGTTTCCCGTTCCCTAAACGCCTGCGAGGGTGCGCTTTTGGTAGTTGACTCCACACAGGGTATTGAGGCGCAAACCCTTGCCAACGCATACCTTGCCGTTGATTGCGACTTGGAAATCGTGCCTGTAATCAATAAAATCGACCTACCCTCTGCCGATGTTGACAGAGTAAGAAACGAAATTGAGGATGTTATCGGCATCGTAGCCGAGGATTGTCCTGCTGTTTCGGCAAAGGTGGGCTTAAATATCGACCAGGTGCTTGATGCAATAGTTGAGAAAATCCCTTGTCCGAAGGGCGACGAGGGCGCACCGCTTAAGTGCCTTATATTTGACTCCCACTACAATTCCTACCTGGGCGTTGTGGTATATGTCCGTGTAATGGACGGTACCCTTAAGGCAGGGGACAAAATCAGGCTTATGAGCACAGGTGCGAAATACGACGTTGTAGAGGTTGGACACCTTAGTGCCTTTGGTCTGGAAAAGGCAGACTCTATTTCTGCCGGCGAGGTTGGTTATATTACCGCCAGCATCAAAACAGTTAGCGAAACCCGTGTTGGCGATACAGTTACCAACGACGAAAACCCAACAAGTGAGCCGCTTAAGGGCTTTAAGGAAGCTTTGCCAATGGTATTTTCAGGAATTTACCCGGCAGACGGCGCAAGATATAACGACCTTCGTGATGCCTTGGAAAAGCTAAAGCTCAACGATGCGGCGCTTTCCTTCGAGCCGGAAACCTCAATTGCGCTGGGCTTCGGCTTCAGATGCGGCTTCCTCGGTCTTTTGCATATGGAAATTATACAGGAAAGGCTTGAGCGAGAGTTTAATCTTGACCTGATTACCACAGCGCCAAGCGTTATTTATAAAATACAAAAAACCAATGGCGAAATAATTTATGTAGATAACCCATCAAACTACCCAAGCCCCGACACAATCGCAACAGCCTATGAGCCAACAGTTAAAACAAGCATAATCACCCCAACTGAGTTCGTTGGCGGAATTATGGATTTGTGTCAGGACAGACGTGGTATTTTCAAGGATATGAAATACCTTGATGCCCAAAGGGTGGAGCTTCACTACATTATGCCACTTAACGAAATAGTTTACGACTTTTTCGACGCTTTAAAGAGCAGAAGCAAGGGCTATGCGTCCTTGGACTACGAGCTTGCCGGCTATGAGCCAAGCAACCTTGTAAAGCTTGACTTCTTGCTAAATGGCGAGATAGTTGACGCCCTTACCTTCATTGTTCATACCGACAAGGCATATGCCCGTGCAAGGAAAATAGCAGAGAAGCTAAAGGACAACATTTCAAGACAGCTCTTTGAAATCCCGATTCAAGCGGCAATCGGCTCCAAGGTTATCGCAAGAGAAACTGTAAGAGCGCTCCGTAAGGACGTTTTGGCTAAGTGCTACGGCGGAGACATCACAAGAAAGAAAAAGCTCCTTGAAAAGCAGAAAGAGGGTAAAAAGAAAATGCGCCGTCTTGGCTCAGTTGAGGTTACTCCCGAGGCGTTTATGGCTGTTCTTAAGCTGGGCGACGACGATAAATGAGAAGCTTAGGACTTTATATTCACATTCCCTTTTGCCAAAAAAAGTGTAATTATTGCGACTTTTATTCAATCGGTGGCTGTAGTAGCTCTGAAATTGACAGCTATATAGACTGCCTCTGTGAGCAAATTAAAAGGGAAGAGGCGGACTATCAGGGCTATGTGGTCGACACTATCTTTTTAGGCGGGGGCACTCCCTCGCTTGCTTCACCAAAAAGTATAGACAAGCTGTTTTCTCAGATTCGCTCAAGCCTTCTTGTTGATAAGAATGCCGAAATCTCGATTGAGATTAATCCGGGCACAATAGACAAAGAAAAGCTGCAGGCATACAAAAGAAACGGTATAAACCGCATCAGCATAGGGCTTCAAAGCACTAAAGATACCGACCTTAAAGTCCTTGGCAGAATACACACCTACGAGGAATTTTTGAAAACCTACAAGGAAATAAGAGGGCTGGGCTTTGAAAACATAAGCGTGGACCTTATGTATGGCTTACCAAACCAAAAAACAGAGGATTTTCTAAAAATCCTTGAGGACGTGGTTGATTTTGCACCCGAGCATATATCTGCCTACTGCCTTAAAATAGAGGAAAACACCCCCTTTGGCAGAATTAAGGACACCCTTTGTCTGCCAAGCGACGATGAGGAATATGAAGCCTACCTCGCACTTTGCCGTTTCCTTGAAAGCAAGGGATACCTGCAATATGAAATCAGCAACTTTGCAAAAGAGGGGTACAGGTCAAGGCACAACCTTAGGTATTGGCTGGGAGAAGAGTATTTGGGTCTTGGTCCCGGTGCACATTCCTTTATTGATGGCAAGCGGTTTTATTATGATTCATCTCTTGATGGGTATATGATAAAGCAGGAAAAGCACTACGAAGAGGACGAAGGCTCCCTTTCAAAAATGGACGAGTATGTAATGCTAAGGCTTCGCCTGAGCGATGGAGTAAACGGCAATGAGTTTTACACTACCTTTGGCACAGAGCTTACAAAAGCCTACCCAACCATTGAAAAATTTATCAAAAGCGGTCATGTTCTTGTAAATGAGGACAAATATAAGCTTAGTACAGATGGCTTGTTTGTTAGTAATTATATCTTGACAGAGCTTTTTGACAATTAACGCACTAAAAACAGAAAAATCGACCCCCTGTGTCTGTTTTTCATTAGTGCGTTTTTTAATTTTCTTTTAATTTTTAACTAAATTTATTGACTAATCATATTGCTTGTGATAGAATGAATTATCAAAAAAAGGAGGTGCCTTTATGGAAAGTAAGGAGCTAAAGCAGATTGTGGCTCAAAATATTTACTATTTGAGAACCGAAAATCACCTTACACAATATGAGCTTGGGCAAAAGCTAAATTACTCAGACAAGGCAATCTCCAAGTGGGAAAGGGCAGACGGCTTGCCGGATGCACTTGTTCTTCTTGAAATGAGTAAGCTCTTTAATGTAACGGTAGATTATATTCTTACCGAGCACAAGGAGCAGGACAAACGTGTTGAAACCGCGCCGCAAAGCAGAGTTAAGAAAATTATTTCATTAATAGCCATAGTTGGTGTGTACTCAATTGCGTTACTTGCTTATGTTATGCTTGCCGTTGCAGAAATCAATCATTGGCAGATATTTATTTATGCGCTTCCTGTTTGTGCAATAGTAGCAATTATCTTTTCATCGGTATGGCATAAGGGGCGAGGCGTGTTTGCATACGGCTCTGTGCTTGTTTGGTCCATACTTGCCACGGTGTATTTTGCAATAACAAGTGCAATCGGCTATAACAATATGCTTTGGATGATTTTCTTAATCGGTATTCCGCTTCAAATCATAGTATTTTTGGCATTTGGTATTAAAATTACAATTACCTTTAACAAAAATAAGCTTCCAAAACTGAGAAAAAACAGCAAGGGCGAAATTGATGAAAAAGTAAACGAAAACAGCTCACAAGCCCAATAAATACAAGGCACTCTACTGTCCGTAGAGTGCCTTTTTTTCACTCTATTTTCTCGATTTTCAACGGGAGAGAGAAAAAACAAATTAGTAGGTGGTTTTTTCAGAATAATATTGATAAAATTCCATTGTCGAGGCAAGAATTAATCTAAGCCCACAAATGAAAGGAAAAACAAAAATGGCAAATTACGTATTAACAACCTGTTCAACTGCTGATGTCAGCTGTGAGCACCTTAAGGAAAGAGACATAGACTATCTTAGCTTTTCATACTTTGTAGATGGAAAGGAATACAAGGACGACCTTGGCAAAAGCTTGTCCTATAACGAATTTTATCAGATGATGCGTGATGGTAGCGATACCAAAACAGCCCAGCCAAACGTTGAAGAGGTAAAGGAATTCTTCAGACCTTACCTGGCACAGGGCAAGGACATTATTCACTTAATGCTCTCATCAGGGCTTTCGGGCGCTATGGCATCTGCAAAAATCGCAGTAGAGGAGCTAGAGGAGGAATACCCCGACAGAAAAATTTACGTTGTTGATTCTCTTGGCGCATCCTCAGGTATGGCGCTTTTAGCAGATGAAATGGCAGACCTGCGTGATAGCGGTATGGATATTGACCGGCTTTATAGCTGGGCAGAATCAAACAAGCTAAGGGTGCATCATTGGTTCTTTTCCACAGATTTAACATATTTTGTTAAGGGTGGCAGAGTTTCCAAGGTTGCAGGCTGGTTTGGCACAATCCTTAAAATATGTCCACTCCTTAATGTAGATAATAACGGCAAGCTTATTGCAAGAGAAAAAATCAAGGGCAAGGCGGCAGTTATAAAGCAAATAGTCAAGAAAATGGAAGAAAATGCCGATGGCGGCACAGAATACAGCGGAAGATGCTATATCTCCCACTCCGACGACCAAGAAAGCGCAGATGCAGTAAAATCATTGATAGAGGAAAAATTCCCACACATTAAGGGAGAGGTGCTTATAAACAGTATTGGCACAACAATAGGCTCCCACACAGGACCCGGCACAGTAGCAGTATTTTTTATGGGCAAGGAAAGAATCAACTAATAGGAGAATAGGTAAAGATGTGCTACAACAAAATTAACGGCGAGGATTATCGTGTATTAATTCTCAATGCGGCAAAATGCCTTGAGGATAACGAAAATGAAATTAACGAGCTAAATGTTTTTCCTGTTCCGGACGGAGATACAGGCTCTAATATGTCAAAAACCGTAGGAAACGCCGCAAAGGAGCTTTTAGACAACAGCTCCTGTAATCTTAACGAGGTGGCAGACAAGACAGCCAAGGCGATGCTTCACGGCGCACGTGGCAACTCGGGAGTAATAGTAAGCCTGCTTTTCCGAGGCATAGCAAAGGGGCTTAAGGGAAGCTTCGAGTGCGACGGCAGGGCATGGGCTGAGGCGCTTATGCAGGGCGTAGACTCTGCCTACGGTGCTATTGAAAACCCGGCAGAGGGCACCATACTTACAGTTGCAAGAAAATGCGCAGAGGCGGCAATAGAGGCATCCAAAAAGCAAAACAGCTTTGAATATGTTTTAGAGGTGGCAATAGATGCAGCTGAAAGAGCGCTTGAGGAAACAATAAACCAAAACCCCGTGCTTGAAAAGGCAGGCGTGGTTGATGCAGGTGGTATGGGCTGGCTTTTGGTTATGAAGGCAATGCTAAGCACCCTTAAGGGAGATATGAAGGTTAGCTACACCCCCAAATCAGAAGCCGAAAGACCACAGAAAAAAGCAGATTTTTCTGCCTTTAATACAAACGACATTACCTTTTCCTTCTGCACCGAGTTTATTATTACCAAAAGCGTACCTAGCGCTGATAGCTCACCGCTGAAAAGCTATCTCTCCGCTATGGGCGACAGCCTTGTTATGCTTGACGATGGCGAGATTATTAAGGTGCATATTCACACAAACGAGCCGCACGCAGTATTGGGCGAGGCTCTTAAGTGGGGCATATATGAAAATGTCAAGGTGGAAAATATGCGTACCCAACACACAAGCAAGCTGGTAGAGGAAAAGCCACCGCTTGTGGATTATGGCTTTGTTGCCGTTGCAAGCGGAGAAGGAATCTGTCAGCTGCTTACACAGCTTGGAGTAAGCAAAATTGTGTCAGGCGGTCAAACAATGAATCCGTCAACCGAGGACCTGTATAAGGCAGTAGAGGAAATAAATGCCAAAACCGTGTTTATTCTTCCGAATAATAAGAACATTATCTTAACTGCCGACCAGGTAAAGGAGCTTTCAAGCCGTAATGTTATTGTAATCCCAACAAAATCAATCCCACAAGGCATTAACGCAATGCTTTCCTTTAACGAAGCCTTGTCCCCAAAGGAAAACACCGAGGCTATGATAGAAGGGCTTGGTAGCGTAACCACAATGCAAATTACCTTTGCCGCAAGAAGCTCTACCTTCGATGGTATGGAGATTGAGGCAGGGGACTACCTGGGGCTTTATGAGGGGAAAATGCTCCTGTCCTCAAAAAGCATAGATGAAGTGCTGGGCGCATTTGCTAAAAGACTAAAGGAAGAGGGCAAGGAGTCAATCAGTATATACTATGGCGACTCAGTTACAGAGGACGATGCAGAGCTTATTAAAAATAGCCTGAAAGCACAATTATCTGGTATATCGGTAGAGCTTTACCCGGGCAACCAACCGGTTTACTACTATATAATTTCTGCGGAATAACAAAAAGAGGCACAAATTTTGTGTCTCTTTTTATTTACCTATTGACAAGTGCACTTTAGTATGTTAAAATACTAGCATAATAAACCGTTGATGCGGAGATAAAGGTAGTTATGATACCACAGAGAGTCCTCGTTTGCTGAGAGTAGGGCGTAAAACAGGCTATCAAATGGACCGTGGAGGGTGCAGTCAAAGGCTTTGCCGAGTACTCTGCAACGTAAGATACACGTTAGCTATCAGGGGTATTGGAGAGTACCCTCATAAAGCGCACACTCAGGTGTGAATTCAAGGTGGCACCGCGGATATTTATTCGTCCTTGATAGAAAAGCATATGCTTTTTCTGTCGGGATTTTTTGTTTTTAAGGAGAAAAATATGAAAAATATCTTTAAGCGATGGCGACGCACTTATCGTCAGGCATAGAATTAATATAATGTTTACTAACTAGGGAGAATATAATTATGAATTTTAATGGTGTTGATTTCGATACTTATTTTAAGAAATATCCAAATAGCGAGGGCTTTTTTGGTAAGTACGGCGGGGCATACGTCGCAGATAACCTAAAAAAGGCAATGGAAGAAATTACAGAGGCTTATTTTACCATTTGTAAATCCAGCAAGTTTATTGGGGAGCTTCGCAAAATTCGTCGTGAATTTCAGGGCAGACCAACTCCAATTTCTTACCTCGAGCGTCTTTCAAACAAGCTCGGCAATGTTCAGCTTTATGTAAAAAGAGAGGACCTGAACCACTCAGGCGCCCACAAGCTGAACCATTGTATGGGTGAGGCTCTTCTTGCCAAATATATGGGCAAAAAGAAGGTTATTGCCGAAACAGGCGCAGGACAGCACGGTGTTGCGCTTGCAACAGCCGCCGCATACTTCGGTCTTGAATGTGATATTTATATGGGGTCCGTTGATATCAAAAAGCAGGCACCAAACGTAGCCAGAATGAAAATCCTGGGCGCCAACGTTATTGAGGTAAAAGAGGGTCTTGCAACCCTTAAAGAGGCAGTAGACGCTGCCTTTGATGCTTATTCCAAGGAATACAAGGATTGCATTTATTGTATCGGCTCCGTTCTTGGTCCACACCCGTTCCCAATGATGGTAAGAGATTTCCAAAGCGTTGTTGGTATTGAGGCAAGAGAGCAGTTTGTAGGTATGACAGGAGAGCTTCCCGATGCAGTAGTAGCCTGCGTAGGCGGTGGCTCCAACGCAATGGGTATTTTCTCAGGCTTCTTAAACGATCCGGTTGACCTTTACGGCATTGAGCCACTTGGCAGGGGAGAGCAGCTGGGCGACCATGCCGCAAGCCTTAAATACGGTACAGAGGGCATTATGCACGGCTTTAACAGCATAATGCTAAAGGACGAAAACGGAGAGCCTGCGCCTGTTTATTCAGTAGCCAGCGGACTTGACTACCCGTCCTCAGGACCTGAGCACGCATTCCTTCACGACCTGGGCAGAGTAAAGTACGATGTTGTAAACGACGACGAAACAATAGATGCCTTCTTTGAGCTTGCTCGTATGGAGGGCATAATTCCGGCAATCGAAAGCGCCCACGCAGTTGCATACGGCATAAAGCTAGCCAAGCAAATGAAGACAGGCTCCGTCCTCATTAACCTCTCAGGCAGAGGCGACAAGGATATGGATTATATCATCGAAAAATACGGAATCAGATAACAAAAAACGGACACAGGGCTTAGCGTGTTATCCTTAACGGAGAACACGCAATGAAATAAATCCGCCACGACAGCCCCCTAAATTCCTGCGAATTTTTTGGGAACCTCTGCACGCGAATTTGTGAAATGACCCTCGGTCATGAAATACTTGCTTCGCAAGCATGAAATGCCTCTTGGCATGGGTGGATTTATTTCATTTCATGTACGAACGAAGGGAGTACATTTCAAGATTGCAATAGGGGTTCCCTGAAGCGAACTTGCAGAGCTTTGGGGGTTCACGTAGCAATCATTTCATGTGTGTAGCACATTTCATAGAAAACAAAAGAGGAACAGACAATCAAAATGCCTGTTCCTTTTCTGTTTGTATAAACCCTGTGTCCGCTTTTTTTATTCAATTCCCAATAAATAATTTGCAGAAACATTTAAGATTTTGCATAGTACCAAAAGCTCATAGTCAGCTACAAAGCGTGTACCAAGCTCTATGCGACTTATGCTATCTCTCTCAATGATAACGCCATTCAGCTGAAGCTTTGCCGCCAGCTCCTCTTGAGATAGGTGTAGATTTTTTCTCGCTTCCTTAACTCTTTCTCCGCATATATTTTTGCTTCCATTATAATCGTAAATTTTCATTATTCAATTATCTGGTTAACAAAGTTTTTAATCTTGTTATGTATAACATCGTGCTGTGGGTTTAGCATCTGCTGTGCATAAACAATGGTAATTTGCTTTTCAGGGTCCATAGATACAAGAAAGCCTGCAGCGCCGTCCCAGCCAAATTCTCCGATAGAGGTAAGATTTCCGCCACGACCAACGCCGATTTTTGTTCTTACACCAAAGCCGTAGCCGTATTCCGCATTAGACATCCAGCAAGAAAAATCCTTATACATTTGGCTGCCAACGGGCAATGTATTTGTGCGCATTAAATTAACAGTCGCCTTGGAAAGAATCCTTGCGCCGTTCATACCCTTACCGTAGTTTGTCATAGCATAAGCAAACTTAACATAGTCGTCAACGGTAGTGAATACACCGGCTCCACCGGAATCATATTCCTCGCCAAACACATACTCGTTTTTCTTTTCAACCCTTTCAGGATAGCCAAGAGAATAGTTAAAGCGATACTGTGCACACATTTTCTGCTCCAGCTCATAGCTTGGGTGGTAACAGGTGTTTGTCATACCAAGAGGCTCGAAAATAACTCTCTTAACATAGTCGGCAAACCTTTCTCCGGTTGCCACCTCAACAAGACAAGCCAGCACATCGTGGCACAGGCTATACTGGAAGTGCGTGTTAGGCTCAAAATCAAGCCCACCCTCGCAAATTGCCTTGATAATTTCTCTTGTAGGAGCCTTGGGATTTCTCTTTATTGCCTCTTTAATGGCAGGAGTATTTAGGTCATAGTTAAAGCCGGCAGTCATGTTGAACAGGTCGTGTATTCTTAATTCACCCTTAATAGGCTCGTAGGTAATGCTTCCGTCCTCGTGTACAGTCTTTACCTTAACATTTTTGAACTCTCCAAGATACCACCAAACAGGGTGAGTCATAAGGAATTTTCCTTCCTCAAAGGCGTGGAGTGCCGCCGCACAGCAAATCGGCTTTGAGGCAGAGTAGATATAGTAATACTCATTTCCCTTCATAGGGATGTTATTTTCCTTGTCGGCATAGCCACATTGGTAGCTAAAAACCTCTTTTCCGTCGTGCAAAACTCTAAGGTCAAGCCCGGGCACCTTTTCCCTTACAGGAATTGTATCAAGATAATTTTTTAGTGAAGAGAATGTATACATTTTAGATAGTCTCCAGCTTTATAAGATTTGTACTGCCGCTTTCGCCGTTGGTAATACCACCGGTAATAACAATTTTATCGCCCTTCTTTAGCTTAAAGGTCTGCTTTGCAGCCTTGTTAGCCATATAGAAAAGCACGTCAGTAGAGTTTACAACCTCACACATTACAGGAGTAACGCCCCAAGAAAGCGCCAGCTTTCTCCAGGTTGCCTCGCTGGTAGTCATACCGATAATATCAACCGGCGCTCTGAAACGAGAAACCATTCGGGCAGTAATACCGGAAATAGAGCAAACAACAATAGCTTTAGCATGGATATCAATAGCCATGCAGGCTGTTGAGTGTGAAATTGCGTCAACCGCATTTCTGATTGTAAAATCAGCAGAGGAGAACAAAGAATCGTAATTTATGTAGCTTTCTGTCTTTTCAACAATCTTAGACATTGTCTTAACAGTCAAAATAGGATACTTACCCATAGCAGTTTCGCCGGAAAGCATAACAGCGCTGGAGCCGTCATAAACCGCATTTGCAACATCGGAAATTTCCGCACGTGTAGGGCGTGGATTATTAATCATAGACTCCAGCATTTCAGTAGCGGTAATTACACGCTTACCAAGCATTCTGCACTTGGTAATAAGATGCTTTTGAGTAACAGGAAGCTCCTCAAAGGGAATTTCCACGCCAAGGTCGCCACGGGCAACCATAACGCCATCACATTCCTTGCAAATTTCCTCAATATTGTCAACACCGCTTCTGTTTTCAATCTTGGCAATAATATCAATGCCTTGACCGCTGTTAGCCTTCAAAAACTCTCTGATGTCAACAAGGTCCTGACGTCTTGAAACAAAGGAGCAAGCAATAAAATCAACGCCCTGCTCAATACCAAAGAGTATATCGCTCTTGTCCTGCTCGGAAAGGTACTCTTGGTTTAATACCTTGTTAGGGAAGCTCATGCTTTTGAAATTGGAAAGCTCGCCGCCGACAATGGTTTTACAAATGGCTTGTGTAGAGTTCAGCTCCACAACCTCAAAAATTACAAGACCGTTGTTTACAAGAATTCTGTCCCCAACAGATAGGTCATTAATAAGACCCTTATAGTTTACGCCAACCATTTTCTCGTTACCCACAACATCATCGGTTGTGAAAATAAATGTGTCGCCGTCGTTTATGGTTGCAGAGCCGTTTTCAAAGCTCCTGATTCTGTATTCGGGACCCTTAGTGTCAAGCATAATAGCAATAGGCAAATTAAGCTTTTCCCTTACAGCCTTAATAAGATTGATTTTTTCAAGATGGTCCTCATGTGTTCCGTGTGAAAAGTTAAGTCTTGCAACATTCATACCGGCTAAGCAAAGCTCGGTAAGTGTCTTTTCATCTCCGCAAGCAGGACCTATGGTGCATACAATTTTAGTTTTTCTCATTTTATTCCTCTGGTGTTTCGATAAATTGGCTATTGTAAAGCTGAGAATAGAAGCCTTCGTTCTTAATCAGCTCATCGTGTGTACCCATTTCAATAATCTTACCCTTGTTCATAACAAGAATAACATCAGCCTCCTTGATAGTGGAGAGCCTGTGGGCAACTATAAACGAGGTACGTCCCTCCATTAGCTTGAAGAACGCCTCTTGAATTTTCAACTCTGTACGAGTGTCAATAGATGAGGTAGCCTCGTCAAGAATCAGCATAGGTGGCAAAGCAAGCATAATTCTCGCAATGCATAAAAGCTGCTTCTGTCCCTGCGAAAGAGGGGAGCCCTCGTCCGAAATGTAAGTGTCGTAGCCCTGTGGTAGCCTCTTTATAAAGCTATGGGCGTGGCAGGACTTTGCCGCCTCAATAATTTCCTCATCTGTTGCATCCGGACGACCCATTTTGATGTTGTCCTTAACGCTGCCTGCTTGTAGCCAGGTTTCCTGTAAAACCATACCATAGCTTTCACGCAGGGAGAGCCTTGTCATATCTCTGATATCACAGCCGTCAACAAAGATGCCACCGCTGTTAACATCATAAAACCTCATAAGCAGGTTAATAAGGGTGGTTTTTCCACAGCCGGTAGGTCCAACAATGGCAACCCTCATACCGCTCTTAACCTCGAGGCTAAGGTCCTTAATAAGCTCCTTGTCAGGGGAGTAGGAGAAGGCAACATCCTTCAAGGAAACATTACCCTCTGTGTCAGTAAGCACAAGGGCATCATCCTTGTCAGCCACCTCGTTTTCCTCGTCTATAAACTCAAAAACTCTACCTGCGCAGGCAAGGGCATTTTGCAGCTCTGTAACCACGCTGGAAATTTCATTAAATGGCTTTGCAAATTGGTTAGCATAGCTTAAAAAGGTAGATAGCATACCAACCGTAAAGGAAACGGTAAGGGCAGGCGGCAATATGTTCATTACTGCCAATGCGCCAACCAACGCAACGCCGGCATAAATAAGTGCGTTTACAAATCTTGTGGTGGGGTTAACCAATGAGGAGAAGAATATTGCCTTTGTAGATGCCTTTTTCAGCTCCAGGTCAGCCTGGTCAAATTTCTCCAGCGCCTCGTCCTCGTGGCTAAACGCCTTAACCACCTTCATATTTCCAATAGTTTCGTCAATAATGGCAGTTTCCTTAGCCTTAGCCTCAGCCTGTTTCTTGAAAAGAGAGTAGGTTCTCTTGGAAATAAAGCTTGCAATAAATAGGGAAAGGGGTGTCAGCGCCACAACCACAATGGTAATAACCCAGTTAAGAGAAAGCATAAACACAAAGGTGCCGATGATGGTAACAATACCGGTAAACAGCTGTGTAAAGCCCATCAAAAGCCCGTCAGT
The DNA here is from genome assembly GCA_017468115.1 of Clostridia bacterium. The sequence goes on along the minus strand of JAFUJS010000025.1, from coordinate 49,209 downwards.
AAATTGGTCAACATCGGAAATCATACGGCTTACAATCTCGCCGTAGGAATGAGAGTCTACATAGCTAAGAGGCAGTGTTTCCAGCTTATAAAAGGCCTCGTTTCTTATATCTCTTGTTACATTGTAGGTAATTTTGTTATTGATAAGACCCATAATCCATTGGACAAGGGCAACAGCACCGGCAAGCACACCTATTTCAATAAGTATCGGCACAATATCAAGACCCTTGTCAATGGAGTCAATTGTATCGCCGATTCTGATTGGAATATAAAGCGTCAGCCCGACGCTGCAAAGGGCAAACAGAAGAGAAATAATGATTAAAAACCAATATCTTTTAATATAGCCCAAAACAAGCTTAAGAGTATGAGCACCCTTCATTATTCCTCGCCCCCCTTCTTAAATTGAGAGGCATAAATCTCGGCATAAACAGGGCAGTTTTTCAAAAGTCCGTCGTGCTTGCCCATGCCGACAATTTTTCCGTCGTCCAAAACAATTATCTTATCTGCATTCTGTATAGATGCAGTTCTTTGCGAAACTATAAACACCGTAGGCTTATAATCAATATCTGCAATAGCGGTTCTTAACCTTAAATCGGTTAAATAGTCAAGTGCGCTGGATGAGTCGTCAAGCACAATAATTTCAGGCTTGCCAACAAGTGCACGAGCAATTGTAAAGCGCTGTCTTTGCCCGCCGGAAAGGTTTTTGCCTCCCTGCTCAACAACAAAGTCAAGCCCCTCGCTCTTTGAGTCCAAAACGTCCTTTGCTTGAGCAATTTCGATAGCATTAATAATTTCCTCGTCGCTGGCTGTCTTGTCGCCCCATTGTAGATTTTCTCTTAGGGTGCCCTTAAATAAAACAGCTTTTTGAGGTGTCATACCAATCATTTCACGCAGAGTATCAAGCTGGTAGGACTTAACGTTTTTGCCATTTACAAAAACCTCACCCTTTTCTGCATCATAAAACCTGCCTATCATGTTAATAAGCGAGGTCTTACCTGAGCCTGTACCTCCGATAATACCAACCGTTTCTCCCTTGGAAACAGTAAAGTCAATATCCTCAAGAGAGTATTCGGGGGATGAGGCATATTTCAAATATGCGTTTCTGAATTCAACCGCATATTGTGGGTCGCCACCCTCAAGCTCCATAATTTCCTGCGAGGATTTTATTTCAAATACAGCCTCAATTCTGTTTGCAGAGGCAAGAGCCTTGGTTATAGTAATAATAAGATTTGCCAGCTTAATCAGCTCAATTAAAATTTGGGACATATAGTTGTAAAGAGCAACCAGCTGTCCTGTTGTCAAAGCGCCTGCATCCACCTCTATATTACCAACATAAAGAAGCACCACAATAGCTATATTTACAATAGCATAGGTAAGGGGGTTCATAATAGCGGAAATTGCGCCAACCACCTTTTGCGCCTTATTAAGATCTTCGGTCTTAGTCTTGAATTTTTCCTGCTCATTCTTCTCAAGTCCAAAGGCACGGATAACTCTGATGCCGGTAAGGTTTTCACGGGCAGAGCCTAAAACACCGTCAAGCCTTGTCTGTACCTTCTTGTAAAGAGGGATTGTAGCGCACATGATTCCGAAAACAACAATAGCAAGGGCAGGAATGGCGCCTACAAAAACAAGTGCCGCCTTCGCCTCTGTGTCAACCACAAATGCCATAATCATAGCGCCGAAAACAATAACAGGGGAGCGCATAAACAGTCTTAGCGTAAGGTTAACGCCTGTCTGCACCTGATTTGCATCACTTGTCATTCTTGTGATAAGTGTAGATGTTCCAAGCGTATCAATTTCCGTATAGGAAAGAGAGGTAATATGCTCAAAAAGGGAGTGCTTGATTTTAGAGGTAAAGCCAACTGCCGCCTTTGCAGCAAAATACTGTGCAAAAATAGTACAGGTAAGACCGATTGCGCCAAGTCCGGCCATAATCAGACAAGATATAATAAGGCTGGAGGTATCGCCATTTTTACCAGCTGGAATAGCCGTGTCAATAATGTAAGCCACAACAAAAGGCACCAAAAGCTCAAAAAACGCCTCAAGCATCTTAAAAAGCGGACTTAAAATACATTCCTTACGATAACCATTCATGTACTTAAGCAGCTTAGTCATAAAAATCCCCCTTCGTAAATTCCAAATTAAACCAACATACAGTATAGCACAAAAAAACTGTCTTTACAATATTTGCGCACGCAAAAAAGGGAGAAAAACTAAAAAAATAAAAAATATAAAAATTTTGTAAATTTTTTAAAAAATTTGAAACCTTTTTCCAAAATTTTGCGTTTATATATATGAGGAGGAAAGAGACACAATTTGCAGTCAATCGAAAAAGACATTATTGCGAATAGGATAATTGAAAACAAGACATAGGTGGTGTATGTCTTAACAAGAAGCATTGTAAAGGAGAGAAAAAATGAAAAATACAATAAAAATATTACTTGTGGCATTGGCAGCAATGCTTGTGCTTATAATGATTTGCTCATGTCAGGTAAATATTGACGATTTGCCGCAAGAGGAAAGGGCAATGGCGGTTATAGAAAGAGCAGGAAATAATCTTAACAATTCAGGCTCATACGAAGCAACAGCCGAGTTTATACTTAGCGTCTATGATAAAACCTACCTGGGAGCAAGAGTAGATGCTAAAGAGCAGATTTGGGGAAGGGGAACTTCAGATTATAAGTATGCCGAAAGCTCTACGATAACAGTAACAGTAGGAACAGTCGTCGAAACCATTGACTCAACGATTGGTTATTCCAACGGTGCTATGTATATGTCTAACACAAAGGACGATATAACAGATTCCTATTATACCGAAATGAGCACAGATGATTTCTTGCATTATTTGGACGAAATCAACAAGTCTGAGGAAATAAGTGATGAGGGAACTGCGGAAAAAATCACCTGCACTAAAAACAGCAAGGGTGAATATACAGTAAAGATTAGCCAGCTATCCGAAAAGGCGATAGAGGAGTTTATGGGTAGTCTTGATTCACTTTATCGTATGATCCCCACAAACTACTACATAAATGATATACAGTTTACATTTAAGACAGATAGCGAGCTATACCCAAAGCGCTTAAACGTAGTGTTTGAAATCTTTGATAGCGAAACAAACGAGCAGCCAAGCTTTACAAGCATGGAATTTACAATTACATACGCCGATATAAACGCACTAAAGGAGCCTGATTCCATAGATTACGATGACTATAAAAGGGTAGACGACGTAAGGGCGCTCGGCTATATTAACGAGTACAGGGGTAAGCTTGAGGAAGGCAAGGAAACCATAAGCTTTGAAACAAACACCGCATTTGTAGCATCCTTCGCATCTGAAACCAACAAGCAGCAGTACAAGTATGTTGGTACAGCGGGCGTAGATGAAGACGGAAAATATTTTTATGACTATTACGATGCAAGCAACTCCGGCAAGCATTATATCTACCGAGACGGAAAAGCATATAATGCCCCGTCAGGCGTCAGCTTGGATAGCGACAGAGAAGCAAGAGAGTATTTCAATCAAAGTGGACTTTTGTTCGTTGCCCCTTCTGTTGATATTAACGGAATAGAAAATATGAAAATCAACGGAGATGAGTACAAGCTGATTTATGATAATCCGGATATCTCCGCATATGCCGAGATGATCAGCTCCATAAGAGGAGAGGTTTTATCAAAAACAGCGACGATTACAATAACCGTCGACGATGAGGGAAGAATTACAGAAACAGAATACACCTTGTATATATCAGTATCAAGCGATTATGGAAACTTGCTCATCCAAGGTCAAGCCGACTCTGAGCTTTCATACGAGGAAGAGGAATAAAAATAAATCCCAAGCCGAGCAGGCTTGGGATTTTTTTATTTATATGTTTAGCAAAATAGGGAGTATTACAGGCTTTTTCTTTGTCTTGGCAAAGACATATTTGGAAATAGCATTTTTCATAAGCTCCTTCAGCTTGCTCCACTCCTTAATGCCATCATCTAGCGCATCAACAAGCACCCTTGTGGCAATATCACGGGCGCCGTTTATAAGCTCCTCGCTCTCGCGCACATAAACAAAGCCACGGGAAACAATCTCAGGTCCGGACATCAAAATGCCTTCCTCAAGGCTAACAGAAGCAACGGCAATAATAAGGCCGCTTTCGGAAAGATTCTTTCTGTCACGAAGCACAATGTTTCCAACATCTCCAACGCCGGAGCCGTCAATCAGCACCTTGCCGGCTTGGACGGTGCCATTAAAGCGAGCGCCCTCACTGTCAAGCTCAACAACCTTACCAACATCGGAAACAAAGATATTTTCCGCACTCATACCCATACCCTCGGCAAGCTCCTTGTGCTGAATAAGATGCCTGTATTCGCCATGCACTGGCATAAAATACTTAGGCTTAATAAGTGCGTGCATAAGCTTTAGCTCCTCACGGCAGGCGTGTCCCGAAACATGGACCTCAACGCTTGTGTCGTGATAAACATTAACGCCCCTGCGATACATCTCGTTAACAATCTTTCCGACAAGAGGCTCATTACCCGGAATAGCGCTGGAGGACAGCACAACCAAATCCTTGTCTGTAAGCTGTACCTTGTCGTGGTCGGAAAATGCCATTCTGTATAGGGCAGACATTGGCTCTCCCTGTGAGCCGGTTGTAACAATAGTAATCCTTTCGGCAGGGTATTTCTTAATTTCGTCTATACCGATAAGCACCCCGTCGGGCACATTCATATAGCCAAGCCTAACCGCCGCATTAACTACGTTTATCATGCTTCGTCCGGTTACAGCAACTCTGCGCCCGTGGTTTGCGCTGGCGTCAATAATCTGCTGAACTCTGTGTACGTTTGATGCAAAGGTTGCAATTATAATTCTTTTGTCCTTGGCGGTTGAAAAAATCTTTTCAAGAGAAACGCCAACATTTTTCTCCGACGGAGTGTGACCTGCGCGCTCCACGTTTGTAGATTCGCAAAGGAGCATCAAAACGCCCTCCTTGCCAAGCTGACCAAGGCGCACAATATCCATCATTTCGCCATCAATAGGTGTGGTGTCAAGCTTAAAGTCGCCCGTATGCACAATCACACCCTGGGGTGTGGAAATAGCAAGAGCACAGGCATCGGCAATAGAGTGGTTTACTCTTATAAATTCCACCTTGAAGCAGCCGGCAGTAATTTTGTCCCCTGCCTTTACATTGTGGAGCTTAGCATTTTGCAAAAGCTTATGCTCCTCAAGCTTATTTTCCAAAATGCCGAGAGTAAGCCTTGTTGCAAAAACAGGCACATTCATATTCTTCAAGAAATAAGGCAGAGAGCCGATATGGTCCTCGTGTCCGTGAGTTATGAAAATACCTCTGATTTTGTCAACATTGTTCATAAGATGGGTAAAGTCAGGTATAACAAGGTCAATACCCAGCATATCGTCCTTTGGAAAGCCAATACCGCAGTCCACAATAATAATATCATTTTCGCACTCGAAAACGGTCATATTCATGCCGATTTCGTTAAGACCGCCAAGGGCATAAACCTTAACCTTAGGCAGGTTAGCTTTCTTTGTGGTCTTTTTCTTTTGCGGTGTGCGCTTAGCAGGCTTTTTTGTATTAGATTTAGTAGCCTTACCGGTCTTTTTCTCAGTCGGCTTGCTTGCTTTTTTTGTATCCTTTTTAGTGGTGGATTGCCACTTTTTTGTTTTCTTTTCTTGCATATAAAACCTCTTAAATTAAATCGAAAAACGCCGTCATCATAAATGACGGAAAATATGTACAGCACTTAAAGCTGTGTATTGACGGCCCCACAGCTCCAGTAATCTCTGTTGTAAACGAAATTTTGTTAACTATATTTTACCATACAATAGGCATTAAGTCAAGTAACTAGAAAATAAAAAAAGAAATGGTAAAGGCAAGGACAGCGCCTGACAATGCGCCAATAATATAATTGAACACAGAACCGCCGCAGTCCTGCCTCTTTGACTTAATGCTTGGCGGCTCAGCCCTTCCGAGAATTCTTTCCGCTTCCTTAAGCACGCTTTCCTCACAGGTGCCCTCAGCCCTTGGCTTCATTATAAAGTACGCCTCATCAAAATAAGCGCTCTTTGTGTTTTTCAAATAAACAATTTTTCTTTGACAGCCCTTCAAAATAAAAGCTCCTTTCAAAATTTTCACAATATTGTTTGCCGAAAATTGGAAGCTTATTCAATAAAAGAGCCTACAAAGAATGCAGGACAGAAAAACAGCAAGACAGGACACGAAAACGGCAACAGGTAAGGCGTGCCTTGTTTTTCGTATTTTAACCTGTGAAAAATAAACGCAAATCACATAAATAAATGTATCAGAGGATGCCATAATCAATGATGCGCAAAGGGCAGGAAAGCTGTCCGCCCCTGTCTGTGAAAGTAGCTCCCCAAAGGTTGCAAGAGAGGCACTGCCGGAAATAGGCCGTGTTAACAGCAGGGGGAAAATTTCCTTGGGAATACCGATTTTATCAAAAAGCGGGGAAATTAGTTGGCAAATAAGCTCCCCTGCGCCTGATGCGGTTAGCATGCTCACGCCAACAATAAGCGCACATAGCGTAGGTAAAAGACCGACTGCGGATTTTGCCCCACCGGCAGCACCTCTTAAAAAACTATCAAAATAATCCTTCTTTCCGAAAAGAATAATAAGAGCCACCGAAAGCAGGATAAACGGTAAAATATAATATGAAATTTTTTCAAGTATCTCCACAGACCTTACCTATCACTCGACAAAGAATAATACCCACAACCATGCAAACAAACGAGCAAATCCAAACAGGCACCAAAAGCTCATAGGTTATACTTGCCCCTTGAGATACCCTCATAGCAATAACCGTGGTTGGAATTATATTAAAGCAGGCACAGCCCAAAATAGCTAAGGTTATCATATCGTTTGTGGCTTTGTCGCTGCTTCTGCCCTCGTTCAGCTTGTGAATAGCCGCAAGAGCAAGTGGTGTTGTAGCATTGGAAAGACCAAGAATATTTGCGCTTACGCAGGCAGTAATTTCCTCTGTGGCTGTGTTTTCCTTAAAGGCGCGTGGAAAAATAAGCTTAAGAACGGGTCTTAAAAGCTTAGATAGCCTTTCGATAACACCTGCTTCCTTCAAAACCTCTAAAATTCCGTTCCAAAGGGTCATAAGACCCAGAATAGAAATTACCACCGTTACACTCTTAGACGCACCGACCAAAATAGAGTCAGCAAGGGCTTTTTCATTATGGGTTAAAAAAGTGGCGAGAACCGATATAACACAAAGGATAGAAAAGCATTTTCCTAGCATAAAACCTCGTTATTTGTAAAAAAATGTAAAAATCTGTTGACTAAAAAAATAAAAAATGGTACAATGAAAATGTAATAAAAAAGAGAGGTGAACTATATGAAATCAACAGGTATTGTAAGAAAGCTTGATGAGCTTGGTAGACTTGTATTACCAAAGGAGCTGCGTACAACCCTTGATATTAAAGAAAAGGACCCTGTGGAAATCTTTGTTGAGGGCGATACTATAATTTTGAAAAAATATGCTCCCTGTTGCATCTTTTGTAAGAGCACAAAGGATAACCTGGTTCACAACGGCAGACATATTTGCAAAAAATGTATTGACAAGCTGGCAAAAAGCGTATAATCTATTATCAATGAAATAATATGTAAGCAGCGGGATAAACATTCCGCTGCTTAATTAAAATAAAGGGGAAAACTATGGAAAAGCTACTGAAATATAAAAGCCCTGCCAAGCATTTTGAGGAGGCGTTGCCACTTGGAAACGGTCAGCTTGGCGCTATGGTATATTCAAGGACAGACATTGACAAAATTTCACTAAACCACGATACACTTTGGTCCGGTAAGCCGGGAGACGAGTATGTTGAAAATGCATATGAGTCAAATGAGAGGGCAAAGGCGCTTGTAAGAGAGAACAAGAGATATGAGGCGCAAAGGGAGCTTGACGAAAACTTTTCAGGCACATGGCTTTGCTCATATATGCTTCTTGGCACACTCTACATTGAAAGAATAGGCGCAGGCAAAGAGGTTACCAACTACAAAAGGACCCTAGACCTTGAAAAGGGAATAGCTACCCTCAGCTACACAGAGGACGGTATAGACTTTACAAGAGAATATTTCGTTTCCTTCCCTAACGATTGTATGATGGTTAGGCTCACATCCTCAAAGCCTGTTACATACGAGCTTTATGGAGATTGCGTTGGCAAAAGCCATGTTACAGCTTGGGCAGAAAACCTGTTTTTCACAGGCGAATGCCCTACATCCCTAGCCCCCAGCTACCACAAAACCGCAAAGCCAATCGTTTACGACGGTAATGGAGTAAAGGTTTCCGCAGTTGCAAGGGTAAAATCAAACGGCAAGGTTGCCACAGAGGACATAAGCAGGGTAAGAATTGAGGATACAACAGAGGCAATCGTATATTTTTGCGCAGAAACCAGCTTTGTTGCCTTCGATAAGCTTCCAGACAAGCCAACATATTATGAATGCATAGCTAAAATGGATAAGCTTTACGCCCTTAGCTATGAGGAAATCAAAAGTGCTCATATTGACGACTTTTCATCACTCTTTGACAGAGTAATTACCGACTTTGGCGGTGAGGAAAGTCAGCTCTACACAGACGAAAGATTAAAGAGCGAAAACAAGGACCTTGGTCTTTGCGAGCTTCTTTACAATTTCGGCAGATATCTTGTTATTTCTGCGTCCAGAGAGGGCTCACAGGCAACAAACCTTCAAGGCATCTGGAACGACCAGTATTATGCACCTTGGTCCTCAAACTACACATTGAATATCAATGCGGAAATGAACTATTGGCCGGTTCTTATGTCCGACCTTGTCAGCTGTAATCAGCCGATGATTGACCTTATCAAGAACATTAGTCAAAATGGTAGGGAAACAGCAAAAAGATATTACAAGGCAGAGGGCTTTGCTTGCCACCACAACAGCGACCTTTGGGCGCATACAACACCGGTTGGCTCAAAGAGAGAAACCTGTACACAGTATGCTTATTGGAATATGTCTCCGGGCTGGCTTTGCAGACATCTGTTTGAGCATTATGAATATACTCTAGACAAGAGCTTCCTTGAAAATACAGCGTACCCGATTATGAAGGAGGCTGCAAAATTCTATCTTTCCATTATGGAAAAGCAGGGGGATAACTGGGTAATATTCCCATCTACCTCTCCCGAAAACAGCTACGTTGAAAACGGCAAGTGGATTTACGTTGCTCCATACACGGTAATGTCCCAGTCAATTGTTGAGGATTTGTTTATTAACATTTCCAAATCAGCAAAAATTCTCGGCATAGACGACGAATTTACAAGGACCATAAACGAAAGAAAGGGCGAGCTTGGCATTTACAAGGCAGGCAGCCTCGGTCAGCTTCTTGAATACGATTACGAGGTAGAGGAGAGCGACCCACAGCACCGCCACGTTTCTCATCTTTATGCGTTCTACCCGGCGGACATAATAACAACAGAAAACAGCCCCGAAATTGCGGAAATGGTTAAAAACTCACTTCTCAGAAGAGGGGATGAGGGCACAGGCTGGTCCATGGGCTGGAAGGTTAACCTTTGGGCAAGGCTTAAGGATGGCGACAGGGCACTGAAGCTTGTTAAGAATCAGCTTCGCTATATGCCTGCCGAACCTGACGAAAACGTTGATATGTGGCACTCCGGCGGCACATATGCAAATATGTTCGATGCTCATCCACCGTTCCAAATCGACGGTAACTATGGTGTTTGCGCAGGAATTGCGCAAATGTTCCTGCAATGTGAGGACGGCAAGATAAAGATTTTGCCTGCACTTCCCAGTGAAATGAAGAATGGTAGCATCAAGGGACTACTTGCAAAGGGCAATATCAAGGTAGACATTGAATGGAAAAATAATAAGCTAAGTGGCTTAAAACTTGTAACACCTATCAAGCAAACTGCTATAATAAATATTGACGGAAAGGATACAGCTGTATCTCTCGAGCCAAATGTGGCGTATACACTATAAGCTTTTCCGAATACATATAGCATAAGGCAAGGTGTAATATGAAAAATTTGGGATATTATAACGGCAAGGTTGGGCTGATAGAGGAAATATCGGTTCCAATGACCGACAGGGCGTTTTACTTTGGAGACGGGGTATACGATGCGGTAATGTGTCGAAATAATATCCCTTATCTTTTGTCCGAGCACGTAAACAGGCTTTTTGATAACTGCCATTTGCTGGGAATAAATCCCCCAAAAACAAGGGAAGAGCTTTCCTTCATAATCAAGGAGCTATGCCCGCTGGTAGACGGAGAGGAGAAGTTTATCTACTTTCACGTTTCCCGTGGCAGCGGCATAAGAAATCACGAATTTGTGGAGGGAAAGGGAAACCTTTGCATCACAATAAAGCCCCAAAAGGTGGACCCTGTGTACGAAAAAATGGATTTATGCACCACTGAGGACCACCGATACGGCTACTGTAACATTAAAACTCTGAATCTTCTTCCCAGCGTGCTTGCCGCACAGCATTCAAAAAATAACAAGTGTGAGGAAGCAGTTTTTGTAAGAGAAGGCTACATAACCGAATGCTCTCACAGTAACATCTCAATACTCAAAAATAAGGAGCTTATAACAGCGCCTGCAGACAGACACATTCTTCCCGGTGTTACCCGTGCTCATCTGATAAAGCACGCAAGAGAAAATGATATTACTGTAAGGGAAGAAAAATTCACCTTAGAGGACCTATATAATGCAGACGAGATTATCGTAACAAGCTCCTCAAAAATGGCAAGAGGGGCAAAGCGCCTGAATTCAAAATCTGTTGGCGGTAAGGACGAAGAATGTCTTAAGCTTTTACAGGGCGCAATTTACAACAGCTACTTAGAGGCAACACAAAAACGCTGAAAAACAAAAAAACTCCGACACAGGTCGGAGTTTTTTGTTTAATAAAAGAAGGCATGGTTGCCTATCATACCGTAGTATGGTCGGTTGTTTGCAACCCAGCTGTTTGGAGCAACCTTTGGGTTGACAAAGTAGAGCAGTCCCGAGTCAATAGAATAGCCCTCAAGACAAATCTTTGCCGCAATTATGCTTTCATTGTTTGGTGTCTTGTAAATAGCGCCGTTAATTGTGGGGCTAAACTGAACACCGTACTTTTTATCGAAAATTACACTGTAAATGGTGTTTGGAAATTGATTTGATTTTACTCTGTTCAATATAACATTACCAACAGCAATCTTTCCGATAAATTTTTCACCGCCACTTTCGGCATTTATGATTCTTGAGAGCCAATAAACCTCATCGCTCCTGTAAAATTGGTCGCCTGAAACAATGCCACCGCTTCCACGAGTTATGTAAAATGATGAGTTGGAATTATTCCACCTAAGTGTAGCGCCAAAAGCCTTAGTCATTAAGAGAATTGGCGCATACATCACACCGTTTTGCATAAAAACAGGGGAGGGAGTGTACAAATATCGCCCATTTGCTACAATATAGCTCTGACCATCGGTAGCAGTTAAATACAGCTTGCTCGTTTGAACTGTAAGTGTCCTCGTGCTGTAATTATACGTAACCTTCGCATCCTGATACATTGATGTTGCAAAGCGTCTTATGCCTACAAATGTTGTGGAGTCCTTAATTCTTACATTCCCTGTAAACTGGGTGTTGTTCATGTAAACGCCGACTCCTGTACCTGAGGCACTTGCAACCACAGCAAGCGAGGTAATAAGGCAGGCAAGAATCAACACAAATGATATAGTTTTCTTCAAATATTCACCCTTTCCTTAGTATTTCATTGCTCGAACAATTACAACTATATTCTAGCAGAGGAAAAGAACTAAATCAAGGAACAATATTTACCAAGGAAGCGTCTTCTAATTATGGAAAATCATACACGTCCGTAGCTTTTTTTGCGCTTTATGCGTGCTTTATAAGTTTTTTTGCCAAAGCTATTTCGTTTTTTGAAATTGCCTTGGTAAGGAAGGAAAGACCGATGTAAATTAGGCTTGCCACAACAATTTCCACAACCACCAACACCTTTCCGAGCTGTATTCCGTCTAAGATGAATCTAAACAACAGCTTTGATAGTCCGGTAGAGATAATTATGTTAATCAGCGGCTTGACTACCCATCTAAGAATAGGAGGCTTTAGCTCCAGCTTATTTATCAGCCTTAAAATGCTAAATGAGGTATTAAACAGCTCGGTTACAAAAATCACAATAATATAGCCTGAAATGCCCAGCCTTGGAAGAATTAACCATATAAGAGCAACACTAAGCAACGAATCAATAATGTTGATTCTCATAGTATAAAGCTGCTCGCCCATACCCTTCAGCATGGCATCAACAGAGCTGTCAAGATACATAACGGGAATTAAGGGCGCCAGAAGCATAATATATCTTCCTGCCTCTGTGCTCTGATAAAAGCAAATTCCGATTTCTTTTGAATATGCAATTAAAACCCCGCTGACACCAAAGGCAAAAAGAAGAGTAAAATAGAAAACTCTTTCAACAATGTATCTTATTCGCTTCAGCTCCTTCTTTTCGTAAAGTGAGGCAATCTCCGGCACCAAAAGAGAGGAAAAGGAGCCGAGTATAGATGCAGGAAATAACACAAGAGGAATAACCATTCCGTGCAAAATGCCGTAGGAGCTAAGCGCCTGACTTCCGCTTTTTCCGTTTTTCTTCAGCCCCCAGGGAATGAGCAAATGCTCAATCATCACAAGTGCGCTTCGCACATATCCGCTAACCCCCACAGGAAATGCGGAGGAAAAGACCGATGATTTTTTCGTGTTATTAACTGAAAAAGCGCCTCTTTCATCGCCTTTACTGCTCCAAATTCGCTTGTCGAGAAGATAAAGAGCGAGGTTTAATAATACAGCAAAGCTCTCGCTTATTGTGCCGCCGACAGCAAGCGCAAAGCAGGCGTATTCAAGACCGGACGGCGCAAGCACCAAAATCAAAAGATAAACAGCACCAATCTTAATGCCTTGCTCCAAGAATCTTGAAACCACATTTTTATAAACTCGCCTAACCGCCGAAAAATATCCATTTATCGCACTGGATAGCGAAATGGGAATAAGACTAAGCGCCATCGCCTTAAGAGAAGGCACCGTCCTTATATCTCCAAGTGCGTAAATGCCGATAGGCTTTGCCAGGAAAAACAGCACACAGGTGGCAATAGTGGAAAAGAACAGACAATACAAAAAAGCCCGTTTCATAATTCCGCTGACCGTCCTTGACTCCTTAACACTCAGCCTTTTGTCATTTTCATAGGGCAAGGCGGCAGACACCAGCCTGACCACCGCCACATTAATTCCCGAGGTTGCAAAGGTTATAGCAAAGGAATAAACACCACCCGTCAAGGTAAAAAGACCCATACCCTCAGCTCCAATCAAGGCTGAAATATAGGCATTAAAGCCCACAGAAATGGTATTCATCAAAATTCCCGCTAAGGAAAGCAAAATTCCGTTAAAAAAATATTTTTGTAATTTGTTAATAAAACTCACCACACTATGCCTTGCGGAAGTGGAACGAACCAGTTTTGGAACGGACAAAAATCCCGTCTTCGGCGTTAAAATTTTTTGAATTATTTTTAATTTTGCCTTGAATACGAGCCTTTTGGCTCGTTCTAAAATGCCTTGCACCTAAAACCTAATTATTTAGAGATGATTTTTGGTGCGAAGGAGGAAGGTTTATTGACATAAGCCAACGACGACAATCCTAAAAGTGCTTTAAATAGTAGGCTTTAGGCCGGTTCGCTTCACTCCTGCAAGGCATCCCGTCAGGCATCAATAATATATATGTGGAAAGGCTGAAAATCAGCACAAAAAAGCGAACCAAAGGTTCGCCTTTTCTTATTTTACAATGAGGGTTACAATTTCAAATGGCTTGATTTCAAGGCTAACCTTGTTATTCTTAACCGATAGCTTTTTCAGCTTTTTCTCACTAAGATTACCAAGATATACCTCGCTAACGTCAAAGCCGAAGGAAACAGTAGTCCTTGTGCGGTAGTTTTTAGCCTCGTAGAGTCTTACAATGGTTTCATCCCCGTACTCAGCCTCCTTAATCGCCTCAACTATAACATTATCACAGTCAACGCTAACTAAGGAGTACTCATTTGGCAGACATCCGCCGCCCACAGCCTTAACCGCAGTCATAGGCAGATTAAGGTCATATGCCTGCTTAATTGTATCACAGCCTGCAAGATTATTCTTGTGTGGGTAAATTGAGTATGTAAACTCATGCTCGCCCTGGTCGTTATAATCTCCCATATTGCTTGGATTCCAGCCTGAGGAGAGAAGGGTCAAGCGCATATCTCCGTTATGAATATCGTGTCCGTATTTGCAATTGTTCAGTAAGCTTACACCATAATTTCCTTCGGAAAGGTCAGCATACTTGTGTCCGCACACCTCGAATTTAGCCTGATCCCAGCTTGTGTTAAAGTGTGTTGGTCGTTGTGTGGAGCCAAACTGAATTTCATATGTTGCCATATCGGCATTAATATCAACAGGGAAGGAAACCTTAAGCACCTGTCTTTGCTGCTTCCAGTCAACCTTAGTCTCAAAATCAATCCTTGCTATGTCCTCATAGAACCAGATAGTTTGCTCAACCACACTTTCCATATGGTTTTTCTTGTAGTGGATACCTGTTCTTGCACCATCAACAACAGTATAAACATCATAAGCGCCGCAAAGAGTATATTCCTTGTCGCTTGCACTGCGCTGAAGCTCCCAAGCATCGTATTGGTCGGGGTAGTTTTCAAGCACAAAGAGTCTTCCTGCGCGCTCGCCCTTCTTAATTACCTCACGATGAGCCTTCTTGTCATAAATAGAAACAATATGGCAGTCCTTATCAAGCTTTACAGTAAAGAATTTTGTAAATACCGTGTTACCCTTAACCTCAATAGTGTTCTTAGGTGTAACATTCTCTATAACCTTATATCCCTTAGCAGGTACATCCTTAACAAAAACGCTTTTACCGTCAATTTTTACAACAGAGGAATTAACAAAGGAGTGTGGGTTAAATACAGCATAACCGGTCCTGCTAGCATTTTCACTTACATAATCAAAGGCGTTACCCCTCAATTTTGTCGTCAATGTTCTGATTTTAATATAATCCTTATCGCTGTCCTCGTAAACCTCTTTTATAGAGGAGCCTGGAATAATATCGTGGAATTGGTTGGTTAAAAGCATTTCCCAAGCCTGATGCAGCTCCGCCTTAGGGAACTTGTCGCCCCTTAGCTTACCAAGCATAGCGGAAAGTGCCTCTGCATCCAGCATTAAAAACTCGCACTCTCTGTTATTTTTCTTGTTTTTGCCAATAGAGGTGTATGTACCTCTGTGGAATTCAAGGTAAAGCTCGCCCTGCCAGCTTGGCAAAAGCTGTGGCTTTTCCTTAATGCATTTTTCAAGCTTACCAAAGAAATCTGTAGCAGTTCCTGTATATGATTGAGCAAGACCCGGCACGCCTGCGGATGTACGTCTTAGCTTTTCAAGCATATCGTCAGTAGGTCCGCCGCCACCGTCGCCAAAGCCGAATGTAACAATAGCCTCATTGGAAAGAGATTTTTGCTGATATCTGTTCCAAGCGCCGTCAATAATAGAGAAGTCGGTAGAAGGACAGTAGGAGCTAAACCTTTCCGGCACACGGCCCTTCTTTTCGTCCTGTGCAGTTAAAAAGTGTGCATTAATTCCTGTGCCGTCAAGACCCTTCCAAAGGAAAGTATCATAGGGCATAGTGTTTGTATCGTTCCAGCCAATTTTTGAGGTTACAAACCAGTCAACCTCACTCTTTTTGAGAATTTGTGGCAGGGCGGCCGCATAACCGAATACGTCAGGCAACCAAAGAATACGTGATTCCACGCCAAATTCATCACGGAAGAAGTTTTTGCCGTATTGAACCTGTCTTACAAGGCTTTCTCCGGAGGAAAGGTTGCAGTCAGCCTCAACCCACATAGCGCCCTCGACCTCCCAACGGCCTGCCTTAATCATAGCCTTGATTTCCTCGTAAAGCTCAGGGCACTCCTCCTTAACCATCTTGTAAAGAATAGCCTGTGAGGACATAAATTTATATTCGGGGTAGCGCTTCATAAGCTCAATTACAGTAGCAAAGGAGCGCTGTGCCTTTTCTCTTGTTTGGGAAACAGTCCAAAGCCAAGCAATATCAATATGGGTGTGTCCAACACAAAGTGTCTTTATATCTTGGTTTTTGCAGAATTTACCGTAAAATTCCTTCTCGATAACCTCATTTGCAAGCTTAACAGACTCATAAAACTCCTCGGATGGCAGCTTAAGCATATTCAGCTTGGAAACAGCCTTTTCCAAAATAGCAACAATGCTTTGGTATTCGTAGGAGTTTTCTCCTAAAAATTCAAGGGCATCAAGAGGCACCTTTACATCATAGTAAAGCTTTTTAACATCTTGGTTCTCGATAACAACATCCGCAGTAAGGTGCAAATTTTCTCTATGAGCCTCCATGCCGGAGTAGCTATAAAGCATAACATCATAAGAGTCCTTACCGGAAAGAATCAGATATGTATGGTTAGTATCAAGACCTTGGCGAATATGCCCGTCAACATAAGCAATAAACTGTGGGTTTGTTGCATCCCAGCCGTTACCAGGCTCTGTATGGATTGCAAGCTTAATTTCCTTGCCGCCAAACTGACTTGCATCAACAGTAAAGTGGAACCAAGCATGCTCATCTCTTTGTGAGCTCCAGGTCATTTCAGCTGTAAAGGGAACAAAATCCTCGCAAGTAGGTAGCTCGGAGCCAACCTTGTAGCCACATGGCTTATATGTAATACCGGTAACAGGGTAAGCGGACATAACAATATTGTCCTTCAGCTTACCAAGCACCACCTTAAGATTTCTGTAGGATTCATAAATAGGCTTCATAATAAACTCCTAAAAACGTATTTCTTCTTGAATTTTACCACACCGTAAAACAAAAAGCAATAAAAGTTTGCAATTTTGTTCCAAATGTGCTACTATACTGTTACAAACGATGCCTTGCGAGAGTGATGCGAACCAGCCTAAAGCCTGCTGCTCAAAGCGTTTTTAGGCTTGTCGTCGTTGGCTTATGCTAATAAGCCTGCCTCCTCCGCACCAAAAACCATCTCTAAATAGTTAGGTTATAGGTGCAAGGCATTTTCGAACGAGCCAAGAGGCTCGTGTTTAAGGCAAAATTTTGCCGATATATAAAAATATTTCAAAAAATTTTAACGCCAAAGACGGGAGTTTTGTCCGTTCCAAAACTGGTTCGTATTACTCTCACAAGGCATAAGGAGGGAATAAAATGGAGGAGCTATCAAGGCTTGAAATGCTTATAGGAGAAGAAGCAGTAAGCACTCTGAAAACCAAAAAAGTTATTGTTTTTGGCGTTGGCGGTGTTGGTGGCTACACCTGTGAGGCGCTTGCAAGATGCGGAATAGGGCAGATTGACATTGTAGATAACGATGCAGTTTCTCTCTCAAACATAAATCGACAAATTATCGCCCTTCACTCAACCATTGGCAAAGCCAAGGTTTCAGTTATGAAGGAAAGGATGCTAGACATTAATCCGCAAATTAAGGTTAATGATATTTGCGCCCTATACACACCCGAAACCTCAAAGGATTTTGATTTGTCAGCCTACGATTACGTGGTTGATGCAATAGATATGGTATCAGGCAAGGTGGAGCTTGCCGTTAAATGTGAGCAGCTAGGAGTTAGACTAATTTCCTCAATGGGGGCAGGCAACAAGCTAAATCCCTGCGCCTTCAAGGTGGCAGATATTTACAAAACCTCTGTTTGTCCCCTTGCCCGTGTTATGCGTAGCGAGCTTAAGAAGAGAGGTGTAAAAGGCCTCAAGGTGGTCTATTCCGACGAGTTGCCTATAAAGCAGGCAGACAAGGACCAACGATACGTTCCCGCATCCTGCGCCTTCACACCGTCTGTGGCAGGACTAATAATCGCATCAGAGGTCATTAAGGACTTAATAAAATAAATCCCGTTTCACACGGGATTTTTTTTGTGCATTTATATTAATAAACGTAAATTTACAAAAAATTCACAAATACATTTTCTCACAAAGCTGCAAAAAAATACCAATCTGAAAAAGGGTAAAATACCACGCCTTTTGTGGACTAATCAACAACTTTTCCGAATTACTTATGCACAATTAACAAAAATGAGCCATTTTTTTTTTTTTTTTTGTTGAACTTGACAGTTTTCCACACCTATGTTAAAATACGAGCGTAAATTATATTTTTAAGGAGAAATTTATGAAAAAGAGAATTTTGCTTACTCTTGCAATGTCGCTTTTGCTCGTAGTAATTTTGGCTCTTTCTGTAAGTGCAACCCAAATCGGCGACCTGCACTATACTCTTACAGAGTCGACAGATTACGAGGGCTTTGACGGCTATGCAATCTTAAGCACAGACAACCAAGAGATAACAATTACTGATGTTGTTATTCCAGAAAGTGTTATTTTCGAAGAGAAGACATATGTTGTAACAACAATCTCAAATAACGCTTTCAAGGGCAACAAAAACATTACATCAATTGAAATTCCTAGTACTGTTGTTACTTTTAAAGGAGATGCTTTTAATGGCGTTTCTAATTTGAAAAAGTTTAACTACACCGGTACACTTGAGCAATGGTGTAAAATTTCTACAAATTATAGCAATTCTGTACCATTGAACTATGCTAAAGACATATATTTTAACAACATTCTTCTTACAGAATTAGTGATTCCCGAAGCTGTAACAGAAATTTCATCCTATTGCTTTTACAATTGTAAATCTTTGACTTCCATCGTAATGCACGAAAATATCAAGAAAATCAACGGATATGCATTTGATGGCTGTACAAATATTACAAGCTTAGAGTATAAGGGCACACTTGAACAATGGTATTCAAGCATAACATTTGGAAGTGCCACTTCAAATCCTACATACTATGTGAAGGATCTTGAAATCGATGGAGAGGTCGTTACAGATGTTGTTGTTCCGGAAAACATTACAGCTATCACCGGATATGCTTTTGTAAATTGTCAATCTTTGAAATCGATTGAGCTTCATGATGGTGTAAAATCACTTGGTCAAGGCGTGTTTGAAGGCTGTACATCTATTACATCAATTAAGATTCCTGATCTAGTAACATCAATTCCAAACAGTCTATTCAATGGTTGCACATTGCTTGCAGAAATTGATTTTCCTGTTAAAGTAACTTCTATAGGAAAAAGTGCTTTTAAAAACTGCAAATCGCTTCCAAGCATAGTCATTTTACCAGATGGAGTAAAAACAATTGATGAAAGTGCTTTCCAATATTGTAGTTCAATTAAGTATATACAATTCCCTACAACTCTAACAAAAATCGGCGCGGCAGCGTTTCAAGATTGCTCAAACCTTCAGTTTTTGGATTTTGGGGACAATCAAAATACGTTCGAACTACCAAGTTGGGGCGTGTTTATGGGTTGCACCTCGTTGAAAGCAGTGTCTCTGCCAGTAAAACTAAAATCAATACCTGACCGTGGATTTAATGGTTGTACTTCTCTTGAGGCGGTTTATATGCCAAACACAGTAACATCAATTGGTACAAACTATTCAGGACAGGGCGCTTTTACATACTGTGAGAATCTTTATTTTGTTCAGGAACCATTTACAGTAAGTCAAGTGTATGTTGATTCTGAATTCCCACAGCCTGAAAAACCTGACGTTTATTTCTTGCCAACTTCGCTCACAGGATTCGGTAGCAAAAAGGGAACAGAAGATATATTTATGAACTGCTATTCGATAAACAAAATAGTAGTATTTCCTGAAGGATTCTCAAATTTCCATGTTGCGGGTGTATTTAGAAACTGCGGTAGGGATGAGGCCAAATCAATTGTATTTCTTGGCGATATGGTGAACTTCAAGTATGATATCGAACAATCAAACATTACTTACTACTTTGTAAATGAAAGCGACTTGGGACTTGATGACTTTACAATGGTTAGCAGACCTACAAAAAATGTGGGAACAAATTGTAAAATGATTTTCTGTCATAGTAAAGCAGCATACAATTTGATAAATGTAACAAGCGATGTAACTGTTGAAACAGCGATAGAGTTGGATGAAAATGATGTTACATGGCATGTAAGGGCTATAGTGAAAGTAACTCCTGCAACTTGTACTGAAAAAGAATATACAAGATACGATTGTCCTTGTGGCGTGTACATTGGCACAGAAGAGACAGCTGATGCTATGGGTCATTTAGCAGGTGAAATTGATTCAATAAAATATACCGATGGATATTTAAAAATCGGTTATAAGTATTATCTTTGCGACAGAGAGGACTGCACAGTTGAAAGCTTCACAATTTCTGACAATGCAGAATACCAAGTTCCGGCAATCTTTGTAAACAACGGCTATTCATACAGTGGCACAGCAATCCTTCAAGGCTTTGCAGTAAATAGCGACGCACTTGTGGCATACGAAGAGGCAAACCAAACAACCGTACAGTACGGCTTGGTAGTTGGCTCTGTTGCAAAGCTTGGCGCAACAAATACACTCTTCGACGGCACAACACTTAAGGCTGGCGCATTTAGCGTTTCCTTTGACGATAAGAGAAACTACTCAATATTTGAAATGCAGGTAACAGGCTTGACAGCAGATTACCACAATACAGAGCTATTTGTATGTGCATACGTAATCGACAATGGTACTGTAACATATATCAGTAACGGTGCAAACACAAGCGCAGTTGACCCTGTAACATATAACGAGGTTGTTGCAAACGCAGAAGCAAATCAAACAACCGAAATCATAATTAAGAAGGAGGAAAACGCATAATGAAATACACAAGACCCGGCTATGAAATAGAAGTAATAGCAAGTGAGGATATTATGGAGTTTTCTCCAAACAATATTTCTACAGAGGAAACCACATTTGACTATGGCGACGGCAAGGGCGCAGTTGACGTAACAAAGGGTACATCCACAGCGAATATTAAGGATTTGCTATTCTAAAAGAACAAAAAAGGAGCGAAATTCGCTCCTTTTTTTATTTTGTTAAATCAAATCTTTCTCCCTTTGTCCAGTTAAGGTGGAAGGTCTTTTCTCCATAGGTCAAAAATTCCTTGGCAAGACCTGCCTTGTGTAGCTGATGAAGCTCAAATGGAGAAATCAAACCAAATAGCTTATTTGTGTCATTAGCATCCCAGTTGTAGTAATCCTGAACGATATAAACAAAATCAGCAGAGTAAATAGTGTTTCCTTGTGCATCAACTCCCACCACAAGATTTTCAACTCTTATGCTTGTAAAGTATGAGCCAAGGGCATTTTTCCAGTCCCCCTCAAGGTTATGGAAAAGGCTTTCCTCAACCTGATAGAAGGTTAAGCTCTTTCCCGGCTGTGCCAGTACCTCGCAGGCTGACATTGCCTTGTTCATATCAATATTTCTGTTGTTTTTGGCAACAGAATCCTTCAAAAAGGTATCAATAATTAAATTATAGTTACTGCCGCTACCATCAAGAAAATGGGAAAGCAGGTCGCTTGCGTTAGGGTAATTTGCCAGTGCGCCGCCAACCGTAACCATATTTGCAGTATTTTTTACATCATTTATATTTGATAAGTCGGAGCCTGTATTAAAGTCCGCCTGGGAGCTTGCCATCTGCTTGTTCCTGTCAGCAGAGGTTACAGTTTGGCTTGTACCAAACCCGCCGTACTCATCTCTTGAATTATCAAACATATTGTGGCTGACAAAATAAAGTCCTTCATAGCTTGTTATGATATTTCCACGCTGAATGTAATAAATATCATCGCCTAAAATCACATAATAGCAAATCAAAAACTTTTCGTTTAAAATATCAGAGGTAACATTATTGATTTTTATATCGTGCATAAAGCTTGAGGAGCCAACAAAGCTTGACTTCTTAACAAAGGAATTAGGTGTTCCGTCAGCCTTTAGAGGAAGTGAACCGCCAAGACCCTTTTCAGAGGTAGCAATAAGACCAAAGTCCAGCTTAATATTCTTGAACTTTGCGTAAGCCTTAAGCACAGTAGGGAAGGAATAAAAGCTGGAGGATATTGAATCCTGTGAAATAGAATAGCCAACCTGCTCAAAAAATGTGTTGTGTGTAGTAGTTCTTTTCGCCCCACAGCCCTCGTTTGTACAAGCATCATACTTGGTAATTCCGTAAAGCGCCCCGTCCTCGTGAGCAACCAAATCCACAGGCACAAAATCGTGTGTTAATGCTTCCTTTACAGTATCGCCGCAATCGGGACAAATAAGAGCGGTTTCGCACCTGCCGTCGTCAACAGCGCCCTGATGCAGGCAATCCTCGGCAAATACCGTTATTCCCATTAAAATCATAAAAACGATTGAAAGGAAAATCGGCAAAAGTATATTTTTAAGATTTTTTACCATAAAAACCTCTTTTCTAAAATCAGTTCTACAAATATCTTAACACTTACTAAAAAATTTGTCAACAAAATTCCTTGAATAGAAAAATAAAGTGTGATATACTTTAATAAATAATGTAAAACGAGGTACAATATGTTAAGTAGAATAAATGCCCTTCGTCAAAGCATGGAGGAAAAGGGGCTTGACGCAGTTTTTCTGTCTGCCAGAACAAGCCATAGATATTTTACCAAATTTGACAACGAGGACGGCTTCATAATAATAACAAAGGACAATGCGTACGCCCTTGAGGACTTTCGATATGTTGAGGTTGCAGAAAAGCTTCTGTCAGGTACCTATCAGGTTAAGGACCCCAAGGAAATGGGCGCCATTATCACAGAAAATAAGTATATAAAAAGGCTTGGCTTTGAGGACAGACACGTAAGCGTCAGCGCCTACAATGGTTACAAGGCATTGTTTTCCACCGCAGAGCTTGTGCCAATTGGCGATATGGTTGAAAAAATGCGTCAGGTAAAGGACTCTTGGGAGGTTTCCCAAATGGAACAGGCGCAAATCATTACCGATATGGCGTTTGAGCATATTTTGGGCATTCTGTCAACAGACCTGACCGAGGCGGACATCGCTACCGAGCTTGAGTATTTTATGAAAAAGCACGGGGCAGAGGACAAAAGCTTTGAAACAATTTCCATAAGCGCAGAAAAAACCTCGCTTCCCCACGGTGTTCCGTCCCACACAAAAATCAAAAAGGGCTTTTTCACAATGGACTTTGGCGCCACAGTTAACGGCTATCATTCCGATATGACAAGAACAGTTTGCATCGGCAAGGCTGACGACGAAATGAAAAAGCTGTATAACACCGTGCTTGAGGCACAGCTAAGGGCGCTTGAATACTTAGAAAACGGTGGCAAGGATTGCTATCAAGCGGACAAGGTGGCAAGAGACATAATTTACAAGGATTACGAGGGCTATTTTGGACACTCCCTCGGCCATAGTGTAGGACTTGAGGTTCACGAAACACCTGCACTTTCCCCCAAGGCACAGGGCAAAATTCTCGTTCCGGGCAATGTGGTAACGGTTGAGCCGGGAATATACATTCCTGGAAAATACGGCACAAGAATTGAGGATATGGTGCTAATTTGCGAAAATGGCATCAAAAATTTCACAAAATCAAGGAAAAACCTAATAGAACTATAAGAAATTTGGTTAATTTAGGAAAAATCTTGCAAATACCTATTGCAATATTACTCTTTTTATAGTAAAATATCATTGTAAATTTAGATGCAGTTGTGGCGGACTGTGCATACAAATACTAAACGCCAAGAAAAGGAAAAGACATATGATTACAGCTGGAGATTTTAGAAATGGTGTTACCTTCGAAATGGAGGGTAAGGTATATCAGGTTATTGAGTTCCAACACGTTAAGCCGGGTAAGGGCGCTGCTTTTGTAAGAACAAAGTACAGAGACGTTGTTTCCGGTGCCACACGTGAGGCTTCCTTTAACCCAACAGCAAAGTTTGAAACAGTTCAGGTTGAGCGTAGAGAACTTCAGTACCTCTACAACGATGGAGAGCTTTACTACTTCATGGATATGGAGTCCTATGAGCAGATTCCTGTTGACTCTCACAAGCTTGGCGACAACTTCAAGTTCGTTAAGGAAAACGAAATGTGCAAGCTTTCTTCTATTAAGGGAGAGGTTTTCGCAGTAGAGCCACCAACATTTGTTGACCTCTACATCACAGAAACTGAGCCTGGTGTTCGTGGCGATACAGCTACAAACGTAACAAAGGCTGCTACACTTGAAACAGGTGCTGTTGTAAGAGTTCCAATCTTTATCAACGAGGGTGACCTTATCAGAATTGATACAAGAGTTGGCGAGTACCTTGAAAGAGTAAACAAATAATTGACAGAATTTAAGGGACCGGCATAAAACTCGGTCCCATAAATTTATAAATTACGAAAAAACGGAGGATTTTACTATGGAAATGGATATCTTAGAAAAATGCGCATATATTAAGGGTCTTGCAGAGGGCTTGAACCTGGATGCAACAAAGCCGGAGGGCAAGGTATTAAACGCAATTATCGACCTTCTTTCCGACATTTGCAACACAGTTGCTGATATTGATGATGAGGTTGCTACTCTCGGCGATTACATCGAGGAGATTGACCACGACCTTGGCGACGTAGAGGAATACCTCTATGATTGCGAGGACGAGTGTGATTGCGATTGTGAAGACGATTGTGACTGCTGCGACGACGATTGCGATTGCTGCTGTGATGAGGAATGTGATTGCTGTGACGAGGACTACATGGAGGCTATGTGCCCACATTGTGGCGAAACAATCTGCTTTGATAACGAGCTTGATCCTGAGGATCTTATCTGCCCGGCATGCGGCAAGGCATTCAAGGAATAATTTATTAAAAGAAAAGAGCCAAATAGGCTCTTTTTTTGTCGTTAACTACTTGAAAGTATAGGAATAATATGTTAAAATCAAGATAATGAAAATACTTGCGAGGTGCAAATATGAAATTAGGTACAATGGTTCATCTCGGCGAAAATGTAGTCGAGAAAATTAAGGACGTAAAAAAATATGGTCTTGAGTCCTTTCAGCTCTGCGCTTGGAATCACAGCATGATGACCAAGGAATGGGCTGATAAGATTAGGGCTGCCGCAGACGAGGCTGGGCTTGAAATCAGCGCAGTTTGGTGCGGCTGGAGCGGAGATGCTCATTGGGACTTTATCGGTGGCTATCACACCCTCGGTATCGTTCCTGTATTCCTTCGTGATAAGAGAATGGCAGAGCTAAAGCTTGGCTCTGACTTCGCTAAAATGATGGGTGTTGAGGACGTAATTACACACATGGGCTTCTTGCCGGAAAACCCGACAACAGACGAGTTTAAGTCAGTTGTAGCCGCTATTCGTGAGCTTGCTGAGTATTGCAAGGCTAACGGACAATACCTTTTGTTTGAAACAGGACAAGAAACACCAATCACTCTAAAGAGAACAATTGTTGATGTCGGCACAGGCAACCTTGGTATTAATCTTGACCCTGCAAACCTTCTTCTGTATGGCAAGGCAAATCCTTGTGATGCGGTTGATATTTTTGGCGACTATGTTCGTGGCGTTCACGGCAAGGATGGAGAATACCCAACAGACCCAAAATATCTTGGTGTAGAAAAGAGAATTGGCGACGGTCGTGTAAACTTCCCGGTGCTAATTAAAAAGCTCAAGGAGCACGGATATAACGGCTCTATTACGATCGAGCGTGAGATTGACGGCGATAAGCAAATAGAAGATATTCTTTATGCTAAAAAATTCTTGGAGGACATAATCAATGGATAAGGTAAGAGTAGGTCTTGTTGGTATAGGCGGAATGGGCGGTTGCCATTTCTATAACTACGAGGAAATAAAAAATGCAGAGCTTGTTGCTGTTTGCGATGTTCGTAAGGACGTTGCAAAGGAAAAGGTTGGCGACAGAAAGATTAAAATTTATACAGATCTTAACAAAATGCTTCGCTCCGAAAAGCTTGATATGATTGATATTTGTACCCCAAGCTATATGCACAAGGATATGACAATTAAGCTTCTTAAGAAGGGCTATCACGTTCTTTGCGAAAAGCCAATGACCCTTAATGCTAAGGAAGCAAAGCAGGTTTTGGCAGTTGCATCAAGCACAGATAAAAACTTTATGGTTGCCCATGTTGTAAGATTTATGGCACCATACGCATACCTTCGTCAGGTTATTAAGTCAGGCGAGCTTGGACAGCTCATCAGACTTGATATGAAGCGCATCTCAGCTATGCCATCGTGGAGCTGGGAGGACTGGATGAGAGACGAGAAGAGAAGCGGCGGTGTTACAACCGACCTTTCCGTTCACGACCTTGACTTTGTTCAAAGCATTCTTGGTATGCCTGATAAGATTGAAGCATATCGCTACAATATGAAGGGCAATAACGACACAGTAGTATCTAATCTTACATATGGCGAAACACTTGTTTCCTGCGAGGGCACATGGTATAACGCAAACATTCCATTCCATGCAACCTATCTTGCGGTTTTCCAAAACGGCTATGTTGAGCATTCCGATAAGCTTTACAAAAACGGCGTTGAGGTAAGACTTGAGAAGAAGGCGACAGATGATAGCGCAGACTTTGGCATTAATGTTGGTAACGACAACGGCTACCTTGAGGAAATGCAGTACTTTGTAAACTGCATTATCGACGGCAAAAAGCCAAGCCTTGTCACTCCTGAAAGCTCTGCACAAAGCATCACGCTTGCAGACCTTGTTAAGAAAAAGGCAAAAATCATCAGCAAGAAATAAAACAAAAAGAAACGGACCTGTGTCCGTTTCTTTTATTTTTTCGGCTTACTGCTGAATATTAATGAGGCAATAAAGCCAAAGCACAGGGCGACAGTAATTCCGCCGGAGGTAGCGGTAAGACCACCTGTCAATGTGCCAAACAAGCCCTGCTGGTCAACTGCGGCTTTAACACCGTTAGCAATGGCATAGCCAAAGCCGGTCAAGGGAACTGTGGCACCTGCGCCTGCAAACTCCACAAGCGGTCCATAAAGCCCGATAGCAGTTAACAAAACACCAATACAAACATATGAAACCAGAATTCTTGCAGGA
This sequence comes from Clostridia bacterium, assembly GCA_017468115.1. The sequence continues at coordinate 22,253 of JAFUJS010000025.1, read as the reverse complement.
GTAAGCTTTGTTTTATCAATTAGAATTTGCGCTATCACGCAAATAATACCGCCAATTAAAAATGCCCAAAGATAATTAAGTAGCCACATATCATTCACCTCTATATTCAAGCCTTATAAGATGGGCAATAGCAGGTATTGACCCGCCTTGAAATAGGGTCATAGGAGACATAAGTGCACCTGTACCGATAAAAAGTACGTTTTTAATCTCTCCCTTTTCCATTTTTGGAAGAATATCAGCGCCTAAAACAACAGCACTGCATCCACATCCGGAGCCACCTGCGTGCACATCTTGGCTTTCTAAATCGAAGATTCTAAGACCACAATCCGTGTGGTTATCTCTTATATCAATACCTTGCCCAAGTAACAAATCCTTCAAAATTTCGCTACCCTCGTAGCCTAAATCTCCGGTAATAATTAAGTCAAAATCCTTGGGGGAGTGTCTGCTTTCCTTGAAAAATCGGGAAATTGTATCAATGGCTGCAGGCGCCATCGCAGCTCCCATATTGTTTATATCGGTAATGCCCATATCAACAGCTTTGCCAAATAACACTTGGGTAATTTCCACCTTGCCCTCGTTTCCCACAATATAGGCACCTGCACCCGTAGTAGTCCATTGAGCGGTAGGAGTTCTTTGACCACCGTATTCAAGTGGGTATCTGAACTGCCTTTCACTGGAGCAGTAGTGTGAGGAGGTAACTGCGCCGTAAAGATTTACAATTTCGCCTGCATACAGACAAGCCCCAATTGCCAAGGATTCTGCACAGGTGGAGCAGGCACCGTATAAGCCTAAATATGGCACATCAAAATCCACAAGCCCGTAATTTGAGCCTACACATTGATTCAGCAGGTCTCCTGCAAGCAAAACGTCCAGCTCTGTGTCGATAAAACCGCTTTTTTTAAGCGCACCGCTTAAGGCTCTTTTCTGCATTTCACTCTCTGCCTTTTCCCAGGAATCCTTGCCAAATTTGTCGTCATCACAATGCTCGTCAAACAGCTGACCGATAGGCCCGTCAAACTCCTTGCTACCAACAACCGTGTAGTAGGAGCATATTTTCGGCGGACGCTGAAGTCTTATAATCTGATTTTTCATATCAACCCCCAAAAGCTGTAATCAAATAATAAATTATGCCGTAAACCACACCGCTCATGGTTCCAAACAAAATAACAGGACCGGCAATGGTAAATATCTTTGCTCCAACTCCAAGCACATAGCCCTCTGACTTAGTGTCAAGAGCAGAGGATGCAATAGAGTTTGCAAAGCCTGTAATAGGCACAATAGTTCCTGCACCCGCAACCTTTGCAATATTATCAAAGATACCAAGCCCGGTTAGTAAAATTGCCAAAAAAATCAAGCTTATTGAGGCAAGGGTAGAGCTTGTCTGTCGCTCAACCCCCAAAGCCATATACAGCTCCAAAAAGGCTTGTCCCAGCGTGCATATTGCGCCACCCATCAAAAAAGCGTGAAAGCAATTTTTTATAATAGGCGATTTTTTCATTCGCCCCTCTACATATTCCTTATATTCCTGCTTATTCATAAAATCCTCCTTAATTAGCCTTGCAAAAATTAGCATTTGTCAAATCGTAAAATTTATGCAAAAACATTTGACAAAAAAAAGAATATGTTGTATTATTATAATGTTAGGTATAATTTCAGCCTTTCAAAAAATGTAAAGGAGAAAACAAAAGATGTTCAAAAACTTATTTTTGACTGCTGGTGCTACTACTGATACACCTCAAGAGGTTGTAGAGGAATCAAAGAGCTTCCTTGACAGTGTCAAGGAGTTTTTCACCGGAACAGGTATGGTTAATTTCATTGTCGATGTTTTAATCGCTCTGGTTATTCTACTTGTAGGATGCTTCATTGTAAGAAAACTTACAAAGGGTATTGAAACCGGTAAAATTTTCCCTAAAATGAATAAAACGCTTAGGGTTTTCTTAAAGCACGTTATTGCTGTCGTGTTGTATTTGGCAATAGCTATTGCTATTATTTCAATCCTTGGCTTTGATATGACTGCGCTTTCCGCTGCAGTTGCTTCTGCAGGCTTGGCTATCGGTCTTGCACTTCAGGGCGGACTTTCAAACATTGCAGGCGGTGTTATGCTTGTTATCTTCAAGCCCTTCGAGGTTGGCGACTTTATCGAGGGTGCAAATGTAACGGGTACAGTTACCGATATCGGTCTTTTCTACACAACAGTTACATCACCTGACAACAAAAAGGTAGTTGTTCCAAACGGTATTATTTCAAATACTGATATTCAAAACTATTCTGCAAACGCAACAAGAAGAATTGACTTCGACTTCCATATTTCATTTGAAACCAATCTTGACCAAGCAAAGAAGGTTCTTTATGCTTGTGCAAAGGCAGAGGAGAGAATACTTACTGATCCAAAGCCTGTTGTTTTGGTTACAGAGCATGGCGACAAGGGACTTGTTGTAAGACTAAGAGTTTGGGTTAAGACAGAAGATTATTGGGATGTTTACTTTGCAACAATGGAGCAGGTTAAGCGTAGCTTTGACGAGTTCGGTGTTGATATTCCATACCCACAGCTTGATGTTCATATGTCTAAATAAAGCAAAAAAATGAGCGAGAAATCGCTCATTTTTTTATTTCAACCAAAAAGCAAATTTTTTCGTTTTTTAAGTCAACGGTAACCGAGTCCCCGGCTTTAATCTCCCCGGTTAAAAGCTTTTCGGAAAGCGGATTTTCCACAAGACTCATAATAGCTCGCCTAATCGGTCTTGCGCCATACGCCTTATCAAAGCTTTCCTTGGCAATATGCTCATAAACCTGGTCGTCAAAAGCAATATTAACACCGATTTCCAAGGCTAAGGCTTTAACCTCTCCAAGCATAAGCTCGCATATTTTCTTTGTGTCTACAAGGGTAAGCTGGTTGAATATCACAATTTCGTCAAGCCTGTTCAAAAATTCGGGATTGAAAGTATTTTTAAGCTCACTGCCAACTCTAGCCTTCATATCCTCATTTTCCGCTTGATTAGAAACAAAGCCAAGCCGTTTAGCTTCAGTAATCCTTTTAGCCCCCACATTAGAGGTTAAAATTATTATTGTATTCTTAAAATCAACGCACCTGCCTTGGCTGTCGGTAAGGGAGCCCTCGTCAAGTATTTGCAAAAGTAGGTTGTAAACCTCAGGGTGCGCCTTTTCAATTTCATCAAAAAGTACAACAGAGTAAGGCTTTAGTCTTACCTTAGAGGTAAGCTGACCTCCCTCGTCATAACCAATATAGCCGGGTGGAGAGCCGATAAGCCTTGATATGCTATGCTTTTCCATATATTCCGACATATCTATGCGAATAAGTGCATCCTCACCGCCAAACATAACAGTAGCAAGGCTTTTTGCCAGTTGGGTTTTTCCAACACCGGTGGGGCCTAAAAAAAGATAGGAGCCAACAGGTCTTTTGTGGCTCTTAAAGCCGGTTCTTGACCTTTTAATCGAAGCGCAAATGGTTTTTATAGCATCAGCTTGCCCAATTACAAGGGCGGAAAGGCTATCTTCAAGGCTGCATAGCTTGTCGCTTTCGCTCTCATCAATCCTTGAAACTGGAATCTCCGTCCACATAGTAACAACTCTTGCAATATGCTCACCTGTTAAAATCGGTGTTTCCCTTTCAAGCTGCTTTTGCCTTTTTTGCATCTCCCTTTGGTGCTTGATGCGGCACTCCATTTCCTCATCACGCAGCCTAGAGGCAAGCTCAAAGCCCTCGCTGGCAATAGCCGCCTCCTTTTCCTTGGAAAGGGCTTTGATTTTATCCTCAAGCTCTTTTATAGCAGGGGATTTGGAAAAGTGGCTCATTTTAAGCAGAGAACAGCCCTCGTCAATTAAATCAATAGCCTTATCAGGCAAAAATCTGTCGTTCAAATAACGGGTAGAAAGGCTAACTGCCGAATATATTGCCTCATCACTAATTTTAACACCGTGAAACTCCTCATACTTATCTCTGATTCCAAAAAGAATATCAAGTGCCTTTTCCTTGCTCGGCTCGTTAACCAAAACAGGCTGGAATCGTCTTTCAAGGGCTGCATCCTTTTCAATGTGTCGCCTGTATTCGCTTATTGTGGTGGCGCCAATTAGCTGTATTTGACCTCTTGACAAGGCAGGCTTTATTATGTTGGCGGCATCCACAGCACCCTCAGCAGCTCCTGCGCCGATAATAGTGTGTATTTCGTCGATAAAAAGAATGATTTGAGGGTTTGATTTCAGCTCATTCATTACCCCCTTCATTCTTTCCTCAAATTCGCCCCTGTATTTTGCACCTGCCACCATAGAGCTAAGGTCAAGAGAAACAATAATTTTCCCCTCAAGCTCCCTTGGTACATCGCCATCGTTGATTTTTTGCGCCAAGCCCTCAACGATAGCTGTTTTACCAACCCCCGGCTCACCTACCAGACAGGGGTTGTTTTTTGTTCTTCGTGAGAGTATCTGTATAAGGCGCATAACCTCATCCTCACGACCAATCAACGGGTCATATTTTCCCTGGCTTGCAAGCTGATTTAGGTTTTTGCCGTGGCTTGATAAAATAGGACAGCCGTTTATGGTGCTTGTGCTTTTTTTGCCCTGAAAATTCTCCAGATAGGAGCAAATCTCGTTCTTTAAGCTGTTCAAGCTTATTCCCAGGGAAATAAGTAGCCTTGCCCCAACACAATCCACCTCTTGACAAATAGCATAAAGAATATGCTCAGAGCCTATTAGCTTGTTGTTGAATTTTAGCGAAACAGAGTAGGATTCTTCAATAATTTTCTTGAATTTTGGGGTAAGGCTTTCAGCCTCCACAGCGGAATTTTTGTTTCCGGGTGTAAGCCTGGAAAATACATCCTTGTAGTACACCTTCTTTTCCTCTAGAAGCCGTGAGCCTACACATTCTGTCCCCAGTATTCCCAGCAAAAGATGCTCCGTTCCTATGTAGGAATGAAAAAGCTCCTGTGCGCATTGCTTTGAGTGACTGATTACACTCTCTGCCTTTTTAGTAAAACGGTTAATCATAAATAAACTTCCTTTCCATGCTATGACATATTATTGACATGAAAATAGAAATTATTTCACATATCTCTGGAATTTAGCCTTTCATACTCCGAAGCCAATAAATTAAAGGCTTTTGCATCTAAAACACCGTCATCGTTGACTAAATGATGCCTTTGCAGGCTTTTAATAGCCTCAATGGTCGGCTGGTCGTAAACGCCGGTTATTTCCACCGCCCCTATATCATCGTAATGAGTGCCGATTTCATTAAGCATATGCTGTACCACAAAAACATAGTTATCCCTGGAGCTTGGCAGAATGATATAATCCTCGTACCTAGGCAGAATATAAACAGGCATTGCCCCTTGGGTTTTATATCTCGTGTCCCTGTTTACAAGCTGAATTAAGTCCCAGCTTGCCTTGTCAACAATACCGGTCTCTTCAAGTCCGTATTTCTTTTGAAATGCCATAACCGCATCTTTGGTATTTTCTCCATAAATTCCGTCTGGCTTTATTCTTGCAAGCCCATTTTCCTCGTTGTCCAAAAATCTTAGAATTCTTTGTATCTGTAAAATCGGATTTTTCCTGTCTCTAACATCGAAATATGCCATAATTGCTCCTACTCTAGGTTATAACCCGGGAATTGGCCCTCAGAGGCACGGCTACCGTCAAACAAATCACGATAGGTTGAGGTAATTGATTCCCAAGTGGCAGCGCCGACAAACGGCTCATTTCCAAGCTCGAAAATTTGCTTATAAGCCAAAACTGCATTTTGTGTGCTAACACCAAAAATACCATCCTCTGAGACCTTAGGAATAGATGTATATGTGTCGCTGATGAAATTAAGATATTGCTGTAGGGCAAGGACCCCGTCTCCCTCGGAGCCAAGGCGAAGCACCATGCCTGGATAGGGAAGAGTCGAGCTGTCAAAGTATCCCTGTGGCAGGGACTCTAAAATTCCCACATATTCACGATAAAGCCTATCCCAAACAGGAATATTAACCCGCCCATTCACATCAAGACCGTAGGCACGCTGAAAGCTTTCAACACCACGTCTTGTGGCGGCACCAAAAACACCATCAATCGCCGGCGCCTCTAAAACATTGTTATATTCGCTGATTAAATTTAACAGATATTGAAGCTCAAAAACCTCGGCTCCGCTATCGCCTTCCTCTAAAATAGAGTTAAAAATTCCGCTGACCTCTTCAAGGGAAAGCCCCTCGCTGGCTAAATCGTTAAGCCTCTTTACAGCATTATAGGTTCTTTGTATTGAATACCAGGTATCCTTTCCGACAATGCCGTCGGGCACAAGGCTAAATGCCTCTTGATACGCCCTTACCGCATCCTCGGTGGACCTGTCAAAAATGCCGTTAACAGGGTAAATCTTGGGTATTAAGGAAAAGTTCTTTGAAATCCTGTTGAGCCTAATCTGAATTTGCTGTACAGAATTTCCTATTGACCCGTAGGCAAGCGTGCGCCCGTCCCAGGATGCAACAGGCTGACCCACAGGCGCATTTGTTACAATATTGATGTCATCTCCGTAGTAATATTGTAAAATCTCATAGGGCGTTAGTCCGTCCTCTGCAAGAGCCACGGTGCCCCATTGCTCAAGCCCATCGCATTGTAGCTCCTGCCCGTCGCAATATGCGGCAAAAAAAGGCTCCACACTATTACCCTTAACGATATAATCGTTAAAAATCTCATCAACAATTCTTGAAACATTTTCAAAAATATCTCTATTGTTTACAAAGGACTGGTCAATAGCGATGGAATTTGAAATATCGAAATCGTAGCCACGAGAGCGATAATAGCTTGTAAAAATTCTGTTTAGCGCAAAGGAAACCTGGGCATAAATATTTGCTCTAATTGCATTTTCGGGCCAAGTGGGAAAAATTTCACTGGATGCCACGTTTTTTATGTAGTCGGCAAAGGGCAGAGTAACATTTTCAGCAGGTGAATCCGGTGGACCAAGATGCACCGTTATGTATTCGGGAACTATGGGTGTAACTGGCATAATCGCTCCTTATTTATTTGTATTTTCGTTATAGCTTCGTCCGTCATTTGGCACAATATCATTAGGTGCGCTGAATTCCGAAAGCGGAATTAAATTCACAGGCTGTATAGAGGTAACCCCTTGAAAAATAGGAACGTTAACATATGCGCTGTCGTAGTAGCCATCTGCGCTTATAAAAATATTGTAGCCAAGGTAGGGAAATTCATTTCCGGGCACCTCTGAAAGCTCCTTGGGCTTTGTTTTTAGAGCGACCTTTTCCGTAAGACCGTTTCGGTCTGTCCTTAATGAGTAAATAACATCGCTGGGATTTTGGTTTGGTATGTCATTCTCGTCAAGCTCCGAGTGTCCGTAAATTGCCACGCTGGCATTTTCAATAGGCAAGGCTCCATTCGCTGTTTTTACTGCCACAGTTAAAAAACCAATGCTTTCATCATTGTAAACCATAAAACACCTCCATATCACTTACATAATATGTTAAAATTTCAGGTTTGTTCTTGACATTTTCAAAGAAGCAGGTATAATTTATCATAGTGAGTTCGAAACCATCCTCACTTAAAACAAAACTAAGGAGCAAAAAAATGAAACAATCAAAAACTCAAATGCTGGTGTATTCAGCCATTATTGCGGCACTTTACGTTGCACTCACGTGGCTGTCAAATGCTGTCGGCATGGCATCAGGTGCTATACAGGTTCGCTTAAGTGAGGCGCTTTGTGTCCTTCCGTACTTTACCCCTGCAGCAATTTCCGGGCTTACCATCGGTTGCTTGATTGCCAATCTTTCAATGGCAAGCACCCCGCTTGATATAATAGTGGGTACACTGGCAACATTGATAGGTGCATATCTGACCTACAAAATCAGAATTAAGTGGCTTTGCCCGTTGCCGCCTATTATTTCAAACACAGTATTAATTCCGCTTGTAATAATGTTTTCCTACACAAACATTATTAGCTGGGAGATGTATTTTACCACAGCGCTAACGGTTTTTATCGGCGATGTAATATCCGTTTATGTCCTTGGTATTATACTTTTAATCGCACTGGAAAAAACCAAACTTTTTAAGCGCTGAATTTCGGCGCTTTTCCTTTAATGAGGAGAATATGGATAAAAGCATAGATAAAAGAACTAAAATACTCAGATGGGTCATCGGAATTGCCATAATCGTTTCCTTGATTATCATTATTATTTTCCAAAAGGCACAGACACCAAATGATATCGTAAAGGAGGGCACGGCGCAAATTCACTACATCGACGTGGGACAGGCTGATGCAACTCTGATTCTTACGAAAAATAATAGTGTGCTAATAGACACAGGCAGGGCAGACATTGACGATGAAGTAATTAACTACATAAAATCCAAAAATGTAGAAGTGCTTGACTACCTTATTATCACTCACTTTGACGCTGACCATTTTGGCGAGGCGTGGGACGTGCTTGAAAAGCTGGGCGCAAGGACTCTTGTTATGCCAAGACAGGAGATAAGCAGCATAGAGCATCAGGATTTTATAAATAAGCTGGCAACTAAGGAAGACCAAAGCATAATCTATGCAAACGATATTGTGGGCAAAAGTCTTGAGGACCTTGATGAAATAGATATAAAAATACTTGCCCCAATGGAAAGCTATTATGTTGATTCCAACAATTACAGCGTTGTTTCATTAGTAACCTTTGGAGAAAACAAGTTCCTTTTCACAGGTGATTTAGAGGATGAGACCACCATATGTAAGGAGTATTCCGATGCATTTCTTAAATGCGATGCTTATAAGGTGGGGCACCACGGCTCCAAGTACTCATCCGGTAATGAGCTGCTTTTGAAGGTAAAGCCTAAAATCGCAGTCATAAGCTGTGGAGAGGGAAATGATAATAATCATCCCCACGATCAGACCCTTGAAAGACTAGAGCTTATAAAAGACATTGAAATTTACAGAACCGATGAAAACGGCACAATCGTCATTACAACAGACGGCGCCGAATGTACTGTAAAAACAGAAAAATAAAAAAGAGATTTTCGCCCGGCGAAAATCTCTTTTTATTATTTAGTTTGCTTTAGCGCCGATGTGATATTTCTTTGAGAATGTGTCATATTCAGCCTCGAAATATTCATCCTTGCTTGATTTAACCATGTTCAGATATTCGTGAGTACCAAAGCTGTTGTGTGAGGTTTCAATAATGGCAACCGCAATATTAGAGCAGTGGTCGGAAATTCTTGAATAGTTATTAAGAAGGTCGGAAAGAACGAAACCAAGCTCAATTGTACAAGCACCGGCTCTGAGCCTTACTATATGGTTAGATTTTGTGTTGGAAATAAGCTTGTCTATAACCTGCTCAAGAGGCTCAACCCTGCGGGCAACGTCCAGGTCGTTGTTCAAGAACGCATCCTGCGTAATAGAAAGTATTTCCTTTGTTGCGTTTGCAATAATTTCAATTTCACGCTTAGCCTCATCGGAGAAGATAATTTTCTTTTCCTTCAACTCCTCGGAAACCTTTAGAATGCCCATAGCGTGGTCGCTTACACGCTCAAGGTCTCCAATAGTATGAAGCAGCTTGGAGATTTTTCTGCTGTCAGGGTCGGAAAGAGCACGAGCGGAGATTTGAACAAGATATGTTCCAAGGCTGTCCTCGTATTTATCAATTAGCTGCTCTTGGTCGGATATGCTCTCAGCCAGCTTAGGAGAGTAGCTATAAAGATTATCAATAGCCAAATCAACGGTGTGCTTTGAAAGCTTACACATTTCAAGTGTCAGGTTAGAGCACTCTGAAAGGGCAACAGCAGGGGATTGCTGAATAAGAATCGGGTCGATAAACGCAACCTTCTTTTCCGATGGGTCCTTTTGGTCCTTGATAACAAAGTAAGCAATCTTCTCAAACATTTTAGAGAATGGAAGCAGAATAGCGGTTGTAATAATATTGAATGCGGTGTGAAAAATGGCAATGGACCAAACATCCACAGTATTACCGAGAATGCCGCTGTAATCGAACAGGCAGAAGAATGCAAACGGAATAAAGCACAAGGTAACAGCAAAAATCTTAATAATAAGGTGAGTAACAGCAACACGCTTGGCGTTTCTGTTAGCGCCAAGGCTGGAAATAACAGCAGTTACACAGGTGCCGATGTTAAAGCCGAGAATAACAGGAATAGCAACCTTAAAAGGAATAACAGCACCACCTAAAACAAGAGCCTGCAAAACACCGACGGATGCAGAGGAGGATTGAATAATTGTGGTAAACAGAGTTGCAATTATAAGACCAAGCCAAATGCCAATCCAAGGTGTTTCAAAGAAGCCAAGCACAGACTTAAAGGTTTCCTCTTGACCCTCGTAAACCTCTTTAATAGCACCGGACATAAGCTCCATGCCCTCCATAAGGATTGCAAAGCCAAGACAAATAGTACCAATGTCCTTGTTCTTTCTGTTCTTGCTACTAAAGAACATAATAAGAACAATACCTAAAACAGCAATCAATGGGGCAAAGAATGAGGGCTTAAGCAGGTTAAGCCAATCAAGATTCATGCTTTCTGCAGCGGCACCAAGTGCGGGAAGAGCAGTAATCCAAGGCGTAATTGTCGTACCGATGTTTGTACCCATCAGCATACCAATTGTTTCAGGAAGGGTCATAATGCCCGAGCCAACAAGACCAACTATCATAACCGTGGTAGCGGACGAAGATTGAATAACTGCAGTAACACCACAGCCGAGAGCCATACCCTTAACCTTGTTTGATGAGGCCTTTTTCAAAATGGATTCAAGCTTACCGCCCGCCATTCTTTCAAGACCGCTGGTCATAATGTTCATGCCATAAAGGAAGAAGGCAAGTCCGCCAAGCAAAACGGCTAAAACGATTAAAGCATCAATAGTGCTCATAAAATCCTCCGTATAAATCAAAAAATGACAGCAATTTGATGAACAACTGCTGTCATTATTTTAACATAATAGATTGAAATTGTAAAGAAATTTTTACAAAAATAGACGAAATTTGCCATTTAGGTCTTGCTGGCTCCCATAAGCCAGGAGTGGGGAAGTATTTTTGCCAGGACTCTGTAAAGCTTATAAAATCCTCTTGGAGTGTATACGCATTTTCCTCGCTTAGCCGCCTTTATTCCGCAAACGGCAGTTTTTCTGGGATCGCAGTATGGAAGAGTGTCAAAGGCTTTGGAAACACCCTTGTCGATTCCGGCAACATCTAAAAACTCTGTTGCCATAGGACCTGGGCAAATTGCTGTTACGTTGATTTTTTTCTTCCTTAACTCATATCTTAGGGACCTGGTAAAGCTCATAACATAGGCCTTTGTGGCAGAGTAAACGCTCATACGTGCATTAGGAACAAAGGAGGCGATAGAGCAGGTGTTAATAATACAAGCGCCCTTAGTCATATATCTTAGGGCGATAGTTGTAATTTCGGTAAGTGCCCTTACATTTAATTCAACCATTTTGCCTTGCTGGCTATAATCCGCCTCGTCTAAATTTCCAATAACGCCAAAGCCGGCATTGTTAAAAAGAAAGCGTATGCTGGGCTTATATTCTTCGAGCATTGAAGATAACTCCTCCATGCTTTCCCTTGTGGTAATATCCATAGGAATCACCTTGTAGGGAAGTGTACCATAGCTTTCGCATATTTCCTTAAGCTTGCTTTCACGGCGTGCAATAACCCAAACCTCATCAAGGGCTTCCTTTTGCATTTCCTTGAAAAATTCAACACCGATTCCGCTGGAAGCACCGGTTATAATGGCAATGTTCATAAAAACCTCTTAAAATCCAATATTTTTCAAAAATGTGCAAGCGCAATCGGACCAAATACCAACATCGTTTTTGTCCTTAGCAAGGCCAAGACCGTGGCAGCCCTCAGGGAAAATATGCAGCTCACAACGAACGTTATTTTCAATAAGTGCGCTTGCAAGCACAAGGGCATTTTTTACGGGAACAGCATTATCGGTTGCGGTGTGCCAAATAAAGCAAGGTGGAGTGCTTGAGTTTATATGCTTTTCGTTTGAAAACAGCTCCTCAAGCTCCTTGCTTTCCCATTCACTTGAAAGAAGGTTCTGACGTGAGCCTACATGGGTAAAGCTCATATCGAATGTAACAACAGGATAGCATGGAATAAATGCGTCAGGACGGGCAGAAAGCTTGTCTATATCGTCATTTGGCTCATAAGCCTTGAAATCGTACAATGTGGCACTTGTGCAGGTAAGATGACCGCCGGCAGAGAAACCGCAAACACCAACCTTCTCGTAACCTAGGGAGCGAGCTGTTCTGATAGCTCTTTGAATATCTGAAAGCGGAGCGAACTTGTGGCATGGGGCGACATTATAATCAAGTACGAAAGCATTAATTCCGTGGTCATTGAACATCTTAGCAATAGGCTCGCCCTCGTGGCCTGCCTTTCCGCCATAGCCACCACCCGGACAAACAATAACGGTGGTTTTAGTGTCGTTTATTTTGTATTCATTCATAGAAGGTACAAAAGCATTGCTTGTAAAGTCAATGTAAGGTGGCTTTTGCCAAAGAACATAATTTTTCATAAAAATCCTCGCAGTGCGTATAATTATTTTGCCATTTATGGCTATGAAGCATTATACCATTAAATGGCTGAAATGTCAATAAATACACCAGCTTAAGACCACTATTTCAAAAATCTAAAAAAATGAAAAAAAGTATTGACAAATATTAACTTGTGTGATAATATATATAGGCATTTGATATGGATGCGCCCTTGTAGCTCAGAAGGTAGAGCACTTGACTTTTAATCAAGGTGTCCGGAGTTCGAATCTCCGCAAGAGCACCATTAAACCACGGCTTTGCCGTGGTTTTTTCTTTTCTATTTCGTTAATAAAAGTGCGAAAATTTTGTTAAAAATGACGAAAGAAAACAAGCGAATAATTTGTAAAAACCTTGTTAAAACCCGAAAAAATATGGAAATTTGCCCAAAAATCAGAAATATTCCTTCATTCACAAAAAAGTGATATGTCAAAATAGCCAAAAATTAATTACTAACTTGACAAATTCCTATATATTATGTTATATTATTATATGTAGAAATATATTGGGCGTACTATGCCCATTGCTTCAAGGAGGAAAATATATGAAAAGGTTTCTTTCTCTATTGATTGCGCTTTCGCTGGTATTTGTTATTTTCGCATTTAGCGCTTGTGGCGGCGGAGATAATGGTGGCGATGGTGGCGACAACGGCGGAGAACAAGGCACTGGTGAAACCACCGGTTCCGGTAACACACAAATCCCGGGTGATGGCTTAACACCTGATGATGAACCGGTAGAAGAAGAGGAGTTTGATCCACCTACCGACAACAACGAGAGCACAAATCTCGACAACGTTATTAAATGGTAAACTTTTTTTACATATAGGAAGGAATAGATATGAAAAAAGTATTGGCAATAGCATTAACCTTGCTTTTGATCTTGCCTATGTTTGCAAATATCGTATTTGCTGCTACTCCACCTGTTAGTGAGAGTGATGTGAATAGTAATGCGACAAACATTGCGGGTCAGGCAACAATTACAGTTGACGGAGATAACGTAATTAGATCCGTTCAACCTGAGAGAATAATTGACGGAGACATTACAACAGGTACAAAATCTCCTAAGGACAGATTGTTCTCATACATCCTTACATATGATGAGTCTCAGTATTTTTCTGATATCGTTGTTGTATGTAACGGTAGTGGTACACTTGCTAACGATGAAGAGGTTAGCACAGTAGAGTACAACGTACAAAAGCTTGCACTTAAATTCTATAACAATGACAAGCTTGTTCATTCAATCGAAGCACAGGATGTTTCACAGCTTACAGAGTATCATGCAAAGGTTTCTGTAATCGCTAACAAGATTGAGGTTGTTATTGGTGACAAGGACGGTAGAAACGACACTAACTATTACATTTGGGAGGTTGGTGCATACGCACTCGTAGGCATTGATCTTTGTGATGTACAGATGCACAATATTGCAAAGGATGCAAGATTCACTTACATCAACGGTGTTTCAGATAACCCTAACACCGCTGTTGACGAATCACAGTCCGGTATGTGGTGGGCAGTTAACTGGCTCGCACTTGTGGATGGTGATGTTGAAACCGGTACACACTCTCCAAAGTATGGTAACTATAGATTTGCAATGGAGTTTTCAAGTGAGCACTTGATTTCCGAGATTATTTTCCATTGTAATGGTAAGGGCTTCCTTGATGACGGTTCCTTCCAAACTATTAAGGAATACACATTCAACAATACCCAAACAAGAATCAGACTATATGACCTGAATGGTGATATGGTTTATGATTCAAAGGATATTTCCATTTCCGACCTTTCTGCTAAGGTTGACCCATATGTTGAGGCTTCAAAGATTGAATTTGAAATGTTCAATGGTCAGTACAGCGGCGGCGAGTATATGTGGGAAATTGAAATCAATGGAGAAAGCGGCGAGCATATTTTTGAGGAAACCGACTCTAAGAACCCAACATGCGGTACAGCCGGCTTTAAGGAGTTTACCTGTCATTGTAACAAGGTTATTAAGAAAAACATTCCTGCAACTGGTTTCCACCAATGGGATGACGGTGTAGAAACTCTTGCACCAACAGCAACTACCAATGGTGTTGTAACAAAGACCTGCGGTATTTGTGAGCAGACAGGTGATTTCGATATTCCTGCTATCGGTCATAATTGGGATAGCGGAACAATAACAAATGCAACATGTACAGATGAAGGATACACAGAGTATAAGTGTACCGATTCCGGTTGTACAGCTACATATAGAGACAATCCTGTTAAGGCGCTCGGTCATGACTGGGATGACGGTGTTGTAACTGTTGAATCCTCGCTTGGCGTACAGGGCGAAAAGCTTGTTTCCTGTATGAGAGACGGCTGTGATGCAGAGAAGAGGTCTCCAACAAGAGCACTTACATATTTCGATAATACAAAGAAGTTCTATCTCAACAACAGCACAGTTGATCTTATGAACCTTAACCTATCTAAGGCTTCTACAGATTCTTCTGTTGCCGGCTTCTTGAACTATCAGGCAGCAACACCTCCTCCAACAGAGGATACAGTATGGCAAATGTTTGACGGTAGCTTGACCACCTATGGCTACGCTCCAACAGGCACCGAAATTGAGTTCCTTCTTGATGATATTTATTACTTCACTTCCATATCAGGCTCAGCTTCAGGTAACTATTGTAAATTCTCTATGATTTTCTACACAGAGGATGAAAAGGGTGACTTTGTACAATCTGCTACATTTACAAGCGCGGCAATTGATAATGGTAACCAAACAGACAGCGATACACTTGTTGCCGTTGACCTTGCAAAGGTAATTGGAAACGGTATTGCTGCATCAAAAATTGTTATTAGAATTGATTCTGCAAAGTGGGACAACGGTAGCGCACTTAAGATTCACGAGCTTAACTTCTATGTACACGACTGTGTAGTAACCGAAGAGGACTACAATATGGATTCAACTGACCCTAACTATGTTGCTCCAACATGTACAGAGGATGGTTCAACAACAGCACTTTGTCCTGTATGCACAAAGACCGTTGATGTTACTCTTGAAAGTGGCAAGTTCGGTCACACAGTAAGCAACGTAATTCCTGATGTTCAAGCTACCTGCTCATCTGATGGTGTAGGACATGGTACATGTACAGTTCCGGGATGCGGTGCAACAGTAACCGATATTGTAATTCCATCAACCGGAGAACATGATTATACCAAAGCTATTACTTATATGGAGGCTAAATGTGGCTTCCTAGGCATTAAGCAAATAGTTTGCTCAGGCTGTCAAAGAGTTAGTTCACAAGAGCCAATTGAGGCAACCGGTAAACACGCACACGAGTGGGTTATTAACTATGAGCCAAGCTATACTGCACCGGGTGAAAAGTCTTGGGAGTGCTCAGTTTGTGGCGCTTATGACGCTGAGAAGGGCGGAGTAGAGATTAAGGAAGAAATTCCTGTTAAGGATATTTCCGAGGAGCTTATTAGCTTTGTTGATATAAGCGTAAGATCTACCGATTTTATCGGTCTTAGACTTACATACGACCTTAACCTTGAGGCACTTCAGGACGAGGATCTCCTTTACGAATGTGACGTAAGAGTAATTACTTATATCACAAATGCAGACGGCGAAACAAAGACAATCGAAACATATGGTAAATACGCAAATTCTGAAGAGGTTAAGATGACCTCAGATGGTGAATTCTCAGTAGTATTGGATCCTTCCTCCGTATACGATGAATTCACAATCACAACAAAGGTTAGACTTATGAACTTCAGAGGCATTGTTTACGAGGAATGTGAGGTTGATCTTACCGATATAGACGAAAATGAAAACGGTATGATAAGCGTTTATGAGGTTGTAAAGCACCTTGTTGACTCTGGCGCAAACGTTCCTACCGATGTAAAGAGACTCTATAACGACATTATTGCCGGCAAGCCAAACGCATAATTAAAAATAAAACGCAACGGAAAACCCGTTGCGTTTTTTTATAAATTAAAAAAGCGAGAAAATTGCCTCGCTTTTTTGAAAAACTCTACATTATTATATAGTAGAGGTACTACACACCCTCTGAAATGAATTTAGCAGACTCATCCTGTGCCATTTTATCGCATCTTTCGTTATAAGGATGACCATTATGTCCCTTAACCCAAATGTAGGTTATTGAGTGCTTTTTGACCTCGTTTAATAGTATTTCCCAAAGGTCAGTATTTAGGGCAGTGGACCTGTCAGCCTTTCTCCAATTATTTTTTTGCCACGCCTCAGCCCAGCCCAAGGAAAGAGCATCAAGCACATACTTGGAATCAGAGGTAAGGGTAATTTCGCAGCTTTCCTTAAGAGCCTGTAACGCCTTTATAACAGCAGTAAGCTCCATACGGTTGTTTGTTGTAGAGGCCTCGCCACCGCAAAGCTCCTTTTCAACGCCTCGATAAACAAGGACAGCGCCCCAGCCACCGGGACCGGGATTTGAACGGCAAGAGCCGTCAGTATATATATCTACCTTTTTCATTGTAATCTCCAAACAATTAAGTTAATTAATTTTAACATATATTTATTTCTAATTCAACTAAAAAATAAATTTTTTAAAAAACTTGTTGACAACCGGGGTTTTCTGTGTTAAAATAACGCAGAACGAGTATGTCTAATACTCGCTCCTACCGTTAGAAATTCATTAGCTAACGGTCATTAAGTCCACAGGAGGTAAGAAAGATGGAAAAGGTTATGAACTCTTATGAAACTTTGTTCGTAGTTGACGCAACAATTTCTGAGGAAGATGTTAAGGCAACTGTTGAAAAGTTCACAGCTCTTATCGCAGAGAACGGCACCATCGATTCAGTAGACGAATGGGGTAAGCGCAAGCTTGCATACCCAATCAACTACAAGACCGAGGGTTACTATGTTCTTGTAAACTTTAAGAGCGAGGGCGCATTTACTGCTGAGCTTGAGCGTTTGTTCGGTATTAACGAATATATCCTTCGTTCAATTGTAATTCGCCACATCGATGACAAAAAGACAAAGAAAGAAGCGTAAGCTTTAAGAAAGGGGCAATTCAAAATGGCAAACTTAAATCTTAACAAAGCAATTTTGGGCGGTAGACTCACTGCTGACCCCGAGCTTAAGCAAACACCACAAGGCGTTTCCGTAACAACCTTCTCAATTGCAGTTAACCGCAAGGGAAAGGATGCACAGGCTGATTTTATCAACTGTGTTGCATGGAGACAGACAGCTGATTTCATTTGCAAGTATTTTAAGAAGGGTAGCTCTATTTGTATTTCAGGCTCTATCCAGACAAGAACTTGGAATGATCAGCAAAACAACAAGCGTTATGCTACCGAGGTTGTTGCTGAGGAGGCTTTCTTTGTTGATTCTAAGACAGAGGGTGTAGGCGGCTTTGAAGAGCCTGCGTTCCAAACACCTGCTGCTCCTAAGTTTGAGGAAGTTCAAGGCGACGACGATTTACCGTTCTAATAGAGAACAGAATTTTATAGGAGGATACTAATATGGATAACAACGTAACCGTTGAAAAAGAACAGGTTGCTCCAGCACGTCCTGCTCGTCAGATGATGCGCAAGAAGAAGAAGGTTTGTGCTTTCTGTGCTGAGAAGATTGGTCATATAGATTATAAAGATACTGCTCGTTTGAGAAAGTATGTTACAGAGCGTGCAAAGATTCTTCCAAGAAGAATTACAGGCACTTGTGCTCAC
Organism: Clostridia bacterium; assembly: GCA_017468115.1. The sequence continues at coordinate 4,070 of JAFUJS010000025.1, read as the reverse complement.
CACCAGGGCGAGCTTACAAAGGCTATTAAGCGTGCACGTTTTATGGCTCTTATGCCTTATATCGACGACTAATAAAACAAAAAGAACCGTTTTCAAACGGTTCTTTTTTTATTTAAATTAAAATCTCTTCAATAGATTCCTTGAAAAGCATATAATCGGTTTTGTTTTCTTTGTTTATTGCAATTTCTGCAACAGAATTATTGCCATAGAATATTTTGAGCATTCCGGGATAAGCGGACGGCTCAACCCAAAGGAGCTTAACAATAGCAGAGCGCGCAATAACAGCATCGCCCAGCACAACTCTATTGGAATAAACGATATGGTCGTTTCTTGTTGTAGACACATATATAGCTTCACTCATAATAAAACTCCTAGACACTTAATATAAGTAAATTATATCTAAAAATACTAAAAAAGTCAAGTATAACAGAGAAGTAAGTAAAAAAACGAGCCTTGCGGGTTAAACAAAGCTCGTAATATAAAGACTTACGCCATCTTATTGTACATAAGTGTGAACTGGCTCTTCTTGTGAGCTGCATTATTCTTATGAAGAATACCTTGAGCAACAGCTTTATCAACTCTCTTTACAGCAGCTACATAAGCAACTTGAGCAGCTTCCTTGTCTCCACTTTCAACAGCAGCCTTGAACTTCTTAATAGCAGTGTTGAGCTGAGATTTGAGCATCTTGTTACGAAGGGTCTTAGTAGCGATAACCTTAACACGCTTCTTAGCAGATTTGATATTAGGCACAGAAATGTCCTCCTTGTAATATTATAATCCGACAGATGCTATCCGTTGCCTGAGAGGGTGCTCCGAATATCCTGTTCGTACAGTTATATATATTAGCACATTATTTTTGAAAAATCAATACCTTTTTAATAAAAAAGAAAAAAATTTTTCTTCAAATGTTACACATAATTTACATTTTATTTAAGCAGAGAATTAGTGCCAAAAAATGTTCACAAAAATTTTACATTTGAATTAATTGTAAATTTATAGAAAATTAATTGTAAACAATAAACTTTTTTAGAAAAATTTTAAAATAACTATTGACGAACCTGTTCATTGATGTTATAATCTTTAACTGCACAAATATTTTTCTAAAATATACTTTTATATTATATTATAAAAGGGAAGTAGGAGTAAAAGTTTATGGTCAAAGAACAAAAACTTGGCAAAAACACGAGAATGAACTTCGCTAAGATTAGCGAGCTTTGTGACATGCCAAACCTAATCGCTGTTCAGAAGGAGTCCTATGAGTGGTTCTTGGAGAAGGGAATTGCTGACGTCCTTCATGAGGTGTCTCCAATCAGAGATCCTGATGGTGGTATTTGCATTGAGTTTGTTTCACACACGCTTGATGTAGACAATCCTAAGTATCCTGCAGAGGAGTGCAAAATCAGAGGCGTAGACTATTCTGCGGCTTTGCGTGCTAAGGTTCGTCTTTCTAATGAGCAAACCGGCGAGGTTAAGGAAGATGATGTATTTATGTGTGAGTTCCCACTCATGACAGAAAACGGCACATTCATCATCCATGGTAAAGAGCGTGTTATTGTTTCACAAATTATGCGTTCTCCTGGTATGTACTACAGTTTTGAGATTGACAAAGTTGGTTCTCATATATTCTCAACTCAGGTTATCCCATATCGTGGCGCTTGGCTTGAGTATGAAACTGATTCCAGCAATGCTTTTTATGTAAAGATGGACAGAAACAGGAAAATGCCTGTTACTCTTCTTGCGCGCGCTCTTGGTGTTGAGTCCGAAGAGGCACTTAAGGAGATTTTTGGCGAGAAGTTCTTGAAACCAACCCTGCTTAAGGACGAAAGCGCAAATCTAGCTCTTGAGTTCAATACTTCCATTGAGGAAGAGGCTCTTAAGGAGATTTACAGAAGACTCCGTCCTGGCGACCCTGCAATCGTTGAGAATGCCAGAATGCTTCTTAATAACTTCTATTTCGACGGCAAGAGATATGATATCTATTCCGTTGGTAGATATAAGTTCAACGAAAAGCTTGCTATTTCCAAGCGTATTCTTGGACTTACACTTTCCCGTGATGTTATAAGTAACCTTACAGGTGAGGTTATTTGTCAAATCGGTAAGGTTATTGACAAGGACGATATCGAGCTTATCGAATCTAACTGTGTAAACGAAGTATACGTTAACACCATTGACAGAGATACAGGCAACCCTGTTGAGCTTAAGATTTTCGGTAACGGTACAGTTGACCCTAAGTATTTGCTTGGTGAGAACTGGAGAGAAGGTCTTGAGGACTATGGTGTAAGCGAAAGACTTAACTACGAGGCGCTTCAAACTATCATTGCTGAATGTGGCGGCGATAGAGAGGCTGTTCTTGAAAAGATTAAGTACAGTACTGAAGAGCTTTGCCCAAGACACCTGACAAGAGAAGATATTCTTGCTTCTATGGCTTACCTTGTAGGTCTTTACTACAACATTGGTAAGCGTGACGATATCGACCACCTTGGTAATCGTCGTCTCCGTTGCGTTGGTGAGCTTCTCCAAAATCAGCTTCGCATCGGTATGTCCCGTATGGAAAAAATCATTCGTGACAGAATCAAAACTCAAGATATGGAAGAGCTTTCTCCTAAGACTCTTGTAAATATTAAACCAATCGCATCTGCTATGAGAGAATTCTTTGGTTCATCCCCGCTTTCACAGTTTATGGACCAGAACAACCCACTTGCAGAGCTTACACATAAGCGCCGTATCTCAGCTCTCGGTCCTGGCGGCTTGACAAGAGAAAGAGCAGCCTTTGAGGTTCGTGACGTACACTATACTCACTATGGTAGAATGTGTCCTGTTGAAACACCTGAAGGACCAAACATCGGTCTTATTTCTTCACTTTCAACCTATGGTATTATTGATAAGTATGGCTTCATTAAGGCTCCATACCGCAAGGTTATTGATGGCGTTGTTACCGACGAGGTAGTATACCTTACTGCAGAGGAAGAGGACGGACACGTTATTGCTCAAGCTTATGAGGAGCTTGATGAGAACAAGCGCTTTGTAAAGAACAAGATCATTGTTCGTGAAAAGAACGAAATTTTGGAAACTGACTCCTCAAGAGTTAGCTACATGGACGTTTCTCCTAAGATGGTTGTATCTGTTGCAACCGCAATGATTCCGTTTATTGAGAACGACGACAACGCTCGTGCGCTCATGGGATCAAACATGCAGAAGCAGGCAGTTCCACTACTCAAGACCGACTCTCCAATCGTTGGTACGGGTATGGAATATAAGGCAGCAGTTGACTCCGGCGTAGTTGTACTCGCAAAGGAAGCAGGTGTTGTAGAAAAGGTTGACGCTACACATATCATCATTAAGAACGAAAGAGGTCTTAAGGACAGATATGAGCTTGTTAAGTTCAAGCGCTCCAACCAGGAAACCTGCATTAACCAAACACCAATTGTAGTTGTTGGTGAGCAGGTTGAGGCTGGACAGGTTATCGCAGACGGTCCGGCTACCGCTAATGGCGAAATCTCTCTTGGTAAGAATGCTCTTATCGGATTTATGACATGGGAAGGCTATAACTACGAGGACGCAGTTTTGCTTAACGAAAACCTTGTTCGTAATGACGTTTATACCTCTATTCACATTGAGGAAAAGACTATCGAGGCAAGAGATACAAAGCTTGGTGCCGAGGACATTACTCGTGAAATTCACAACGTAAGTGAAGAAGCGCTTAAGAACCTTGACGAAAATGGTATTATCAGAATCGGTACAGAGGTTAAGGTTTCAGATATACTTGTTGGTAAGGTTACACCTAAGGGTGAGACCGAGCATACACCGGAGGACAACCTTCTTCGTGCTATTTTCGCTGAAAGAGCAAGAGATGTAAGAGATACATCACTTCGTGTAAAGAACGGCGAAAATGGTATTGTAGTTGACGTTAAGGTATTCTCACGTGAAAATGGTGATGAGCTGTCTCCGGGCGTACACAAGGTAGTTAAGGTTTATATCGCTCAGAAGAGAAAGATCTCCGTAGGCGATAAGATGGCTGGTCGTCACGGTAACAAGGGTGTTGTATCAAGAATTCTCCCACCTGAGGATAT